>JADJKB010000008.1:0-600000 GCA_016706225.1 Myxococcales bacterium
GAGGCTTTCGAGCAGCGCGGTGGTGCGCTTCTGAGAACCTAAGCCCGCCAGCGGACGACGTAGCGTGCGATCGTCGGGTACGATGATGCGCTCGGCCGAAGAACTCGGAGGGCAGTGCATCCAGCGCCCATGCCCGGAGTCGGGTCGAAAGCTCGTTTGACAGCGCCAGGAGCGCGTGCGCACGGTTGGTCGAAGCCCCGACCGCAGAGCGGCGCGCAACAAAGCCGAAGGGCGAAGCAGGCTTCGTATCCTGGCCCGGATGTACGAGGTAATCGCCCCTACGAAAGGAATCGCCTCGGTGAACAGTGACTCAGGCGGGTCATCAAGGCGTAGCGCTTGCCTAACTTCCCGGGACGCGCGTAGCGCTTCCCGTAGGTCTTGCACCTGGTAGGATGTCGTTGTGCCTTTGGACGCCGTGGCAGCCACTCGGATCGCATGTTCCAAGCTCGAAACGTGATGGCAGTTCTCCGGGTGCGCGAGCAGGCCACCCAAAGCGCTTAGGGCGGTGATGGGCGAAAGCGGCGAGGCCCAACGCACCAGCGCGTCCGGTGCTTCGGGCGCGCCGCAGCACTTTGTACTTGCGACCTGATCCGCAGGTGCACGGGTGGTTCCGGCTTTTCCCCGAAGGCATCCTCTTCTCAGCGCACCGCTTCTATGTGGAGGCGGGTTTCGAGCGCCAGGGACCCGCGACCCCGAGCCGCAACGCGAGCCCCGTGCACACCACCCCGCACAGCCACCCGCGAAACGGGAGGGAACATCCAGGCCGCGTCCTCGCTAACCTGTGGATTTGTAACGGGTCGACACGACCGTCACCGCTCGACGTCACCTTGCCAAGGTGGACGTCGAGAGTTCGAATCTCTTCTCCCGCTCAAGCAAAGCAGAAAAGAATCAGCCGGTTGGCGTGGATGCGCTAGCCGGCTTTTTCGTTTTTGGCACCACCTCCACGATCCGAAGCACCACCTGAAGCACCACCTACTGTGGGAAACGCACCACTTTGGTGCACTCGATCACTACCCGAGTCGACCCCGCGCGCTCCGAACAAGCTGATGACGCGCCCGATGCTCTCCCGCTGCTCGTCGGGTTGGACCGTCGAGTAGTGGTGCTGCATCCGCTCCGTGAGGTGCCCCGAAATGCTGCGCGTAACGAGTGACTCGACCTTTGCAGCTCGAGCCAGATCGTTGAACGTGCGGCGCATCCCGCTCTGCGTGAACGAGTACCCCAGGCCGATGGCTTCCGAGACCTCGGCGAAGGGCTTGTTGAGCACCGTCGGTGACCGATAGCCACCCGTTACGGACGGAAAGAGCAGCTCGGACTCCGCTTGCTGCGGGGTGACGAGCTGCGTGCCCACGTGCCACTCCAGGACGTCCAGAACTTCCTGCGGCAGATCGATGGTGTAACGGGTCTTCTGCTTGGTGGTGTTCAGGGGCGTATCGCCGAGCGTTTGTGAGCGGCGGACCAGGAGCCGGCGCTGCTCCCACAGGACGTCCGGGGTCGGCCCCGTGCGCCTGAGGGGTCGCAGTGACGACGGGCGCAGGCCCGTCGCCAGCCCGAGGTAGGTCATGGCGTAGTGCGCCGGGTGGAGCTCCCGGAGCGCTGCCATGAACTGCGGCACCTGCTCGCGGTTGAGCGAGTTCGGTGCCTCCTCGGGGTAGGTGACGTGCTCGGAGGTATCGAAGTCCGGCACGCCCTCCGTGAAGGCCTCGGGGAGCTTGAACCGGCGCTTGGCCTCCTGCGCAATGACGCGCAGGACCGAGAGCCAGCCGTTGGTCGTGTTGGGCGAGTAGTCGCCCGCGACGATCAGCTCCACGACGCCCTCGCGCCACTCCAGCACGTGCTCGCTCCGGATTTGATCGACGAAGCAGTCGCCGAAGCCGGGCACGTGCCGAGACTCGTCGGCGGTAACGGTCCCTGTGGAGACAGCGAACCCGGTCGAGCTTCATCTCTTCGAGGTCTACGCGGCGCTGGCAATGGCACGCCGAGGTGGAA
Organism: Myxococcales bacterium; assembly: GCA_016706225.1. NCBI lineage: Bacteria > Pseudomonadati > Myxococcota > Myxococcia > Myxococcales > Myxococcales bacterium. The sequence goes on from JADJKB010000008.1 coordinate 1,987, forward strand.
CACGTTCCGGACGCACGAGACCCACGGTCGAGACCTCATTCCGTGGGACGCTGTGGAACGGCAGGGAAATACGCGGCAGCTTCGGGACAGGTTAGATGACCGAAGTCGTTGAGCTCCAATGCGTTCGACCACTCCCTTTCCCCGATCAGTTGCCTGGTGGCTTCCTTGCGCGACGATTCGGGCATGGTCGATTGCGGAGTGGCCGACGCCGGAATCGGGATCCCTGGCGCCCTGCGCCAGAGCCTTCGGCCCGACATCCCGGGCGGTCAACAGACCGACACGGAACTGCTCGTGCAAGCCGTCACCAGCGGGTTGACGTCCAGGAGAGAGCGAAGCGGCGGGCTCGGCCTCGGAAACGTCCGGCAACAAGTGGTGATGAGGGATGACGTGATGACGAAACGAAGCCTTTCGGCCGCAGCATCGTTCGGGCCGGGTCTTCGCGTTCGGGGCGAGGAACCAGGATCCCGGCTCAGAGGGACGACCGTTCACGCACGCTTCGACCCGAGGCGACCCTTGCATGCCGCGACGGGCCACGAGCTGGTGGAGGTGTTCTAGTGCCGCGCCTCGAAGTGGAAGCAATCTGCGGTGCAACGCGCGTGTCCCGTGCGGATGGTGCCAAGCTGCGCCGGGCCATCGAGAGTGTGTGGGACACCGGCGAGATCATCGACGTTGATTTCGGCGGAAGTGCGATCGCATCCGTCTCGTTTCTCGATGAAGGCGTTGGCCTTTTGGCAAGACGGTTTCCGCTGGAAGTGCTGAAGCGTCGGCTGCGCATGATCAGGCTGTCGGAGCCTGACCGAGCGCTATTGAATTCGATCTTGGTCTCACGAGCCAGGGAGCGAGACACTCATCTGTGGCGCGGAGCTCTCGGGGCGGAGGAATGGGTCGCTGACGTGCTTTGGGATGACGGTGCGCTGCTTGGGCTTCGCATCTGCCGCGCGGCCGGCGACGCCACCGGTGGAGACGAGAACGCCTGGTGGGACTACCAAGCGAAGCACTTCGCGGGCTGGGATGCCCCGCCACAACTGCGTCCGGAGATCGAACGGGCTCTCGAGGCGCGTGAGGTCGCGATTGAAAACGCTCGTCGTCGGTTGCTGGCGTTGGCCGCAGAGGCCGCATCATCGAGTGGCAGTACGAGCGCGGAGCAGATCGTAACGCTCGAGCTCGAGACCTTGGACGATGTCGAAGCAGCCAGGCGCCTCGCGCGACAGGGCGCGGCGATGGTCACGGGGCACAGCTGCGTCATCCGAGTGAAGGCTTCCGCGGCAGAGTGATCGCCACACTGGTGGTCGGTAGATGGGCTCAAATCAGACATCTGAAGCGCCGGGGCGACCGCGGGTCGGGCCGCCGCTCTGGCCGCGGGGGCCAGGCCAATCTCATGGAGGCAGTGGCCGCCATGCGCGGTCAAAGCTTTTTCGATGTGGAGGAAGTGGCGGTGCTGGCCCGCGCGCACTCGATCTGCGCACGTAGCTCGTCGGGGCGACGCACCATCACCGCGATCGAATCCGCGCCGGCGTCGCCCTCGAATCGCACCTTGACCAGACGGAAGGGCGTCGCCTTGCCCAGGTGCGTCCGCGTGAACGAGACCTCGACGATGCGCTCGAGCGGGATGACGACATCCCGTTCCGGCAAGTACTGGAAGAAACAAAGTTCGGCCGGTGCGAGCGCCAGCGCTCCGTTGCCCCGGAGCTGGGCGCGCCCCCAGGACTCCACGCCGAAGCTGTTGGCGGAGTAGTCGCAGCTGACCAGCGCGTGCTCGTCTGGGTACCGCGCGCGGACGCGCTTGGACAGCGGCGCTCGCATGGCCCCCACGACCAAACGCGGGATGAGCGCCAGCATGGCGAACAGCGCGGCGACGGCGCCGACGATGACCAGGGCGATCCACATCAGATGAAGTCGAAGACGCGGGGGTTCGGGGGTTCCTGACAGCTCGACCCCGGGGCCAGCCGCCGCGAAAGCAGAGCATGAGCCAGTTCGTGCGCGCACGGTGGAAAAAGTGAAGGGGAGAGTGCAGCTGCGCGCCGCCGACCTGCACCGACGGGCTGAAGAACGGCGAGGATACCGTGGCAACGTCGACTTCGGCAGCGGTAGCAAGACGACGGGCGAGGGAGGCTCGGGCCTCCGACGCAATTCCTGCCCACGGCACGAGCGCCCGGAAACAGTCGACCCCCTCGCGCCAGGCAAGTAGCCTCGTCCGCGTCGTGGCGTTTGTCGCGAGCAGAACAGGAGGGGCCATGGCCAGCGAAGACGGAAAAGAGCGACGCGATTCGAAGCCGGACGCGGACGAACCGGATCAGACAGAAGCCAAAGCCGACCCTGCCAAGGCTGACGAGCCCAAGGCTGACGAGGCTGACAAGCCTGTCAAAGCCGACAAGCCTGTCAAAGCCGACGAGCCTGACAAAGCCGACGAGCCTGACAAAGCCGACAAGCCTGACAGAGCCGACGAGCCTGTCAAAGCCGACAAGCCTGTCAAAGCCGACGAGCCTGACAAAGCCGACGAGCCTGACAAAGCCGACGAGGCTGACGAAGCTGAAAACACCGACAAGGCTGACGCGCACGAGAACGAGGCCATCGACGGCGGCAACGGTGAAACGAAACCCGCGCCCGCGAAGCAGGCGAACAAGTCCAAGTCCAAGGGCAGCAAAGCGGCCGTCGCGCGCAAGGCTGAGCCAAAGCCGGAGCGCTCCAGCGAGGAACGACCTGTCGACGCGCGCCCAAAGCAGGACGAGCCGGCGGCGTCGTCGAGCATGTTCTGGATCGCGGCCATCGGTGTGGCAGTCCTCGCAGGTTGGTACTTTCTGCGAGACCCGGAGCGACCGGCGAGCTCGACCCCGACGGCCACGCCCACGGCCGAGCCAAGCCCGGCGCCGGAGCGTCCGACGCTGGCACCGGCTGAAGCGCCCCCGTCGAAGCCGACGCTCGACGTGTCACCAACCGCTAGCGCGCCCCCTCCGGCCGCTCCTGACGCCGCGGCCGCCGTCGCCATCGACGCTGCGGCGGCAAAGGCGGAGGAACCTGCCCCCAGCGCAGCCGGCCGGAGGTGAGGAGTTCGATCGCAGGGCCGCGTTGAAGGCGCTGGCCGCGAACGGTGTGAAGGCCGGACGGTGTCGGTCGGCGGAAGCCCCCTCCGGCGCCGCAACGGTGAGCGTCGTATTCGACCCGAACGGCCAGGTTCAGAGCGCGAAGATCAACGCCGCCCCCTACGCCGGAACCCTGACCGCCAAGTGCGTCACCACGAAGATCGCCGAAACCACGGTGACACCGTTCAGCGGTGGGCCTCAGACCGTGTCGATTCAGGTTCAGCTCTACTAGCCAAACCACGGCGAACCGTGCGCCCTGTTCGAGGCGAGCTGACGTTACGCATCTGGCGCGTCGGCTCGTTCGCGACTCGACGGGTGGTGGAGGCGGAAGCACCGACGGTCGCCTCGCCCGGGCGCGTCCATCGCGTGACCTCGCTCACGGCACAAGCGTGAAACCGTACTCGAAATCGCGCGAAGCTTGAGCGACCTCGACGTTCTCGATCTTCACCTTGTCTCGCCGCCAATCGCGCGCGACGCGAAGGCCGGCACGCCGACCGTCCATTGGCTGAAGGTCGAAGGCACCAGTCCTCGCCCAGAGTGGCCGTCACCGGGCTCGGTTCGCTGGACCGAGCCCGTGCATGCCGCGCGATCTGCGAGCATGACGCGAGCCGTCGCCAGCACGCGGGCAGCGGAAGGTCGCTCGTGAGTGGCCGCGGCGCTAAGGCGCGCAGACGCCTTGGCGTATGGTCATGGGGCCGATGGAGGGCATGCACGCACGTGCGCCGGGCGCGTGCGCGACCGGCCAAATCTGCGTCGGCGGCGTCTGCGGCATCCAGTGCGCGGGAGGAACGAGCAAGTGCGCCGGTACGGTGCTGGACCTCTCCGCTGTCGTAGCTCCCCTTCTTTTTGCCGCGCGCTTGGCGCGCTAACCCGCGTAGCCTCAGCCGATAAAACTCAAACGCCGACCCAGACCAGACCGACGTCGTGCCGCAGCAAAGCCGTCGTTCACAGCAGGGGGAAGCGGGGAGGGCGCGCGGCATCGGGGGCTCGTCTGCGAGATGCTTAGCATGACAAGCTTTGCGTGGCTCGCGGGCGGCGCCTTCGCCGTTCGTTTTTATTCATGAGGCTCGCGGCGCACCCGGACGCCAACCCCGCGCCGAGTCGAACCCTCAGCGGGGCGTCATGCCAGCGACGAGGCTCTGCCCGAAGACGCTGTAGCCGCTGGCATGCAGCCGCCTCGCGCGCGGCAGCTTCGACACACGCGCCCGCGCGACCGGCACGATCGTTGCTGCGATGTGCTCATGATCTCCGTATCTGCGCGAAGACAGGAAGAGAGCTGGGGAAATTCGCCCCGAAGCGTCGCCCGTGTGAACCAGAGCGCCCCCCCGCCGTCCGTGCACCCGTGAGCAAACGACGCTCGTGTCGACACGCGAAATCCGGTCAGTTCTTTTCGCTCGGGGTTGCGTGGCCCGCGCGAAGTTCTAGACTTACTGAGCGCGCTTGCTCAGCCAAGTGCCTTCGAGAATCGCTTCACATCAACCTGGCTCGATGGTGCCAGCCACTAAAGGGGTGGTGATGGATAACGCGATACGACCAAGGGCGGAGCACGCCCGCCAAGTTCAGCTCGCCCGAGCGTCGCAGCCCGCGACCGAGAGCGGGCCCAGCGTCTCTCGTCTGATGTGCCGCGATCCGGTGCTGGTCGACTTCCGCATGCGAGCCGACGTCGCGCGCCGACTGCTCCGGGCTCGCGGCGTACACTTTGCGCTGGTTGCCCGGGACCGCCGCTTGTTCGGCGTGGTGTTCGGGGAAGCGCTGGAGGCTGCTCGTCCGTTCTCGTCACTGGAAGAGATCGCGAACCGCAATCCGCCGCGGCTGCTCGAAACCGACACGCTGGAAAGGGCGGCGAAGTTCGCCCTCGAAACCGGCGCGGATGGTCTGCCCGTGATGGCGGAGAACGGGGAGCTCGTGGGGGTCTTGACCCGGCGTCAGCTGCGGACTGCCGGGTTTTTGCCGGGCGAGCGCGGAATCGATTTGTGCTCGTCGTGCGGCAGCACCCACGACTTGGACGCGTCCACGGAGGGCGCGCCCGCGTTCTGTTTGGAGTGCCTGCGGGCAATCCCGAGCGACACGCTCAACGAGGTGTACGGGACGCTCGGCGGCAGCGGCTGAGGGGACCCCGCGATGAAGCCTGTTGTCGCCCAAGCCACACCCTTCCGGGTCATTCAAGGAGGTGCCGCCACCGGGGCGGAAGTGTCGGGCGGACTGGTCGGCAGCTACCTCGGAGAATACCGGCTGGTCGAGTACATCGGCCGCGGCGGCATGGCGGACGTCTACGCCGCGGTGCGACAGGTCGCGCCGGGGGTCACCGGGCGCTTCGCGCTCAAGCTGTTCCTGCGCAAGCTCGGAGAAAAGGAGCGCCTGACAGACCTGTTCTTTCACGAGGCCAGGCTCAGCACGATGCTGTCCCATCCGAATCTGGTGAAGGGCTTCGACCTCGGAGTCGCGGATGGCTCTCCCTACCTGGTGATGGAGCTCGTCGATGGCGTAGCGTGCGACGTGTTTCAAAGCTGGGGCGGCGCGCATCCGCTCCCGGCACCGCTCGCGCTGATGATCGTCAGCCGTGTGCTTGGTGCCCTCGACTTCGTCCACAACGCCGCGGATCCCGCGGGTCGGCCCCTCGGCATCGTTCATCAAGACGTGTCCCCGGACAATGTTTTGGTCGGGCGCTTGGGAGAGGTGAAGCTCGGCGATTTTGGCGTCGCGAAGAGCGCGCTCGGCCCCAGCCTGCCGGCTCCGCGGCTGTTCGGAAAGATCGGCTACATGTCGCCGGAGCAGGTCGGCGGCCAGCCCACGGACGCGCGAAGTGATCTGTTCTCCGCCGGCGTCGTGATGGCGGAGTTGCTGCTGGGCCATCGGCTGTTCGACCGCGACAGCGAGCTGGAGCTCCTGGTCCAGGCGTTCGATTGCGAGGTGGACGACTCCCTGGCCGAGCTGCAGCCGCGCGTCCGTGCAGCCACTACCGACGTCCTGCGACGAGCGTTGGCTCGCGATCCCGCCGCGCGCTTCCAGACCGCCAAAGAGTTCGAGCGAGCCGTTCGCGAGGCCGCGATCCAGCTGGGTGACCTCCCGACCGAAGTGGACTTGATCGTGTGGTTGTTGGAGCGCGGTCTGGTCGGCAAGGCCAGCGGAGTGCGAATCGCCGCCAATGCCCGGGGCCGAACGGCAGCGGATGTCGAAGGGAAGATCGACGCCGCACGGCTGATGGTGATGACCGCGCGCGCGAATCCAACCCTCGGGTGCGCCCCCGAGCGGCTGACCCTCCGCGTCAGTCCCTCGACATTCACGGTGCTCGAACCCAACGGCAGGGTTGCGGGCGGTCTCTCCCTGGCCCAATTGCTGGGCCACCTGGCGACTGGCCGCTTCCGCGCGGGCGCGGAGGTCTGCGAGCTCGGTGGGCCACCCAAACCAGCCCGCTCCGTGGCAGCACTCCGCTTCACCGCCAACGCCCCTGCTTATCAGTTCGACGATGCGGCGGAGCAACGCGTGGCGTGGCGCATGCCCTTCGAGCGCACGCGCTTGCCGTCGCTGCTCTTCAGCTTGGCGCGCACCCGCGCCACCGGGCTCTTGGCCCTGAAGGCCGGGCCGCGGCACAAGCGGGTTTATTACCAGGACGGCTCGCCTTGTTTCGTTGCCAGCACCGAGCCTTCGGAGCTGTTCGGCAGGGCGGTGCTCGCGGCCGGGATCTTGGATGAAGACCAGCTGGACGAGGTCGTGGCCTGGGCGGCGCAGCAAGGTCGACGCCTCGGAGACGCCCTCGTTGCGAGCGGGCTCGCGGCGGCAGGTCCAGTCCTCCGACTCTTGGTCGCGCAGTTCGAGCAGCGCTTCATCGAGATTGGGAACTGGGTCGAGGGCAGCATCTCGTTCACGCCCGGCTTGCGGCCGGGGCTGCGGGCTCCCAGACGGATCGGCTCAGCGGGGTCGTGGCCTGCTGCCGTCGTCCGACGCTGCTACTCCGACGCGGAGGTCGAAGCGTTGGTGAACCCGCTCCGGGGGCTGCCGCTGGTTTTGTCGGGGAAGCCCGAGGAGCACGACCTCGGGCTGTTGGCGCATGAGCATACCGTACTCGCGCGGCTCGAGGAGCCGTGCGAGCTCGAAGCTCTCGAACAGAGTCTGTGTAGAGACGGAACGGCAACCCGCAGCCAGGCCCAGCGCGCGCTATTTTGGGGACTCAGCGCGGGACTGGTCGTGTCGACGAGCCCCAGCGAAAATGTGGGGTTCATCACCAGCTCCTCGTGACGGCCTCTCCCTGCGCGAGCGCTCGCAACCAGGCCCGCGTACCCTCGACGCATGTCCCGCGTTCTCTTCGCCGTGGCGTGCTCGGCCATCTTTGCGATACGCCCGCGTTCGACCGTCGCTGCGCTCGCCAAGGCCCAAGGCGACGCCACCACGGTCGCGGCGCGAAATTCGCCGGGGCGCCGCGTCAGCGCGCCGCCCGCCGCCGCCCCAATGCCACGAGCCCGAGGCCGCCGAGCAGCAGCCATGGGTTGCTGGCGTCACCCCGAGCTCCGCGCACGCTGCAGCCGCCGTCGGGCTCCGGTGAAAATACACCCTCCTCGGTCGCGCCATCGCCTTCTTCCTCGACGCCCTCGGCCGGATCTCCGCCAGAGCCGGCCGCCGCACTGTCGCCCGCGCTGCCGCCGGATTCGCTACCGCCCGACCCGGCTCCAGCGTTGTCGCCGCCAACAGAACCGCTTCCGCCCGAGTCGCTTCCACCAGACCCGGCTCCACCCGACCCGCTTCCACCCGTGCCGCCCAGTGTGTCCTTCGGCGCCGGTGCGACCAGGGCGTCGTGCATCACCAGATAGATGGACGGGTTGTAGAAGAACTCGAAGTGACCGACGAAGCCATTGCACAGGCCGATGTTCTTGGCGCCGGGAATGATCGACGACTCGTACGGTTGGATGTACTCGTCGGTGCAGCTGTAGATGGAAGTGAAGGACACATCCTGGGGCAGGGGAGCATTGTTGACCGCGTTCAGGAACTTGCTGCCCGGTGATAGGTCGTGGAGCGCGGGCCACCCGGCGATGGTCGCTGCCATCGGCGCTTTGGCCACGCCGTGCTGCGGCGAGATGAAAGTCACCATTCGCGATACGTTCTTGTTGCCGCCAAGCGATTGAATGTAGTGGCGGGCGATCACGCCTCCGGTGCACTCAGCAAGAATGTCGATGGTGTCTTGCTTGTAGTTCACCTTGAGCTTTTCGATCACTTCACCGAGCCACTTGGTATTCTGCTCCAAGTCCCCGCTCAGCAGATCCGGTGGCTCGTAGACGACCGGAACGAAGCCATCGCGCTGGAGCCTTGCCTCGATCGGCTCGAACCATTTCGCCGGAATCGTCACTCCGGTGATCAGCAGCACCACGCGCGGCGTGGTGAGCTTGGGCGGGCCCGGCTCGAGCTGGTCGATCACGAGCTCGCTCTCGTATTTCTTCAGGAAGGCGTTGCCCCAATAGTGGGGGTCTTTGACGTTGCCCGGGGGCAGGTCGTCGCAGGCAGTCGAGGCGAAAATCATCATCGTGGCGGCTAGAATCTGCTGTCCGGTCTTCATGGTGTTGCTCTCATCTTTCATGAATGAATATTCAGTCAGGAATTGTGAGAGGTCTCTTTATGGATGAAAAACATCCATGTCAAACCGATTTTGTGCCGCCTGTTGACAAGTTTTTAAAATCATTCGAATATTCATTCAAGAAATGTCTACCCCAGCCAAGCGCGGTCGGCCCCCCGACCGCCCGGACCGACGCGAGTCGGTGCTCGACGCGGCTCTGCATTGCTTCGTGGATCGCGGCTTCTACGGCACGGCGATCCCCGAAATTGCCAAGCGCGCTGGCGTGGCCGCCGGCACCATCTATCACTACTTCGACAGTAAAGAAGTGCTGGTCAACACGCTCTTTCGCACCTGGAAGATGGCGATAGCTCAGCGCGTCTTCACGAAGTTCCCCCACGAGGCCGGCGCGCGCGAGCAGTTCCGCGTCATGTGGCACGAGATGATCGCCTTCGCACGCGAGAACCCCAGCGCCTTCGCCTTCATCGAGCTACACAACCATGCGTCGTACCTCGACGACGAGAGTCGCGCCGTCGATGGCACCCTGAAAGGCTTCGCTCGCAGCGTAATCCAGCAGGCACAGACCGACGGCCTGCTCAAGCCGCTCGACGCGACCGTGCTGATGGAGCTCGTGTTCGGCGCTTTTGTGGGCATGATGCGGGCGCACTGGGAAGGTCGCTTCGAGTTGAACGATGACGTGATCGCTCAGGCCGAACAAGCCTGCTGGGACACGGTGCGCGCGCCGCGCACCCCGGAGTAAGCCGGCACCCCTGCGGGGCCGGGTTTCGGATCAATCATGGGCTGTCTTGTCGGGCCCGGCGCTCGGCCTCGAGTCTCGGTCGGTCTCCTCGGCGCGGCCTTCGTCACCGCGCCAGCGGATGGCGCCGCAGCGGCAGTGAACGGAGCGGCCACGTGCTACGTTTCCTGCTCACGACGAGCAGAGAGGAGTGTGCCATGGCTGTTGGCTGGGCTCGCGACGGGGCAGTTCAGGAGCAGATCGACGCGACGGTGGAGAGTGAGATCGCTCGCGTCCGGAGCCGGCGACCGGTGACCGAGAGCCTCACTCACTGTGAGGACTGTGGCGAGGAGATCCCGAGGGCGCGGCGCGAAGCCGTTGCGGGCGTGCGCCGCTGCGTTCAGTGCCAGACTGACCACGACAACCAGCAAGTTGCGCTGAGCCCGTACAACCGGCGCGGCAGCCTGGCCACTTCGCGCGTCCGCGCGATGATCACGGGCCGGCACGGCCGCACGTGAAGTGTCGCGGCCGGCGTCGGTGCTGCCGGGTTTGGCAGTCGATGCGCTCAGAGCGTGTCGCGAGCTGATGCTCGAGAACGCCCTGCTGCCCGGCGGCCTGATCTCCGCCACGCCATCAGCGCGAGCACGAACGACAGCAGGCCTTGCCCCGGTTGCGTCGAGCGGGGCAGGGGGCGCGTCGCGCAACCTTCACTGCCATCGCTCATCAGCTTCGTGCGCTGGCCGCTGCTCGGAGTAGTGGCGTCGCCGCCCTCCCCGAGCGACGGCTCGCCAGCCCAGCCGCCCGCACCCCCCGTCTCCGACTGTGGCGGCTCGGCGAGGTCGACGACCGTGACCTTCAGCCAGTTGACGTCGTCCTTGGGCCCGCCGGAGTCGGAGAACCACGTGACCGCTTCCTGTACCAAGTTCAGGTGTTCGACATACTCGCCAGGCTCGTCCGGCGCCTGCAAGGTGAAGCTGAAGCGGCCGACTGCGCTCGGTAACACGTCCTGGTCCAGCACCGCGAGGCGGTTCGGGCTCGGCCAGCTCGAGTGGGCGAACACAGCCTCGTGATCCCGCGGCTCGCTCGTGCCGAGCTTGGTCACGCCGGCCTTCCAGGTGGCTTTGCCGGTGTTCTTGTATTCGAGATATCCGGTGGCCTCTTCTCCCGGTGAGAGCGTCATTTTGGTGCCCCCTGGCCAGCCTCCGGCGCCCACGAACTCTGCGCGATAGTCCGGGACAGGACAGTGCGCCGCGGCGCCGTTGCCCCCGGCGAAGAGGGCCAGGTGGTTCCCCACCGTGCGCTCGCCGGTGCTGTCCGACGGTTGACTGATCACGCTGCCACCCAGCCACATCGTCGACGATCCCCCGCCATCGAGGTTCATTCCGTCGTTGGCCCCCAGCTCTTTGAGCAGCGCCGAGAGCTCGTCACAGGTGTAGCCGAGCTGGTTCGCCTTGCGACCATCGACCACGGTCATGACCAGCTTGCGTCGGTCGGCGGACAAGCCGACCGCGGTGCGCGGGTGGCGCGCGGTACACAATGGGTCTCCGTTGTTGTCGCGCTTCACGCCGCCCCAGAGCACGGTGGGGTGACCGCTCACCAGCTCTTGGGCCCACGCTTCGGGACCTCCGCCGGCTTCGTGCGGGTAGATTTCGGCGCGATTCGCGCCGAAGGCGAGCGGCGCGACGTAGCCGTGGTCGCTTCCGCCCCAGACTTGGCCGGCATGCGCCGCCGGACCGTTGGTCGAGTAGTCGGTGAAGCTGAAGAAGTCGCCGTTGATGGCGGCTTGCGCGCCCACCGCCGCGCCAAAGCTGGACGTCTTCTTCTTGCGTTCGCCGGAGGCGGTGCCGCGCAACGAGATGCCCGGCGTGCAGAGATCGACCACGAGCGCGTTGATGTTCTGCGTACTGGTCTGCCGGTGGAGGCGCTTCACACCCGGGAACGGCTCAGACCAGGAGTCGGCGGCGACTGCGGGCGAGCGCACGAGCACCACGCAGGCGACGGCAAGGAGAGCGCGGAGCCACTGGGTCACGCAGAGCACACGAAGCAGATCCCATGCCCACGGTGGTTCGCGCGGATTTGCCCGCAAGCCTTGGGTTCGGCCCGCCAGCTTCTGGTTGGCAGGTGCCAAGCGCGAGTTGCGCTTCCGCGCGACATGCCCTGGCGGCGGCCCTCGTGGACGACACCAGGTCCGTCGCTTGGTCGAGGGTCCATTGACGCGGTGGCCCGCCGATCACGTCGGCGCTGCGGTTCGCTCTCGGCAGCGCCGGAGTTCTCGCCTAGGAAGGGTGTCACACTCGGCCGGGGACCTGCGATGAGACCTGGTTCGACGGCTGAGCCACCGCGCTGATAGGAGATTGGGGACCTTGATGAGAACGACAGGGCTCATGCTGTGTTGCGCGCCGGCACTCTTCGCCGTCGGTTGGGTCTACGCTTGCGCTCCATCGCGCCCTCCCAGCCCGGGCGCGTCTCGGCAAGCGGTGCGTACGGAAGCCGCTGGTAGCCCCACGGCAGTGCGGGAGCCGCCGCCCTCGCCGCCGGTCGCCGAGCAGCAGCCGCCTGAGCCACCCGACCGCGTGCAATTTCTCGCTGATGGCACGCTGGTCGTGACGAGCAAACACTTCCTGTCGGCCCGCACGCCCCGGGGCGAGTCGAAGCACGTGGAGCTGCCCGAGGGTGAGGTCAATGTCGTGGCCTCGCCGGAGCTCGCGGGAGTCATCCTCGCCCGCGCCGAGCGCCTCACTTTCCTGACGACGCCCGACCTCGTCGTGGCCTATCAGGGCCCCGGCACGCTCGTGAGCGATCGGCCCGCAATCCACCTCGAGAAGGAACGTGCGGTGCTCGTGCAAGGTAGCTCGTCGCTGCTGCGACTCGACGCTTCCCGGGTACCGGCGGATGCCCGGCTGGAAACAGTCGTGGCAGTGGCGGACGGGAAACGCCTGAGCCTGACGTTCGTGAGCGACGGACCGAACGACGTCGAAGTGGTGACCGCGTTGCTGTTCGACGCGCAGCGCGGCACCGCGGTGGGCCCTGGCTTACCATTGCGCTTGTACCCGACGACCGCGCCCCGGGCGGCGTACACTCACGATCTCGGCTTCACGCTCGGCAAGGCGGAGGTCGTGCGCTGGGATCTGCTCACCGCTACCGCCCAGCTCCGCGCAAAGGTACGCTGCGCGCCCGATCTCGAGCTCGGCAACCCGACACCGAACTCGACCGGGGACCTGCTCCTCGTGACGTGCGGTGATGAGGGCATCGTACTGAACGGAAAGACGCTCAAGACTCAGCGGCGCATTCCCCGCATCCTCCCCGGATGCGACCAAGGCCCGATGCTGGCCGGCAGTGTTCTGCCGGATGGAAAGACGCTGTTCCTGGAGGGTTGCGGGGGTGTGGCCAAGCTCGATCTCAGGTCGGGTAAGTACGGATGTGCCGACTCTCCGGGTCTGCTCGGCGCGCCCTACCTCGATTTTTCTCCCTCGCCGGGGCACTCGTTGCCGCGCCTGCCCAAGGGTCGCGAAAAAGTGCGCGCGTGCAGCCCCGACGGCGCCGCGCAGCTTGCGCCGCTCGGGCACTCCTCGCGCTATCACGTCGCGCTGGCCGAACGCATGAGCGTCGTCTACGACGGCGGAAAGATCGAGCTCGAGGCAGACAGCCAGATGCCGGTCATCTCCCCGGACGAGGCTTCGATCGCCTACGCACGGGGTGACCGGGTCGTGGTCCGTGCGCTGCCGGCCGGCGGGGTGCAGGCGGAGATCAGGATGAGCGGCCCGTGAAGGCGCCGACCCTCACGCCGGCCAGTCCCGCCGATGCGACTACGAGTCCCGAGCTCTCGACACGCCGCCGCGAGCACCTCCACGACGTGACACTGACCGCAGGCGAAGCCGGTTGGGTTCGCGGTGCTCGCCCCGCCGGGGGCGGCGCCCCGCGCGGCGGGGGGGGGCCAAAGGCCCGCCGCGGGGGCGGGGGGCCGGCGCGCCCCCCCGGGCGGCGGGGGGGGCGCGACAAAAACCGCCGCCCAGCCGGGGGGGCGCCCGCGCCGCGTGGGGGGGGCGGGGGAAGGGGCGGGGGTTTTCCCGGGCCCGGGGGGCGGCCGGGGGGGCCCCCGCCCGGGGCCCGGGGGGGGCCGGGGGGCCCGGGCCCCCCCCCCGCCGCCCCCCCTCCCCCCCCCCCCCCCCCCAGGGAACCGCCCCCCACCCCCCCCCCCCCCCCCCCGGCGGGGGGGGGCCCGGGGGGCCCCCCGGGGCCCCCCCGCCCCGCCCCCCCCCGGCCCCCCCGCCGCCCCCCCCCCGGGCCGCCCCGGGGGGGGGGCGGGGGGGGGGGGGGGCGGGGCGGGGGCGGGGGGGGGGGGGGCGGCGGCGCCCCCCCCCCCCCCCCCGGGCCGCCCCCGGGGCGCCCGGGGGCGCCCCGGGGCCCGGGGGCGGGGGGGGGGGGCCGGGGGGGCCCGGCCGGGGCCGGGGGGGGGGGGGGGGGGGGGGGGCGGGGGGGGGCCGCCCCCCGGGGGGGCGCGGCCCGCCCCCCCCCCCCCCCCCCCCGGGGCCCCGGGGGGCCGCCCGGCGGCCCCCCCCCCCCCCCCGGCCCGGGGGGGGGGGGGGGGGGGGGGGGGGGGGGGGGGGGGGGGGGGGGGGGGGGGGGGGGGGGGGGGGGGGGGGGGGGGGGGGGGGGCCCGGGCCCCGGGGGGGGGGGGGGGGGGGGGGGGGGGAGAGAGCGAAGCCGTCAGGACGGCCGCCGCCCAGGGGGGGGGTGGCCCGGCGGGCCGGGGGGGGGGGGGGGGGGGGGGGGGGCGGGGGGGGGGGGGGGGGGGGGGGGGGGGGGGGGGGGGGGGGGGGGGGGGGGGGGGGGGGGGGGGGGGGGGGGGGGGGGGGGGGGGGGGGGGGGGGGGGGGGGGGGGGGGGGTTGGGGGGGGGGGGGGGGGGGGGGGGGGGGGGGGGGGGCGGGCCCCGGCGGGGGGGGGGGGGGGGGGGGGGGGGGGGGTTGGGGGGGGGGGGGGGGGGGGGGGGGCCGGGGGGGGGGGCCGGGGGGGCCGCCCGGGGGGGGGGGGGGGGGGGGGGGGGGGGGGGGGGGGGGGGGGGGGGCGCCGGGGGGGGGGTGGGGGGGGGGGGGGATCGGGGCGGTGGGGGGGCGGGGGGGGGGGCGGGGGGGGGGGGGGGGGGGGGGCGCGCGGGGCGGGGGGGGGGGGGGGGGGGGGGGGGGGGGGGGGGGGGGGGGGGGGGGGGGGGGGGGGGGGGGGGGGGGGGGGGGGGGGGGGGGGGGGGGGGGGGGGGGGGGCGGGGCCGGGGGGGGGGGGGGGGGGGGGGGGGGGGGGGGGGGGGGGGGGGGGGGGGGGGGGGGGTGTGCTGCTCCGCCGTGGCTGCTTGCTCGCGCCCCACCCGCCATGCCGGCGTCGTGTATCCGGCACTCACCAGCGACCGAGACGCGAGCTGAGCCCCGCTGTGTGTTCCGCAACCACCCATGGCCCCCGGGCGCCCGGGCCACCCGCCCGAAGGCCCTGGGGCCGGGATCTGCGCTCGAGCTGGATGAATTGCGCCGCCGAGGCGTTCGGGCGTAGGCAGGTAGAGCATGCTGAGAAGTATTTCCCGCCGGCGCTTCGGCTTCGCGGTCTTGGCCCCGCTGCTGCCCGTGAGCGTCTCGGGTTGCCGGCGACGCGGCTCCGCACCGGAGTTCCACGACGCAAAGCCTCGACCACCTGACGCGATCGAAATCGACGCGGCCATCGGGGTTGGACCGTTTCAGCGCTTGTCCGGCGTGCAAGGCTCCCCGGCGCCCATCTTGGACGGCGAGCCCACGCGCGTGATCGAGTTTCGCACCGCGGGCATCCAACGTTCGCGCTTCCCGCAGGACTGCTTCCCGAACACGCTCACCCTGGGAGGGATCTTCCCCGACGAAAACGCCGATCCCGACAGCGAAGCGAGCTACCATTTCGAGGCCATCGACAATCACGTGCGCGCGGCGCGGGACGCCGGCGTCCACGTCTTGTGGCAATCGTCCTACGACGTCGGTCGCACCGATCGCTGGGAGGGCGTGAACCTCGGTGGACGTCCGCCCGCCAATCTCGAGCGCTGGGGCAGGGTCGTCGCGCGCTGCCTCGAGCACTTCAACAATGGTTGGGGAAGCGGCTTCGAGCGTTGCGTGGACGCGGTCGAGTTCGTGAACGAACCAAGCGGGCTCGGTGGCTTCACCGGCCCCGACGCCAAGCGTCTCGGGTCGGCCTTCCTGGCGTTCCTGGACACTATCGAGCGCTACAACCGCGCTCACCCGGACAGCGCCGTGCGCGCCGTGGGGCCGGGGATCCCGCTGTCGCTCGCGGAGTGGCCGGACTGGCAGCCACGCTTCGACAAATCGCTCGCCGAGATCACGAAGGCCGGCAAGAGCTGGCCCGTGTTCAGCTTCCACACCTACGGCGACGACGTCTCACCCAAAGCCAACGAGGGCCTGGCGCGGGCCTTCCGTACGATGCTCGATCGGCACGGCATGCGCCAAACCGAGCTCTGGAACACGGAGTGGCAGGCGGGAGATTTTGTAAAAAAGCACCTCTCGGTGACCCCGGCCCGAGCGGCGAGGGCCACCGAGCTCGAGAAGAAGCAGTTCGCCAGCGCTCTGGCTGCCTACGTCGTCGCGTGCAAGCTCCGCTGGCAGGGTGTCGTGAGCGGGTCCTGCTACTACCGGGCGAATGAGCGAGCGTTTCCTCCGGGGCACAAGTCGCCGTTTGCAAACGCTCGATCCGGCCGGGGCGGCTTCTTCGGTTCCGATGGGCAGCCGGGCACCCTCGCCCTTCAGGAGCGACTGATGGGGCTGGTCGCCGATGCGACGCCGGAGCGCTGCAAGACCCAATTCGCCGACGACGGGCTCCTGGCGGTGGCCGGTCTTCGCTCAGCGGACGGCAAGAAGCTGTCGATTCTGGCGTCGAGCTTGGCGGTGCAGTCTCGCGAGCTGGCCATCCACGTGCGGGGACACGCGACGCCCGCCGGTGCGCCGGCGCGCCTGACTTTGCTCGACGGAGATCTCGGCAGCCGCGATCTCCCGGCGTCACCGTCCAAAGACGGCAGCGTCTCCCTCGCCGTGACCATGCCGCCTCTCAGCACGATCTGGATCACGATCGGCTGAGCCGGTAGTGTACGAAAACTGGTCCGCCGCGAAATCAAGCCGCGCCCCGGTAGTAGTGGCTGAGGGTTCCGCCGAGCCGGTCCCGACATCGAATCGTCCGCGCGCCCCCAAATCGCCGGCAATTTCCTGGGCTGGGTTTTCGAACACTACGCGGTGGCGCAAAATATCGCGCAACCCAGCGAGCGCGGTGTCCGAGCACCTCGCATGCCAAATCCAGTGGGATCCCGCGCTGTCGATCAGTTCCGGCTCCGCCCCGAAGCGGAGCCACTTCCCCGAAAAAAACCGGACGCCAAGCAGGAACAGGCTCCCGTCCTGCCGAAGGCCGTGCAGCTGCTCGTCGATCAGAACCGGAAGGCGAGCCGCGCCGCGAAACCGGTTTCCGACGCTTCGGCGATCGCTCGGGAGCTCTCGCGGCAGGCTGGCATCGAAGCCCGTGCCGAAGCTCCCAAGCCCAAGCTGCAACCAATGCCAGCGGGGGCGCGGCCGCCCGCGGCCGCAACACCGGCACAGCCCGACTGTTACCTTCAGGGTGCGAAGGCCAGCGGAACGTGCGGCACGGCGGTGCTCGTCACCGGTGCGGGCGTTGCCACCGGGCCTGCCGATCTCGTCGCGCTCGGAATCGGTGGCTTCATGTGTGGGAATGAGCTGCTCGACTACTATCGTTGCTTGCAGGTCATCAAGCCATGAGCTCTACGATTCAATTTCTGATTGGCGTTGCGCTGGGAGTTGGCTTGGTCGAGCTCCGTGAGCGCCTCCCCCGCGGGGACATCGCGGAGGTGCTCGTCATGGCGTCCGTCGTCGCCCTCGTCGGGGGTCCGTCGGACGGGATCCCGGTGGGCTGGCTTCGAATTGCGCTCTTCATCTACGTCGTCGCACGCTTGCTCACAGCGAGCGCGCCCAGCACATCTCCGGGCCAGTCCGACGGACGTCAGCACTTGGTCCCGTTCCTGCCGAGCCTGGCGGTGGGCGCGAGTGGCGTGTTCACGGTGGCCGCCTGGGGCAAGCTGGCGATGGGGCTGGGCCTGGCTGGCGCTTTCATCGTGTACGGCGGCCCGCGTGTGCGTTCGGCGGTCGCGTTGTTGATGCTCGTCCAAATACTCGATCGGTTCGTGTGAGCCGCCGGCGGTGACACGGTGGTTGTTCGCCCGCGGAAGCGCGATGGACGGTGAAGTTGGCAGGGCTGGCGTGCGCTGGGCGCGAGGACTTCGAAGAAGGCGTGGCGACGTTGTCGACACTCGAACGCGCCCGTGGGCCGCGCTCTCAAATCGGCGCCGACCGTGACCAAAGCGCACCGCGTGCTACGCTCGATGTGGGATGCGGGAGGCGCTGTTGCTCTTTGCCGGGGTCTGCGGAGTCGGGTGTTCGTGCGACATGGGCGGGAACCAAGGTGACAGCGGTTGCGGTGCCGGATTTCCTGGCGCCGACTCGAGTAGCTATGGGGGCTACGGGGCGAGCGGCGGCAGTTTTGGCGGTTTTGGCGGCTCGTTTGGGGGTACTTCCGCGAGCGGTGGGGACGCCAGCACTTGTTCGCCGGACGCCGGCGTGGCGTTCACGACCGACCCGGACGGGGGGTGTGTGCCCAATGGCTGCGTCTTCGGCTTCGGAGACTGCAACGCGGGCGCCGCCACCGACGGCTGTGAGACAGACCTGAGTTCGAGCTCTGTTCACTGCGGCGCCTGCGGGCAGAGCTGCGAAGAAGAAACCTGCTCGTTCGGCTCATGTCATCAACCCGAACAGATACTCTGGGAGGTGGCCTCCGAGGTCACGGCCATGGCCGTGCTGGCTGGGGATCTCTACTTCGCATCGACCGGCAAGTGGCCACGGCTCGGCGTCGTGAAGGCAAGCGGCTCCGAGTCGTATCTCGCCCCGCTCAGCGAGCCGGTAGTCCGAATCGAAGTGCATGGTGAGCTGCTCATTTTCGAGTCCGAGTGGGGTCTGGAGACCTTTGACCTCGCCCAACACAACCAGGCACACGTCCTCCCGAGTCCGCTGTTCGACGCTTGGGCGAGCGACGGCTCGAGCCTCTTCACTGCAACCGAGCTGGGCGGGGCGACCGCGTGGGATGGCGGTTACATCGCGTCCGATGCCGCGTTGGGCGATGCGTCTGTAGAGGACGCGGACGTTGATGCGCCTGCGTCCGATGCTGCCTCGGACGCACAGACTGAAACCCACGTGGTGTTCGAGACCCGTCCAGTCGCCGGCGGCCAAGCGCAGGCGTTCTGGGAGGAGGGCGGTCATGCCGGGGCGATGACCGTCCACGACGACACGCTGTTTGCTGCCCTCGGTTCACCAGGAAGGTTGCTTGCTTTCTCCACGAGCAATCTTCAACCCGCGCTGCTCGCTACCGGCGACTTTCAAGCGTCTGCGATCGGAGTAGACGCCGGCTACGTGTATCTGGCCGACCAACCCGGCTCGCGCATTCTGCGCGTCAGTACGTCCGGAGGTTCCGTCGAGACGCTGACGAACCTCCCCCGCGCCGCGTTCGACCTGCGCGTTGATACCGGTACGCTGTGGTTCGTGCTGCCTTCGCCCGCGGAGCTCTGGGAGCAGCGCACGGTCAGCCCGAAGTTGCTCGCGGGCCTCTTGCGTGAGCAGACGCCGTTCGCCGTCGACGCCACTCACGTCTACTGGTCGTCGCCCGGGGTCGGCGTCTTTCGGATCGCGCGCTGAACATCCGCGCGCCCGCGAGCGCCTCGACCGAGAGCGCTCTTCGTGTGATTGTCGAGGGCACCCCTGACGAGCACGCATGTGCGATGCATTGGGGGCGGTGAGGGACACTACGCTTGCGTCGAGTGGCGCGGTCGCCGCCGCGTGCGGAGCTCCTGCGCGGTCGAGCGCACGGCGATGGCCCAGGCGGATCGGTACGCGGACTCGAACGGCAGGTCGCCGTCGACCGCGGCCTCCACCACCTCCTCGAGCAGCGCGGCTTCGAGGTCGGGCGAAGCGACCGGCAGGCTGACCTGCACGAACACGCCCACAGCGGGTCCCACCAGGTCGACGCACACGCGGGTCTCGCCGGAGCCTCGCTCGACGCTGAGCAGCGCATGCGCCCCGTCACGCAGCCAGATCATCCAGCGGTCGCGTTGGGGAGACACGAGCCATCCCAAACCCGAGCTACCGCGAACGATGGAGCGGGGCTCACCCATGCTGCGCCAGATTGCCAGCTCGCGTACGGCAGGCCGAGCGAGCGTGGCCACGAGAAGTAAGAGACGAAGGCCGCCGGCGCGTCGCCGCCCCGGCTGCAAGGCCAAAGCTTACCTCTCGGTCCCGCGGGCGCCACCCGAGGTAACCCGCCTCCACACGGAGACCCGAGCCTGCCGGGTGTCGGGCGGATTTGTGCGCGCGCGTGATAGGCTGGTTGCCCGCGATGGCGTTGTGGCGGTCGTTTCTTGCTGTGGTGGTTGTCTCGGCATCCGCTGCGGCCTGTGGCAGCGCGTCTGCTGTCGCAGTCGAGCATGCCGCGCGGGACTTCGGCTGTCCGGCGCGGTCGGTTCGCGCTCAAGAGCTGGAGAGCGACCGCTACAAGGTCGCGGGGTGCGGTGACTCCGCGATCTACGAATGCCACGTTGACCAAGGGTGTTGGCGCGAAGGGTACCAGGCCGGTGCGGCCAAGGAGCGCGCGGCGCGTGAGCTGGATTGCCCCGCAAGCGCAATCAACGTGCGGTGGGTTCAAGAGGAGACCTTCCGCGTTGACGGTTGCGGACAATCCCGCGTGTACTCCTGCGACGATGGGTCGTGTGTGCCAGAAGGCAGCCAGAAGCGCGACCTGACCGTCATCGTCGTGCACTAGCCGGCGAATCGAACAGCCGTCCTTCCCGTGTTCGATGGCGCTGACGGTCGACGTGACCGCGATGCCAGCGGCCGGCATGAAGGTCTTGGGGACGGAGAGCGCCGTCGTTCGAGGAACCTTGACCATAGGGACTCCGTCCATCACCTTCTGCACGAGATGGCCCGGCTGCGAAGTCGATCTGCGGGATTGATGCTGGCGTTCGGCGCAATTTGGCTACTCCGGTGCAGCGGGAACACGAGCCCCGATCACCGCGACACGGGGACGGACGCGAACGTTTCGGATGCTCCCGACGACGCGCACTGCGAGTGTTCAGCGATGAACGCCCTGTCCTGTTATTGCCAGGAGCTGTGGTGCCCGGTGTACGAAGCCGCCAAGGAATGCAGCGGGGCGCGGATCTCGATTCGGACTGGTTGCGGCCACGAATGGGTCCAGCGGGGGCATCCGAAGTGGGGATATGGGTACGGTATCTACGCCTTCGACGCGATCTCGCACGAGCTCGTTGGCGTGAAGTCCGAGAACGAGTCGCCGGTCGGACCGTGCAAGAAAACCGCGTATCAAACCGACGGGTTCATCGACCCATGCAGCGCCGCAACGGAGTGCATCCTGTGCGGGCCAACCTACGACGAAATTCCGCCTTGTGCGGATGCCGGCACGCCGGACGGTTCTACCGATGTCGACGCCAGCGCGGTGTGCAAGGGTCTCGACGAAGAAGCGTGCCTGAGCGCCGCGGGGCCGGGAAAGTGTACTGCGCTCTACGGTGCGAAAGTCCCGGGTGGCACCAAACAGTTCGTGGCGTGTCGGTCCGAATGCATGGGCGGAGCGGTCGTTTCGTGCGGGATCGATCCAGCAGGTAGCTGCTGGGTTTTCCCGGACACCTGCGTCCCCGAAGGTTGGACGTCGGTCTTCGAGTGCAATCCCGACGGCGCGCCCGCGTGTGTGGGCGCGCTCGATGCTGGATGGGCCGGTTAGTTCCGGCGGTCACGTTGCTGGTGCGGTGGCGTCGTCGACTCGGCGAGAGCTCTCGCACTTCGTGCACTGCGGCTGTGCCCGATTGCTACTGACACGGTGGAGGCCAGCAGTTGCCCCCCGTGGGGAGATATTGCGAACAGATGTCCACGACCTTGCCGCCCGCGAACTCCGCCAGAGCCTGACAGGTGGGCTGGCCCAGGAGCTTTGGATCAGACCCGCATAAACACACGTCCTTTCCGCCATTGGTGTACTGGAAGCAGCACTCCAACCGGTTCGTGCATTCTCCGTCAGCCGCCCGCTTCGCGGCGTCCGCGCAGTCCGTCGCGTAGGAGTTCCCGTACCAGCCCAAGCCGTCGAATTCCTGGATGAGCTCACCGTTGACCATGCAACTGCACTCCAGGGGAAGGCCCGGATTTGCAGAGCAGCTGATACCGAAATGGTTCTTTCCCACCGTGCAGAACAGCTCGCAGGGTCCGGAGATCAGGGTGTTATAGCTGCAGGTGGTGTAGGTGCCAGTCACGTCCTTCCAGGGGCCTTTCGTATGAACACAGTCACCGAACGCGAGCTTCTCCGCATGGCACTGAATCACCTCGCCGCCGTTGAATTGCCCGATGCCCACGGCTGAGCACTCCGGAAGCGTGTCGTAGGTCGCGTTCGTTCCGCAGATTACCCATTTCTTCCACTCGGCGTCGCAGGCTGCGCCAAGAACGAGATACCCTTGGAGCAGGTCTTGTTCGCATCCGAGGACGAGCTCTGCAGGAGAACATATCCCGCCGGCGTGCCAGCGAGGGCTTGCGTCGCCGCACTGCTTGACCACGTTGGTACAGAAATCGTGGATCAGCTTCGTGCGCTCCACCTGCTCGGGGGTCGGATTGGCGATCGGTACTGCGGGAACCACGTCGCACGTCGACGTTGCGGCGGAGCTACCACCTGATCCGCTCGAGCCAGCGCCTGCGCCCCCCCCGAAACCCGCTCCGGTGCCAGCGTCGGCTGCCGCACCGCCTTGACCCGCGTTGCCGCCGCCTTTTTGGTTTCCCAACGAGGTGACTTGTCCGCACGCAAGTCCCAACAACGAGAGTGCGAGCAGAGCCCGGTGCCAATTCACGGTTGCCGTCCTTTCAGAACCTCGCGAGCGCGGTCGGCGCTCGGCGTCGTGCCGTCTGCCAGGGAAGCCGCAATGCCCTGAGCGGCAGCGCGGTTGCCGCTGGCGAGCTCGGCTTCCATCTCGAGGTACGACGCTTCCTGTCCAAGCTCACCCCGTGGGAAACGCGCCCGGTAAGCGCGCAGTGTGGCGAGCGCTTCGCCAGCCGAGCGCCGGTCGAGCGCAGCCTTGGCGGCGGCGAGAGTGGCCGCTTCGGCGCCCAAGGTGCTCTGCGCCGGAACCGCGGTCGTGCTGCTCGCCGGGACGACGGGATCAGACGCCGCGATGCGCGCGAATCGGCGCACCGGTCGAGGCGGTGGGGTCGGCGCCGCGAACGGCTCGGGGGTCGAAGAGGCAGACACCTCCGGCGCGCCTCCGGGAAGCACCGGGATCGCCTCCGGCGCTTCGCGGGGCAGCGACACCGCGGGCGCGGCGGCAGTGCTCGCTTCCGGTGGATGCTCGAGGGAAAAGAGCGCCGAGGTCGCGACGACGCCTCCAATGGCTCCAGCCGCCAGCCACTGCGCAATGCTCCAGGTGGAGAGCGCAGTCGCTCCGCCAGCACCCGAAACGAGAGCACCGCCAGCGCCGACTAGCCCGGCAAAGATGCGGTCGACCCGTTTGCGATCGGGAAGGTCTTGTCGTCCGCCCCGGAGCAAGCGTGCGCCGAGCGAACTCGGGTCGCCGTCGATCAGGCGCTTGGGTTCTCTCATTTGTGACCTCCGCGGCCCGGACGTTTCGCCTCTAGTCTGGTCAGGCGTGCCGTGAAGTCCTCACGTGCTCGCCGCAACCGCGACGCCACCGTGCCTCTCGGGAGCTCCAGCACCTGCGCGATCTCCTTCGTGGAGAGCTCCTCGATCTCGAACAACACGAACACCGCGCGCAGATCGAACGGCATCCGTTCCAGGAGCTCGTCGAGCAACTCACGGGCCCGGTGGCGCTCCACCAGGTCCTCGGTGTGGGGCAGCTCGATGTCAGGCATCTCGTGCTCGTCCACATCGACGGATGGCTGTCGCCGCCTCGCAACTTCTCGGGCTACGCGCAGCGCTGTCCCGTAGAGAAAGGCGCGCCTCCGGCCCGGGCGGATCGAGGTTTGGCGCTCGATCGCAACGAGCAGGACTTGCTGGGTCGCATCGTCGACGTCGGCCTCGGCCACCCCGAGGCGGCGCAGCAGGCGCCACACGCCCGCCAATTCGTCCCGATCTTGCGCGGTGGCCAGAGCGGCAGCGCCCTCCGCCTTCGCGTCGGCGTCGCCAGACTCGGCCGGGAGCAGGACGTCCGCGCTAGTCACCATGCTTAATGAGGTTCAGCCCTCCCCCTGATCACAAAAAGCGCCGGGCGCTCAGTCGAGGCGCAGCGCGAGATTGACTCCACCGAGCCACCCGACCCACGGGACCCGATGAAACTCGGTTCCGCCGTCCGGTCCCTCGAACACGAAGCTACGGGTGCCTGCGAAAGGGATCCATGGGCCGCCAAAGGCCTCGACTCGCAGCGTCTCGAGCTCGCCTTGGACGCGCAGCAGGGGCCCTGCGGCTCCCCAGGTTGTGTCGCGACGAACGGGTGCGTAGCCGACCGTGTCGAGCCCTTCGCTCTCGACGCGGCCGAGCTCGCCCGCCGCGCACGGTTGCACCGCCCAACGCTGCCCACTCACGAGCGGCCAGACACAGACATCGAGACCCCCGGCGAGCAGGCTGAAGCGCGCTTGCTGCTCCCCGTTGACGACGACCCCGCTGCGCGCATACGCGACGCGGCCCCGCAGGTTCCAGGCGGCGCTCTTGTCACCGAGTCCGAAGAAAGCGTTGCCTCCGAGCAATGGGTCCGGCGCGACGGCCTGCTCCGCAAATCCGCCGGCACCCAGCTCGAGGTACACGTCGCGGCGCTTCGGCGTACGCCGGACCCTGTCTCTTGGTGGCAGCCCGGTCGGCGACGCCCGGACGGTGAGCGGAGCCGCCGTCGGCACAGGTGTGGGAGTCGGCGTCAGCGCTGACGCCGGCGGAGCGGCATGCTGCGTGTCGATGGCCAGCGCAACGACCAACGCGGCCGCGGCGGCTACCTCGCCACACGTCGGTGCATGGAGCTCACGGATCGACTTTACGCCAACGCTGTCCACGAACTCGATCCGGGCCGTCGAACCCGACTCGTCCTGCACGACCTCCACGACGGTCGGCAGATCCAGACCACTGGAATCGCCCCGCAGATGGCTCGCCACTACCGCGAAGAACTGCCGCTCGTCTGGACAACCCTGTGGCGCAGAGTATTCGATCGCGGGTGACGGCTTGGCCAGGGCGACTCCGGGAAAGAACAGCACGCCGGCAAGCAGCCGAGAACGCCAACCGATCCGCGCGTGCGTTCGTGCTCGGTGGCCCATCCCGTCGTGTTTCTACCGCCTTGGGTATGAATGCGAAAGTGGGTCAGCCCGGCGGTCCGTCCGAGGGCGCCGACTTCGTTGCCGCCGGCCTGTTCCAGTTGCGAAACCGGCGCACTCAAGGGGACGGGCCGGCGGAGAGCACGCGATTCAGGTGCACCGGGTAGTCCCCCCACCAGGCGGCGGTCATGCTCCCGTCGAGCTGTCCACCCTGAAGTTCGAGGTCGAAATGGACGTCCGAGACCTCGTTCGCTCTGCACCCGGACACGCTACACGCACAGGCCTGGAAGCCGCCCATGCACAGCCCAAACTGGGCGCAGCTGACCTGCATCGTCTGGTGCGTGTCCGGATGCTCCAGGGAGCAGCTGCCCATCGAGGCGTGCCCCGTCCAGTTAGGCAAGCAGCCGCAACCGCCCGGAGTGCCCGAGTAGGATTCCTGGAGCGGACACCAATCCCGCCACCCGAGATCCACGTGGCCCCACCAGTCGGTACTGCGCCGCCCGATCCGTACGACGAAGCGGAACTCTGCGTGTCCGGGCGCATGCTCGGCGTTCCGCGCTCGCGCCGAGATTTGCGCCACAAATCCCGCAATATCAGGGCAGCCGTCTGCGGCTTCATAGTCGAGCTCGTAGCTCGCGGGCGCCGCGAGCGCGACGTTGGTCACGCCGACCAGGCCCAGCGCGACAGTCAGCAAGGCTGCTCGGTGCCGCAAGACCCACGCAATCTCGCTCGCTCGCGGACCCAGGTCAAATTGAACCCAGCGTGACCAGGAGGACAGCTCCTCCCGAAGAGATGGTCGCGACTGCGCGCTGTTCCGAGCGGCGCTGTGCCGGTTCGCGACATGCCGCTCCGCGTGAAGGCGACGGCTGGCGTGTCCCGTTGCCCGGGCGTATCCTCCGGGCGAGGCGCGAGAATCGCCATGAGAAACGCAGTCGCGATCTTGATCACGCTCGGGCTCTTCGGTTGCGCCGAGCCGCCCGACGCGCCCGCGAGTACCGCAGGCGCGAGCACTGCCGATGGGTACCTGCATCTATTCAGCCGTTCGCGTTTCGCCATTGGTCCGACGGTGACCGAGACGAAGAGCGAGTTCGGAATGGACAAAGTGATCGGTCCGTGGGGCGTCTTCGCCACGAATCACAACACCGGCAGCGTGCTTGCACTGCCGAATGCTGACGCCCCGTCGCGGGCACGGCCCCCGCTGCCGGGGGGTGCGGACGCGCACAATGCCGAAGTTCGATCGTACTTCGTCGGTACCGGCCTGCCTGCCGCCGAAATCGACAAGGTGACGGTCAACACAACGGCGAGCGCCGCGGGCTCAGGGACCGAGCCGCCGGATTGGAAGCTCGTGGCGTACACGTCGACGCTCAGCAGGCAGTACCAAGCGATCCCGATCGTGGACTCGTTCGCGTGGGCGCAGGTCAATGATCTGGGCGAGGTCGTGACCGAGTCCGTCCACTGGCCCGGGATCCCGAAGAGCGTTCTCACCGAGGCCTCCGCGTTCGCCGCCCAGATCGAGGACCCGGCCTCGAGCCAGGCGTTCTTCGCGACCGTGCCGCCCGGGGGACGGCTGGTGATCCATCACACGCCGGGGACCTGGCCCGGCACGTTCGAGGCCGCCGTCGCGTACGACATCACCACGTTCGGCAAGACCACCCACTACGATTCCGGCGGGGCGAAGTTCGATCTGTCCCAGGAGTCGGGTTCGTTGTAGGGCAACGTCACTTTGAAGCGCCACAGCTCGCCCCGTTCCATGTGAACGACGTCTCGGTCAGCTCGGTGGGTGAGCACAGCTCGTTGGCGCAGACCGCAGCGGGGTTGCAGTGGATCTTCAGTTCGGTGGAAGGCGAACCGCCGGCCATCACAATGCGTCCGGTGCAACCGCTGCTCTCTTGCGACTCCATCTGGAAGTTCACGGACTCCCAACCGGGTTTCCCGCAGGTGAACCAGGGATGCTCGCAGACCGCGCAGGCGGCTTGCGGGCCCGTGGGGTTCGCCGCCACGTACTCCGTCGGCACGCCGGGGTACGCGCTCAGGTTGAGCTTCATCGGCTCGACCGCGAAGCGCACGAAGGCCGGGATGCCACCGCCCTGGAAGCTGTCGATGTTCAGCTGAACCGAGTTGGGCCCGGGGCCATTCATGCTCGACGTATCGACCAGATCCCAGACGCCCCCGCCCGAGAAGTCTTCACGCCGCACGAGCTTTCCCAGCTTCAGGTCCAAGAAGTACCAGTGCCCGTCTTCCGCGAACTCGAGTCCATCGTGAGGCGAATCGAAGATCGAACCACCGCTGCAGAAGAACCAGCTCCTCACGAGCCAAGCGCGGACGCCCGGGAGATCGAAGACGTCAGTCACCGTGCCTGGCGCGGAGCAGCTCGCCGCTGCGACGTTCGGCGCGGGAAATGGTCCTTCGGGCGGCTTGGGGCTCGTCGACACGGCGCCGCTCCCACCGCTCGCCGCCCCGCCCGCTGCGCCGGTCCCGGACGAACCTCCGTACGCGTGGCTGCAGTCGGTGACGGCCTCGTTGCAGTTGCGATCTGTCTTGCCGGAGCAGGCGACGATGCCCACTGCAAGACCGAGCAGCACCACGCGCTTTGCGCTCATGTGTCCATTCTATCTGGGCCCTCGGCGCAGCGCCATGCGATGCGGCGCGAAGGCCGGGGTCCATGCGCCGCGCCCCGCGGAGTTGCTGCGCCGAAACTGCACAGGCGGACCGGCTCCTCCTCGCTCTCGGGACTGCCGTCGACGGGCGTGCCCGGATCGGCGGCGAGTGCACTCCAGGGGCGACGTTCGGCTACACGGAGTACGGACTCAGTCCGCGCGCTCGGGCCCGTGGCACGTGTTGCCTGGTGCTACGCTCTCCGCGTGAGTCGCGAAGCATCGAGTTTGGCAGTTGCGCTGGTCCTGTGCTCGTTGCCGGCCTGCGACGAAACCTCGTCCGCACCGCAAGGCGGCGACGGGGCGGTGACAGGTGGCGCCGGCGCGGCGGCGGGTGGGGCCAGTGCAGGGACGGGCGGTGCGGGCGGGACCGCTGGGACCGGCGGCGGGACCGCCGGGATCGGCGGCGGGACCGCTGGGATCGGCGGGACAACTTGCCTCGACTTCGGTCAATCGTGCAGCACGACCGACCTCTGTTGTTGGGGAGCGCAGTGTCTCGGTGGCCATTGTGAGGCGGACCCGGGGTGCGCGACGGACGGTCAGGAGTGCAGCAATTTCATCACCACGTGCTGCAATGGGTCGGCCTGCGAGGCCGGCGCAAAGTGCGCGTGCAAAAAGCTGGGTACTTCAAGTTGCGGGAGTTGTTTGAGCCAAGGCTGCTGCGGAGATGTCTCGACTTGCACTGGGGCGGTTCCGTGTGTTTCTGACTATGTCTGCATTGCACAATGTCTCACCGATGGCACTCCATTCGTGAGCTGTGTCGCACAGTGCGACCACGGCTCGCCCGAACTCCAGCCCTTCATCAAGTGTGCGGAGACGATTTGCACACAGCAGTGTCAGTGAGCTCAGCTGACCGCCTCGCGTGGCGCGTCCTTGGTCCAACGCGCTGCCTAGTCCCCGTCGAAGCCACCATCTCGGTCAGCTCGGTGGGTGAGCACAGCTCGTTGGCGCAGACCGCAGCGGGGTTGCAGTGGATCTTCAGCCCTAGCTGTCGGCAGCCGCTCGGGCAACCGTGGTGGTGGCGTGCCGGCGCGTCAGATCTGGTCTCGAGACGCGGCGAGCGCGGCCTGGAGCGCGGGCAACACGGCGACATCCTTTGCGCGACCGGCGGCGCGCTTCGAGACGATGATGCGTTCGAGAGGCAGCACTGGGACCGACAAGCCGTCGACTTCGATCCTCTTGGCCGTGAGCGCCTCGGTTTCAAAATCCTCGAGACCCGACAAGGTGAGAACGACATCGAACCGGTCGCCCAAATTTTCGCCCCCCAACATCGGCGGCATCATGCCGAAATTCCCAGGAACCCAAACTCCGCCTGCGCGGCGCGCGGCCTCCCCGATGCCCGCGTCCGCCTTGTCTGCGAACCATAAGTCGACGTCCGCTGTAACGGTGTCCGCTCCCTGCAGCACCGCAGCGCTGACGCCGACGATCATGTAGCGGACGCCATGATCCTCGAGCGCCTCGAGAAAGGTGCGTTCAGCGGCCGTGAACGCGAGGTCGACCATAGGTCAGGGCGCGACGTAGACGCTCTGTCGGGCTGCGCTGGAGGTTACGGAGCGCGTGGAAAACGTCCGAAACGTCGAGCTCAGGCCGTGTTTTCACGATGTGGTAGGCGCGCCGCCACAGCGGTTCCATCTCAGTCACGAGCTGGCGTTGCTCCGGGGTCAACTCGTCGAACTCCACGCTACGTAGCTTCGCACACACCCCGCCCCCGGACAACGGCCCAGGAGACTCGCTGAGCCCCTGTCCTTGTGGGTGGTGAAACCCCAGTCTCGCCGGCAGAGCGTGAACATCCGGCGGCCAGCGTGCCGAGCGCAGCGCGGCGACGTGATGCGCTCGCTGGCGCCCGTGAGGGTACGGCTGCCGGCGCGATCCCGCGTCCATTCGCGAAGTGGGGCCCGTAAGGGGGTTCGATTACGGTGTGCCGGTCAGTGGCCTGGATCGCCGAGCGAGTCACCCAGTTGTCGCACAGGCAGCCACTGACGCCGGCCGAAACGTGCGGGCAGGCGGCGCCAGTACGGAGTGCTACACTCGAACGCGGGTGTGTCGTGGCGTGGGTGCGACGGACGTGTGTGTTTCTGGCGGTCGCGGGGCTCGCGCTCGCGTTGGTGCCCGCGGGTTGTGGCGCTAAGACGGGGTTGCCGGTCTCGGCTCTCGGCGAGTGCGCCGTGCTCACCGCCGATGCGGAGGCGGCCAGCCTCGACGCATTCGTGATGCTGGATTCCTCCGGCTCGATGGCGTTCAAGACCGCCGACGGTGTGTCGAAGGCCGTGGCCATGCGCGATGCACTCGCCGCGTTCATGGATGACCCAGAGTCCCAGGGCATCGGGATCTCGCTGGACTTTTTTCCGGAGATCCACCCAGAGGTCCCCGCTCGCTGTGTGAGCGATGCCGCTTGCGGGCAGATCGGCGCCTGTTACGCCTTCGACAAGCTGTGTTTGCCCAGTCAGGAGAAGAGCTGCGACACCAACGCCGACTGCGCGGGCACGAGCGATCCGAGTGACGCGTGTTACCAGCTCGGGGGTTGCGCGAGCGACGCGGACGCGCTCTGCCTCGCCGGCTTCGACCCATCGGCGTACTGCAAACCCGGCGAGGCCTGCCTGCCGCTCGGCGCCTGCCTCAATCGAGCGTCCTGCGACGTCGCGAGTTACACCACGCCGGTCGTGAGCGGCACACTCCCTGCGGTCCGGACGAAGCTCCTGATCGCGCTGGACACTCGGGACACGGATGGCGCGACCCCCACCTGGCCGGCCCTCGATGGCGTTCACCGCGCCGCCCGCGAATGGAGCGCGAAGCACCCCAAACACAAGGTGATCGTGCTGCTCGCCACCGACGGCTTCCCCACGGTTTGTGATCCCGAAATCGATCCGAAGCAAAAGGAGCCCGCCGCGGGGATCCCGCGCCTGAGCGAGGTTGCCGCCGCCGGACTCGACGCTGGCATCGCGACCTTCGTGATTGGAGTGTTTTCGCCCAAAGAAGAACAAGACGCGCTGATCAATCTGGGAAAGATGGCGCAAGCCGGCGGGACGGAGCAGGCGTTCATCGTCACCACGGACGAACCGGTCGCGACCGAATTGCTCGGCTCTTTGAACGCGATCCGCAAAGCTGCGAGCGCCTGTGAGTACGCCATCCCGTGGCCCGACAACCCGCCCGACCCGGCGGGTGTGGCGGTGCGTGCGGTGAACAACGGCGCTCCGCTCGCGTTGCAGCGCGTCGCGACGCACGCTGAC
The DNA here is from genome assembly GCA_016706225.1 of Myxococcales bacterium. NCBI lineage: Bacteria > Pseudomonadati > Myxococcota > Myxococcia > Myxococcales > Myxococcales bacterium. The sequence goes on from JADJKB010000008.1 coordinate 32,580, forward strand.
TGCCCGGTTGCGGGGTTCGCTTTCCACTTCGATCAGCAGCTTGCCCCCGGCACATTACCGGGCCGCATCATCCTGTGCCCAGCGACGTGCAGCGCCCTCGGCGGGAGCAGCATCGAGATCCGGGCCAACTGTGTGGATGGGGGCGCAGCATGAGGCGAGGTGTGGGTTTGCTGTGTCTGCTCGTGGTGGGATGCGGCGACGCAACGCAGGACCGCGATTCGGCGTGCCCCGGCTGCCCGCCGAAAGGCGGCACCCCTGAAGCACTGCCGGCGTGCGTGACCCCGCGCGTCTGCGAGCTCCCGGTGGCGATTCAGGCCGAGGGAGCGATCGACCTCGCGGCCATCGCGGGCAACGTCCAGATTGGCACGGGCTTCCTGTCGCAGTACGGCCCGCTCGTTCCTTGGGGAAGCCGAACCTGTTGCAGCGGCGACATCCAGCTGGTCGCCGGCGTGGCGCTCCTCAATGACTCGCTGAGCATCACCGCATCGGGTCCGCTTCCCGCGGGCGCACCGGACAACGAGATGCCGCTGCCGATCTTCGAGCGCGAGGACAAGGTGCGCGGCGTGGTGGTCGATGCCAACCTCGACAAGGTCGTGGAGCTGAACCTCGAGACACAGGAGGTGAGCGCGCCGATGCCTGCGCCGATCGGCGGCACCAACCGCGTCCCCCCTGCGGTGGTCGGAGTTGGACGCGCGCTAGCGGCGTTGATCGGCCCGACGCCGCGCTTCGTGCTGGTCGACCAGACCCTGAGCGAGCGCTTGGTGGATGTTCCGCTCACGGACGCACCGGCCACGGGGCTCACGCTCACGAGGACCTGCAGCGGACTCGTTGCGACCTGGCTGACCAGCAACGGACAGATGCAGGCGGTGGCCCTCGACGACTTCGGCGAGCTTCGCTCCCCCGTGCGCACGCACGGTGGGAACTGGAACAACGACACCCCGCAGCGCACTGCGGCTTGGGATGGCGCGCACGTCGTCGTCGTAGGGCAGCAGGTCGTGGGTGAGCTCGACGTCAACGCGGAGCTCGTCGCGACCACGCCGCTTTCGCGCCCGGTTTTCGCCGCCGTGGGCAGCCGCGACGGCATCGTCGCGCTCGTTGGGGACACGGGGCTCGCTTCGCCGCCGGAGGTAGTCGTCGTCACGCGGGGCTCGGGGGCGTTCATCGTCGCGCTCGGTGCGCTCCCGACCACGGATTCACCGATCACCGGCGGAGTCGCCGCCTACCCGAACACGGTGTACTTCGCGTCGTCGACCTACCTCGATCGCGATCGGATCATCTGGTCGCGTGTGGGGTGCGAGAAGTAGCGAGCCGCCGCCCGCGGCATCAGCGCGAGCCGAGCGCGGCCTCGTCCGTCCTCGGCCGCTACGCGGCCTGCGGGTGGCCGCGGGGGGGGGCTCGGCGCCGAGCGGCCGCTTCGCGAGGGCGGCTCGGCTCGAACGTCGTGATGCTGATCTCATTCGTCAGCCAATCGGGATGGTCGAGCAAGGCCTGCGTGAAAGCGAGCTGCGGCAATCGCGCCAGCGTCGGTTCGTCGGCGGGGCCGGGGGCGTCTGAAAATCCAGCAACCAGCAGCGCGCACGCGCTCGACGCGCCCAGAACGACGTCCGCCACCTGTCGATGACGCTGCAGCAGCTCCGCGCGTTCCTCCGGCGAATCGGCGTAGCGCTTCGAGCCCGGCAGGCTGTGGATGCGCAGCCAACGCGTCCGCAACGACTCTTGGAATGCAAGGCCAGCCGGCGCGAGCTCGGGGAAGTGCGCTTGCCAGTACTCGTCGAAGCGAGACGTCGTCACCCAGCGCTCCGCGCTTCGAGGATCGACTTGAGCCGCGCCAGATCTTTCTGGTTCGCGCGTCGCATCGCGGCCGCCATCATCGGCGCTGCGAGCCTGGAGAAGCCCGACGGCTCACCGCGGTTCCGCAGGGTCATTCGGGTGCTCCGCTCGCCGCTCGCTTCCCAGGTGTAGGTCGTCTCCATCGGAAACGGGCCCTCCGCCGTGCGCATGACCAGCCGCTCGCCAGCGACGAGCTCGACGACCTCGTAGGTGTAGGCGAGGCGTCGGCCGAGGAAAAGGGCGACGAACGCGACTCGCGCGCCTACGCCGACCGGCGGCGGGGTCTGCCACTCCACCGACTTGATGTTTTCGTACCACTCCGGCGCCGTGTCGGGATTGCTCGCGAAGGCGGCGACCTCGTCGCGCGGCAGGGCGATGGTGGTCTCGGTCAGAACGTCGACGGGCACGGGTTCACTTCTGGTGCGCTAGGGGGCTACGCGCCCGCGGTCGACGGTGTTCTAGCAGGTCCCGCACGCGGTCGATGGTCCGAACTGGCCCGGCCGAGTAACATCGCGACGCAGCATGGACGGCAGGACTCATTGTAAGCGCTCGCTGGCGCTGTTTGCGCTGCTTGCGCTGTGGCTTGCCGGCTGCGCGCGCTGTGAGTCGAAGGTGGAGTTCGAGTCGTTCGTGAGTGTGCCCACGGAGCTCCGCGCCGTCGAGAAGCTGGACGACCCGCCGGACGTGACGGTCAAGGTCGAGAAACGAGCCGCGCCGAAGGGCGGAGGCGGCGGCTGTGGCCACAGCCCGGTCTGCATCATCATCATTCCGTTCGCCATCGCCGACGCGCTGTTCCCGGAGAAGCTTCGCATCGCGACCGTCAGCGAAAAGGGCCGCGAGACCTACCACGCCGTGTTCCGCGAGAACGGTCAGTTCGTCCAGGCGCTCGCCTTCGAGGACGGCGTCTGGAAGAAGGTCGCGCTGCTCCAGCTGGTGGAGCTCAGGCGGAACCTCGTGGTCGAGGTCGCTCGCGCAAGCGCCGACGCGGAGGGAAAGCCCGGGAAGTTCGCCTGGAGCTCCCTCCAGAAACAGGTCGACGTGCTCTCCGGATACCGCGCGCTCTTCACGAGTACTTCCGACACGGAGCGCCGACGGCGGATCATTGCCGAGATGTTGACCCACGCGGGCTCGGACGCGTTGCCGGTGGCCAAGGAGCGGCTCGTCGACCCGTCCGAGAGCAGCCTGGTCAAGTCGAGCGCCCTCGGGCTGCTCTGCGACCGCAAAGCGCCCGTGGGTTCGGCCGCGGACAGGACCAGTCTGCTGCACGAGCTCGCTCAGGCGAAGCCGGACGCACAGACCAGCAGCGCCGCGCTCGCCTGTTTCGACCCGAAACAACCCGAGGCGGCCACGGCCTTCACGGCGCGCATCGTGGAAGCGGCGTGCGCCGAGAAGTTCAGCTCCGCTGCCCAGGAGCTGGTCCAGAAGATCGTGACCTGGGGTGTGAGTGCTCTCGCTGAACAAAGCTGGAGGGTGGGCGGCGCGGGCGTGCGCGCTTCGGTCGAGCCCTTCGTAGAGCGCTGCGCAGCCGACGAACGCCGAGCGTTTCTGCGCTTCATGCTCGGATTCGAGCAAGACCAAGCAGAGCTGAGCAAGCTGGTCGCCAGCAAGGACGCCGCCACGGCATCCGCGGTGGTTCGCGGCTTGAACAACGAGAACCCAACACACCGGGCGATCCTGCTGGCGGAGCTCGAGCGTGAGGGCTCGCCCATCGACGACCTCACGTTCGCGCTCGGTCGCGACCGAAAGGAGCCCGACGCAGCGGAGGCCCGTGCCCTGGCCGGGGCGTTCATCCTGCGGGCCAAGGAGCCGAAGGCACGCGGCTCCGTGCTGAGTCGCCTGGAGCAGACGCCGAAGGAGCAGCGGGCGGAAGCCCGGAAGCGCATCGAGCAGAAGCTGACCCACGAATCCGAGCCCGAGCGCGCGGCGCTGCACGCGAGCCTGGTGGTCTTGGGCGATCACGAGCACGAAGCGGGTGCGGCGCGCGCGCTCCGTGCTCGATGTGCCGCCCTCGCGGAGGCCCGAGCACATCCGGCTGGGGCGCCGAGTGCCGCGCCGGCGCCGTCGTCGTCGGCGTCGGCCTCGGCCTCGGGGGAGCGCGCACTGAAGCTGGCGGAGATCGCGTGCGGCAGCAAGCTCCCGTGGAGCTACCGAGAAGTCGAAGACACACCAGGGTTGGTTGCGGTCGTGCTGCGGAGCGCGGGCTGCAGCGAGGGCGAGTTGCTCGAGCTCGCTGCGAGTCGGCTCGATGCAAAGGCGCCGGAGCGCGGTCGGGTGTGCAAGTCAGAGCCCCCCTGATTGTCGACCAAGTTCGGCCGCGCTCGAGCGCCGCCGCGTCGCCCGCTCACGGCAGCAATATCCCGAAGAATGCACTCTTCGTGGCGTCCAGGTTTCCCGTCCCCGGGTCGACCAGCCCGCCGGAGTAGATGCCTGCGATGCCAAGGGCGCTGCCGACCCACGCAACGCCAGTCCCCTCGTCGTTGTACAGGCCGCCGAAGCTCTTGGCGTACAACGTCGCGCCGCTCGTGGAGAAACGCGCGAACACACCATCGTGATTACCAATCCACGTCAGGGGTCCGGTCCCGAAGTTCGCGGCGCCGCCGATGAAGGCTGCGAGCGCGATCTCACCATTCGGGCGCACGGACAGCGCAACCCCGCGGTCGTCCGCGGTCGAGCCGAAACCCTTTGCCCAAGCGGGCGCCAGGGTCGTCTTGTCGAGGGAGAGCAAGACGACGTCCGCTCCGCCTGCGTTCGGGATCAACCCGGTGCCGAAGTTGGTCTGATTGTGGAACTCGCCGGTCACGACCAGCCCCTGAGCGCCGGCCAGGCTGACTGCATGCGCGACGTCGCTGCCGGTATCGCCGAACCCGACGACCTTGGTCGTCGAGCCATCGGCGCCGAGCGCGGCCACGAACATGTCGCTGCTGCCGACGGCGGTGAGCTGCTGGGAACCGAAGCTCGTCGTCGCCAGAAAACTGCCGACCGCGTAGGTGATCTGCCCGTCCGCGGCGACCTCCCGCACCGCGACCTGTCCGCCGTTCTGATGCTCGAATTCGACCGCAAAAACCAGGCTGCCGTCGACGCCGGAGTATCGGGCGACGTATCCTTGGTTGTAGTTGTCGCTCAGCAGTGTGCCGCCAAAATCCACGGTGCCGTAGAAACTGCCGGCCGCGATCACATCTCCGCCCGGAGCCACGCCGCCGCCGTGAACCTGAATGCTCGAGCTCGCCGGTGAATCGATGCAGCGCGACCAGACGTGGTTGCCGTTCGAGCCCGAGTACTTCGCGACCACCAGTCCGCTACCGCAGCTGAGTGTGGGACCACCGAACGAACCGCCGGTTCCCGAGCTTGCCACGATCAACACGTCACCCTTGGAGTCGGTTCCGACCTTCGCCAACGAATCGGAGCCCGTGCCGCCGACGCGCAAGACCCAGATGGGCGCCCCGGCCGGAGTGTACTTCGCCAGAAAGATGTCCTGTCCGTTGGGCTGGAGCTGCACTCCGCCGATCTGCTGTGCGCTGTTGAAATCGCCGCCCACGACCAGGTTGCCCTGCGGATCGCTAGCCAGCATCGGCACTCCGGAGATGGCTTCAGCCCAGGTGGTGGCTCCGGCGGGTTTGCACACCTTCTGCACGCAGTTGCCGCTCGTGCAGTCGGGGTTGACCAGGCAGCCCTGGCCATCCGCGCACGCTGCGCAGTCCGAGCCGCCGCAGTCCGTCGCCGTCTCGTTGCCGTCCTGTTTGTTGTTGCTACAGCTCGCGCTCGAGCAGACACCGAGCACACAGCTGCCCGTCGTGCAGTCGGCGACGGCCCAGCAGCCCTTTTTTGAGCCGCATTTGGAGCAATCCGGCCCTCCGCAATCCACGTCGGACTCGCCGCCGTTCTGCAGACCGTCGCTGCAGGACGGGGTCTGACACTTCAGGTCTGTGCAGACGTGGCTCGCGCATTCGCTCGGCTTGGTGCAGCTCTCGTTGGCGCACGCGCCGCAGCTCCCACCGCAGTCGATATCGGTCTCGCCGGGATCTTTTTGGCCGTTCTGGCAGTTCGGTACGGCACCGTCGGCGCCTGCGTCGTTGCCCGGCGGCAGGCAGGTTCCACTCGCGCACGTCCAGCCATAGGAGCAGTCGACGTTGGCTTTGCACTGGTGCAAACACGAGCCGCCGAGGCAGACGAGCGGCGGCTCGCAGTCCGAGTTGTAGACACAGGTAAGCCCCTCGCCGCTGTCGCTGCTGGCATCGGGTGATACCGGGAGCCCCCCATCGACGAGTTGATCGGACGCCGCACACACGCCGGAGATGCACTCCTGTCCACCAGCGCAGTCCTTGTTCAGCTTGCAGACGGGGTGGCAGTTGCCGTCCTTTGCGCACAGGAATCTCTCCGGGCAGTCGCTGTTCAGATTGCAGCGCTGCTCGTCCTCGAGGAAACACACCTTGAACGGTTGATTGCTCGGCACACATAGCTGGGTGCCCTCGCAGTCCCGCTGCTCTTGGCACTGCTGGTGGCAACGCTGGAAGGCGCAGACCAGGGGCGCCTTGCAGTCGGTGTTGATCAGGCAGCCCTCGGCGAGCTTGCCGCGCTTGAGGGCGTCGGCTTGATCGTCCGAGCCGCAGGCCGACATGCCGAGAAACACGCCGAACAAGGCCAGACCTGTGGCGTAAGCGTAGTTTCCCCGCGCTCGTCCCATGGCCAAAGCATAGAGGCGGGCGAAATCACGTCAACTGAGCGGCCTGCGACCGCCTTCGACGTAGCTCGGACGTAGCCTGACCGACGCCATTGGCGCTGCGTGGCCGCGCTCCTACCATCACCGTGCCCCTCCACGTCATGCCCGTCTTCCAGCTTCATCGCAGCAACCGCCTCGAGCGGCTCGTCGGCGCGCTCGGTGATCTGCTCGCCGAGCCCGTGGGTGGGCCGCTCGCTCCGGACGCCGTGGTCGTGCAGGGGCGCGGCATGGAGATCTGGCTCGGTGGGGAGCTCGCGAAACGCTTCGACGTCTGGGCTTCACGCATGCTGTATCCGCGGGAGCTCGTCGAGCGGCTGGTCAAGACGGTGCTCGGCCCCGACGCACTCGGCGACCCACCGCTCTCGGAAGACCTGCTTGCCTGGAGCATCCAGGGTGTACTGCCGGAGCTGCTCGGGGCGCCCGACTTCGCTGCGCTCGCGCGCTACGTCGCGAACGACCCCCGCGGGATGCGACTCCGAGAGCTGTCGGAGCGAATTGCCACGGTCTTCGATCAGTACCTCACGTATCGCCCGGACTGGCTCCGAGCCTGGGAGCTGGGGGAGCCGGTTGTCGCCGAGCAAGAGAATCGCTGGCAAGCAGTGCTCTGGCAGCGTGTCGCTCGACGCCTGGCTCGCCCCCACCTGGGAAGCGCGGGGGAGGCGCTGATCGAACGTCTGCAGAGCGGCCAGCGGTTGCCTGGACTTCCGCCCCGCGCGCTGGTGTTCGGCGTCTCCACACTGCCGCCGCTGTACGTGCGGGTGCTCGCAGCGCTCTCGCGCCACGTGGAAGTGCACTTCTTCCTGTTTTCAGTGAGCCCGGAGCCTGCGTTGCCAGGGCAACCCGAGCCGCTGAAGAAGGACGGGTCGGGTGAGCGCGCGGAGGATAATTCCCTGTCGAGCTCACTGGGTCGGCTGGGTACCGATTTCGACCGGGTGCTTCGGACCGCCGGCCTCGAGCTCGGCATCGACTGTGTGCACTCCGAGCTCCACGAACCGCCGGCGACTGACTCTCTGATCGGTGCACTGCAGGCCGACTTGTTCCGGCCGCTGGGGCCGTCTCCGCTCGGACTCGTGCAGGGTTCGACCGCGGAGATCTCCGTCCACTCCTGTCACGGTCCGACGCGAGAGGTGGAGGTGCTGCGTGATCAGCTGCTCGCGGTGCTCACGCGCAAAGAGCAACCCATCGCCCCCGAAGAAGTCGTGGTGCTCGTGCCCGATCTCGCGACCTACGCCCCACTCATCGAGGCGGTGACGGCCCGCGACCTCGGTGATCGGGACTTCATCCCGTATCACGTCGCAGCTCGGTCCGAGCGCCAGGGTGCGCCGGTCGTCGACGGCATGTTGCGGATCCTCTCGATGGTGCGCGGACGCGTCACGGCATCCGAGGTGTTCGACCTCCTGGTGCTCGAGCCGGTCGGCGCGCGTTTCGGCCTGGACACAGCAGCCATCGAGAGCCTGCGAGGTTGGGTCGCGCGGAGCGGCGTGCGCTGGGGCATCGACGCCGAACACCGGGCAGAGCTCGGCCTGCCCAACGACGCCGCCAACACCTGGGCCTTTGGCCTGCGCCGGCTGCTCTTGGGCTACGCCATGCCAGCCGGTGAGCGGCGCCTGTTCGAGGGGGTGCTGCCGTTCGACGAGATCGAAGGCAAAGAGGCCGAGCTGCTCGGCCAGCTCGCCTGGTTCTCACGCAGCTTGTTTGCCTGGCTCAGAGAGCTCGAGCGCCCGCGCACGCTCGCGGAATGGGCGGGCACGCTCCTCGAGCTCGGGGAGGCGTGTTTCGACCTCGGACGCGACGGCACGCGTCAGCTCGGGCGCCTGTCGCGCGTGCTCGACGCCGCCGTGACGAATGCCCTCGCTGCCGACTTCGCCGAGCCAGTCGACGTGCAGGTGCTGCACGAGCTCCTGAAGCAGGCTGCCGACGCCGCGGGTGCCGACCGTGGCTTCCTGTCCGGAGGGGTGACCTTCTGCGCCATGGTCCCGATGCGCAGCATCCCCTTCAAGGTGGTGTGTCTGCTCGGCATGAACGACGGTGACTTCCCGCGCTCTCCCCGCCCCATCGAGTTCGATCTGATCAAGAACGGGAGCACGCCATCGCGTCCCGGTGATCGCTCACGGCGCGAGGACGACCGTTACCTGTTTCTCGAGACGCTGTGTGCGGCGCGCGAGCGCATCATCATCACATACACCGGCCAGAGTGTGCGCGACGATCGCAAGCGCATGCCGAGCGTGTGTGTCGCCGAGCTGCTCGACTATCTGGGGGAGCGCTGCCAGCACGAGGGCGCCGCCGACGCCTCCGCAGAGACAGCGGAGCCGCGAGCACGAGCCCGTGCGCGGTTCGTCGTCGAGCACCCGCTTCAGGGCTTCAGCCCGCGCTATTTCAATCACGAAGAACCTCAGCTCTTCAGCTACTCGGAGGCTCATGCCGAAGCGGCCGAGGCCTCGCGCTCGAGTCAGAAGACCCAGCGCCTGTTCATCGAAAGGTCCATGCAGCGGCCGGAGAGTCGCGAGATCGGCCTGGAAGAACTGGTGAAATTCTTCAAGTCACCCCCGGCCTACTTCCTCAATCGACGCCTCGGACTGTACTTGCGACAGGAGCACTCGGCGACCTTTGACCGCGAACCGCTCGAGCTCGATGCGCTGGAGAGCTGGAAGCTCGGCAGCGCGCTGATCGGCTACCTGCTCGACGACTTTCCGCTCGATCAGGCGGAGCAGCTCCTGCGCGGGAAGGGGGAGCTGCCGCTGGGACCCCCGGGAAAGATCCTGCTCGAGCGACTGCACGCCCCGGCTTCGGACATTGCAACACGCGCGAAGGCCGCCCGCGCCGGCCCCGCGCTCGAGCCGCTCGAGGTGCGAGTGGACCTCCCCGACGGTACCCGCGTGACGGGCAGCATCGGCGATCGCTGGGCCGGCGGCGCCGTCAAACACATGTACTCCACGCCCGGGTGCAAGTACCTGCTGGAGAGCTGGACGCGCCACGTGGCGATGTGTGCCGTGCCGGGGGCGAGCGCAAAGACGCAGCTGATCGGACGCGCCGGTGCCAGCGCGGCGGTGGTGGGGTTTGACGCGCTGGCGAGTGACGCTGCGCGAGCGCTCCTCGCCGACATGGTCGAGCTCTACCGGAGAGGGCTCGAGCGGCCGTTGCCGTTCATGCCGGAGACGAGCCACAAATACTTTGCGGGTCATCAGAAGAGCGCCGCTGCCGCGCTCGACTCGGCGATGCAGACCTACTCCGGGGACGAGCACGCCGAGTCACTGCACGACCCGCATCCCGGGCGCGCTTTTTCCGGCTTGTTGCCGCCCTTCGACCCGGACTTCGAGGCCGGAAAAAAGCGGCTCGATGAGACCGACTTTCACGCGCTGGCCATCGCGCTGTTCGGGCCGCTCGACGCCGCTCGGGCGGAGGCGGGGACATGAGCCACGACACCCCGCAACCCTTCGACCCCATCGCGATCGAGCTCTGCGGGACGAACATCGTGGAAGCGAGCGCAGGCACTGGCAAGACCTACGCCATCACCACGCTGTTCGTGCGGCTCCTGCTCGAACGGGGCCTCGATCCGTCCGAGATCTTGGTCGTCACCTTCACCGACGCGGCCACGGCGGAGCTGAGGGATCGCGTGAGGGCTCGACTGCTCGAGGCGGAAGCTGCACTGTGTGCCGCCCTCGCAGGCGAAGCGATCGACGACGAGGTCCTGGCGCGGCTGGCGTCAAAACGGAAGGGCTCGCTGAAGTCCGACATCGCCCGCTTGCGCCGCGCTCTCGACAACATCGACGAAGCGGCCATCTCCACCATCCACGGCTTCTGCCAGCGGGTGCTGATCGACAACGCGTTTGGTACGCGAGTGCCGTTCGGGGCAGAGCTCTGCCCGGACTTGAGCGAGCTGACGGACGACGTGCTGTACGACTTCTGGCACCGGCGAGTAGCGCAGGCGCCGCCGGGGCTGGCGCGGCAGGCGACCGCGCTGGGTGTGGACATCGGGCGGCTGCGAGCGCTGTTTCTAGAGGCGCGGCGCAACCCTCGCATCGGGGTCACGCCGCCGGCGCCGCCGCCGGGCACTCCCGGAGAGATCGAACAGGCGCGGGGCGAGGTGTTGCGGCACCTGGCGGCCTTCGATGGGTTTGCTTTTGTAGAGGAGCACGCACTCAAGGCGGACTTTGGCAGCGGTCCCGCCCTGGCTTTGCTGCTGGAAGGCGCACGCGCGGCCGTCGTCGAGGACGATCCGGCCGTCCGCCATTTTCCCGCCCACGTGGAGCGGTTGTTCCCCGCGTTCGTGTGCGCGCACCTCAAGCAGAAGTGGGCGGGGGATCCGCGGGCTCGGCACGAGGTCTTTGCCGCATTCGAGCGCCTGGTCCGGCTCTCGTGGCAACCCGTGCTCGGCCTCGAGCACGAGCTGCTCGGGGAGCTGCCGGAGCAGCTGTTCGCCCGCAAGTTGCAGCAGGGCGTGTTCGGCTTCGAAGATCTGCCGCTCCGAGTCGCGGATGCAGTGCGAGGAGACACGGGCGCGGGAGCTCAGGGCAGCGCTGCGGCGGCGCTTCAAGGCCGTCTTGATCGACGAGTTTCAGGACACCGATCCCGTGCAGTTCGAGATCTTTCAGGCTGCGTTTGGCGGCAGCGAGCATCCTCTCTTTTTGATCGGCGATCCGAAGCAGGCCATCTACGCCTTCCGTGGCGCGGACGTGTTCGCGTACCTCGACGCGGCCAAGGGCGCCGCGCGCTTCAGCATGGGTGTCAGTTACCGCTCGGACCCGGGGCTGATTGCCGCGGTCAATCAGCTGTTCTTGCCGGCCGGCAGTTTTCTGATCGACGGCATCAACTATTCTGCCATCCAGGCGCGCCCTGGCGCGAAGAACGGGGTGGTCGCGCCGCACGCGGCGCCGGGTTCGGACACGGCATCTCTCGAGCTGCTCTTCGTCGAGCGCAACGACGCGTCCACCGCGGTGAAAAAGGCGGTCGCGCGGCGCACGGCGGCCCGGGTGGTGGCGGCGGACATCGCGCGGCTGCTCGGCGAAAAAGGCCAGCATCCTGCGCCGAGGCGAGCCGGTGCCGATCAGCGCGACGGATCTCGCGGTCCTCACTCGCACCAATGCCCAGTCGCTCATCGTGCAAGACGCGCTGCGTGAGCGTGGCATTCCGTCCGTCGTCATCGTCGACGAGAGTGTGTTCGTCTCCGAAGAAGCGGAAGATCTCCAGGCGGTGCTCGGCGCGGTGCTCGACCCGGGAAGCCGGCTCGATCTGCGGCGGGCGGTCGCCACGTCACTCGTCGGCGTGAGCGGTGACGAGATTGCCGCCAGCGAGGGTGACGCCGGCTTCTGGCACGAGTGGGCGACCCGGTTTCGCAGCTGGCACGATCTCTGGGTCGAGCGGGGCTTCATTCGCATGTTTCGAGCCCTGCTCGCCGACACGGCGGCGGCGAAGCGCTTGCTCGAGCGCGTGGGCGGAGAACGTCGCCTCACGAACGTGCTCCACCTGGGTGAGTTGCTCCACAACGCTGCGATGGAGAGGAACCTGGGTCCTGGCGCATTGCTCGCGTGGCTCGCCGAGCAACGAGCGGGCCGGGGTGCAGCCGTCGAACGCGCCGAGATCCGCCTCGAGAGCGACGACGCGCGGGTGAAGATCCTCACCGTGCACAAGGCCAAGGGGCTCGAGTTCCCCGTCGTGTACTGCCCGTTCTTGTGGGACTCGGTCGGAGGAAAAATGGAAGGGCCGTGTCGTTTCCACGATGCGAGCGGCCGCGCGATGTTGGATGTCGATGTCGACGCCGAGCGCCGCAAGGCCAATGTGGCCCGGGCCAAATGGGAGGGTTTTGCCGAGGAGCTCCGGGTCGTCTACGTCGCGCTCACGCGGGCGCAACATCGTACCGTCGCGCTGTGGGGTGGGTTCAAGACCGCGGGCGCCTCGGCTGCCGCGTGCCTGCTCTTTCCTCCGGGCGCACTTCCGCCGCCGGCGCTGCCCGAGCCCGGGCGCCTGGACAAACAGACCGACGCGCAGCTCACGGCGCCGCTCGAAGCGTTCGCAGCGCGGGTGGGGGAGTCGGTGGCGGTGCGCAGGGTGCCCTGGAGCTACGATGCTCAGCTCGCGCCGTCGCCCGAGACTTTGGGCCCCGTGCTCGAGGCGCGGAAGGTGGAGCACGCGATCCGCTCTTGGCGTCACACCAGCAGCTTCTCGAGCCTCACGCGTCGAGAGCTCGCGGGACAGCTCGACGCGGACGAAGGGCGAGATCGCGATGAGGAGGAGCAAGCCGTCGATGCGGGTTCGTTCCTGGAGGCGGCGGGCGCCGGCGTAGACGATGTTGCCGCGAGTGTCGGCACGCCGAGCGGGCTCACCCGGATCACGCTGGATGGTTTCCCCCGCGGCCGACGCACCGGAGACCTGTTTCACGACCTCCTCGAGCACATCGACTTCGCCAGCGTGACCGACGCGGAGCTCACGGAGCTCGCGGACGCCAAGCTCGACGGGTACGGGCTCAGCCGCAGCTTCGCAGCCGCTGAGGGCGCCGAGCGGCGCGGGCAGTTGGTTCGGGCGATCCGAGAGACGCTGGTGACACCGCTCTCGGATGGTGGGCCGTGCCTGCGGGACATCACACCGGAGCACAAGTTCGCGGAGCTCGAGTTCCGCATGCCCGTTGGAGCGGACACCAGCTCGCTCACGCGCAAGGCGCTGGCCCGGGCGTTTCGCGAACATCCGAGCGATGCTCCAGCTGGGGCCTTGCCGCGGAGTTATGCCGAGCGCGTCGAGCAGCTCGGCTTCCGCGCGCTCAGCGGGTTTCTCAAGGGCTACATCGATCTCGTGTTCGAGCATGCGGGGCGCTGGTACGTCGTCGACTACAAGACGAATCACCTGGGCGATCACTGGGACGACTACCGGACGCCTGCGATGATCGACGCGCTCGGCCACTCGCACTATTTCTTGCAGTACCACCTGTACGCGCTGACGCTGCACCGTCACCTCCGGCATTTTCAGCGGGGGTATTCCTACGCCGAGCATTTCGGTGGGGTCTTCTATCTGTTCGTGAAGGGCATGCATCCCGATGCCGCGGCGGGCAACGGTGTGTTCTTCGAAAAGCCCCCGCTCGCCCGCCTCGAAGCGCTCTCCTCGGCGATCGCCGGCCGCGCCAGGGACGCGCTCGAGCAGGGAGGTGCCGCATGAGCGGCTCAGCACGCGCGGGACGCGGCGCCGAGCTCGGCATGGCGGCGCATCTCGTCGAGCAAGGTGTGCTGTCGCACCTCGATCACGAGCTGGCGAGAGCGCTGCTCGAGATCGCTGGCGAGAGCTCGGAGGAGGTAGCACTGGGCGCCGCGTTCGCGAGCTGGGCCATCGCGCGGGGTCACGTGTGTGTCGACCTGAAGCGCCTGCGCACCCGGCGCTTCCACGACGAAGCGGGTGAGGCCCTGCCGGGCATCGAGTTGCCGGCGCACGAAGCCTGGATCTCCGCGCTCACCGCGAGCAAGCTGGTGGCGGTCGATCCCGTCGAGCCGGGCGAACAAGAGCCTCTCTCGCCTCGCCCGCTGGTGCTCGCGGGTGGCACTCGGCTCTACCTTTCGCGGTACTTCGACTACGAGCGCAAGCTCGCTGCGGCGCTCCTCGGAAAGAGTCGCGTGCTCTTCGGCGATCTGGATGGCGCTCTGCTCTCCCGCGGGCTCGAAGCGCTCTTTCCCCAGGCGACCGCGGGCACCGACGGTCAGCGCCGAGCCGCGCTCTTGGCGACGATGCGCGGGCTCAGCGTGATCTCCGGCGGACCCGGCACGGGCAAGACGTACAGCGTCGCGAAGGTGCTGGGTCTACTCCAGGAGCAGGCGCTCGGCCGCGAGCAGGCGCCGCTCCGGATCTTGCTGCTGGCGCCGACGGGCAAGGCGGCGGCGCGCCTGGGTGAGGCCATCGGCCAGAGCCTCGCGGCCTTACCCGAGGAGCTGCGTGGGCTGATCCCTGCGCAGGCTGCGACCTTGCACCGGGCGCTCGGTTATCAACGGAGCCGGCCCACCCACTTCCGTCACGACCGCGAGAACCCGCTGCCCGCCGACGTCGTCGTCGTCGATGAAGCGTCGATGGTGGATCTGGCGTTGATGACCAAACTGGTCGATGCCGTGCACCCGAACGCTCGCTTGATCTTGCTCGGTGACAAGGACCAGCTGGCTTCGGTGGAAGCGGGCGCGATCTTGGGTGACATCTACGGTGGCAACCCCAATGACGGTTACTCGTGCGGCATGGCCGAGCGCGCGCTCGAGCTGACGGGAGGCACCCTCCCGGTCTCTCCGACTCGGCCCGATGCGGGTCTCCACGATTGCATGGTGCACCTCACGCACGTGCACCGATTTGCCGGCAGTGGGGCCATCGCCGCGCTCGCGGCCGCGGTACGTGCAGGGGATCAGGCCGCCGCGTTTGCGGCCCTGGACGCGCCAGGTGACGAGATCGTGTTGTGTCCGGTCGAGCCTGGCGCTTCGCTCGAGACCGTGTTCGGTCGGCTCGTGGTCGAGCGGTTTGCCGGACTCGGCAGCGCGTTGCTCGCGGACAAACTCGAGATCTTGGCGTCGTTCCGCTTCCTGTGCGCGCACCGGCGCGGGGCCTTCGGAGTGCATGCCCTGAACCGCTTCGTCGCTGACCACCTCACGGCTTCGGGGGTGCTCGAGGCGCGCGCGGATTGGTACGACGGTCGGCCGGTGTTGATCACCGCGAACGACTACTCCCTCGAGCTGTTCAACGGGGACGTGGGTGTGATCTCCGCCGCTCCGACCGCGGCGGCCGGAGACGAGCCGCCGCGGTCGCTGGTTGCGTGTTTCCCCGGCACGGGCGGCGAGGGTGTCAGGAGTTTCGCGCCGGGTCAGTTGCCCCCGCACGAGACTGTGTTTGCGATGAGTGTTCACAAGGCGCAGGGCTCCGAGCTCAGCGAGGTGGCGCTCGTGCTGCCGGAGCGGGTGTCCCCGGTCCTGACCCGCGAGCTGATCTACACGGGCATCACTCGCGCCAAGCAGAAGGTCCGCATCTACGGGTCTCGCGAGGTGCTCGCTCAGGCCATCGAAGCGCGGGTCGAGCGGGCGTCGGGCCTGGGCAATGCCCTGTGGGGAAACCCGCGAGGTTGAAGCTCGGCTGGGTGGGGCCGCCCCTCCATGTGGCGGGGCAGACGCCACCGGGAATCAGCTCGGTCCCGGCAGAATTGCAGCGGTTTGCCAGCGGCACGCGGCTTGCGATGTGGGTGTGCATGGCACGAAATCAACTCGCCTTCATCCGAGAATCCTTGTTCGCTCTTGGCCTCGCGAGTCTGCTCGCCGGCTGCAGCATTCGCACCACGACCAGCGAGCCCGCGTCCGCGCCGCGCGCCCAGGGCGGGTTATCGATGCGTGGTTCGGTGCAGGCGCGCGCGACCGGCGCCGCGTTCGAGACTCGGGGCGCCGACGCCGAAGACGGCTCAGGGAATTCAATCAGCCTGGGCAGCAGCATCGAGTGTCACGGGGTCAATGAAATGACCGTGCAAGACCGGGTGATCGAGACCGGTGGCAACGGAGTCGAAGCCCACGGGGCGTGCAAGCTGACCTTGCTTCGCTGCACCATCCGCGCCGGTGGCGTGGGCCTCGCCGCCCACGGCAGCAGCCAGATCGTGCTCAAGGACAGCAAGGTCGAGGGCGGAACGGCCGCCCTGATGCTCCACGGCGCAAGCCGCGTCGAGACCCAGAACACTCAGTTCAAGGGCCGCATCGAGAAACACGGCATGGCAGCCCTCGACGATCGCGGGGGCAACGCCTGGAACTGAGCGCGTTCAGCGGCTCACTTCGGATTCGTCCACTTGCAGTTGGGGCCGCAGCCGGTCTGTCCGTCGCACTGCTCGCCAAAGGCGCCCTGCACGTAGCCATCGCCACAGTAGGGCGCCCACTGACAGATCACGGTGCAGGTCCCGCCGCCGTACGCCGAACCGACGGGCACGTTGGAGGAGCCGTTGTCGCACTTCTCCGGGCCGTTCTTGATGCCGTCACCGCAGTAACCGGGCAACGTGCAGTCGGGGTTGCACGTCCCGTAGCTGCCGTCGTTCACCCCGTTGTCGCACTGCTCGCCGGTCTCTTTGACGCCGTTGCCGCAGCGCAGGTGGCAGTGGGTGTCGCAGTTGCTGGCAGGGGTGCCGTTGGCGCTGCCCTTGTCGCACTGCTCCGGCGGCTGCACGGTGCCGTCGCCGCAGCTCACGAGCGGTACGAAGTTCTTGCAGTCGGAGGTGCACGAGCCCGCCTGCCCGCTGTTGACTCCGTCGTCGCAGGTCTCGCCGTAGACGGCGTCGACGGCTTTGTCCCCGCAGTACGGCGCCGGCTTGCAGGCGTTGGTACACAGGGTCTTGCCGTAGGCCGTGGCGCTGTTCGCGGCGCCCTGGTCACACGACTCCGGCGGGTTGGTCAGAGTGCCGTCCCCGCAGTAGTTCGCCAGCGTGCAGCCCGGGTTGCAACCGCCGTAGCTACCGTCGTTCTTGCCGTCATCACACTGCTCGGTGCCGTTCTTGATGCCGTCGCCGCAGCGTGGACCCTCGGTGCAGTCCGGGTTGCACTTGCCGTAACCGCCGGTGTTGTTGGCGGCGCCGTTGTCACACTCTTCGCCCGGGTCGGCGGCGCCGTTGCCGCACTTCAGCTGGCAGGTGGCGGTGCATTTGCTGCTGGTCGCGCCGTTGTTGGCGCCGTCGTCGCACTGCTCACCGTTGCCGGCCTGGACGGCATTGTCACCGCAGCGCGGGCCCAGCGTGCAGCCGGGGCCGCACTTGTTGTACGCCCCGGTGTTGTTGGCCGTGCCGTCGTCGCACTGCTCGCCGTTGGAGACGACCGCGTCGCCACAGTAGGGAGCGAAGCCGCAGCCGGGACCACACTGTTTGCTGCTGCCACCGTAGGTGACCGCGTTCGATCCGTCGTCGCAGGCCTCGGGCGGGATTTGCGGAGTGGCGTCCCCGCAGAATGGGCCGCGGGTGCAGTCCGGATTGCACTTTCCGTAGCCGCCGGTGTTGTTGGCGGTCCCGTTGTCACACACCTCGGTGCCCGCCACGATAGCGTCGCCGCAGAAGGTGTTGCACACCGATTTGGCGTGGACGAAGTTGCTCAACGTGAGTTTGTAGTTCGACTCCGTGGTGTGGCGTTCGGCCTGGAAGACCGCGATTTCGTACATGCCGCCGACCGTCAACCCAAGCGTCGTCGCCTGCGCGGCGTTCAGCGTGATGGTCCCGTTCGTGGCGCCGTGCACACCGCCCAGGTCGACGGCGAGCTTGCCGTTGATGAACACGTAGACGTCGTCGTCGCCCGTGAAGTCGAACACCTCGGGGGTCGCCCCGCCTTGATAAGTGAACTGGTAACGGAGCTCGCTGGTGAAGGCGAAATTGTGATTGTTGTAGGTCTGGGCGTTGCCCCAGCCGAGGCCATCGACCGGGAAGAACGCGGCGCTGCTGAACTGGTAGGTGTTGCCCGCGCCCTGGTTCAAGGTCAGCAAGGTGGGGGGGCCGTTGGGTAGACCGTTCGTGGTGTAGACGAGCTTGGAGTAGGTATTCGTCGACCCGGCTCCGGCGCACCCGGTGTCGTGGTACCACCAGCAGAACGATGTGGCGTCGGTGATGAGCTGCGTGGCGCCGCTGCCCGTCGACGAATTGAACACGGGTTTGCCGTCGGCGCCGAGCGCGGCCTTCACCAGGCCGGTCGCGGCGGCGATGTTCCATTGAAAATCGGGGTGCCCGGGTCCAGGGCTGCTGGTGCCGCGATACAGGAAGTCGCGGTAGAGGATCGGGATGTCGAGCTTCGGCGGCGGCGCTTCGATCACCACGTTGCAGCTCCAGCCGCTCTCGATCTGGCAGGTTGCGGAGCAACCGTCACCGCTCGAGGTGTTGCCGTCGTCGCAGGCCTCCTGGGGGAATTTCAGGCCATCTCCGCAGACGGGCGTGCACTGGCCGTTGGCGCAGGACGGCTCGATTTTGCAGTACGGTGAGCAGCCGTCGTAAGGGATCTTGTTGCCGTCGTCACACTGCTCGAAGCCCTCTTTGGTCGAGTCGCCGCAGGTCGTGGCGTGGCACACACTCTTGGTGCCGACGGTCACGCAGGCCCAGCCTTGTTCGAGCTTGCAGGTCGGGCTGCAGCCGTCGTTCGCGACCGCGTTGTTGTCGTCGCACTGCTCGAGCCCCGCGATGATGCCGTCTCCGCACTTCTTGGCTACGCACTTGGCGCCGGCGTTCGGGCAGGTCCAGCCGGGCTCGAGCACACAGGTCGCGCTGCAGCCATCCAGGCTCAAGACGTTTCCGTCGTCACACAGTTCGGTGCCCGCGACCACGGAGTCGCCGCACTTCACCGTCGAGACACACAGTTGACCTGGAGTGGGGCAGGTGTAGAGCGGCTCCAGCTGGCACTGCACACCGCAGCCGTCGCCGGGGTTCGTATTGCCGTCGTCGCAGGCTTCACCCGCCTCGAGCTTGCCGTTGCCGCAGACGGCGATCGGCACACACAGCTTGCCGGGAGTCGGGCAGTTGTAGCCAGGTTCGGCCAGACACGTGGCCGTGCAGCCGTCGCTCGACGCGGTGTTGCCATCGTCGCACTGCTCGAGCCCAGCAACGATGCCGTCACCACAAGTGTTCGGGGGCACCTTGGTGCACGGGCCGCCCGTCGCGGGACAGGTGTATCCGGGCTCCACCTGCGTGCAGTCTGCTGCGCAGCCGTCGCTGGGCGACGTGTTGCCGTCGTCGCAGGTCTCGCCGGGATCCACCTTGCCGTTGCCGCAGACCCAGATCGACACACAGGCCTTGCCCGGGTTCGGGCAGGCATACCCTGGCTCGAGCACACAGATGCCGGAGCAGCCGTCGCCGGGGGTGCTGTTTCCGTCGTCGCAGGTCTCGCCCTTGCTCGACTGAACGGTCGAGTCTCCGCAGTACTCGTTCTTGACGCAGGCCTTGTTCGGCGTGGGGCAGAGCCATCCCTGCTCGAGCTTGCAGGCGGCGTCGCAGCCGTCGTTGGCTGTCGTGTTGCCGTCGTCACACTGCTCACCCGAATTCACTGCGCCATCACCGCAGGCCGCTGTGACCACCGGCGTGCAAGGCTGCCCCGGAGTCTGGCAGGCGTAGCCCTGTTCGACGTCGCAGCTGTCGCTGCAGCCATCCCCGGCCTTGCTGTTGCCGTCGTCGCACGCCTCGCTGCCGCTGATGATGCCGTCGCCGCACACGGCCTTCGTTGGTACGCAGGCCTGACCTGGGACTGGGCAGCTGTAGCCCGGCTCCAGCATGCAGACACCGGAGCAGCCGTCACCCGGGGTCGCGTTGCCGTCGTCGCACAGCTCCGGAGCCTCGACGACGCCATCGCCGCAAATTGCAGCGGCATCACAGCCGACGCAGACGTCCTCGGTGCTGCCGTCGTCGGCATCCGGCCCTGCGTCGAAGACGATGCCGCCGCCGGAGCCACCGCTGCCCCCGGTGCTCGTCGAGCCGCCCGTCGAGCCGCCCGTCCCACCCGTGTCGGAGCTCGCGATCTCTGGGTTACCGCCGCACCCGACCAACGTGAAAAAAGCGACGGGGATCGACAGGCGACGAGCAAGGCGCAGCAACGACATTCAAAGCTCCTTCGGGCTCGGCCAAGACGGGCGAAGTCCAACTCTGCAATCTACACCGATGCGCGAGCGCACGCGTACACGAAAGACCGGCCGACATGTCGGCGAGTGTGGGAGGTGGGAGGTTGGCGCGCTGCCCGAGGTCGCGCGTAGGTCTTGGCCGGCGGCTCAGCTCGCTCTTGCCGGGCTCATTTCGCCATCGGGCCGATGTAGGACTTTGCCGCGACGACGTTGTCGTACCACTTCTTGGTCTCCCCAACCGGGTTCTGCCCCGCGTGGAGCGACAGCTGAATGCGGTCGATTTTCAGCGAGTCGATGTCGCGGAAGCGGAGGTTGCCGAAGTCGGCCAGCACCACGCCGTCCACCCAGAGCGTGATCCGACCGTCGCGTTGCCCCACCGTATTCGCCTTGACCATCAGCTCGTAGGCGTACCAGCGATCGAGATCCGGCGTGAGCTCAGCGTGCGGCACGAAGTCCGCGCCGAAATCGAAGGGCAGGCTGGAGTTCGGGAGCACGATGCCGGACGGGAAGAAGTGATCCCCCCACTGGCTGCGCTGCTCGGGATGATAGATGTACGTGTTGAGCTGACCCGGAGATTTATCCTTGGTCTCCCCGCGCCAACACTCGAAGTCCACCAGGAACTTGTTCTTGCCGTCGGCGGGGACTCCCGGCGTCGCCTGTCCGTTGACGAAGTAGTGGGCCGAGATGCCGCCGCCGTTGTGGCTCGACCCGCTCACATCGAAGCTCTTGTCGAACTTCGAGTACCAGCGCAGGTAGAGCTGGTCGAGCTCGGTGGTCAGCACCTTCTGCACCGCGTTCGAGAGCTCGTTGTTCTGTTTGGGTAGGGTGAACTCCAGGGACTTCTGCCCGGCGAACACGTTGCCCGTTTCGGTGGCAATGCGTGTCTGGGAGACCTGAAAGAAGTTGTCCCACTTTTGACTCAGGTCGCTGGCCTTGGAATGGCTCTCGAAGTCATCCGCGAAGATCACGTCCGGATCGGCCTCGATGCCGACGTCGCCAGGATACTTGGCCGCGATACCGGTCCCGCTCGCGCCTCCGCCTCCGGCGCCTGCGCTCGCGCCTCCACTGCCGCCGCCGGCGCTGCTCCCACCGGTGTTCGCGCCCCCGCTGCCTGCGCTCGAGCCGCCGGCGCCGCCCGTCGTCGACGAGCCGCCGGTCCCGGTCTTGCCGCCGCTGCCGGCTGCGTCGTCGGAGCCGCAGCCGAGCGTCTGCGAGAGCGCGAGCGTGAGTCCCCAGAGTCCGAGCCCGAATCGCATCATTTCTCTCCTCCGCTTCACGCCGAAGGTAACACGTTCGTGCGTCGCGAGCGCTCGCGACCCGGGGCCCGTCTCGCGCGGCGTGCGCCGGCGAGCGCAAACCCAACCAGGAAAATGATCGGCGTGTAGCTCGGGCCTCGTGGCTCGCCGAGCTGGCATGCCCCGCAACCGCCGCGTTTCTCCGGCCTCGCGGGCAAGTTGGGCGTGGTGTCGTCGCGAGAGGCGGGGGGAGCAGGCGAGTCGTTCTTCGTGCTCGCCGCGGGGTTCGGGCTCGCCGCGCTCGCGTCTGGAGCGGTTGCGGTCGGAGCTGCGCTGACTGCGGTCGTCGGTTCGGGGCCGTGCTCGCTCGCGTCGGGCTGACCCTTCAGCGACGAGACCTCCACTCCGGCGTTCGCCTTGCACCAGACCTCGGACCAGGTCGATGTCCCCCGGGTCTTGCAGCGGAGCGCGTAACCCCGAGCGGCATACTGTTTCTGACACGCATCGGCCTCGGCGAAGTACGTGCTGCAGCTCTTGCACTGTTCCCCGGTCTGGCGCGCGTTGTCGATGCTGCAGGGCTCGACGTAGCCCGGAGGCGGGGCCAGATCCGCCCAGATTGAAGGCGCCCACGAGAGGACTGCAGCGAGCGCGTGGAGACCTCTCCGGTTGGGCATTTTCACGCAGAGTAACGCAGGCGGCCTCCCGCCGGATCGTCATGGGCAGCATGCATAGGGGCCGGCCGCCTGCAGCCTGCAGCCTGAAGTCTGTAGCCCCGGCTTTCGCCCGAAAAGGCGAGAGCTGAGTCAGAGCATTTCGAGGTCCAGGTCGCCGTCCACGTCGCCGTCGCCGTCAAAGTCCACGTCAACGAAACCCGTCGCTTCGATGGACTCGAGGGACTAGCCTACGAAGCCGTGACGCTGCGGCCAGTCGTCGGCTTCGTTGGTGTTGCAGCTTGCGCGCTGCTCGACACCTTCTCGGCGCCTGCCGCCGCGGCTGACGCGGTGCCCGTCGAGGAAGACGCCGACGCCATCCTGTCGACCGACAGCTGGTTTCTGCGGCTCGACGTCGGCGCGGCGTACCTCCGGACCACGACGCGCTTCCATCCGGTCGCGGATGACTCGCAGAAGAGTCAGTTCGAGCCCAACGGGGTTGCGCTGACCTTGCAGCTCGCCATCGCTGCGCGGCTGGGGCGTGACGTGACCTTGGGGGGACTCGGCCGCTTGGTCCACTCACCAGCGAACAACTACGAGGGCACGTGGCACGACACGCCGCAGGGCCTGTACTACGGCGCGCTGTTCATCGACCACCGTCTGCCGGCCCGGGTGCTGCGCCTGGGTGGCGGCATTGGCCCAGGGCACCTGTACAGCGTGGATCCCGCGCAGCAAGGCTTCGGACAGTGGGGGCCCGTCGGCACAATCTGGCTGGGGCTGGATCTGCCTTCGAGCTCACGGGTTGCGCTGGGCCTCACCGCAGACGTCACCGGAGCCGCGATGCGGCAGACCCATGAGCTCGCTGGCGCAGCTCATCAGTTCGACACGTTCATGCTGGTCATGGGACTTTCGTTCACCATCCGCATCTCCGAGCCGTCGTGGCCGAAGAGCATGCCGAGCTTGGCGATGACCAGGCCGCCAGCTCACCCGAGTGGCGGCGGCTCGTGAAGCACGCGCTCAGGGCACGGGTTCAAGTAGCTTCAAAGCCAGCTTCACGAAATCGGCTTCGGTGACGATACCGACGAGTTGACCGTCGTCGCCCACCACCGGCAAACAGCCGAGCTTGCTGTTCCACATCAGAAGTCCGGCGTCCGCGATGGGGGTGTCCTCGCGGACCGTGACCAGCTCGCGCACCATGACATCTCGCGCGAACAGACGCTCCTTGATGGTGTGAGTCTTCTGCTGACTGCCGAACTCCGCAACGCTGGCGGCGACCCCCAGCAGGTCGCGCAGCGTGATCAGCCCGACGAGCTTGCCGTCGTCCACGACCGGCAGATGCCGAAAGCGGAAGTGCTGCATGCCTTCTTCGACACCGAGGAGGTTGTCTTCCTCGAACAAGGTGAAGACCTCGCGGGTCATGATCTCGCGGATGAGCGTCGGTTTGGGCATGTTTTCCTGGGACCTTCGCCGTTTTCGTAACCCGATAGCGGCGTTCGATCAACCCAGGCGCAGCTAGACTCGACCCGAGCGCTTTCGCGCAACGGAAACACTGCTGCGACAGGGTTTCTTCGAGGTTACCCCCGGCGCGCGACCTGCCAGAAATTCGCGACTCATCCCAGGCCAGAGGAGGCATCCGCCGGCCTCGCCGGTAGTTCAAGTGGGTTTTCGCCGCTCATGCCGATCGCGATCTGAGCGTCGCAGACTGCTCAACTCGAGGCTAGAGGGGCACGACTTTGCCCGTGATCCCGTCAATCGCGCGGCGGAGCGCCGGCTGTCCAGGGGCGGAGATCTGCCAGGTCGGACCGCCAGGGCGCATCGAATGAGCGAAGTTCAGCTCGATCTGCTCGCCGCTCGCAACCAGCGCCGATTCGCCGCTCACCGCGTCCTCCCGAGCAGCTCGATCTCGACGACCACTGGCAGGTGGTCCGATGCTGACTGCGCGAGCGTCGTCGTCGACACCCCCGCCTTCACGACCCTGGCGTCCCCCCGCACGAACACACCATCCAAGGGTCGCACGGGGAGCCAGGCGGGAAAGGTGTTCCAGAGTCGGCCGGCGCGGCGAAAGCCAGCGGGCTCGAGGTGACGGGGGCCGAGGGTGCCCCAGAGATCGTTCAGGTCGCCGCCGAGGACCACTGGCGTACGGCTGTGCAGTCCGCTGAAGGGGTCGCTCGCCAAAAAGCGCTCCAGCTGCTGACTGCGCTCGGAGCCGGCGAGGCCGAGATGCAAACACGAGACCACGAGCGACCGTGAGTGTCGCCCGACGCGCACGCGCGCTCGCGCCTGGAGCGCGCCGCGCTTCTTGCGGGTGCCAATCGTCAGGTCGACCTCGTGCACGTCGTGCAGCGGCCAGCGGCTCAAGATCGCGTTGCCGTAGCCGCCGCGGGAGAAGCGGTGCTGCTGGAAGAAGGCGGCGTGACGCATGCCCAGCTGCTCCGCCAGTAGCTCCAGCTGTTCATGGTGTCGCGCGCGCGGCAGATCGCGCGCGACCTCCTGCAGCAGGGCGAGATCGGGGGCGAGCTCGGCCAGTGCTCCCGCGACACGCTCGATGCGATACAGGCGATCGAGGCCCCCTACACCCTTGTGGATGTTCCACGTAACGACTCGAAATTGCATCCTCGGGCGGGGTGGCACCCTCTCGGGAGGTTAGCGTAAGCTATCCGCCCCGAACCCGCCCGCCTTTCCCCTTTCCCTTTCGCCGAGTCGCCGCTCCTTCGTATCCATGACCACGTCACCGCCGCCCAACCTGGAAGGGACCGTCGTCGGAGGACGCTACGAGGTCGAACGGCTGTTGGGGATGGGCGGCATGGGCTCGGTCTGGCAGGGGCGACACATCTCGCTCGGTCATCCGGTTGCGATCAAGTTCGTCCACCCGAAGCTGGCCAAGAGCTCCGAGGCGAAGCGCCGGTTCGAAATCGAGGCCAAGGCCGCGGCCCGCATCAACAGTCGCCACGCGGTGAAGGTCCACGACCATGGTGTGACCGACGATGGCCACCCGTACATCGTGATGGAGTACCTCGACGGCGAGCCGCTCGAGCAGGTCATCAAGAACCGCGGCCCGCTGCTGATGCCCGAGGTGACGACCATCGTGACCCAGGTCGCGCGGGCACTGGAGGCCGCGCACGAAGCCGGGATCGTCCACCGCGACCTGAAGCCCGACAACGTGTTCCTGGCCCGGGACGCCGAGGCGGGGAAGCTTGGTTATACGGTCAAGGTCGTCGACTTCGGGATCGCGAAGCTCGTGCACGAGGACCACAAAGTCTCGGGGGGCACCCAGGCCGGCGCGCTGCTCGGCACTCCCCACTACATGAGCCCCGAGGCGCTGACCTCGTCGTCCCCGGTTGGTCCGGGTTCGGACGTGTGGTCCCTCGGCGCCTGCGCGTTTGCTGCCCTGTGCGGCAGTCCGCCGTTTGGCGGTGACGTCATCGGTGAGGTGGTGCTGAAGGTCTGTTCGGCGCCCATGCCCGTGCCGTCGAAGGTCAATTCCAACGTGCCGCGGGAGTTCGATGCGTGGTTCGCCCGTGCGTGCGCCCGGGTCCCGGCGCAACGCTTCCAGTCGGCGCGGGATGCCGCGGTAGCGCTGCAGCAGCTCGGTCAGTGGGCCCAGACCAGCCGCGAGCAGGTCAGTTATGCGGTGCGCCCCACCCAACCCAGCCAGCTCGAGCTGGAGCTCGAAGAGCTGCAGCCGAAGGGCGGCAGGGGCAAACTGCTCGGGGTGGTGCTCGTGGGAGGGGCGCTCGCCATCGGCGGCTACGGTCTCTATGCAGCGCAGGCTGCGCGGCAGGCAAACCTCGCGCTGACCTTGCCCGACGAGCGTCCCGACGCGGGCGCTGTTGCCGTTCCGGAATCCAGCGTCGACGAACCCGATGCAGCGGACGACGGCGCTGTCGACGCGGCGACTTCACCATCCAGCTCTGCGGCGCCGACCAAACGACCGCCGAAGCGCTGACTTCGCGCACCGCTCAGCGGTGGAAGTCCTGCACCATCCACACGCTACCGTCCGCCGCCGTGAAGAACCCACACGAGAGCGCGGTGTAGCTCGGGTCCATGATGTTGTTGTGGTGACCGTGCGTCGGGCCGCTGCCCGGGCCCTCGTCGAACATGGCCTTGGTGCAGGTGTCGACGACCGAGTCCGTCGAGCCCTTCCACCCGGGGCACTCGTTCTGCGCGAGCTCGCCGCATTTTCCGAAAGCACCGTGCGGGGTCTTGCTCGTCGCGTCGGATTGGGCTTGGCCATCCGCGCAACCGGACGAGCTCGTGCGCAGCGTCAGCGGTGGTAGGTTCTTCGTCGCCCGGAACTCATTGGTCCGTTTCAGACAGCGGTCGCGCGCTGCGGCAAAGGCGTCGGGGGGCGGTGCGGGCGGCGCGCTCGGCGGGGTGGTCGGAGCCGGGGTCGGAGCAGGGGCCGGCGGCGGAGGCGTCGTGGCGGAGGGTGCGGGGGTGGGGGTCATGCTCGGGACACACGTCATGCCGACGGGTGTGCTGGCGCAGGTCGCCCCCGGCTTGCAGTCGGTCTCGCGTCGGCAGCCCCCGCAGCGGCCGCCGAGACAGCGACCAAAAGGACAGATGAAGTCCGCGTCGGAGTTGCAGGGGAGGCCCGCGGCTGCCGCCGGGCCCTCGGGTCCCGCGGGGACCGGGGCCGAGGTCGGAGCCGGGGCAGGGGCTGGAGCCGGCGCCGGGCCAGTCGGTGCGGGTCCCGGGTAGTTGGGGGGTGGATAGCCCCCGGGTTGGGCTCCACGGGCAGGATATTGGGCGCTGGTCGGCTCCTGTTTGCAGGCTTGGACGAGCGCACCCAAAGCCAAAGCAAAGGTGAGGCAGTGACGAAGGCGCATGCCGGTCCAGTCTAGCGCGAATCCGAGGGAAATTTCCCCACAGGATTGAGGCCCCGGCCCGAACGGACGGGTCAGAAACGTTGCTCCCCATGCTGGGGCCTGGATGTTATATGGTCCGCCGCGCGCGCGAGGTTCCACATGGGAATGATTGACGACACGCTGGGTGAGCTGAGATCCGGCATCGACAAGGCGAAAGAGGCGCTCCACCGGGAGCTAGGAAAGCTCCGCACCGGCCGCGCCCACTCGGGAATGGTCGACACGATTCGCGTGGATTACTACGGACAAAGCACGCCGATCCCCCAAATGGCGAACGTCAGCGTGCCAGAACCCCGGCTCATCACGGTCAAACCCTGGGACAAATCCCAGACCCAGGCCATCGAAAAGGCGCTGCGGGAGTCCGATCTGGGGCTCAATCCTCAGACTGACGGAGATCTCATCCGCATCCCGATCCCGCCCCTTTCCGAGGAGCGGCGGAAAGACCTGGTCAAGATCGCCAAGAAGCACGGGGAAGAGTGCAAGGTCGCCATCCGGAAGACCCGGCACGACGCCCTCGACATGCTCAACGAGCTCAAGAGCGCCGGGGAGGCCAGCGAGGACGAGGTCGAGCGTGGCAAGAAGAAGGCCGAGGAAATCGTCCACGAAGCGTCGGCCTCGGTCGACCAAATCATCGCCGGTAAAGAGAAGGAAATTCTCGTCGTCTGAACTGGCGTCGTTCTCCCGAACACGCCGCAATTGGGTCGGAGTTACGCGTGCTTGACATTGGCCACCCGCAACGGGAAGATTTCCCCGTCGAATGACGAAGCTCCGCGCAGTTGCGGCTGGAATCAGCGACGTGGGGCTCCAGCGGGATCACAACGAAGACAGCTTCGCGATCCTCAACGATCAGGAGCTGTACGTCGTTGCCGACGGCATGGGTGGCCACCGTGCCGGCGATGTTGCGAGTCGCCTGGCGACGGACTCCATGGTCGAGTTTTTCCGGGCGACGGCGGCAGAAGATGTCACCTGGCCCTTCCACTTCGATTCCAGGTTGTCCGAAGAGGAGAACCGCTTGCTCACCGGGATCCGCATCGCCAATCGGCAGATCATGGAGCGGAGCCTGCGCTCGCGCGAGTGCAACGGAATGGGGACGACCATCGTCGGGGCGTTGTTCAGCCCGTCGAAGGGCAAGATGTACATCGGCCATGTGGGCGACAGCCGCGCCTACCGCGTTCGGAGCGGCAAGATTGCCCAGCTCACCCGTGATCACTCGCTGGTCAACGACTACTTGCTCGCCATGCCGGAGCTCACCGAAGAGCAACGCAGCGAGCTTCCAAAGAACGTCATCACGCGCGCGCTTGGCATGCAGGATCACGTCACCGTCGA
This sequence comes from Myxococcales bacterium, assembly GCA_016706225.1. Classification (NCBI taxonomy): domain Bacteria; kingdom Pseudomonadati; phylum Myxococcota; class Myxococcia; order Myxococcales; species Myxococcales bacterium. The sequence goes on from JADJKB010000008.1 coordinate 60,754, forward strand.
TCTCCAGAGCGACGACGCGCAACCGGGTGATCTCTATGTGCTGTGCTCCGACGGCCTGTCGGGCATGATCGAAGATGGCGAAATCCTCGACGTCGTGGGCGACAATTCCGATATCACCGAGGCCTGCCGACGTCTGGTGGCCCTGGCGAACGAACACGGCGGGGAGGACAACATCACGGCGGTAATCGTCCGCATCGACGACAGCGTGAGCTCCAAGATCGAGATGTCCGAGCCAACCCCGACTGCCAGCGGCAGCGGCAGCTCCACACCTGCTGCGGCCAACACCGCCCCGCGTGAAGACACGCTAGCTACCGACGACACCAAAGAGGTGGACGCGCCGATCATCCCCGATCCGGTCGAGGATACCAGCCCAACCGCCGCCGCGAAGCCCGACCCTGAAGCGCCGGGCTCCGACGAAGACCCAAGCTGAGGAGCCGCGGGAGAGCCCGGCTCGCAGGCGCGAGCTCCGGCCCCCGCCGACCTCACTTGCAGTGGTCGAAGTAGAACCAACCCTGGTCGATATCGCAGAGAATCGACAGGTTGTCTTGGGACACGAGGGCGGGGCACGAGTACGCGGCCCAGATCTTTTCGTCGGTGACCACCAGCGGTAGAGACTCGACCGTGACCGTGCAGAGTTGATCGGTGGGACTGGTGAGCACATCCGTTGACGCGGGGTCGTAGACGCTCACGATCGCCTGGCCGGTGCCCGCCTTCGCGACCGTGCCGGTGACCTGAAAGAAACCGCCGCCCTTCTCGATCAGCCCGCTGAACTTGATCTCCGCGCCGCTGCCCACCGAGCACGAGACGTTGGCGCCCTCGTCGTCGGTGAACGGCTTGCCTTTGGCCGACCCGGACGGGCCTACACCCTTTTGGCCCAGGTAGATCGGGTCACCGGTGCTCGGACAGGACTTGCCCGCGACCGGCGGCGTCACTGTCGAAATCTGCACGGTTGCGCTCCCCACGGCTGGCGGTGCGGCGGGGTCACTGCACCCCAAGACTGCCAATACGGAAACCACCGTCACACCCGCGCTCGAGCCTCGCAGCATCGTCATCGTCCTTCCGGGTCCTGAGCCCGCCACCTGTTTAGCGTGGATTTCCCGGGATGTCATCGCTAGCGCATGCTCTTCATGGCCTGCTCGAGGTCCGCCCAGAGGTCCTCGACATCCTCGAGCCCCACCGAGAGGCGCACGAGGCTGTCGGAAATGCCGACCTTGCGCCGCACCTCGGCCGGAATCGACGCATGGGTCATGATAGCCGGGTGCTCCGCGAGTGACTCGACCCCTCCCAGGCTCTCCGCGAGGGTAAAGATGCGGAGGGCGCTGAGGAATCGCCTCGATTCATCGACCCCACCGACGAGCTCGACGCTGATCATCCCGCCGGGCCCCACCATCTGGCTCTGGCAGAGCGCGTGGTCCGGATGGCTGGCAAGCCCCGGGTAGTGGACCACCTGGACGGCGTTGCTCTCCGCCAGGCGCCGAGCGAGCTCGCTCGCGCTCTTGACGTGTTGTCGCATCCGGACCGGCAAGGTCTTGAGCCCGCGTAGCACCAGGTAACAATCCATCGGGCTCGGCACCGCGCCGATGGCGTTCTGCATGAAGCGGATCCGCTCCGCGAGCGCCTCGTCGCTGGTGACCAGCGCACCCCCCACGACGTCCGAGTGCCCGTTGATGTACTTCGTCGTCGAGTGCATCACCACCGTCGCTCCGAGGGCGAGCGGCCGCTGCAACATCGGCGACGCGAAGGTGTTGTCCACGACCAAAGGCAGCCGGCGTGAGCGCGCGATGTCGGCGATCTTTCGGATGTCGAACAGCTTGAGCAGTGGGTTCGTCGGCGTCTCCATCCACACCAAGCGCGTCTTGTCGGAGATGGCAGCCTCCACTCGATCGAGATGGCGCATGTCGACGAAGGTCGTCTTCACCCCCATCGGAGCCAGCACCTTGTCGAACAGGCGGAACGTCCCACCGTACACGTCGTCGCCGCTCACGACGTGGTCGCCGGGGCTCAGGGTGTGCAGCAAGGTCAGCGTCGCCGCGCTACCACTCCCGAATGCAAAGCCATGGCTCCCGCCCTCGAGCGCGGCGATGCACGCCTCGAGTGCCTCGCGAGTGGGATTGCCGCTGCGGGAGTACTCGAAGCGCTTGGGTTTCCCGGGCTCGGCTTGAGCGAACGTGCTCGAGAGCACGATCGGCTGCATGACGGCGGCGTGCGACGGATCAGGCTCCTGCCCGGCGTGGATGGCGAGGGTGTCGAGTTTGTCGGATACAACGGCCATGCACGGCGCATAACACAGGCGCGCCGATCCGCGACGTCGGCGCGCTCAAAGCGACTTGGGGTGAGTGAGGGGAATTGAACCCCCGACAACTGGAGCCACAGTCCAGCGCTCTACCACTGAGCTACACCCACCATGTCCGGGTGGACTGCGCCCGGTGGGAACCGCGCGCGTCAGGAGGTGTAGTCCACCGCCCGGGGGGTCGGCAAGGCTTTGCCTCAGGCTAGGTGCCAGAAGGCTCCTTGCTGGGCCACGATCCGGTCGAGCTCCTGCTCGTGTCGGGGAGAAATCCCGGCTGAGGTCGCCGGCGCCGGCTCGCCGAGATGCCCGTCTTCGAGGGCCATGAGGGTCGACGTCAGCGAATCGGACAACGCCCGCAAGTCGTAGCCGCCCTCGAGCACGAGCCCCAGCCGACCGGCGGCGCCTCGCGGCATTGCGCGGGCCACCCGCGCCAGCATGAGCCCATAGGCGTCCGAGCTCAGCTTCATGGACGCGAGCGGATCGCTCCGATGGGCGTCGAAGCCGGCGCTGATCAGCACGAGCCCCGGATCGTACTCGGAGATGACCGGCTCGATGACCCGCTCGAACGCAGCGAGGTACGTCGCGTCGCCGGCGCCGGCCGATAGAGGCACGTTCACTGTGAAGCCTGCCCCCTCTCCGCGCCCCACTTCGTCGACGGCGCCGGTGCCGGGATAGAACGGGTACTGGTGCAGCGAGATGTAGAGCACGCCGGGCTCTGCGTAGAACATCTCCTGGGTGCCGTTGCCGTGATGCACGTCCCAATCGAGCACTACGACGCGGTCCACACCCCGGGCCCGGGCGTGGGCTGCTGCAACCGCGACGTTGTTCAGCAGGCAGAACCCCATCGCACCATCCGGCCGAGCGTGGTGCCCAGGCGGCCGCACCAGCCCGAGGCCATAGCGGGCGTGACCGGCCGAGAGCGCATCCACCAGAGCGATGGCGCCGCCGGCTGCGCGGCGCGCGGCCATCACCGATCGGGGGCCGTAGAATGTGTCCGCATCGAAGTAGCCCTGGTTTCCGGCCGCCTGGCCGAGGCGGTCGAGGTATCGGTGTCCATGCACCCGGCCGAGCTCCTCGTCGGACGCGTCTCGCGGGTCCAGGGAGGTGGTCGCCAGCCCAAGGTGGGCCCGGGCTACCCCGGCCCGCGCCGCATCCAGGCGTTCTGGCCGCTCGGGATGGCCGGCGGGCGCCTCGTGTTCCGAGAAAAGCGGGTCATCCACGAGGGCGAGCACGTTCATGGCTTTCAACCCTGACGACGAGGATGATAGCCTCGCGCCGCGCTTTGCGTGAGAGCCTCAGCCTTCGGGGAGCTGAGACTCGAGCCTTCGAAGGGACACACCATGCGGTGGAAGATCATCGTCGTCAACGCGGGAATCGTCCTCATCGTGGGGATTCTGAGCTACGTGCTCCTGGCTGCGTCGCTGGGCGACGTCGTGTCCAATGTCGGGGAGCGCAAGACGGAAGTTTCGCAGGCGCTGCGCGCCGCGGCCGCACAGCTCGCGCTCGACGGCGCGCGGACCGAGCGCTGGCTGGATTCTCGGACAGCGACCGAGTCGGTCAAAGGAGTCTATTCCGGGGGCACGGTCGAGGCCCGACAGCAGGCAGCGACGGCCGCAGCCAACAAGATCCGCGACGAAGCGGTGGCAGACCCTACGTTCGCGAAAATGGCGCCGTCGGTGGTGCTGTTCGTCGACAAACAAGGCGTGGCAATCGGGCGCAACGGCTCGAACTTGATGCGCGGTGACAAGCTCGGCGAAGCCTATTCCTCCCTGTCCAAGGCGCTCACAACCGGCAACACCTCGAGCGACGTCTGGCTCAATCGTCAGCGGCAAGAGCAAGTGCTGGCATCCTACGCCCCCATCCGCGGCGAAGACGGGAGCGTGATCGGCGCTCTGGTGCTGGGCACTCCCCTCAGTGACGATCGGCTGGCGCGGACCAGCGAGCTCACCAGCGGGCAGTTCCTCGCGCTCAGTGTTCCGGGCGATCAACTCGAGCTGGTCGCAACCAGCAGCGGTGCGGCGGCAATGGTCGACGCTGTTCGCTCCGGCGCGGCCAAAGATACGGCGCAGAAGGCGCTCGAAAGTGTCGGCCTCATCGTGACCGATGCCGCGGTCGGTGGAAACCTGTACGGCTCCACCCCGCTGGTCGGGTATGGCGACGACAAACGCGCGGTGCTCACTGCGGCGGTCTCGGCCTCCCTGGTCGGCAGCCTATCGGGCCTGCTCTGGCCGGTCTTCGGCGTTACCGTGCTCGGGTTGCTGTTGGTCGGTGTGGGCGGCGCGCTGCTCGGAAACTACTACGAGCGCCCGGTCTCGGAGCTCGAAGAGGGCATCCTTGCCATCATCAACGGCAAGACCGATCTGCGCTTCCAGATCGAACACCCCGACCTGGGCGGGCTCGTGTTCCGAATCAATTCGCTCCTGAATGCGCTGATGGGAGTGCCTGAAGACACGACCGACGACGAAGGTCGGCCCAGTGTGCCCGCTACCAGCCCGGCGACTTTCGACGAGGGTGGCGGCGCCCCGCCCGCGCCTCCCGCGGGCTGAGGCAGCGCGCGGCTCGCGCGGACCGCAGTTCTCGGCTATAAGCCAGCCGCCGCGGGAAAATCCGCGTGAGGTGAACGGATGGGTTTGTTCGATTTCTTGAGCAAGGGCAAAGGCGAGAAGAAGTCCGGCGCAGCGCCGACCAAGGGCGAGAAAGAGGTCGCGCGTCTGGGCAAGCTCGCCGGTCAGAAGCTGGCTCAGAACTACGATCGGCAGGAGGCCATCGAAGAGCTGTCCCGCATCGGTACCTCGGATAGCGCCCGCGCACTCCTCAAACGCTTCGAGTTCACGATGGAGCCGTCCATCACCGACCAGGAAGAAAAAGAGTCGGCCGCCCGCGGGATCGTCGCGGCAGGCGAGGCGGCGATCGACCCAATTCGGGAGTTCTGCAAGAAGGCCGAGAGCCTGACCTGGCCGCTGAAGACCCTGAAGGACATCGTGCCTTCGGACAGTTTCTGCGACGAGCTCCTGACCGTGCTCGACATGTTCGACACCGAGTACGTTAGGAACTCCGAACCAAAGATCCAGCTCATCCGCATGCTGGAGGAGTTCCACACCGACGAGGTGAGGGTTGCTGTGGAGCCATTCATGACGGACGCCAGTGAGCCGGTGCGCTTCTCGGCGGTGACGACGGTCTTCGCCGCGGGCATGCCAGAGAGCGTCCCGGCGCTGATCGCCGCCCTCGAGGAAGAGGAGTCACTTCGGGTGAAGAACCGGATCTCCCAGGGCCTCGTCGACCGGGACTGGTCGATCCCGGAGGAGCTGCGCGAGGCAGCTGAAAAAGCCCTTCCTCCCGACTACGAGCGCGCCGGCGACAAGATCCGCAAGCAGTGAGTGGCGAGCGGTGCCCGCCGGCCGTCGCTGTCGGCTCGGGCGGTTGCTCTGGGCCGCGGCGGGTCGGTGTGCTCTTCACCCGCCGGGCGGTCGTTCCGGGCCGCGGCTGGTTCGCAGTGCGCTCCGCCCGTCGGCGCGTGCGCCCGCCACCGACCCGGTCACAAAAACACAAGGAGCGCGGGGCTCTTCACCACCGCGCTCCTCGCGCTCGACTTTTCAGTCAGCTCACTCGCTGACGCGATACTGCTGCGGGAAGTAGAAGTTGTAGGACAGGGTCAGCATCTGGTTGAAGCGGAACAGCCGATCCTTGTCGTTGATCTTGTTGTCCGGGAACTCGCTGTCCTTGCCGCCACCCTTGGTGTCGAAGCCGCCCGTGTTCCAGGAGAACGGCAGCGCGCGCCACTCGAAGCCGATGGCGTTCCACTTGTTCGCGTAGAAGGTGAAACCCAGACCAAACGTCGGAGCGACCGCGACACGGCTCTTCTTGTCGAACTGCTGCGAGCAGTCGTTGTCGCAGTCCTTGCGCTCGCTCACGCCGATGAAGGCGGGACCGGCGAAGAAGTAGAGGTCCGTGTCGACGTAGATGTTCTGGAACAGCGCCAGCTTGCCGCGGAACGGAACCCCGGTCAGCTGGGGGGCAATCACCCAGTCCATGCTGCCGAGTTGTTTCTTGAAGTCCGGTCCCAGGTTCACTGCCGTCAGGCGTCGATCCGTGCTGGCTCCGCCCGGATCGGCAGTACGTCGCCCGTCGTTCACGTCCTGGATGTGCTCACTCAGGCCGGTTGGCACCTTGATGGCCCCAAACGCCCCGAACGCCCCGATGGCGAGCCAGTCGGTGAGGTTGTAGTTCAGCCGCGCGCCGAACAGGATCTCGCGCTGATACTCGTCGAGCAGAGTGAACGAAGCCGCCGGAGCGATTTCGATGCGCTTCTCGCGATAGAGCCGCAGCTTCCGCACAGCGGGCGCGCCCGCGAGCGGGCCGGTGAGCAGGATCTCCTGCGCGTTCGCCTGCTCCGTCACGAGCGCCACGGCGAGCATCGCCCCGAGGCCGGTGAGGAGCTTGCGTAGGGTTGCCGTCGTCTTCATGGTGCTTCCCATCGTTCCTTCCGCGCGCATCACTTCGGCAACCTGTAGTCGAAGGAGAACGGAATGAAGATCGACACGCCCACCTGGGCCTGCACGGCGTTGGTCAGCTTGGACTCGCCGTACCACTTAGCCGAATCTTGCTGGTCCTTCTGGGTGAGCGGAATCGAGGTGTTCTCGAGTTTGTCGTTGAAGACGTAGTCGCGGACTTCCATCGTCGCCGCGAACCAGCGATTGAAGAAGATGCGCAGACCGAGTCCTGCGTTGAACGCGATGCGGTTCTCCCACTCGAAGTTGCGATTGTCCGGGTCGATGACCGGAATCGGCCGCGTGCTGATGGCGCCGACGCCACCGACCACATAGGCGTCGTAGTGGAAGATGAAATCGCCGAACCCTGCGAACTTGCCGTAAGCCGGCACGTACGTGAAGTTCAGCGCCGCACCCCAGTTGTATTCCGTGAGCGGAACACCAACACGCGCGGAACGTCGCACCTGCGCGTTGAAGTCGCTGTCCACGTTGAACGGCTGGTAGTAGTTGAAGTTCGCGCCAACGGCGAGGACGTTGGTGATGTAGTAGTTGAGCGCGATACCCGGACCCGGGTGGCTCACGAACTGATCGTTCAAGCTGAACGACCAGTACGGATTCACCTCGAGCCGTCGCACACGCAGCGCAAAGATCTGCTGCACGGCGTAGATCTGCTCTTTGAGAGGTTTCGCGGCCTCCTTGTTCATGTCCAGCTTGGGGCAAGCTGCGGGGTCGATCTTGCAGATGTCACCGAGGTCGCTTCCGGTGTCACCCGGAAGTTCGCCACCCGGTTCCTCGCCGCCTTCACCGGCAGCTTCTCCACCTTCACCTGCGACTTCAGTGCCATCCCCCGCTTTGTCAGCCTCTTTGCCGGCATCTTTGCCGGCCTCGGCTGCGGCCGGCTTGTCGCCGGCAGCGGGCTTTTTGCCCTGAGCCCAGGCACCCGCGGGCATTGCGCAAAGCGCAGCCGCAACGAGGAGCCCGACGCGCGTTTTCTTCATCGATGCCTCTTCCGCTTTCCGTGAACCACGACCGCTGCGGAGACTACCGCTACAACGAGCTCTGCAACTACCCAAAATAATTAACGAAATCCGCTACGCCCGAGTGCCGGGGGACTATATCACGCGCGCTTTTTTGCGATCAACCACGAAAACTAAAGAGAAACCCGCGCGCTCCCTCAGCCCCAATCTCGGCCCCTCGTCCGCGCCCGAAATCGGGCGCCTCGGCGGACCATTCCGAGCCCCTGCGATCACGCGGCGCTCGCCTCTTCGTCCAACCCGAGCAGGGCCTCCACGAACTCGTCCGGAGAGAAATCGCGCAGGTCGTCGGGGCGCTCGCCCAGGCCCACGAACCGGACGGGTACCCCGAACGTGTCACAAATGCCGAGAATGACGCCGCCTTTGGCGGTGCCATCGAGCTTGGTGAGCACGATCCCCGTGAGCTCGAGGTGCTCCTTGAACTCCTTGGCCTGTGCCAGGGCGTTCTGACCGTTGGTCGCATCCACCACCAGCAGAACCTCATGGGGGGCGCCAGCCAAGGCTTTGTCGGCGGTCTTGGCGATCTTCTTCATTTCGGCCATCAAGTTGGTCTTGGTGTGCAGGCGCCCGGCCGTGTCTGCGAGCACGACCTCGGCCCCGGTCTCCTGGGCCTTCTTGATCGCGTCGAACACCACGCTGCCCGGGTCGGCGCCGTCCTTGCCACGCACGACGTCACAACCAATGCGCTCGCCCCACACGACGAGCTGTTGCACGGCGGCCGCGCGGAAGGTGTCGCCTGCGGCCAGGACGACCTTCTTGCCGTCGGCTTGAAGCTTCGTTGCGAGCTTCCCGATCGTCGTCGTCTTGCCCGCACCGTTGACGCCGACCAAGAGCACCACGGTCGGATTGCCGGTGAGGGGAAACGCACCCGCCTTGCCGTCGACCTCCAGGATGCGCTTGGCCTCGTCGCGCACCGCGCTCCAGACCTTTTCAGAGTCGAGGAGATCGGCCTTGCTCAGTGACTCTTTGATCCGCGTGAGCATCGCTTGCGTCGTCCCGACGCCCACGTCCGACGAGAGCAGGATCTCCTCAATTTCCTCGGCGATCGCAGGATTCAGCTCCTTCTTCCCGCTGATCAATGCGCGGAGCTTGCCGAAGAAACCCTCCTCACCTCGAGACTTCGCCAAGCCCTTGCGCAGGCCCGCCACATCGCGCGTGCGTGTGAGCGAGGGGCGCGAAGGCACCGGCGCCTCCGCTTCGACTGCGATGTCGGCTTCGACGCTCTGGGAAGACTCCGCTCGCCGGGCGCTCTTTTCGGGCTCAGCGTCTTTCGACGCCGCGGCCTTGGCTTTCTCGGCGACCGCAGGTTTGGGCTTGGGCTCGTCGCTCTTCTTGGTCTCTTCCCGTTTTGCTGGCAGCTCTTGTTTCGGAGCTGCCCCGAGCTTGTCCGGCTCGGACTTGCGGATGAACAGGAAGTAGACGGCGACGAGCGCCACGATCCCGACGAGGACGTAGACGATTTCCATCTGTGGCGCGTGCCTCCAGGCAGTTGGGCCGCGGACTATAGGGAGCGCAGGTTTCGGCCGTCAACGCTTGGGATCGTCTACGGCCCGCCAAGCGGGTTCTTGCTCCCGAACCCGCTCTTCGACCTCGGCGTCTGGCGGGCTCGGCCCGAACGCCGCCTGTTCGACCTCCCCGGCCCAGACCACGACGTCTTCGGCCCGGCGGCTGCGGGCCACCGAGGCGACATGTCGCGGCGTCGCGTCGCCCGGCGTGGTCCACGGCTTGCCCATTCGTGCGGCCCATTCGACGAGCCGCGCTAGTAGGGCCCTGCGCCGTGAAACAAGACTGATTTGGAGGCTTCCCGCCAGAGGTAGGTCCTTCACCAGGGTCGAGTGCCAAGCCGCGGAGACCTCCAGCCGGGCGCCCTCGACTCGATTGACCGGTGCGAGCTCGAAACGCCCCTCGTCGTCGGTAGTCGTCCTGGCCGCGACACCATCCGAGGCGAAAGCCGGTAGGATCACGGTCAAGGTCGCCCCGCCCACCGGGGTCGCTTCGTGGGCGTCGTACACCCGGCCGCGCCATCCGGAGCGTTCGGGACCCGCCTCGATGACCTCCAAGGATGGCCGTCCCGGAGGCAGGCTGAGGCGGTCTCGTTCAGGTTTTTCCGTTCGCGGCGGGCGCCACCAGCTACGCACGACCCACGCGCCGACAGCTAGCGCCGCGATGACCCAGGGGAATCGGCGCCATGGGCTAGGGGGTGAGACTGGGACGCTGACGGTGATGGGCTCAGTCGCGAGCCACCACGGAACCTCCGGCAGGTAGCGCAGGGTCACGGGCACGACGCCCGCCGCGGGCAAGGGAAACAAGGCAGTGACTCGGGAGGAGCCAGCGTGCACGGGCGCCGTTCCGACGCTGTCGTTTCCCACCACCATCTCGATCGCACCGCTCGGCACGGCCCCAACGCTGGACCCGACAGCGACATCGATGCTCAAGCCGGAGCTCGGATCAGCGGGCCCCAGTTTGCCCGCGGTCGAAAGCACGACCCGCACGTTGCGCTGGATCGTCGCCGAGCGCCGCGCAGGCTGCACGGTATCCGAGCCAGCGAACTCCGCCACGAGTTCGGCCAGACCCGGCATTCCCAGATCCCGCGAGTGGAAGCTGACCTCGGCGCGTTCGCCCGAGCGCAGCGCAGTGCGCCCGAGCTCTCTCGTCGAACCATCACGCTCTTTGAGCAAGAGGCGGATCTGCAGCGCCTCGTCGATGGGCTCATCGTTGGGCTCTACCCGCGCGTCGAGCCAGACCGTATGCGTCTCCCGCTCCAGCGCGAGCTGAACGGGCGCCGGCGAAAACGCAAGCAGCAGGCTGCGCCGGGACGAGTCGACATCGAGCGTGACCTCCCCGCGGTCGTGGAAGCGATCCCCCTCGAACGCCACCTGCAACGCGGCGCGCCGCTCCAGCGTGGTGAAGGCCAGGCAGAACGCGCCGGCCCCGTCCGTGTCGACGAGCAGCTCTTCGGCGCTGGGGTGGATGTGGTTCTGCGCCGTCGTGCCGCACCCGAGCGACCTGCCAAGCTTCAGCACTGGCCCCCCCCGTTCCCGCGCTGCGCTGACCCTCAGGCGGGCTTGGCCGAGCGGGCGGCCGGTATCGTCCCGCACCGAGCCACGCAGCTCGATGCGGCCGTCTTTCAGCGCGGCTCGCGCATCGACCTGGGTGTTGCCCCGAACCTGCACTTTCACGGCCCACGCGCGCGGAGCCCACGCCACCAGCACGGTCAGCAAGAAGACACGGAGCGAGGCGGGTGAGCGCATGAAGTCCGATGTAGGAGTAGCCGCGCCCGAGCATAACTCCGATTGAAGTCCGAACGCTCCCGAACCGTCTCATTAGGCAGAGCGAAATGCATCCATGATGGTGACGGCAGGCGGCACTCGGGTCGTGGTAGGCTGCGGGCAAATGCCCCGGGCGGCTCGCCGTATCCTGACGCTGCTCGTCACGCTGACGTTGCTGGTCGTCACCACGATTGCTGCCGCTGAGGACAGGGTGGACAAGGCCACCGATCAGCTGAAGAACAGCGACGACTTCCGAGTCCGCACGCAGGCGGCTCTGGCCCTCGGTGCCTCCAAGAGCAAACGCGCGGTCGAACCGCTGTGCGCCGGCCTCGAAGACTCGAATACCACCGTGCGCGCGGCGTCGGCCGCGGCGCTCGGCAAGCTCAAGCAAGGCGGCGAAGACTGTCTGAACACGCGGCTCGACGAAGAGGAAAACTCCACCGTCAAGTCATCCATCAAGAAGGCGCTCACGCTACTCAAGTCGGCCTCCGAGCCTGCCATCACCGCCAGCACCAAGGTCTATCTGATGATCGCGAAGGCCAGCGACAAGAGCGGCAGGAGCGGTGATGAGATCGTGAAGATGGTCCGGAAAGCCATGCTCAAGGCAGCTGGTAAGGAAGACGGCTACGTGATTGCACCCGCTGACGAAACGCCCGCCCAGGCCAAGAAACGCCTATCCAAGTGGAAGAGCGTGAAGGCCTTCTACCTGTCCCCGAAGGTGCTCGAGCCGCGGTACTCTGGCGGCTCGCTCCAGATCAAGATCGACGTCGCCATCTTCACCTACCCGGGCAAAGCGCTGAAGGGCAGCATCCCCGTCAAGCTCACCCAGGACGGCGTGTCCGGCCGTGACACGTCGAGCGAGGACGATTTGATTCGCATGGCTTCGGAGCGCGCGGTCGAGAAGTTCTCGGCGAACATGGAGCGAATTCAGTGAGCCTTCCCGATGTCTTCGAGACCCCGGCGCAAGGCCCGTTCTCGCTCTCGGGGCTCCTCGGCCACTCGCTTGGCGGGCAGGGGAACCGCCTGAAAAACACCGCGTCAGCCCAGCAAATTGTGACGAATGCTCCCGAGCACCCTACGATGCGAGCGGGGGCGCCCGCGTGCGGTCTCCGAACGGACTGAGGAAAAGTCATCATGGCAGAAGCGGCAACCGCACCGGCGGCAGGCGGAGGGCGCCATCAGCGTCGCCTCCGAAACTACCTGCTGGATACCCATTTTCAGCTCAAGTACACGGCGTACCTCGTGGCGATCGCCATCGTGCTGAGTGGTTCGCTCGGTTTCATCCTGTATCGCACCAGCAACGCGGTGCTTGCCCAGAGTTACTCCACCGTGAGCAAGGGCGAACAGGTCGTGTCGTACGGCAAGCAGGTCGTTGAAGAGAGCCGCAAGGTGAGCGCCGTCGTCCAGATGAACATCGTCAAGGACGAGACCTACCAGGACAATCCAGCGCTGCTCGAGGCCTTCAAGACCGACGCACAATCCCAGGACGACCGTCTGAAGAAGCAGCAAGACGAGCTCGAGGCACAGTCAGCCAGCCTGAAACAGCAGTCCGCCGACATCGCGAATCAGCAGAAGACCATGCTCTCGTCGTTGACAGCGGTCTTGTTGCTGCTCGTCGTGGGCATCGGAGTCGCTGGCATTCTCGTCACGCACAAGGTTGCCGGACCCATCTACAAGATGAAGCGGCAAATCCGCGAGGTCGGCGAGGGCAAGCTCAAGATCCCCGGCAAGCTCCGCAAAGGGGACGAGCTGGTGGACTTCTTCGAAGCGTTCAACGACATGGTCGTCAACTGGCGGAAGCGCCAGGAAGACGAGATCGCGCTGCTCGACGAGGCGATGAAGAAGCTCGAAGGCAGTGTGGCGGCCGGCGAGATGGAGACGCTGCGAAAGCTACGCGCGGACATGCAGTCGACGCTCGATTGAAGCCTTCCCGCGGCGCTCAAAACGCAGCCTGGGCGTACTCGACAACCGGTGTACCGTCGTCGAAGGTGACACTGGCAGCGTCGAAGCGCATGCGGTCGACGCTCGAGTCGTGTTTGTACCGAGCCCTCCACAACCGCTCGCCGGCGCGGCGGACTCGCTGGCGCTTTTTCAGGTTGATACTGCCAAAGCCGGTCGTCCAGGCGCCGCTGCCTCGGGTCCGGACCTCCACTACGATGATGGTGCGGTCTTGCCGAGCGACCACGTCGAGCTCGAGGCGCCCGAGGCGCAAGTTGGTGGCGACGATGTGGCAGCCGTGCTGTCGCAGATAATGGACGACCGCTCGCTCCGCGCTGCCACCCAGCGCGAGTTTGTCGACGCGGGGAGCGCTACGGGTTCTTGCCGTCGTTGCCGCAGTTGGAGACTGCGGAGCTGCACGGCACGCCGCCGCTGGTCGGGACGTACTTCGAGCCATCCTTGATGCAATAACTTCCGGCCAGCTGCGCGGAGCCGAGCCCGAGATCATCGATCAGCTTCTCGCAAGAAAAGCCGCTGGGGCAGTCGCAGTAGCGCGCGTTGGGATCCGGGCCGTCGCAGCGACACGAGCAGTAGACCGAGTCCTTCACGCCGTCCCCACCGTGTTCCGGGGAGGCAGCGGCGGTACGGGTCACCAGCTGCGCAGGCACCGCGACGTCGATCGAGTCGCCGGCGTTGGCGCCGCTCGTCCCGGGGACGCGGCAGCGTTTGGGGTCTGTCGCCGGCAACTTGAGGTCTCCCTCGGTCTGCCCGTACGGACAACTGACGCGCCCGCGGAAGTGATTCACGAGGCACACGCGGGTGTCGCACTGGAACGACCGGCTCTCGACGTTGACCTCGCTCTCGTCGTAGCCGCCGAAAGTGGTCTGGTACTCGTCCTCGGGGGTGCAGGGGTCGCCAACGCCCCCGGGCTCGCACGCGAGCGCACCGAGGCCCAAAGAAGACGCCAGGAAGAGCCAAATAGCCGGAATCGGACGTGTCATAGTGTGCTCGCCACCTGTCGCGTTCAGTGTTCGCCGGAATGCACTCTGCTGCTTAGTCGCCGCACCGCACCAGGACGTGCGCTCGCGAAAAGCTAGTCGACCGCAGCGAGACCCGTCAACGCGAAAGGGACCCAAGGGTTCCTGCGGGCTTGAGTGTCGAAGCTCACGCCGGCAGCGAGGTCTGCTCGACCACGACCCAGAAGGTCGGGTCGAGGGGCGCCGCGGGCCCGGTGCGGCAGACCCGCCGCCTTCCCGCGAACACGGTGCCCGCAACCTTCGGGGAGCCGGCTGCCGACGCAATCGGAAATTCCCGTGTGGTGACGCTTGACAACCCTGCGCGGGCCCACCTAACATCAGCCCGGCCGCGCGTGGTATCTATCGGTTCTCATTGAACTTTTTGATGCCAACTCCTGGGGGCTCCGAATCAGAGCCGCCGGTGCGTGGGCTACCCGAGCGCCCGAAGCCCCCATTTTTAAAGCGAGGATCCATGTTCCGAAAGCGCCTTGTCGCCGCCTGCGTGGCGGCCACCGCCGCACTGGGAATCGTCAGCACCACCGATGCGGTCGCGCAAGAAGTGATCGATCTCGATGCGGAAGCGGCGAAGCCGGCGAAGAAGCCGGCGGGAAAAGCGCCTGCCAAACCCGCAGCGAAGGGTGCCGCGAAGGCGGACCCCAAAAAGGGCGGTGATGCCAAGGGCGACGCCAAAGGCGACGCAAAGGGCGACGCAAAGGGCGACGCAAAGGGCGACGCCAAGAAGGGCGGAGTCGACATCGATCTGGATGAAGGCCAGCCGACCGAGCAAGGTCCCGTCGTAGCCGGTCAGATGACCGAAGAGGCGGCGGCCGCCAAGAAGCTCTTCGATCGCGAGCGCTGGAACGAGGCGGCACAGGCTCTGTTCCGCGTCGTCAACGGCGAGACGAGCGACGACCCGGGCAACAAACAACTGGCGCAGTACTACCTCGCCATCGCGCTCTATCGCCTGAAGTTCTACCAGGCGAGCTACGCGCTCTTCAGCCAGATCGCCGACAACAAGAATCACCTGAAATTCAAGGAGACGCTGCTGTGGCTGGCGAAGCTCGCCACGCAGCTCCCCGAGCCGGCCGACATCATCGAGCGCGTGGGTAAGTACAGCGACGATCAGGTCGCCCGGTTCGACAACGAACAGCAGCGCGATCTGTTCTGGCAGCTCAACTACATGCTGGGTCGCTACAAGTACCGCAACCGGCAGTACGAAGAGGCCATTCGCCTGTTCCAGAAGGTCGACCGCAAGAGCGAATACTACGTGAAGAGCCAGTTCTTCACGGGCATCAGCTACGTACAGCTCCGCAAGAGTGTGCCCGCGGTGCAGTCGTTCCAGCGCATCGAAAAGTTGATCGACGAAGGTGCCGAGGGAGTGGAGGACGAAGATCGTCTGCGCGACCTCGCTTACCTGTCGATGGCGCGAACCTACTACTCGGCGTCCATCAAGCTAGACCCGGAGAGCAACACCCCGCAGGTCGATGAGAAGAAGCTGAGCGCGGCGGTCAAGTACTGGAACCAAATCCAGCCCGCCAGCGAGTACTGGCTCGACGCGCTTTTCGAGCAGTCTTGGGCTTACTTCATGGCCGGCGATTACCCGCACGCCCTCGGGAACATCCACACCATCCAGTCGCCGTACTTCCCGAACTCGTTCTATCCGGAAGCGGAAGTGCTCAAGGCGGTCATCTACTTCGCCAACTGCAACTACGAGGGAGCGACCATCGTGGTCGCTCGCTTCAACAAGAAGTTCGTACCCATCCGCGACGAACTCGAGAAGGTGCTCAAGCGCTTCAAGGGTGAGAACCAGGAGGAGCCGTTCTTCAAGTTCCTGAAGGAAGTGCGCGAGGGCAAGGCCAGCCTCGACTCGAAGATCAAGCCCATCGTCGAGAACGCACTCTCCGATCGACAGCTGCTCCGCAACATCGAGTACGTCCGGATCTTGGACGACGAGATGGAGCGCTACCGCAAGTCGCCCCCCGCGTTCCGCGGCTCTGCAGTGGGCAAACAGGTCGAAGATTCGCTGAAGATCGCCCGCGACCTTGCCGTGCGTCAGGCCGGAGAGCTGGCGATGCTGCGCTACCAGCGCAACGTCGACGAACTCAACGAGCATCTGCGAAACGGCGAGAAAATCTTGATCGACATCACGGCGGCCCAGCGCAACTTGCTCGACGAGAAGATCAGCAAGGGCCAGGTCAGCAAGGCTGAATCGAAGATTTACGGCGTCGTCAAACCGGACGAGGAGCACGTGCTGTGGCCCTTCGACGGTGAGTACTGGCGTGACGAGCTCGGCTTCTACCGTCAGGTGGTCGAGTCGGCGTGTGGGAGGTAAATAGAATGAAGTCCCTCAAAGCGTTTTCCCTGCTGGCGGCTCTCCTGGGCACGTTGATCGTCGCCCCGGCGACGTCGGCGGCGGCCGACGATCTTTCGAGCTCTTGTGTGGGCCCGGAGGCGAAAAAGACCCTGAGCGAGTGCCCGGGCGGACCGAGCAAGTTCACCGTCGGTGGCAAGCGCCCTGCCGCGTTCAAGAGTGCGCCTCCGCCTCGCGAGCGCAAGGACTCGAGCAATGCCAAACCGACGAACCCGACAGAGGCCATGGCCGCCGGGCAGCGCGATACCCGTAAGAACCGCCTGCAGGCGCGCTCGCGCGCGCTCTTGATCACGGAGATCCAGGGACTCGAGCGCTTGTACCGGAACACGCCGAAGAAGTCGGCAGATCGACCGCAGCTCATCCGGCGACTCGCCGAAGGCTACGTCGAGCTCGAGAGCGCAGCCCTGCGTGACAAGACCGCGGCGGACGTGAAGGCACAGGACTACAAGAAGAAGAACCCGAGCCAGGCCGCCAAGGCTCGCAGCGACGCCTCGTCAGCGAAGAAGATCGTCGTCGCCGCTCGTAAGAGCGCCATCAAGTACTACATCTTGATGAAGTCGGCGTACCCGAACTACTCGCGCCTGGACGAGGTGCTCTACTACCTCGCCTACGAGTATGAGCAGGCGGGCGACCTGACCAATGCCCGCAAGATCTACTTCGAGCTGATCGAGAAGGCGCCCAAGTCGCCCTACATTCCCAACGCCTATCTGGCGTTCGGTGAGCTCTTTTTCCAGGAAGCTCAGGGCGACCCGGCCAAGTGGGATCTGGCGGCCGCGGCTTACAAAGAGGTGATCAAGTACCCGCCGCCGGACAACAAGGTCTACGGCTTTGCTCGCTACAAGCTCGGCTACGTGCACTGGAACAAGACCGAGTTCGCCGACGCCTTGAACGAATTCAAGAAGGTCATCGAGTACGGCGACCAGTACGCGGCCTTGCCCAACGCGGCCCAGCTCGCCAAGAGCGCTCGCCGGGACATGATCCCGGTGTATGCGGCCAGCGGGCAACCGGATCGCGCCTTCAACTTCTTCAAGCCGCTGTCGGGCGACAAGGGTGGCGAGCAGTCGAAGACCATCGACATGCTCAATGACCTCGGTCTCGCCTACATCGACACCGGGCACTACAAGGAGGGTATCGCCCTCTATCGTGACCTCTTGAGCCGCGACAAGGGCCCGAAGAGCTGTCACTACCAGACGCAGATCACCGTCGCGACCCAGGCCATGAAGTCGTCGGACAAGGACGGCATCAAGAAAGAGCTCGAGACCCAGCTCGCGATGCGCAACGCCTTCATGAAGGAGAGCCATCCCGCGGACAAGAAGCTCGAGTGTGCCAACCGCACCGCGGAGCTCCTAGCCGAAAGCGCCATGGCGTGGCACCTCGAGGCCGTCGGCTCCGGCGGCGTGCGAGGCACCGGGGACAAGAAGACGATGGATCTGGCGGCCTACCTCTACAAGAAGGTCGCCGAGAACTTCGATCGCGCAGAGTTCAGCAAGTTCGAGTTCCCGCGCATCGTCAAGAGCGACTGGCCGACCCTGTACAAGATCAAGTACGCGATGTCGGACTTGCTCTACTTCCAGCAGCGCTGGGACGAGTGCGGTCCGGCCTTCGACTCGGTCGTTGCCGAGGACCCGAAGGGCGAGAGCGCGGCTGAGGCCGCCTACGCCTCGGTGCTCTGCTACCAGAAGATGTACGACGCGATGTACAAGGGCCAGTCCGACCGCAAGGGCAAGGGCCTCGGCCCGACGGGCGCCGACTCCAAGGATCGCGAAGCCAAGAAGGGCGAGTGGGAGAAGTTCAAGCCCAAGGAGTTTACCAGCCTCCAGAAGGGCATGATCCAGGCCTTCAACCGCTACGTCTGTTACATCACGCCGGCCAAGGGCGACAAGACCGCCGAGGACCAGTACGTCGAGGTCAAGTTCGCCCGCGCGCGTACCTACTACGAGGCGCAGCACTGGGAGGAGGCCGCGCTCGCGTTCCGCGACGTTGCCATCAACCACTCGACCCATGACTCCGGCATGTACGCCGCGAACCTCTACCTCGAGGCCTTGAACGTGCTCGGTGGCCGCGCCGACCCACCCCGCCCGACGTGCTTCGACGACATGGGTAAGGACGTGCCGACCTTCCTGAAGCTCTACTGCGAGGGCAAGAAGGCCGACGACAACAAGGAGAACTGCGAGCTCCTCAGCCGGATCCAGTTCGACATCCAGCGCTTGCGCGCTCAGAAGACGGTCGAGCTCGCGGACTCACAGCTCGAGAAGGGCAACAGCAAAGAGGCTGTCGACAACTACAAGAAGGGCGCGGATGCCTACTTGGAGATGTGGCGCGGCTACTGCGAAGGCCCGTTGTCGAAGGGTGAGAAGCCGAAGCAGTGTGAGAAGGCGAGCGAAATCGTCTACAACATGGCGCGCGCCTACCAGGCCGGCCGGCTCCTCGCGAAGTCGATTCAAGCCCGCCTCATTCTCCTCGATCCCAAGTACGGGATGGAGAAGTCCGACCTGGCCCAGAAGGCAACGTACGAGATCGGCGGTAACTACCAGGCCATCGCTGTGTACGACCGCGCAGCGGACTTCTTCGAGCGCTACGTCGAGCAGACCTGCGGGAAGCTGAGGAAGTGCGGCGAGGAAGCGGACAAGGCCCTCAGCGACGCCGTGGTGCTGCGCTTGGGCCTGGGCCAGGATGACAAGGCCATCGACGACGCGAACAAGTTCAACCGCTACTTCGGGGCGCGCAAGCCCGATCAGGTTGCTCAGATCGCCTTCGCCATCTCCGCGCATTACGGAGAGAAGAAGGACTGGGGCAACGTCGCCAAGCGGCTGGGCGGCGCAATGCGCCAGATTGATTCCAAGGCGACGTTGGACGTCCGAGTCCAAGCCCATGCACTGATGGGACGCGCCCTCAAGGAGTCGAAGAAGAACGCTGCCAACGAGTACGGCGCCGTCGTCAAGCTCTGGGCGGATCCGTCCAAGGCCGTGGCCGAAATCGAGAAAGGCGAGGGCGACAAACAACGGCGACTCGGCCGCGCGCTCGAGGCGGTCGGCGAGGGCCTGTTCTTCTTCGCCGAGCAGAAGAAGGCGAAGGTCGACGCGGTGAAGTTCCCCGCATTTACCGGGCCTGCGACCAAGGACGAAGTGCTCAAGCACATCAACGTCAAGGTCAAGGACTGGATCGGCAAGAAGAAGCCGCTCATCGACGACGCAACCAAGGAATACAAGAAGATCGTCGACCTTCAGCCCGTGCCGCCGCCGCGCTGGGTGATCTCTGCCGGCGCTCAGGTCGGCAACATGTGGGGAACCTTCGTGGACGAGTTCCGCGCGGCCCCCATCCCGGACACGATCAAGAAAGATTACGAGCTTCGGACCGCCTACTACGGCGCTCTCGACGATGCCTCGGAGCCGCAGAAGAAGACGGCGCGCGGTGCCTTCGAAACCTGTCTCGGCTACTCGGTGAAGTACCAGTATTTCGACGAGTACAGCCGTGAGTGCGAGAAGTGGCTCGCGAAGACCTACAAGACCGAATACCACCTCATCGACGAATTCCGTGGTGCACCAACCCGCGTGAACAGCGTGCTCAACGAGCAGGCGTTCCCGCTTCGCATCGGCGGTGACCCGCTAGTGACTGTGGCCCCGCCCCCAGAGCCTCCGGCTCCGAAAAAAGCGGCGCCGGAAGAACCCAAGAAGGGTGGGAAGAAGTGATGAGCGCCTGGCAGAACTTGAAAACGCGCTTCACCCTGGTCGCAGCCACGGCTGTGATCGTCAGCACCGCAGCGTGCGGAGGCGGCGGCGGAAGTGGCAAGGGTCCGCTTCGCCCTGGCGAAGACAGCGGCAAGAAGACCCGGCACGGCCAAGCGGTCGCCAAGGAAGCGGCCGCGGGCTTCGAGCGAGCGCTCGATGCGTTCGCCGAACGCGACAAGAAGGGTGACTGGGCCGATAGCAGTTGCACTGCCGTCGCGGAGCAATTCCTCGCCGCGAACAAAGCCCAGGTCGACGCGACCCGAAAGTCCTTGCCCGAAGCCCTCTACAACGCGGGACTCGCCTATCAGCGCTGTGACAAGGACGCGCAGGCTCGCGGGCAGTTCGAGGCGGCGGCCAAGGCAGATCCGACCTTCCACCGAGCTCGCGCCCAGCTTGCGCTCTACGACTTCGAGAAGTCGAAGAACCTCGAGGGCACCATCGCCACTCTGGAAGCGATCATTCGTGAGGCGAAGTTCCAGAACGTCGAGGCACTCGTGAGCCTTGCCGCCCTTCAGCTCGAGCGCAACGGCGACTCGGCCGATCAGGACGGCAAGAACGACATGGAGCGCGCCAAGAAGAACCTGCAGCGCGCGCTCGCAATCGACGACTCGTACATGGCTGCGTTCAACCAGCTGGCGATCTTCTACCTGGAGCAAGCGAAGGCGAAGGCCGACGCCGAGGCCTCCAAGCGCGGGCGCAAGCGCCGCGGCTTGGTTGCTGCGAGCTCCAAGTCGGCGGACGTCAACAGCCAGCAGCTCGATTTGGCAGCGCTCGTCGCGTCGCAGGGCGTTCGAAAGAACCCGAACTATGCGCCACTCCACAACACCGCCGGCCTGATTCAGGTCGAGCTCAAGAACTTCAACGGCGCAGTCAAGAGCTTCGCCGCTGCGCGCAAGTTGGACTCGAAGTTCTTCGAGGCCCACATGAACTACGCCGCGGTGAACCTGAGCTTTCGGGGCTTCGAAGAGGCGGAGAAGGCCTATCGGGACGCGATCAAGCTGAAGCCGAAGGAGTACGAGGCCCACCTGGGCCTAGCGCTAGCCATTCGCGGGCAGATCAGGCTCGGTGATAACGCTGCGATCAACAAGGCTCAGGCGGAGCTGGACGAAGCCAAGAAGATCGACCCGAGTCGAGCAGAGACCTACTACAACGAGGCCATCCTGATTCAGGAGTACCGGACGAAGGGCTCGGAGAAGGAAGCCGTGCCGATGTTCGAAAAGGCGGCTGCGACCTACAAGCAGTTCATCGACAAGGCGGGCAGCGCGCCCGAGTTCGCCGACGCGGTGAAGCGCGCCAAGGAACGGGCTGAAGACGCCGTCGATACCGCCAAGTTCATCAAAGAGGGTGAAGCTGCCAAGAATGCGCCACCTCCGCCGGCCCCGCCGCCAGAGGGTGGCGACAAGAAGTGAGGCTTTTCGCCTTGCGCGAAGGGCTCGTTCGGGGGGGCGGACTCCTCGGGCGGGCCTTCGACTTTTCGCAGCAGTGTTCGGGCGACAATGGAACTTCGGTTGGGACGGGCTGTCTGTCCCCTTCGTGGTGCATTGCTCTTCCCAACCCAGAGCTGCGAGACAGACGGCCCCCGCGAGACCATTGACGTCGACCGTCGGGCCGGACTACAATCACACTGTAATTGCGTCGGAATTTTTTGAGGAGGCTGGAACCATGACTCGCTCGCTCAAGGTTGGGTTTGCGTTGGCGTTCGCGGTCGCTGCGTTCGTCGTGACTCCGTCGGCTTTTGCGCAAGGCAAGGCCGCGGCCAAGGAAACGAAGGGTGGCGACGACGGGTACGGTTACTCGTTCGACGACGATCCGCTGAATGCTGGCGGCTTCGGACCGAACGATGCAACGATTCGTGTTCGTCCTCGCGCGGCTCGCACCACGCTGATCCGTCCGCGCACTTCTTTCGTGCCGGAAATGCTGAAGTCGGTCGAGAACATTTGAGGCTGGGCAGGTGTCGGGCTCTCCGAGCTCGGCATCGTCCGGACAACCAGGGAAGTCAGAAGCATGGCAAAGGCTGTACTCACGTTTGCGCTCTATCAGGGTGACGCTCTGCAACGTCGCGAGACCATTGCGCAGGATATCGTCAAGGTAGGGAAGGACCCCAAGAGCCATCTCCGCGTCGACGACGAGCTGGCTTCCCGCATGCACGCCGTGATCGAGGTCGGTAGCCCCGACGACATCACGCTCATCGATCTCGGCAATGAGCCGGGCACGATGGTGAACGGCGCCCGCGTGAACAAGTGCAAGTTGCACGTTGGCGATCAGATCCAGGTCGGCGGTACCAACATCTTGCTCGAGCGCGCCGAGGCCGCTGGAGCAGAGGTTCAGGCCGCGCCAGCCCAGGCAGCGCCCGCGCCGGCGATGCCTGCGCCGGGTGGAGCCAGCGCGTTCGGGGGAGCCAATCCGTTCGGGGGTTCGAACCCGTTCGCGGCGGCGGCTGCCTCGAGTCCCTTCGCCGTCGGCACGGCAAGCCCGTTCGACGTGGGCGCTTCGGCGCTCAACCCGTTTGCAGCGGGTGCCCAGCAGCAGTCGCACGTCGAGGCTCTGCGTGTGCCCGATGACGCGCCGCCCGGGACGTACACCTACACGCTGATCAAGAGCGGTCCCGACGTGCCTGCCGAAGAGGTGGAAGTCGCGCACCTTCAGTCGGTGGAGGTGATGGTGATGTGGGGCACCAACGTGCTGCACGTCTCGCACTTGACGCCGCCTCGCACGTTCTACGTGGGTGAGGAGCAGAGCAAGAATTTCGGCTGTGATTTCTACATTCCGGCGGAGAAGCTTGGCACCACGCGCATGCCGGTGGTGGTCGGAGATCGTGCGTCGGTGGCGGTGGTGATTCCGCCGGGCGCCAAGGGCCACATCGAAATTCCGGGGCAGCCGCGGATGACACTGGACGAAGCGCGCGCGAAGGCGCAGCCCAGTGCAGAGGTCAGTGGTGGACACCAGTTCCCGCTGCCAGGCGGCGGACGTGCTCGCATCGAGCTCGACCAGTTCGTGTTCCAGGTTGCTGCAGTGAACGCCGGCAAGCCCATCAAGCACGGTGTGGGTGCGGGCGTCGATTGGACGGTGTTCGTTTATTTCGCGCTGTCGTTCCTGGCGCACGCAGGGCTCATCGCAGCCATGGCGTTCTTCGTCCCGCCGCTCGGTCTGACGGACGACGAGGGCATCGACAAGGACCAGCTCTATCTCATCCAGCAGTATATGAAGAGCGCTGCCGAGCGTGAGATGGAGGAGAAGGAGACCGAGCAGGTCACCGAGGACAAGGCGGACAACAAGGAAGGCGGGACGGGCACACGAGCCAAGGGCGAAGAAGGCTCGATGGGTAACCCGACCACGAAGGCCACCAACAAGCGTTACGCCGTCCAGGGGCCCAAGGACAATCCGGATCCGCATATTGCTCGGCAGGCAGCCCTGCGTGAGGCTCAGGAATTCGGCATGATCGGTCTGCTCAACACCGGAGCAGCCGGCGACCCGAACGCGCCTACGGCGCCCTGGGGTCGTGAGACATCGCTGGGTCAGGACGACATGTCGGCCCGCGGTAACATGTGGGGTGATGAAATCGGTGACGCCTTCGGCGCCGGCGGTCTCGGCCTCTCAGGTATCGGCGAAGGTGGTGGTGGTCGCGGCGAGGGCATTGGCCTCGGCTCGATCGGAACCCTCGGCCACGGTGCCGGCACCGGCACGGGTCAGGGCTTCGGCTCCGGACATGGTCGCCTGGGCGGGGCTCACGCCACCCGCGCTCCCAAGGTCCGCATGGGTGCCACGACCGTGAGTGGTCGCCTGCCCCCCGAGGTCATTCAGCGCATCGTGCGGCAGAACTACGGTCGGTTCCGCATGTGTTACGAGCAGGGTTTGTCTCGAAACCCGAACCTGGAAGGTCGCGTGTCGGTGCGCTTCGTCATCGGTCGTGATGGCTCGGTGTCGAACGTCTCGAACGGTGGCTCGGACATTCCGGACAGCGGCGTGGTGGGTTGCGTGGTCAGTGCGTACTACGGCCTCAGCTTCCCGCAGCCTGAAGGCGGTATCGTAACGGTCGTCTACCCGATCATGTTCAGCCCCGGCTGATCGTCGAGCGAGTCGGCCTCGGAAGCGCGCCTCCCTGTCGGGTGGCGCGCTTTTTCGTTTCCGCGCGGCGGTGAGGGTCGACGCGCGGTCCAGTGGCCTTGGGCCGCGGCCGTCGAGGAGCAGCCGGAGGGCCGGGGCCCGCGCGCTTCGAGAGCCGAAAACCTGAAGGAATCTCGACAGAATCCGGCCACGAACCACCTTTACTTCGATCCCCCCGTCTGCATATGCTGATGCACCGCTTTTCGGGCGGTTGCCTCATGTGTGGGGTATCGGTCCGCTCGCTTGCCGGGGTGGCCCTGGGCTGGAGACATCGTGTGGATTCTCCTGCTCTCTAGCGATGTTCCACCCGTTGCCAAAGCACGAAAACAGAGGGTGAGCTCACGATGAAACTGGATAGCGTTTCCAAGGTCGCCTGCCTGGCGGCGGTGTTTGTTGCTGCATCTGCGTGCAGCCGAGATCACATCGAAGCCATCAATCTCGCCAACGAGGGTGACCAAGCCATCAAGGTCAATACCGAGGGCGCGATTCAGAAGTACGAGCAGGCCATCCAGCTCGACCCGACCAACCATCGGATCATGTGGAAGCTGGCGAAGGCTTACGAGAAGAAAGAGGACTGGGACAAGCTGGCCTCGACCCTCTCCCGGGCATCACAGGTCGCGCCGACGTTTGCGAACTACTATTACAAGCGCGGTTACGCGCTCGTGAAGATGGCCGAGGCGGGCAACCCCGACAAATACGAAGAGGCGAAGGAGCCGCTGAAGAAGTGCATCGAGAAGGACCCGAACTTCGCCGAGTGTTACCACTTCTTGGGAGAGACCAGCCTCTGGACCAATGACGAGCAGGGGGCGCTCGACAACTACACCAAGGCCGTCGAGCACGACGCGGTCACTCCCTATTTCTACCCCCCCCTCGCGGAGCTCTACATCGCGATGCGCTTCTACAAAGAGGCCGATGCTGTGCTGAAAGAAGGCACGCGCGTCGTTCCTCCGGGCGAGAAGAACAACAACCATCTCTACGGGATGTACGTGCTCCGTTTCCAGGTCGCACAGGCGTCCAACGACAAGGCGGGCATGGTCGCGGCCATGGAGAAGGCTGAAGAGGTCGCGGGCGACAGCCACCCCGAGATCGCGTTCAACCTGGGCAGCACTTATGCCGTGATGGATCCGCCCCAGAAGGAGAAGGCCGTCCGCCTCCTCAGCTCATTCGTGAAACGTGCTTGTCGGAGTGCGAAAGCCGCCCAGTTCAAGGAACAGTGCGAGTCGGCCAACACACTCATCCAAAAGCTGGGCGGAAAGGTCAACTGACCTTGCCGAGTCCGCGACGGGCCGAACGCCACGAGGCTTGTTCCGCCGGGTCAGGAGTGCCCGTTGCGGGGTTGTTTGAATTCGATCTGTCGATGAAGTCGGTCGCAGTCATGCTTTCTCCAAAGAAGAGCACCACTGCGGCCGTGCGCCATTTGTCCGAGGAAGCATGGATCTAGAGCAGCGTCTGAACAACCTCGAGCGTCACCACGATTGGGCCGGCCTCGCCGAAGCACTCGAGCAGGCCATTGCGAGCGCCCAGGATCCGGCCGCCAAAGCGGAGATGCACCTCCGCCTGGGGCGCCTGTTGAACTCGCAGTTCCTTCAGAGCGTGAAGGCTCTGAAACACTTCCAAGACGCGTTCAAACTGAATCCCGCACTGGGAGAGGCGTTGGCCGAGGCGCGGCGCATCTATTGGGAGCTGGGCAAGCTCAACATGGTCCAGAAGCTGCTCGAGCTGCAGCTCAAGAATTCGAGCGAGGCGCAGGCACCAGCCCTGTACCGCGAACTGGGCGACGTGTTCTGCGACCTGGCCGACTACGAACGCGCCGCGGACGCGTAC
This sequence comes from Myxococcales bacterium, assembly GCA_016706225.1. Classification (NCBI taxonomy): domain Bacteria; kingdom Pseudomonadati; phylum Myxococcota; class Myxococcia; order Myxococcales; species Myxococcales bacterium. The sequence goes on from JADJKB010000008.1 coordinate 86,815, forward strand.
GCCCGCGCGATGAACGACGGGCAGAGCGGCGACGTCGGCCAGCTTCTGGATGACGTCATGGTGGGGACGGAAGACTGGCAGGAGCGCATCGGAGTGGTGCTGCGCGCCGCCCACGAGACCGAAACCCCCGAGGGCAAGGCCGAGGCACTGCTGCGCGCAGCGCGCATCGCGCGGCGTTATGCGCCGGACGAAGTCGAGGGGATTTTGGGCCGCGCGTACTCTTCCGATCCGGGAAGCGTGATCGTTTCCGCGCTGTACGAGGGCTTGTTGGTGGACGCGAGTCGAACCGACGCAGTCGTCGCGATGCAGCGCCAGGTCCTCGACGGGCTCCCGGATACCACGACACGGGCGGATCTCGCGTTCCGCTTCGGTGTGCGCTGGGCGCTACGCCACCAGAACTTCGACGCGGCGCAGCCGTTGCTCGACGAAGCCCTTGGGCTCGATCCGTCTCACGAAGCGGCGTTTGCGTTCTACAAGGACCTGCACGGTACTCGGGATGGCCAGTGGACCCAGGTAGCGGCCAAGGCCGAAGAGCTCGCTGACGCTCTGGGAGAGACTGCCGGCAGCGCCTACCTCTTGGCCCACGCGGGCCTGGTGGTCTGGCGCGAACTCGGCGATCTGATTCGTGCGCGCGCCGTCTTCGCGCGGCTCGCAGGGGTCGACCCCGAGCATCCCGCCCTGCAGGCCTTCGAGGCTCAGATCGGCGAGAAGCTCGGCGGCGACGCTGCCGAAGCTCCCGGGGAGGCAGCGTCCGCTCCTGCCGCATCGGCGGAGCCAGCGTCGGCGCCCGCGTCTGCTCCGGCTTCCGCGCCGGCAGCCGAGAAGTCGGCGCCCCAGGCGGCCCCGGCACAGGCCAGCGGCGGCGGTGATGCCGCGAAGATCGCGGAGCTTCGCGCTCAGCTCGAGGAGCAAGAGTCGTCGAAGAAGATGCACGAGTACGTGAAGACGTTGGTCGCGCTGGCCGACGAGGTAACCGACACGGCCGAGAAGGTCGACCTCTACCTGAAGGCGGCCGATCTCTACGTTCACAAGTTCGTCAATCAGGCCGAGGCCGTGCGGACTTACGAGCGCATCTTGGAAGTCGAGCCCGCCAATCCCGGGGCCATCGACTACCTGCGCCAGATGTACGAAAAACGGCGCGATTGGGAAAAGCTGATTCAGCTGAAGACCAACGAGGCGCGCCAATACGAGCAGGGTCCCGTTCGCAGCGCGGCGTTCAAGGAAATTGCGCAGCTCGCGACGGAGCGGGTCAAGAAGCCTGAAGTCTGTATCGATCTCTGGGCCGTAGTGCTCGAGAACGACGCCGAAGACTCCGATGCCATCGATGCGCTGGCTCAGTTGTACGAGCGAGCCCGCGACTACGAGAAGTTGGCGGACGTGCTCGAGAAGCAGGCGCAGATCACCTACGACACCGGCGCGAAGATCAACATCCTGAACAAGCTCGGTCAGGTCGTGGGCGATCGTCTCAAAGACGACGTCCGCGCCGTCGAAGCCTACCGGCAGCTACTCACCATTCAGCCGGATGACCGCCGCGCCCAGGAGCAGCTGAAGAAGCGCTACGTGACACTCGGACGCTGGGACGACCTCGAAGTGTTCTACGCCGAGAGCGGCAAGTGGGACGAGTTCATCCGCGTGCTGGAGAGCAACGAGGCGAAGGCTGACACGAACGAGCAGCGCATCGGCATGCTGCTCAAGATCGCCGAGCTGTGGATGACCCAGAAGGGCAAGCCCGACCGCTCGGCGAAGGCGTACGAAAAGGTGCTCGGACTGGAGCCGACCCACCTGGCGGCTGCCGAACGCCTCATCCCCGTCTACACGGAGGCCAACAACCCGAAGGGACTGGCCAACGCGATCGAGGTCAAGCTCGGCCACGTCGACGAGCCGGGAGAGCGGCTGGCTCTGCTCAGGGAGGTCGCCGAGCTCTACGAGACGCGTATCAACGACAAGGCCAAAGCCTTCGAGCGTTTCCTGTCGGCATTCGAGATCGCGCCCAGCGACGACCAGAGTCAAGCTGACGTCGAGCGCGCGGCCCAACAAACTTCGCGCTGGGATGAGGTCGTGGCTGCTTATCGCGCCGCAGAGGAGCGCGCCGAGCAGGAGAGTGACGCCGTGCTCGCGACCGCGTTGCGTCTACGGCTCGGGCGGATTTTGGTCGACGAGGTGGGTCGTATCGACGACGCACTCGCGGAGTACCGCGCCGTGTACGAGGCGGAGCCGGAGAACGCAGTGGCGCTGGAGGCGCTGGAGAAGCTCTATCGGCAGACCGAACGCTGGAAAGACTTGCTCGAGGTCTACGCGAAGAAGCGCGATCTCGCCTACGACACCGAGACGAAGAAGCCGATTCTCTACGAGATTGCCCGGCTGCACGAGGGACAGCTTGGCGACGCCGAGTCGGCCATCAGCACCTACCAGGCAGTCCTGGAAGACGACCCGGCCGACGGCATCGCGCTCGAAGCTCTCGATCGCCTGTACGGTGAGACGAGTGCTTGGGAGGCTTACGCAGATGTCCTGCGCCGCCGCATCGAGCTGGACTCGAGCGAGCAGGCGCTGGTCGATCTCAAGTTTCGCCTCGCACAGACCCAGGCCCGTCATTTGTCCGACGCGGCTGGCGCGCTGACCAATTACCGCGAGATCTTGTTCATCAATCAGGATCACGAGGGCGCTCGGGTGTCCCTCGAGGAGATGCTCACTGACGAGGAGCTGCGGGGGGAGTCCGCCGCGATCCTCGAGACCATCTACGAGGTACGCGAGGACTGGGAGAAGCTGATCGGAGCGCTGGAGATCCTGGCCGTTGCCGACAGTGATCCCCAACGCCGCGTGGCGCTGCTCCGCAAAATCGCCTTCGTCGCGGCGAACCAGCTGCAATCACTCGAGCGAGCGATCGACGCGCAGGCTCGTGCTCTCAAGCAAGACCCGGCGCTGGTGGACACGCGGCTGGAGCTCGAGCAGTTGGCGGAGCAGTCCGGCGCCTGGCAGGAAGTGATTCGGATCTACCAGGAGGTGGCCGCGGGCATCGACGACGCGCCGCTCGCGCGTGACTACTGGATGCGACTCGCGTCGATCCAAGAGCAGCTCCAGCTCGTCGCGGACGCGGCGCAGAGTTACGACAAAGTGCTCGCGCTCGACCCAGGCGACGCTGAGGCGCTCGCGGCCATGGACGCGCTCTATCGGGGCACCGGGCACTGGGAAGAGTTGGTGGGCGTGTTCCGTCGCCGCATCGACCTGGCCGAAGACGGCGCGGAGCGCGAGTCGCTGTACGCGCAAATGGCGCAGGTCTTCGAGGAGAAGTTGGGCAAACCATCGGAGGCGATCGCCGCTTACCGAGAGGTGTTGGCACTCGACCCCGCGAGCGCCGTGGCGCTTTCGGCGCTCGATGGCCTGTTCACCCGCCAGAGCATGTGGGCGGAGCTGGCGGAGAACCTCGACACCCAGCTGGGGCTCGCCGAAGATGAGGCAACGCAGCTCTCATTGATGCTGCGCTTGGCCGCGCTCCGCGAGACCCGCATGAGCGACGTCGACTCTGCCATCGAAGGCTACCGGCAGGTCCTGGATCGCGAGCCGACCGACGCCCCCGCGCTGGCGGCCCTCGAACGCCTGGGCCAGGCCCCGGAGAACGAGCTGGCGATCGCGGAGATCCTCGAGCCGCTGTATCGGCAGCAAGGGGACTACCAGAAGCTCATCGGTGTGCACGAAGTGCAGGTCCGACGCGCCGACGATCCTTCGCGCCAGGTCGAGTTGCTGCACCAGATTGCATCGCTGCATGAAGATGCGGCCGGCGATGTGAACGCCGCGTTCGACACCATGGCGCGCGCGCTCGCCGCCGATCCGGCCCACGAAGGTACACAGCAAGGGCTCGACCGTTTGGCCCGAGTCACGAGCCGATTCCAGGATCTGGCCCAGGTGTTCGAGAAGCTCGCGTTGGAGCAGACCGAGCCTGACCTCGCCAGTGAGCTCTACACCTTCGCGGCCCGAGTCTTCGAGAACGACGTGGGGAACGTGGACCGGGCGATCGAGCTGTATCGCCAGGTGCTCAAGATCGACGCCATGAATCTGGCGGCGGCCGAGTCGTTGCAGACTCTATTCCACTCGACCGAGCGTTACGCCGACATGGCGCTGATCCTACAGCGCAAGGCGACAATCCTCGAGGATACCGAGGATCAGAAGGCGGCCCTGTATCAGGCTGCGAGCATCGAGGAAGAAGTCCTCGAGCGCAAAGACGCCGCGATCAACGTGTACCTGAAGGTGCTGGAGATCGATCCCGAGGATCTGAAGAGCATCGACGCCTTGATCAGCCTCTATCTGGGCCTCTCGCGCTGGGAGGACATGCTCGGCGTCTACAACAAGAAGGTCGATCTCGTCCTGGATACGGACGAAAAGAAGATGATCTTCTACCAGGTTGGCGCCGTTCACGAGCGTGAGCTGAGCGATGTGGGGCGAGCCATCGACACCTACCAAAAGGTACTCGAGCTCGATCCCGATGACCTGACTGCGCTGGGTCGGCTCGACGTGCTCTACCAGACGGCCGAGAACTGGCCGGAGTTGTTGAGCGTCTTGCAGCACGAGGCGGAGCTCACTCAGGACGCCGCCGAAGCGGTCAGTTTCCAGTACCGCATCGCGGAGTTGTTCGAGAAACACCTGGCGGACGTCGAGCGGGCCGTGGAGCTGTATCGCGACATTCTCGGCATTCAGCCGGACCACCCGCCGACCTTGGCGGCGCTCGAGGGCATCAAGGACGGCGACCGCGCAGGACTCGCCGCCGCTGGCGTGCTCGAGCCGGTCTACGATGCGATGGGCGAGTGGCAGCGCCTGGTGAGCGTGCTCGAAGTCCAGGTGCGCCACGCCGAAGACGCGTACGTGAAGGTCGAGCTCTTGCACCGCATCGCGCGGCTGTACGAGGAGAGTCTGAACGACCCACACAACGCGTTCCAGACCTACGCGCGCGCGGTCCAGGGCGACAGCCAGAACGAAGAGTCCCTCGCTTCGCTCGAGCGGCTCGCAAACCTGATCGAGCGCTGGCCCGCCGTCGCCGAGCTCTATGATTCCGAGCTCGCGCAGCTCGGTGAGCAGCCGGAGCGGGTCGTGGAGCTCGGGCTCAGGGTGGCGCAGGTCTACGAGGTCCAGCTCGAGAACCTCGACAACGCAGTCGCGCGCTATCGACGCGTGCTCGAGGCTGACCCAGAGAGTCAGAGCGCGGTGCGGGCGCTGGACCGGCTCTTCTCCCAGAGCGAGCGTTGGACGGATCTGGCCGAGGTTCTGAAGCGCGAGGCCGACATTGGTCAGAGCCCGGACGAGATCTTGGAGTTCAAGTTCCGCCTCGGGCAGGTCTACCAGCTGCGTCTGGGTGATCTGGACAGGGCCATCGAGGCCTACCGTGAGGTCATCAACGCGGCTCCCGAGCACGCTGACACACTCACTGCCCTCGAGGGGCTGTTCGAGTCGGGGACCAAACAGCTGGAGGTCGCAGAGATCCTGGAGCCGCTGTATCAGCAGTCCGGCGAGTGGGAGAAGCTCATCCGCGTGCGCGAGGCCGAGCTCGGCCACATCACCGACTTGGACCAGCGCATCGCGATGTACCAACGGATCGCGGAGGACGCCGAGGAGCGCCTGATGGATCCAGTGCGCGCGTTCGAGGTCTACGTGCGAGCGATCCGCGAGCGCCCGCTGGACGAGCGCACGGGCGACGAGATTGAGCGCTTGGGCAGCATGATCGACGGTGGCTGGGAGCAGCTCGCCAACGCCTACGCAGACGTGCTCGGCATCGAGGGCTCGGAGGCGGCGACGCAGGCGGCCATCGGCAAGCGTCTCGCCAGGGTCTTCGAAGAGGAGCTGGCGGATGTCGCGAAGGCAGAGGAGACCTATCGGTACGTGTTGACGGTGGTGCCGGCGGAAGCCGACGCACTCGCCAACCTGGATCGCATCTACACTTCGCTGGAGCAGTGGCCCGAGCTCGCTGGCGTGCTCGAACAGCGCGCTCAGGCGGCTGAGGATTCACGCGACAAGGTCGACCTCAACACCCGGCTCGGACAGGTCTACGAAGAGCAACTGGGTCAAGTGCAGGACGCGATCCGGGCGTTTCGGCGGATCTTCGACCAGCTCGAGCCGGCAAACGAAGAGGCGATTCAGGCACTCGGTCGCATCTACGAGCAGACGGAGCAGTGGGTCGAGCTCGACGGTGTTTATCGTCGCGAGCTCGAGAACGCGGTCGGCGACGTGCAAGAGGCCGAGATCCGCGCGAAGATGGCGCGGCTCGCGTCCGAGCGTCTGGGCAAGATCGAGGAGGCAATCGAGGGCTGGAAGCGTGTGCTCGATCTGCGCGACGAGGATCCAGAGGCGCTCTAAACGCTGGCCGGTTTGTACGAGGCCCAGGGTAAATGGGCTGAGCTCACGGACATGCTCGAGCGCCACTTCGACATCGCCGAGAGTGACGAGGAGCGGGTCAATATCCTGACGCGTCGCGCGCGCTTGTTCTCCGAACAACTCGAGCGGGACGACGAGGCGCTCGAGACCTGGCAGCGCGTGCTCGACATCGACTTCTCGAACGTGGCCGCCCTGCGGGCGATCGCGCAGATCTGGCGAACCCGGCAGGACCCGCGGGAGCTCGTTGCGGCGTTGCATGCCAGCATCGACCGGGCTGCAGCTCTGCTCGACGCGGTCGAGCTCGTCGCCATCTATCGAGAGCTCGGCAAGACCTATGGGCACGTGCTCGAGCAGCCATTCGAATCGGCGGAGGCCTGGCGCAACCTGCTCGAGGTCGATCCAAACGATTTCGAAGCAATGGCTGAGCTGGAGCGCACCTACCGCGCCGAGGAGCGCTGGGTCGAGGTCGTCGACGTCAAGATGCGGCGTGCCGAGGCCATCCAGGAGCCGGCGGAGAAGGTCCGCGAGCTGCTCGAGGTCACCCAGATCTGGAAGAAGGAAGTCAGCGACTACGACAAGGCGACGCCGGCGTTCGAGAAGGTGCTCGTCATCGATCCGACGCACGACGAGGCGTTCGAGTCCCTGGAGCGCTTGCACACTGCGGCGGAGCGCTGGGAGCAGCTGATCGAGATCTACTTGAATCGGCTCGAGACGCGCGAGGTCGTCGAAGAGAAGAACGACCTGCTGAGGCGCATTGCCCGTGTCTTCGAGGAGAAGCTGGACGACAAGAACCAGGCGTTTGATGCGCTGGTGAACGCCTTCGCCGAGGACTACGGCGACGACGAGAGCGTCAAGTACCTCGAGCGCATGGCGGCCGGGACGGGGAGGTGGGGCGAGCTCATCAACACCGCGAATGCCTGGCTCAAGGAAGAGGAAGACTCGCGCAAGAAGATCGAGCTCTGCCTGCGCCTCGGCAAGTGGTACGGCGAGGACCTCGGCCACCCGGAGTACGCTCAGCCGTATTACGCGCAGGTGATGCAGCTCGACCCGAACAACGTTCAGGTCCTGCGGCAGATGGCCAGCATCTACCGGCTCGGGGCGCAGTGGCAGAAGATGGGCGAGACCCTGACGCGCGCCCTCGACGTCGCCGTCGCAAACGACGACAAGAAGGTGATCTTGTGTGACCTCGGCGACTTGCTCGAGAAACACATGAGCCAGGCCGATCAGGGCATCACGTTCTACCGACGCGCCCTCGACGTCGATCCGTTGTTCTTGCCTGCGCTCGAGTCGTTGGAGCGGATCTACGACCAGCGTGGGAACCATGCCGACCTGGTGCAGATCCTGACCAGCAAGGTCCAGGCGCTCACCGATCCGGACCAGATCGCCCAGCACAAGATGAGGTTGGGTGGTTTGTACGAGACTGCGCTGGGCGACTTCGAGCGGGCCGGCAAGGTGTACCGCGAGGTGCTCGAGCTGGATGGCAGCAGCATCTTCGCGCTCCGGGGCCTCGAGCGCATCTACCAGGCCCTTCAGACTTGGCCGGACATGATCGACATCCTCGAGCGGCAGCTCGACGTCGTCGAGACCGAGCGCGAGCGCGTCGACGTGCTCTTGAAGCTGGCACAGATCCAGGAGGAGCAGTTCCTCAAGGCCGACCTAGCGGCGCAGCGTCTGGAGCAAGCCGTCGAAATCGACGCTGGCTGCGAGCCCGCCTACGTCAGCCTCGAGCGCTGTTACCGCCGGCTCAAGCAGTGGCTCGACCTGATCAACACCTACGAGCGGCACGTCGCCGAGGCCGCCGATCAGGACACCAAGATCGAGCTATTTTCGGCCATGGCGGAGGTTTATTCGCAGGAGGTCGGCGATGTCGACCGTGCGATTGACGCCTACCAGAACATCGTCGACCTGGACGAGAACAACATCGAGGCTCTCGATGCGCTGAGCAAGCTCTACGAAAAGCAGGGCGACGCAGCCCGTGCCATCGAGTCGATGACGCGCGTCGCGGATCTCACGACGGACGGCACGCAGCGCGTCGAGATGTACTACCGCATCGGCAAATCGCTCGACGAGAAGCTGAGCGACCGTTCGCAGGCGCAAGAGCGCTTCGAGATGGCCCTCGATCTCGATCCGACCCATCTTCCGACACTCGCTGCGCTGCGTATCATTGCGGTCGATGAGCAGGATTGGGACCGCGCAGCCCGGTATCTGGAGCAGGAGCAGCTCAACACTCAGGCGCCGCGCGCGCGGGCAAAGTTGCTCGTGGAGCTCGGGAAGCTGCGCGACGAGATGTTGAACGAGCACGAACAGGCAGTGCTGGCCTACGAGCTCGCGATGCAGTGCGACGAAGACTGCGAGGAAGCCGCACTTCCGCTCGTTCAGGAGTACAGCAACGTGGGGCGCTGGCAGGAGGCGGAGCCCCTGGCCGAGATGCTCGTCAAGAAGAGCAAGAACCACGAGCGCCACGAGCAGCACCTGCTGCACAAGCTGCTCGGCAAGGTCCACGCAGCCTTGGGCAACGCCGATCGCGCGCTGAAGGCATACCAGGCCGCCAATCACCTCGACTTGACGGATCAGGAGGCGATCCGCGGGATCGCCGACGCCGGTTACGATCTGAAAGACTGGCCCACCGCGCTGACCAGTTATCAGAAGGTCCTCACCGCCCTGAGCGAGGACGAAGTCGAGCTGCGCACCGATGTCTACTATCGGCTGGGCTGCATCAAGCGCGAGCAACACCAGGCGAAACAGGCGATCAACAACTTCGAGAAGGCGCTGGCGCTCAACGGTGAGCACCGCCCGACGCTCGAGGCGTTGATTGACGTGTACGCGGGCGCCAACGACTGGAAACAAGTCGCGGCCTACAAGCGCCAGGTCCTGGACAGCGTCTTCGAGGGCGACGAACGCTATACGCTGCTCAACGATATCGGCGACCTGTGGGCAGAGAAGGAAAAGAACCCGCAGAAGGCCATCGAGGCCCTCGAAGAGGCGCAGGAGCTGAAGCCCGAGGACCACATCCTCTTGCACAAGTTGCTGCAGCTCTACGGTGAGGCGCAGGAGTGGCAGAAGATGATCGACACACTGCAGTCGATCGCTTCCATCGAGGAAAAGCCCGAGATCAAGAGCCGGTATTTCTACACGATGGCTCAGATCTACCGCGACAAGCTGAACGAGCTCGATCGCGCGGTGGAGCTCTTCAACGAGTCACTGGACTTGAACCCGAGCTATCTGCAGGCGTTCGAGCGCATCAACAAGATCCTGACCCAGGAGAAGAACTGGAAGCAGCTCGAGCGCTCTTACCGGAAGATGCTGCATCGCATCGCGGGCAAGGGGAACAACGACCTCGAGCACACGCTGTGGCATCAGCTGGGCCTGATCTACCGCGACCGGCTCCAGCGACCGGATGAGGCCATCGAGGCCTTCAAGATGGCCACGACCATCAAGCCCGGCGACGCCATGCAGCACCAGATCTTGGCTGAGCTGTACGAGGTCAGCGAGCGCTTCGACGAAGCGATCGGCGAGCAACGCAACATCCTCGAGGTCGATCCGCTCAAGGTGGAGCCGTATCGCGCGCTGTATCGGCTGTACCTACAGAAACACGCCTACGACGAGGCCTGGTGCTTGGCGGCCGCCATGGCCTTCATGAAGAAGATCGACGGCGAAGAGAAGCAGTTCTTCGAGGACTACCGGCCGCAGGGCATGCTGCAGGTGAAGGGACGCCTCTCGAACGAGCTCTGGGTCCGGCACCTGTTCCACCCGGACGAGAACATCTACATCTCCAAGATCATGGAGATGATCGCGCCGGCAGCGCTGCAGGCGAAGATTGCGCAGCTCCAGTCACAAGGAAAGCTGCCGACGCTCGACAAACGCTTCAAGCAGGATCCGGCCACCTCGACCGTTACCTTTGCCAAGACGTTTGGCTGGGCCGCGCAGGTGCTCGGGATCCCGTCGCCGGAGCTGTACGTGCGCAATGACGTCCCGGGTTCGATCATTGCGGTTCCGGCCGTGCCGCCCGCATCGCTCGCCGGTCAGACCGTGCTCACCGGGTTCCAGCCTCAGGAGCTGACGTTCATCTGCGGCAAGCACCTGTCGTACTACCGCGGTGAACACTACATCCGGACGCTGTTCCCGACGCAGGCCGAGCTGACCATCATGCTGTTTGCTGGTGTGATGATCGCTGCGCCCAATACTCCGATGCCGGCGGACATGCAGGCTCAGATCCGCGCAACGGCCCAAGAGCTGGCGAAGTACATGCAGCCGGTGCAGCTCGAGGGGCTGCGTATCGTCGTGAAGAAGTTCATCGACGAGGGCGCCAAGGCCAACATCAAGCGCTGGAACCAGGCGGTCGAGCAGACGGCGTGTCGCACCGGGCTCTTGGTCTGTGCCGACCTCGAGATCGCAAAGAAGATCATCGGCGCCGAGCCGTCGCTGCCAGGTGACCTCACGCCGGCGGAGAAGATCAAGGATCTGCTCCTGTTCAGCGTGAGCGAGCACTACGCACAGCTGCGCAAGGCGCTGGGTATCGCGGTCGGCTGAGTTCCGGCGGGCCAGAGCCCGCCGCGAGCGCGGACATCCAGCGAGGTCGGGCGCGGGCATCGGCTGAGGGTCGCGAGGCCCGATGTCGGGCGTGTCCGCGAGCGCGAGCCGCCTGGGGTCATGCGGCCCGAGGTTGGCGCGGCGACCGCGCGGTCAAGAGGCGGAGACCTCCGCAGCCAGAGCCTGGCTATTTTCCAGGCAGGTCCAGCGTGACGCGCACGCCCGTCAGGAAATTCCAGTGGGCGGCGGCCGCGCCAAGATCACCGCTGGAGCGTGAGGAGTAGTAGCCCATGTCGAGCTCGAGGTACGGGCCGAAGCCGACCTTGTCGAACGCATACCAGTCTCCACCCACGGCGAGACGCAGCCACTCGATGCCCGAGTAGGTAACGTCAGCGCCGAAGCCGGAGATCTTGGTGGTGCGGTAGCCGAGGCCGGCTGACATCCAGGGGTCGAACCGCACCCCTTGAACCAGGTGGTAGCGCACGAAGGCGCCGAACGCAGTGCTCTGGGTCTTGCAGTCCGCGCAGTTCGTGGAGTTGCCGAGACGCAGGTGCTGGCCGAACGCGCCCACGGCGACGGTGCGACTCAACCCGTAGGCTGCGTCGAGCCCGAACGCCCAACCGGAGCCCATCGCGTCGGTTTGTGGCGCCTTGGCCTCGAGCTTGCCAAACGGCACGGCCACGCCCGCGGACGGCGAGAGCTGAAAGTGGCCCGCGAGCTGATCCGGAGCCGGGATCACCAGGGGTGGCTCCGGACCGTCTTCGTCGGGGGCTTCCGTCGGGGCGGCCTTCGGTTTGGGGGCCGGGGCGTCGCCGGGACCCGGCGCGGATTCCGAAGCGTCGTCCTCGGTTCCATCACCCGCCTCGCCGGGCGTCTCCTGAGCTGCCGCATTGAGCGGAAACCCGCCGAGACATGCCGCCGCGACCAGTGGCCAGAACCTGGACATGGGCGCCTTGTTAGCACGGCGTTCGGGCGCCGGGACAGCCCATTCCCGGCCGGCGACGGCGAGGTCGCCTCAGGGTGCGGAATGGCCAGCAGACTCTGGCGCACCAGCGCCCCCGGCGCCGCGCAACTCGCGGGCCCAGCCGCCGATGTCGACCCACCATGGAGAACGGCGCCGAGAGCACGGGAGAGGTCACGCTCGAAGTGACACGGGAGCGGATCCGGGGTCCGTGGGTGCTCGAGATCGGGACTCCTGAAGGCTCGCGGCAGGCCCGCCTCGAACCTGGGCGCCCGCTCGTGCTCGGGGCCGGGCGCCTCGCCGACGTGCGTGTTCTGGACCCAACCGTCAGCGCACGACACTGTCGTGTCACCGCGACCGCGCGGGGGGTTGCGGTCGAGGATGTGGGATCGAAGAACGGTGTGTTCGTGGGGGCGGCTCGCGTCAGCCACGCGCTGCTCGCAAAGCGGTTGGGAGCGTTTGTCATCGGGCGCACGACTGTGGTCTTGCGTGGACCGGAGGCAGACGACGAGAGCGGTACCAGGGAGGGGATCCCGGGTTTGGTCGGCACCTCATCAGCCATGCTGCGGGTGGCCGAAGAGGTCCGACGTCATGCACCGCTGAGGGCTCCAGTGCTCGTGCGCGGGGAGTCCGGTACCGGAAAGGATCTCGTTGCCCAGGCGTTGCATCGACTCAGCGGGCGGTCCGGCGCGTTCGTACCGCTCAACGTGGGCGCCGTGCCGGAATCCCTCGCGGACGGCGAGTTGTTCGGGCATCGCCGCGGTGCGTTTACTGGAGCAGTGGCCACGCGCCTCGGGGCGTTCGAGCAAGCGCAACGCGGCACGCTGTTTCTGGACGAGGTCGCGGAGCTACCCGCCAGCATGCAGGTCAAGTTGTTGCGTGTCGTCGAGGACGGGGTCGTGCGCCCCGTCGGTGCGAGTCAGCCGCTGACGGTGGATGTGCGGGTGGTTTCCGCGACCTGGGCGCCGCTCGAAGAATGGGTGCAATTGCGGCGATTCCGCGCGGATCTCCTGCACCGCTTGAGCACGGTGGTGATCGAAATTCCGCCCCTCCGCCAGCGAAAGAGCGACATTCCCATGTTGTGCCACGCTCTCATCAGGCGCTTTGTGCCCGAGGTTGGCCCCAAGTGTCTGACCAGCGGAGCAATCGCCCGGCTCGTGGAGCACACCTGGCCGGGAAACGTACGCGAGCTCGGGGCGGTGTTGTATCGAGCGGCGGTCGCGACGGACAGTGAAGTGATCGAAGCGTGTCACGTGCAGTTGCCCGAGATCCCGATCGGGATTCGACCCCAGGCGCTGGCGCCCGCAGAGGCCCTCGTGTTGCTAGAGCGTCATGCCGGCAACATCACCGCCGCGTCGCGGGCGGCTCAAGTGCCGCGTTCGACCTTTCGCTCGTGGCTGGGAAAAGCCAGGGAGCGTTAGGTTCTTCGGGCTCAGAACTGACCGACGACGCCAAGTCCGCGCTCGGTCGGGCTCATGAGCGGGACGACGGCGGCACGGAAGTCATGGTGCTTTGCGGTCTGCTTGCGACCGTTCTTGCCGACCGTGGCTTTGTTGGAGCCGGTGTCCACGAAGTAATAAACGACGGTGCCAGCGACAGCGACGCCAGCAACGACGAAACTCACGGTCGAGAGACTCTTCTGTGAATCGCCGTCATCGACGCGCGCCTGGTACTTGTCGCAGGCGACGCGGAAGTCGACCGGTGAAGTCTTGACCGGTGGGCCACAGGGGCCGTTGATGCCGGAGGCCTGCGCCTTGTCGACGATCTTCAGCCGAATGGACTCGGCGTCGTCGTAGCTCGACTTCGAGGCGACGGCGAAGCCAACGCCGCCCGCCAAACCGACGAGGGCGAGACCGCCGCCGACCCACGCGAGAGGTGTGCTCTTGGCCCAAGGCAAGAATCCCGGTTTGTCCGAGCCCTTGTCGCCCTCGGGTGGTTTGCCGCCCGGTGGGAACGGCTGCCCCATGGGTGGGCCTGCCGGCCCTGGGCCGGTGGCAGGACCGGGACCGGGTGGCAGAGGAGCGACTGGAGTGCCCGCCCCGTCGAAGTTGAGATCGACGGAGCCCGTCTGCCCTGCGATCGCCGTGACCGTGGAAGCGGCGGTCTTGCCATCCTTGCGAGCCTCGAGGTTGTGTGACCCCGGCTTCAAGAAGATCGCCCCCGGTAGCGGAGAGCGACCTTCGAGCGTCCCGTCGACGAACACATCCGCGCCTTCGGCGCTGACCGCAACATTGAGCTCGCCCACGCTCGCCTTGGCTGCAGCGAGCCCCTTCTCTGCTTCTTGACGTTCCGCAGCGCTCGCCTCTTTGTTCTCGCGCAGGTACTGCGAGAAGTGTTTTGCCGAGTCCGCTTCCCGCGATGAGCGAAGCTCGCTCTGGGCGAGATTCAGCAGCACGGCGGGGTGTTTCTTGAGCGCGTACGCCTGGAGGAACGCCGCTCTGGCCTTGTCGTATTGTTTGCCGTCGTAAAACTTCACGCCCTCCTGGAAGCGCTCCCGCGCCATCTGGATTGAGGCGTCGTCCTGGACATGGACGACCTCCGTCGAAGTCATCGGGGCGAGGGCCACGAATGCGGCGAAAAGGGCTGCGTGTCGGCGGGTCATTGGGGGGCTCGTCGGAGTGGATTACTTCGGCTCAGAACGGGGTGTCACGAACGATCGTCCCGCCGCCCTTGGGGGCAGTGGGTTTCGGGCCAGTCGGCTTCGCCGGTCCCGGTTTCGCCACAGGTTTCGCCGCGGCCACCGGCTTCGGCTCCGGTTTTGCGGGTTTCGCTGGAGGCGGCGCCTTTGCCTCGGGCTCCGGCGGCGAGGCCTTCGCTTCGGGCTCCGGCGTCTCTGCTTTCGGCTCGCTTGGCGGGGGCGCCTCGACGGCGGGTTTCTCCGTGACGGTTGCGGCGGGTTTGGCTGCTGCCGGGAGCGAGCTCGTGCGCTCTGCCGGTTTCGGCTCTTCCGGAGTTCCTCCACCCATGAGCAGCTTCACGCCGCCCAGCAACAGGATGAGCGCCGCAACGCCGAGCACCGCGTAGACCACGTTGTTGCGTTTGACCGGAGTGACAGGGATGTCGTCTTCTTCGTATCGCGCGCCACGCTGCGATCGAGGGGCCTCGGCTGCCCGCGCAACCTGTGCACCCGGAGCCACGGCGGCCGCGGGCGCCTGGACGACGGGTGAACCTTGCGCGACAACGGGTGCGGCAGGCGCGGGGGCTGCGAACGCGGCGGGGGGAGCGGCGGCTGCGGCTTGCTGGACGGCTTCTTCGTCGACACTGCCGAGCATCAACGTCTTGCCTGCACCCGGGCTCTTCGCGGGTGCCGCTGGATCCACCGGAGGAGTCGCGGCCGCAGGGGACGAGGCTGGTGGTGCCGGTGCCACGCCAATCATCGTCTTCTTGTGATCGACCGTGGGTGCGGGCGGTTCGGGTTCCGGCGCGGCCGGAGCCTTTGAGCCAGCGGCAACCACGGGGCGCGCGATGATCTTGGACGCAGGTGCAGCGGGCGCGGCTTCCGCAGTTGCGGCCGCCGCCGCCGGTGCGCCCTCGGTTGTTACCGCGGCCGCGGTCTCGGGCGCCGCCCCTGATGCGGGCTCAACCGCGGCAGCCGACGCGGCGGGCTCGGTCGGCTCCGGCGAATTGGCCTCGACCTCCGATTCCCACATCGGCGTGAAATGGCTGGCCAGCTCGTCGGCCTCGTCAGGATTGACGGGGTCGATGGCAGCGCCCTGATTCTCGTCCGCCATGGCGTTCGTCCTCGCGCAAACGCTTGAAGGCTAGCACCCGGTGGCCCCCTGCCGCAACGCACGGAGTCCGCGAATTTCCAAGGGAAAGCCCGGGAACATCCACGCGTGCTTGGCCCAACGGGCCTTCATCGGGCAACTCTTGCCCGTGATGGCGCCCTGGCTGACCGCTCGAATCGCGCTCGGTGCGCTGCTCGCGACCGCCTGCGGAGGGGGCTCGACCGCGCCTGCCGGTGGGACTTCGGCCGCGGTCTCCGCGGTCTTGGCGCCCGTGGTTCTGCCTGGCCGGGCCGAGGCGGTGGCCGAAGCAGACCGCTTGGCGGTTGCCGCATCGAAGGCGAGTGGACAAGAGCAGATCGCTCTCACCCGCCGGGCTGCGGAGCTGCGGTCTCGCTTGTGGCGCATCGAACATCGAGACGCCGACGTGCTCGAGGCATTGGAGCTCTATCGGGGCATCGAGCAAAAGACCGGGGAGGCTGCCTGCCTCGCGCGTTTGGATCGCGCGCTGCTGGAGGGGGAGCAACGCGGCGAGCCCGCCGAGACCTATCGCTCGGTGTACCGCACCAAGGTCGGGGCCGCCGGCGGCGTGTGTCTCGAGCGAGCGGAGCGAGTGCTGGCTGTGCTCTCCGCTTTCCGACCGCTTCCCAACGTGCTCGGCGAGATCGAGCGTCAAGCAAAGGGCAGCGACTCGGGTGCGGCCGACGCGGGCGATCGCGCGTCTGCCGCCGCCAGCGTTCGGATCGACCCGAGCGGTCCGGTGGTCGTTCCCACGTTGCAAGGTGCGCGGCCCACCGGGCCAGTTCGAATCACCAACATCGAACGCTATGGTGCCAAGGACGCGGCGAGGATCGTGGTCTTCGTCACCCACCCCACGCTGTTCGACGTGGGGTTCATCGCTGGCCAAGGCGCAGCCGGTCCGCGGTTGTACGTGGACATCGACGGCGCGAGCTACAAGGGTGCGCTCGAACATGCCGTCGGAGGCCTGGTCGAGCGTGTGCGCATGGGAAAGCGCGGCAAGGGCACGCGGGTCGTTCTGGACCTGCGCTCTGAGGTGCACCGCAAGGTCTTCTATCTGCCCGAGCCATTTCGCCTGGTAATCGACGTTTCGACGCAGCCGACGACCTCGGCGCCCGTAGACGCCACCGGCGGACCGCGCACGATCCGGAGAGTCGTGCTCGATCCTGGCCACGGCGGGCATGATCCGGGTGCGATCGGCGCCGCTGGCCTGCGGGAGAAGGATGTCACGTTGGACATTGCCCATCGAGCGGCGCCGCTTCTGTCGCGCGAGCTCGGGGTTTCCACGCTGCTCACGCGCGACGCGGACGACTTCGTGGCGCTCGATGCCCGGACGGCTCGAGCCAATGCGTTCCAGGCCGACCTCTTCGTCTCGATTCACTGCAACGCGAGCGAGGACCCTGCGGCGCACGGTTTCATGACCTTCGTCTTGGATGAGTCCCGGGACGCGCTGGCGTCATCGATCGCGGCGCGCGAGAACGCCGCGTCCGCCGCCGCCGCGGCCGAACTCGCGAACGCGATGAGCCGCGTGCTCGACGCGGGCTCCATCTCTCGCTCGGTACAGCTGGCAGACCTGCTACAGAAGTCCGCGCGGGCGTCGCTCTCGCCCTCGTACGCGGACGCCTCAGGATGGTGGCGTCAAGCGCGCAGGCTTCTACGTGCTGGCCGGCGCGCGCATGCCGGCCGTCCTCTTCGAGACCAGCTTCATCTCCAATCCGTTGGAAGAGTCGCGGCTCAACGCGGGCGACTACCGGCAGAAGCTCGCGGATGCGATTGTGAACGCCGTTCGAGCGTACCGCGAGGGTCGCTGAGTGAGGCGGCCAGCGGTCGTTCGGAGACTCAAGAGCTGTCCAAGAATTGAACAGCTCTTTCACCTTGTCATCGGGGAGGCACGCGCCTCCCCGCCCCAACGAAGTGAATTCGTTGGGGCCCCACCCCACGCGGGCCGGCTTCGCCGGCTTGCGCCAGGCCAATTTTTGGACAGCTCTTCAGCGGTTGACGCGCCGCGGGACGAAGCGGCCCTGTTCGAGCACGAACCGCGTGGGTGCTTCGGGGTTTTCGGGGGCAGCTGAGGGTTCGGGGAAGAGCGGGTCACCCGGCAGCGCCAGCACCATGCACTCGCCGTCCATGGCAAAGAAGGGACAGATGGGCTCGAGCGGGTGTGCCCGCGCGATCACCCGCGCGTGTTCGATGTCCGAGGCACTCGCCAAGAGCTGCACGGTTTGAAGCGTCGGCGGCGCCAGGAAGAGCTCGTCATTCGCCCAGGCATCCAAGATCTCCTGCGGCTTGCCCCAGAAGCTGGCCGTGGTCTCGTGCGCGTCGTGTTTCCCGCTCTGACCCTCGGGCGCGGCGAGCACGTAAAAGCGCGTATCGAATCTCCGTTCTTCTGCCAGTGGGGTGACCCAACGCGCCATCAGCTCCAGGGCGCCGACGTCCAGGTTGAAACCGCGCTCGCCGAGCAGCTGCATGAACGCGAGTGCATCATCGGGCGTGCCCGATGTGCGCGTCGCAAGGTCGGCGCGCAGAGCATCGATGGTGCCGTCATCGAGCACCACGCCGCTGAGGGGCAAGATGCCGGCCTCTTCGAACAGCTCGCGCAGCGCAGCGATGGCAAACGCGCGTGACGTGAGAACATCGGTGGCCGCCTGACCCGCGCGCTCTCCAAGTGGCGTCGACTGGGAGACCCACGCGGGCGAGCGGTCGGCCTCTGCGACCTTGCCCCCGGGGAAGACGACTGCGCCGCCCAGGAAGCCGGACTTGGCGTGACGTTTCACACAGAAGAGCTCGACGCCGTTCGGCGATTCACGGATCACCACCACGGTGGCGGCGTCCCTCGGCTGGGCCGGGGGGCGTGAAGGATCGAAGCGGAGCACGCGCGGGCAGCATAGCCAAAATCAGCGGAATCTGCCCGGCTTGGGCGGGGGACGCAGGCTGCATTGACGACGCGAAGGCGGCGCCTTAGGTTCGGGGGCTTCGGAGCGCCAGATGGCAACGAAATCGAGCGAAAAAGCCGCACCCACCAATACTGAGGCGAAGCTGACGAAAGCTCAGCTGAAGAAGTTCAAGGATCTGCTCGATACGAAGCGGATGGAGATCATCCGCAAGGCGCAGCAGACGCTCAACGAGGACATGACTCTCGACGCCAACGACTTGCCGGATGAAATGGATCTCGCTTCGAGCGAGTACCTCCAGTCTTTCACGTTCCGCCTGCGCGGGCGCGAGAAGGTGTTCCTCGACAAGATCCAGAAGGCCCTCGAAAAGATCGAGTCGGGCAATTTTGGAGTGTGCGACGACTGTAGCGAGCGCATCTCAGCGAAACGTCTCGAGGCCCGCCCCGAGACGACGCTGTGCATCCGTTGCAAAGAAGATCAGGAACGGGTCGAAAAAGACTTCGGCTGAGGTCGGCCGCGAGCCGCGTTCGCCGTTCCGTTCGGGCGCTCAGCGCTTGCGGGCATTGGAGCGTCGGCTGACGGGCGGCTGTTGTTTGGCAACACCGCTTCGGGGTCCGGTGCCGGACGGCGGCGGTTTGCCCGTCTTCGCGCCCGGAACGTGACGCTCGAGCACCTCTCTCAGGTAGCGCCCGGTGTGGGTATCAGTTTCGGCAACCTGCTCGGGGGTGCCACTCGCGACGATGCGTCCACCGCCCTCGCCGCCTTCCGGCCCCATGTCCACGATCCAGTCCGCGCACGCGACGAGCTCCATGTTGTGTTCGATGACCACGATGGAATTGCCCGCGTCCCTGAGGCCAGAGAGCGCCAGGGTGAGCAGCTCGATGTCCTGAAAGTGGAGCCCAGTCGTCGGTTCGTCCAGCACGTAGAGCGTGCTCCCCGTCGCCTTGCGGGCGAGCTCCGTCGCCAGTTTCACGCGTTGGGCCTCGCCGCCCGAGAGGGTCGTCGCCGGTTGTCCGAGCTTGACGTAACCAAGACCCACCTGGCGCAGCGCGGCTAGGCGCTGCGCGATGCGCGGGAGGGACTCGAAGAGGTCGTACGCCTCGTCAACCGTCAGCTCCAACGCCTCCGCGATGGCGAGCCCGCGGTATTTGATCTCCAGCGTCTCGCGGTTGTAGCGACGCCCGCCGCAGGCATCACAGGTCACGTACACGTCCGGAAGGAAGTGCATCTCGACACGCAGCACTCCGTCGCCTTGGCAGGCCTCGCAGCGCCCGCCCTTCACGTTGAACGAAAAGCGGCCCGGCTTGTAGCCGCGTGCGCGGGCGTCCGGTAGCCCGGAGTAGATCTCCCGAAGGTGCGTGAAGATGCCCGTGTAGGTCGCCGGGTTCGAGCGCGGTGTGCGGCCGATTGGTGCCTGGTCGATACTGATGACCTTGTCGATCTGCGCGAGCCCTTCGATGCGGTCGCACGGACCAACCCAGCCCGTTGCTCCGTACAGCTCAGCGCGCGCGGCCGACAGCAGCGTGTCGACGATCAGACTGCTCTTGCCGGAACCGCTGACGCCGGTCACGGCGGTGATGCAGCCGAGCGGGATCTCGAGCGTGACGTCGTTCAGGTTGTGGGCCCGGGCGCCAATCACCGACAGCTTCTTCTTTCCGGGTTTCACCCGGACCTTGGGCAGGGGCAGGCGCTTTTCCCCGGACAGATACGGTCCGGTGACGGAGTTCGGGTTCGCCATCAGCTCAGCCGGCGTGCCTTGCGCGACGATGGTGCCGCCGTGGGCGCCGGCACCCGGACCCATGTCGACGATGAAGTCCGCCGCGAGGATGGCGTCCCGGTCGTGTTCCACGACGATCACACTGTTGCCCTTTTCGACCAGGCGGCGCACGGCGACCAGGAGGCGCGCGTTGTCGCGCGCGTGCAGTCCAACGCTGGGTTCGTCCAGCACGTAGAGCACGCCGACCAACGAGGCGCCGATCTGAGTGGCGAGCCGGATGCGCTGGCCCTCGCCGCCCGACAGGGTGAATGCTGGCCGATCCAGCGTGAGGTAGTCGAGCCCAACGTCGATCAAGAACCCCGTGCGCTCGATCACCGCTTTGAGCAGCGGTTTTGCGATCGCGGCGTCTCGACCGACCATAGATTCGCTCTCGGACAGCTCTGCCAAGAATAGCTTGAGCTTTCGCAAGGGCAGCGTGCTGACCTCCGAGATGGCGCGGCCGCCGAGCTTGACCGCCAGCGCCTCGGGGCGAAGACGGCGACCGCCGCACGCATCACAGATCTGGCTGACGACGAAACGCCCGAGGTCCTCCGGCCCGATCGCGCCGTCGTAGTCGTCGTGGTCTTCCTGGTCTTCGAGCTCGCCGGTCTCGAGCATGCGACCGAGGCGAACGACGATGCCTTCGTAGCCTTTCTGACCCTTCTTGCGGCCGCTGCCGAGCAAGATCGCTTGCCGCTGCGCCTCGGGCAAATCCTGCCAAGGTTTGTCCGGGTTGACGCCCAGCGCATCGACCAGCGCTGCGACTTCGGTCGCGGTCGAGAGGGAGCCGCGCCGACCGAACGCCGCGACTGCACCTTCGCGCAGGGTGCGGGTCTCGTCCGGCACCACCCGGCCCGGATCGATCGCCGAGCGCATGCCGAGCCCGTCGCAGGTCGGACAGGCGCCGTGCGGGCTGTTGAAGGAGAAGAGTCGAGGCTCGAGCGGGGGCAAGGTGAGCCCGTATTCCCACGAGACCAGCCGCTCGCTCATCACCACGGGCTCGGTGCCGTCGACCGGGTCGATGAGGACCGTGCCGTCTCCGAGCTTGAGCGCGAGCTCCACCGAGTCGGTGACCCGCCCCTTCACGCCGTCTTTCACCACGATGCGATCGACGACCACGTCGAGGTCGTGGGTCTTGGATTTGTCGAGCGAGAGCTCTTCACCGAGATCGATCTGCACGCCGTCGACCCGTGCCCGCACGAAGCCGTCGCGCCGCAGCTGGTCGAGCTCGGTCCATAGATCCCCTTTTCGCTTGCGAGCGACGGGCGCGAGGATGGCGCTCTTGGCGCCTTCGCCGCGGGCTACCACGGCATCGACGATTTCCTGGACCGTGTGGGCTCTGAGCACCTTTCCCGAGATGGGACAGTGCGGGACGCCGACGCGAGCGAACAGCAGCCGCAGGTAGTCCGCAATTTCCGTCACCGTCCCCACCGTCGAGCGTGGGCTCTTGCCGAGGGCGCGCTGTTCGATGGCGATGGCGGGGCTCAGACCCTCGATGCTCTCGACCCGTGGCTTGGGGAGCTGGTCGAGGAACTGGCGCGCGTACGCCGAGAGGGACTCGACGTAGCGGCGCTGGCCTTCGGCGTAGATCGTGTCGAAGGCGAGCGAGGACTTGCCGGAGCCACTGGGTCCGGTGATCACCACCAAGCGATTGCGGGGCAGCTCGCAGCTGACCTCTTTCAGGTTGTGCTGCGAGGCAGCTCGCACGACGAGCGTGTCCACCATTTCGGGACCGACAGACTAGCGCCGGTAGCGCGGGAACGGCAGCCCCGTGGGCGGTGAAGGGGGACGGTTCCGCCCGGAAGTTGGCCGAAGAACGCCACCCGAGCATAACGGGGTCGCCCGTGATTCCGCCCGACCTCAGCCCGCTAATCCCGCTCCTGGTGGCGATCTTGCCGCTACCGAGCGTGATTTCGCCTCAGGCCCAGCTGGCCGCAGCGTCCGCCGTGAGCGTGGGAGTGGTGGCGGAGCTGCCGGCGCCCTGCCCGGCAGACATGGCCTTGGTCGACGGCAGCTCGTGTCCCGCAGTGGAGTACCAGTGCGAGCGGTTTGTCAGCGAGTCGAGCCCGAGCTGCGCCGAGTACGCGCGCAAGCCCGAATGTCGTTACAACGAGGAGCCGCGCCGATTTTGCGTCGATCGCTACGAGTGGCCGAACCGAGTGGGGGAGAAACCCGCGGTGTTTGCCACGTGGTACGACGCAAAACGTTCCTGCGCGAGCGCGGGCAAGCGGCTGTGCCAGCGCAGTGAATGGACGTTGGCGTGCGAGGGCCCCAAGCGCGCGCCCTATCCCTACGGCTGGGAGCGATTTCCGAGCCCGTGCAACGTGAGCCGACCGGTCGAGGAGGCGGACGCCAAGAAGCTCGTGGCTCCAGGCACCCGCGATGCGGAGATCGCGCGACTCTGGCAGGCTGATCCGATCGGCAGTCACCCGGATTGTGTGAGCGCGTTCGGCGCCTACGACATGGTCGGCAACGTGGACGAATGGACCGACAACTCGGAGGAGGGTAGCGCGCAGATCTCCACTCTCAATGGAGGCTACTGGGGTCCGGTCCGCAATACCTGTCGGTTGACGACCCGGAGCCACGGTCCCGAGTTTCAGTTTTACCAGATCGGGTTTCGCTGCTGCGCTGACACCGCAGACGGCATCTCGCCGATGTTGCCTCCGGATCCACAACCGAAACAGGCGCTCGACCAGAAGAAGGGGCCGGACGGCTGGCCCGTGGCGGTGAGTGAGGATCATCATCCCGGCACCTCCGAGCCGAGCGGCTAGGGCCCATCCCGGTGCCGATGGTGGCCGCGCGACAAGCACAGACAGGGCGATTCACCCGCACAGGTCGTGCCGCCCTACTCGCCGGCTTGGTGCTGTTGTCGGTATCGGGCGCGCTGGTCGCGGCTCGGCGACTCTCCGGGCTGCCTGAGCAGCGAATGTTGCACGTGCCGGGTCCGGCGCTCAGCGGCGTCGTGGTTTCCTCCGCGCCCGCCGCGTCTCAGCCGGCGCCGGCGGCCCCTGCAAGATGTGCCGACGGCATGCTGATGGTCGAGGGGATCTACTGTCCCTACGTTGGGCATCGCTGTGTCGAGTGGCTCCAGGAGAAACGGGACCGCTGCCGGCGCTACGATGAGAAGACGATCCTGTGCGAGGGGCTCAAGGTGAAGAAGAGCTTCTGCATGGACCGCTTCGAGTACCCGAATCAGCAGGGTGTCTACCCCGTGGTCATGGCGAGCTGGGTGGATGCCGAGCAAGCCTGCCTCGCGGAGGGCAAGCGTCTGTGCACCGAGAGCGAGTGGACGTTTGCCTGTGAGGGCGAGAAGATGGTTCCGTATCCCTATGGCTTCGAGCGGCGAGCGGATGCGTGCAACATCGACCGTCACTATCGCGACCCGGACTTCTCGGCTTTCTCCCACGACCGCCAGATATCCGAAGAAGTGTCGCGGCTCGACCAACGGGTGCAGAGCGGTTCCATGTCCGCGTGTGTGAGTCCCTTCGGGATCCACGATATGACCGGCAACGTCGACGAGTGGGTGGTCAACGAGGATCCGGCCATCGACAAGGGCGAGGACGTGTCGGGGCTCAAGGGCGGGTACTGGGGTCCCATCCGTGCGCGCTGTAGGCCGGTGACCAACTCGCACAATCGGTGGTTCCGATTTTACCAGGCCGGATTTCGCTGCTGCGCCGATCCCAAACCCTGACCGGCCGCCCGGGTCTGCCGTGAAATCGTCGCGAAAGGCCGAGAGCGGCCCGAACCGCGTCGGCTGTTGCCCCACCCGCGGCGTTCGACTAGGTTTCCGGGCGTGGAGCTTGCATGGGTCCGCGTTCCTTCCCAGTCGCCTAAACCCGGCCGAAGGTGCGCCCCCAATTCGAGCCGGCGGGCCTATAGCTCAATCGGTCAGAGTCCCCGGCTCATAACCGGGCAGTTCCTGGTTCGAACCCAGGTGGGCCCACAAACGTTCTACGGGGGATCCTCAACGCCAGGGAGCCGTGTTCGTCCGTGAAATTGCAAGCTCAAATCGACGCCCTCGAACGCCTCACAGCTTTGGATTCGGAGCTCAAAGACCTCCAAGAGCAGCTCGCTCGCGAGCGAGAGGAGCTCGCTACCAAGCGGCAGTCGCTGCAAGACCTCGACGGCAAGATCACGCGTGATCGCCAGAGTGTCGAGGACATGGAGCGCATGCGGAACGAGCTGATGCTCGAGCTGCGGCAGATGAGCAATCAGATCGAGAAGTCCAGGGAGAAACTCTCCCGCTGCCGCACGGAACGCGAGGCCAATGCTGCGCAGCGCGAGGTCGAGGAGCTTCGCAAGCTGTTTCGTGATCGAGAGATCGAGATCGAACGACTGAACGGGCTCGCCGAATCCGCCCGCGCCGGCATCGAGACCACCACCGTCGATCGCGATCAGATTTCCGGTGAGCTCGGTGAGACCGAAGGGGCGACGACCACTCGCCTCAGCGAGGCCGAGGCCCAGGCCGCGGAGAAGGAAAAGGCTCGCAAGGAGCTGGTCGCCTTGGTCCTGCCGACGCTCTATCGACGCTACGAGCTGGTGCGCAAACGCCGCGGCACCGCCCTGGCCCACACGACCGAGGGCACGTGCAGCGAGTGCCACATGCGCCTACCGCCGATGCTCTACCAGCAGCTGCGCCAGAGCGACGACTTCGGCCAGTGCCCGAGCTGCAACCGCATCTTGTACTTCCGCATCGACGTGCCGTCCGACGAGGCATCTCAGTCGGAGGAAGGCCCGTCCACGGGGGCGTGAGCGCCGTGCTGATCAGGGCATCAGGGGGGTCGGAAGGCGCATGAAGGCCTGTTCCGAGTGCAACCGGCTGTACCCCGACGACGCGGGCTTCTGTCCCGTCGACGGCAAGGAGCTGGTCAGCGCCACGCTGGCGCCGGTCGCCGCAGCCGACGATGACGCGCGCATCGGCCAGGTGATGTGCAGCCGCTACCAGGTTCGGCGCGTCGTGGCGGACGGCGGCATGGGCCGCGTCTACGAGGCCCTCGACATGGTGGAGCGGCGCAACGTCGCCCTGAAGATCCTCCACCCGGACGTCGCGACCGACAACGTGTCGCTCGAGCGCTTCAAGCGCGAGTTCGAGGTCAGCCAGCTGTTGCCTCACAATCACATCGTGGAGGTCAGCGATTTTCAGGCGACCCACGACGGCAGCTACGCACTGGTGATGGAGTTCCTCTACGGTGAGGAGCTGCGCGCGATGCTCAAGCGGGAGCAGGTCATGCCGCCGGAGCGGGTGATCCGCATGATCAGCCAGATTGCGCTGGCGCTCGACGAGGCGCACGCCCGGAAGCTGGTGCACCGCGATCTGAAGCCCGACAACGTGTTTCTGTGTCAGACGCGCGAGGGCGACATCGTCAAGATCCTCGATTTCGGCTCGGTCAAGGACAAGAGCGATCCGGCGAAAAAGCTGACGGTGATGGGCACGACCATCGGCTCGCCCTACTACATGGCCCCCGAGCAGGCACAGGGGCTCGAGACGCTGGACCACCGCGCCGACGTCTGGGCCCTTGCCGCGATCTCGTACGAGTGTTTGACCGGTACCGTTCCGTTCAAGGGCAACAACGGCCCGAGCATCTTGCTCGAGATCCTGACGAAAGATCCCACGCCGCCGAGCGTGGCCGCAGCCGGTCGAGCGCATACCGTCCCGCCGACGGTGGACCGGGTGATGGTGCACGCCTTCAAGAAGAATCCCTCCCTCCGGATCGGCTCCGTCGGCGCCTTCGCCGATGCACTCGGCCACGCCTTTGGGCTCACGGGCACACACCAGGAGTGGGCCACCGTGCCCCAGGACCAGCTTGGAGCGACGGTCACCGCGCGGCTCCCGGAGATGATGGTCGCCGCCGCTCCTCCGCCCGCCGACGCGGCCGACAACTTCTTCGGCGAGAGCGAGGCCTTCGGTGCGCAGTCCATGGGGGTTTCGCCTGCGGCCATGGGCGCGCATCCGATGGCTCCGCAGGGTGTGTATCAGGATGACCTGGTCCCCATGGGTGTGCCCAAGTCCGGCAATTTCGGGCTGCTCCTGGCGGTCGCCGTTGGGGGCATCGCGCTGCTGGTTGGTGTGTTGATCGTCGTCGTCCTGTTTCGCTGAGACGAACCCCCCGGGCGGCGACCCGAGTCCACCTGGCAGCTGTGGCCCGACGCCGGGCCGTGTGGTATCGAGAGCTGTCATGAAGGCCTCGTTCTCCAAGCGTCTCTCACTGGCATTGCTGATCCCTGCCGCCGCGCTCGCGTTCGCGTGCAGCAAAGAGGCGACGCCGACCGCCGAGCAGCCGAAGCCGCCGATTGGGAACACTCCCACGGAGGTGACTCCGGCAACGGTGGCGGGCGACAAGTCCGGAACGGAGCCTGCGGCTGCGAAAGAGGGCGACGAGGCGAACACCGATGGGGTTGGTGCCGACGTCGCGGGCGCCAAGCCGAGCTACGCCGAGACCAACTTCACGCTCGGAATGAAGGCCTCTGGTAGCTACAAGGCAGGGCAAGAGGGCAGCGTCGAGATCGTGCTCGAGGCCAAGGCGCCCTTCCACGCCAACGACAAGTACCCCTACAAGTTCAAGGTCGCCGAGACCGTCGGGGTGACCTTCCCGGAGCCCATCGTCAAGAAGGACAAAGCCAAGGTGGAGCACATGAGCGTCAGCATGCCCGTGGCGTTCACCGGGGCCGCCGCCGGCAAGAAGAAGATCCTCAGGCGTGTTCCACTTCTCGGTCTGCACGGACGACAAATGCCTGATCGAGAAGCGCGCGCTCGCGCTCGAAGTCGACGTCAAATAGTCAGCGGCTGCTGACAAAAGCCGAGTGAGCGCGCCGGGTGATCGGGGCCGGCGCCGATCTGGTAGGCTCGTGCCCATGGGTGGCAAGCGCATCCTCGACGAGCTGCGGTTGATCGCGGAGCAGGTCCAGCGAGGGTTCGAGCAAGAGCGGCGGGTGCTCTCCTTCCAGGAATACCTCGAGCTCTTTGCGACCGATCCCGTCGGTCATTCGCGGGATGCGTCGCGCTACCTCAGGGACATGTTCGTTCACTACGGTCGAGAGAACGTGGAGCGACCGTGGGGCACCGAGACTCGCTTCCGTTTGTTCGATCAGCCCTTCGAAGAGGTCGCAGGCGTAGCTCACGACGCACTCGTCGGTCAGGAGGCGCTGCAGGGTGAGCTGTTCCGCGTGCTGGAGAATTTCGTCCGGGAGGGGCGCCCGAATCGTGTCTTGTTGATGCATGGTCCGAACGGTTCGGCCAAGAGCACGGCCGCCGCCTGCATCATGCACGCGCTCGAGCAGTACTCCGCGCTCGACGTCGGCGCGCTCTATCGGTTTCACTGGGTCTTCCCCAGCCAGCGCGAGCTCAAGGGTGCGATCGGTTTTGGTGGGCGCCGGGCGGCGGGTGCGCCGGACGACGGCAGTTATGCTCACTTGCCCGAAGACCAGATCGACGCCCGGCTGTTCGTCGAGGTCCGTGATCACCCGTTGTTCCTCTTGCCGCACGAGGCGCGAGCGGCAGTGCTCGAGCGCACCTACCGCGAGGCTGGCGCGACGGAGCCCCCGCCGAGCTGGATCTTCCAGGGCAGCCTCTCGCACAAGAGCAAACAGGTATACGAGGCGCTGCTCACGAGCTACGGCGGCTCCCTCGAGGAAGTGCTCCGCCACGTCCAGGTGGAGCGATACTTCATTTCCCAGCGCTATCGCGTGGGAGCCGTGACGCTCGGTCCGCAGCTGTCCGTCGACGCCGGTGAGCGACAGGTGACCGCCGACCGTTCGCTCAGCGCCCTGCCGTCTGCGCTGCAGGCCGTGACGCTGTTCGAGGCCTTCGGCGAGCTGATCGAGGCCGCCGGTGGCCTGCTGGAGTTCTCGGACATCTTGAAGCGCCCGCTCGATGCCTTCAAGTACCTGCAGATCACCGCCGAGACCGGCGAGGTCGCCCTGCGATCCCAGACCGTGCAGGTGAACTGCGTGATGTTGGCGAGCGGCAACGAGCTGCACCTCGACGCATTCCGCGAGCACCCGGAGTTCGAGAGCTTCCGCGGTCGCCTCGAGCTTTTGAAGGTCCCGTACCTGCGGAGTTGGCTCGAAGAGCAGCGCATCTACGACGCTCAGATCGCGCCGCAGGTCCGGAAACACGTCGCCCCGCACGCGACTCGCATGGCGGCGATGTTCGCCGTTCTGACCCGCATGCGTCGACCGAACTCCGATCGCTACGAAAAACCTCTGAAGAGCCTGGTCGGTGATCTGACCGCGATGGAGAAGCTGGACCTCTACGCCACGGGCACGGCGCCTGCCCGGCTGGACGAAGAGAGCCAGAAGGTCCTGCGCGCGTCCATCGGTGACCTCTACTACGAGAGTGACACCTACCCGATCTACGAAGGGTCGACGGGGGCCAGCCCGAGGGAGATGCGCACGTTGCTGCTGGATGCGGCGCAGAGCCCGCTCTACAGCTGTTTGTCGCCGCTGGCGGTGCTCGAAGAGCTCGACCGGCTGTGTGAGCGCACGAGCGAGTACGCATGGCTTCAGGAGGAGAAGGTCGCCGGCAGTTATCACGACCATCGCCAATTTCGCCTGGAGCTGCGCGAGCGTCTGCTGGAGACGCTCGAGGACGAGCTGCGGGTGGCCAGCGGGTTGGTGGACGAGACTCGGTACCGCGAGCTCTTCGACCGCTACATCACCCACGTGAGTTACTGGGTGAAGGGGGAGAAGCTGCGAAACCCGCTGACTGGACAGTACGAAGATCCGGATCCTCGCCTGATGGGTGAAGTCGAGACTTTGCTCGGCTCCGCCGACAAGGCCGAGGACCTGCGGCACTCCTTGATCAGTCGAGTTGCGGCCTGGGCCATCGATCACCCCGGCGACGTGATCGACAACAGTCTGGTTTTTTCCTTGCAGCTGAAGCGCATGCAAGATGCTGTCTTCGGCGAGCGGCGAGTCGCGGTAGCCAAGCTCGCGCGCGACCTGGTCGTGCTCCTGTGTGAAGAGGGAAGTGGGCTCGACGAGCCTCGCCGGGTCGAAGTGCAGGCGGCCGCCGAGCGCATGAAGGCACGCTACGGATATCAAGACGGTTCGCTGGCCGACGCGGTCACGGTGTTGCAGAGAGAGCGGTTCGGCGACCTCTTGCACTGAGGTCCCGTCGTGCGTGACCGAATCGAGTCGCCGGCGGCAAGACGAAGCCTCGGGTTCGGCAGCCTGCTGACGCTCGGGGTGAACGGAATCGTCGGGGTGGGGATCTTCTTTGCGCCGAGCGAAGTGGCGGCACTCGTGCCGGGCACCGCCGGGTTGTCCGTGTACGTGCTGACGACCTTGTGTCTGCTCCCGATCGCTTTTGCCTACGCTGCCCTGGGCAGTCGCTTCGACGAGGACGGCGGGCCGTACGTATGGGCCCGGGCGGCCTTCGGCCCGACCGCCGGTTTTGCCGTGGGCTGGGTGGCCTACGTGTCCGCGCTCTTCAGCACCTCGGCCGTGATCGCCGGGCTCGCGCAGCATGCGGGCCCGCTGCTCGGTTTTCACGGCGAGGTCGGACAGCGTCTGTTCGCGGTGCTTGCGGTGCTCGCGCTGTCCGCGGTTGCATCGAGTGGCCTCTCGCCGAGTGCGTGGGTGTGGAGCGGCATCACCGTGCTCAAGCTCTTGCCGTTGCTGTTGATAGCGGCGCTGTTCCTGATGGCGGGCCCCACACTGCCGAGCGCGGACGCACCGGCGCGCGCGGATTTCGCCCGTGCGGCCCTGGTCGTGGTGTTCGCGACGCAGGGTTTCGAGATCGTGCCGGTGCCAGCGGGCAACGCTCGGGGTTCGGCGCGGGTGGTTCCCGCCGCGACGATCCTGTCGCTGGTCGCGGCGTCAGCCCTGTATGTGGTGCTGCACGCCGCCTGTTTGACCTCGCTCCCCGGGCTGGCGGTCGAACCGGCACCGCTGGTGGCTGCCGGCAACGCCCTCGGCGGCGCGCGCGTCGCCCGAATGGTCGCCGTCGGCACCAACCTCTCGGCCCTGGGGATTGCCTTTGGGATGTTCGCGATGACGCCGCGCTACCTGGCCGCGCTCGGGCGCCCGGACGGTCTCGGTCTCTGGGTGGCGCGAGAAGACCGGCGGCACGTCCCGCAGCGTGCGCTCTGGCTCACGGCGCTTGCGGTGAGTGCAGCGGTGGTCTCGGGACGCCTGATGGAGTTGTTCGCGCTGTCGAGCGTCGCGGTCGTGGCGCAGTACGGCATGAGCGTGGCTGCCCTCGCCAAACTCTCGTTTCGACGCACGCTTGGGCTCTCTCCCTGGCACGCGCTGGCGGCTCCGCTCGCGCTAGGTGCGGTCTGGTTGGTTGCCCGAGCCGCGCGAGCCGGCGAGCTACTCGTGGCGGCCGGCGTACTTGCACTCGGCGCTCTGGTGCTCGGTGTGCGTCGACGCCTTGCCTAGGGCGGATGCTCGGTCCTGCGGATTTTCCAGGGGAATTGGAACGGCAATTCGGCCATTTTTCGGGCTGGCCGTCGGGCCGCTTGGGTGTAGGCTACCGCCGCTCGGGGCAGAGCCGGCGTGGGCGCGCAGGCACTTGAAACGTCACCTTGGCGGCCGTCGAGTTACGGGAGGAGTGCGGATGTCATTCGCGTCGAAGTGGCTGAAGTTGGGTGTGCTCACAGCGCTGGTCGGTTTGGCCGGTGGTTGCGCCGATGAGCGTGAACCGATCAACAAGGTTCAGGCAAACGCCCTGGCGAAGAGCTTCTTCGTCGGGGATGACTTGAAGACGCCGGAGGACGACCCGGAGTTTTACACAGCGGCGACCATCACCGACGTCCCCTACGGAGCAGATCAGGCGGGGGTATTTCCGGGGCTGGTCGGCGGACTGCGTCGGGTCAAATGGGAGATCCTCGAAGACGTGCTCAACGCGCGCATGACCTACGAGGAAATCGAGGGCTCGGACGGCCACGGAAACCGCAAGACGAACACCGGCCGGGTCATCGGCTCCTGGCACATCAAGGCGCATTTCGACGTCAAGCGCGCCTACAACGCCACCACGGGCGAGGAGCTGAACGTCATCGAGGAGAACTCGAGTGACCGGCCCTGGTACGAGCGCAAGTACTTCCGCGTCGACTGGTCGCAGAACCTGGTCGCCAGCTCGATGGGCTGGGACCCGATCGCTCAGCAGGGCGCCTTCGGCGACAGCCTCGATACCGAGAGCCTTCAGTACTACGTCGATGATCCGAACAACCCGGACGCCCCGCATTTCGACGGCAAGGACGGCTACTTCGACGTCACCAACAAACTCTACCTCAAGCCGAAGATGGTGACCGTCTTTGGCCAGACGGTGAACGCCTGCCTGTATCGTGGAAGCATCGTCATCGGGGCGACGGCGCCCTGGGGCAACTGCGAAAACAGCGAGGTCACGATCCGTTATTCGTTCAAGAAGGTCGCCCAGCCCGGGGACAAGAACTA
This sequence comes from Myxococcales bacterium, assembly GCA_016706225.1. NCBI lineage: Bacteria > Pseudomonadati > Myxococcota > Myxococcia > Myxococcales > Myxococcales bacterium. The sequence goes on from JADJKB010000008.1 coordinate 118,450, forward strand.
CACGGACTACGAGCCGATCCACTGGGACGGCTCCCGCATGAACTCGTTCGGTGTCTTCACCCAGGACCGCATGGGCTGGGACAACCGCTACGGCATCATCGACAACGAGTGGCGGCGCTTCGCCCAGCGCTACAACATCTGGGCTCAGAGCCACACGACCGTCGAGTGCAATACGCCGGCGCAGCTCACGGCCAAGCTGGATCCCCACACGGACGCGGACCAAAACGGCACCGAGGATCAATGCGAGACGGCCGGCATCGGGTCGCGCTGTGATGACCTGTCGGGCCTGTGCACGATCCCGTACGCCAAGCGCGAGCTGCGCCCCGTGGTCTGGCGCTACACGGTCGGTCCCGAGAACGACACGGTGATCTTCGACGCCACGAGGCGAGCGACATTCGAGTGGGACATTGCGATCCGAGGCGCCGTGCAAGCCGCGCGTTTGGTCGAGTGCAAGCGCACCGCTGGCAAGAGCGCGGGCTTGCCGGACGCGGCGGCGTGTGCGGGGCAGTTCCCGATGAAGGCCGGGGAAGAGGCCGCCGACATGGCCCCGACCTACGCGAGCATCCGCCCGATGGTGGTGCTCTGCCACAACCCGGTGGCGGAGGGCGATGATGGCGCCTGCGGGGACATCGGCATGACGGTACGGCCGGGCGACATCCGCTACCACCACGTGAACGTCTGGCCGACGCGTCAGAATCAGTCCCCGTGGGGATACGGACCGACGCTCGCCGATCCACTCACCGGTGAGGCGATCAGTGCGGGCATCAACGTGTACAACGCCGTCACGGACACCGCGGCCCAGAGCTTCGTCGACCAGTTGCGCTGGCTGAACGGTGAGCTGAAGAGCGCTGACATCTCGACGGGCTCCTACATCCGCGACTGGGTGTCGCTGGACAACGACAAAGGGGGGCAGGGCGCCCGTGAGCTCGCGGGTGGTTTCAAGATGACCCGCGCGGAGATCAACAAGCGCATGGCGGGCATCAAGGGCCTCAACGCCGAGGCGGTCAAACCCGAAGCGGTCGCGAAGGCAAAGGCGCTGCTCGACCCCCGCAAGGTGCGCGAAGATCTCAAGACGGACCTGTGGTGGAACCGCTTGCCGCCCGAAGTTGGCGGCAGCGGCCGCGCGGAGTTCGACCAGCGCATCAACGCCGCGAAGGGCACCAAGATCGAGGCCCAGCTCATGAACAGCATGTGGTCGCAGATGGCGGGTGTGGACCCCTCGAAGCCCGTGGACGACGCGGTGCTCGAGCAGGCCTCGCCGCTGCGCGGAATGCGCTCCCACATCCTGCGCGAAGCGGAGCAGCAGGTTCACCTGAACCTGGCGAAACACGGTCAGTGCATCGTCGGTGCGCCCGAGCCCACTGGGCTGCCGGCGCTCTCGCGGGTGATCAAGAAGAAGTTCCCGGCGGGGGCGAGTGAGACTCCTGGTGAGACCAAGGTCCGCGTCGACCGCATGTGGGACTACCTGCGAGGGCGCATGCACTACGCGGTGATTGCCCACGAGATGGGTCACACCGTCGGCTTTCGCCACAACTTCGTCAGCTCTTACGACAAGTTCAACTGGCGGCCGCAGTACTGGCAGCTGCGCACGGACAACGACACCGTCAACGAGCCGTGCACGGACGCGGTCGACGACGGAAAATCGTGTGTTGGGCCGCGTTACTGGGACCCAATCACGAAGGAGGAGCACGACAACTCCATCTACACCTGGCAGCACACCACCACGATGGACTACGCGGGTGATCTGACGCAGGACATGCTGGGTCTGGGCGTGTACGACTACGCCGGCACGCGTATGTTCTACGGCGACGTCGTCGACGTGATGAACGATCCTGCGATGGTCGCGACGGTGCGCAACAAGGACGGAGAGATCGTCGTCGAGGGCACGCCGGCGGGCAACGAAGTTGCCGGCTTGGTGGACTTCGCGGGTGGGCTCCTGGGTCAGGTCGTTGCGCGCCCGGACGACAACTGGGGCAGCAACGCCGAAGAGCTGATGCACTACTCGGAGTGGAACAAGTGGTTCCACTTCATCCGCGATTGCAAGCCTGCGGACACCTCGCCGCCCGCCGACTGGGATGCCCAGAAGGACGGTGAGTACGACCCGCTGTTCGACGGCCACATCGTCAAGGGGACACGCTGCGAGCGCGCGCCGGTCGATTACGTCGGGTACACGGAGCTGTTGCCCGATCAGCTGTCGGACCAGACGGGCACGAACCCGCGCTTCTTCACCTCGCGCCGGGCGCGGGACCTCACGGGTCGGCCGCGCATGCCGTACGGGTTCGAGTCCGACGAGTACGCGGACGGCTGGTCACCGTCGACCTATCGCCACGACAACGGTGGCGATTTGTTCGAGGAGCTGACCTTTCACTCGAACCTGTATGAAAGCCGGCACATCTTCGACAACTTCCGCAACGGCCGGGTCAACTTCACGGTCTACGGTGCCTACCAGCGCGCGCTCAGCCGCTACCACGCCAAGATCAGTGGACTCACCCAGGGTGTTGCGTACGTCGCGGGCTTTTATGCGCACGAGTATGCAAAGAACCTCGGCATACCCCTGGCCACCATCCTGAGCGCCTACTTCGGTCAGGGTGGCTATTTCTACGACACGGGCGTGGGCGCGGCCCTCGGGTTCGATCATTTCGCCCGCGTGCTGACCCGGCCGCACATCGGTCCGCACTACGCGGAGAGCTCCGATCCGCAGAGCCCACTCCTGCCGGAAGACGATGTCATTGGTGGTGTGTCCGCCGGCGCCGGGATCGACCCGACGCTGGTCGACATTCCGAACGGGGCGAGCGTTGCGGCGAGCGGCGACGTGTCGTTCGGTGGCAAGCCGCTGAGCAACGATTTTCAGTTTGGTCAGGGCTACTGGACCATCGATTACCTGAACCAGTCCGGCTCGTACTACGAAAAGACGTACGCGTTCGAGGCCATGCTGGAGGCGTCCTACCGGTCGTTCAACTTCTGGCGCTTCGACGGCCTCGATGCGCGGTTCGGGCACATCAACTACACCGATCTCTGGGGCGACGGCATGCGTCGCATGATCGGCTCGATGCTGACCGGCGACCGCGGACTGTTCGCCGCTCGAGTCACTTCCGAACCGAACGGTGCGCCGCACATCGTCGAGACCGACAGCGGTCCAAAGTACCCGGAGAGCCCACTTGGCTGGGTGTCGTTCATCTCACCCAACGGTCCGGAGATCTGCTGGCCGGTCAACGGTACGCTGCTCTGCCAGACGGCGCTTGGCGACCAGGTCGGGGGTGGAAACACACTGAAGGGCTCACGCCCGGTCGATCCACAGCTTGGCTACGAGGTGCAAAAGTTCATCCTGTTCTGGTCCTACGTGTACCTGCCGACGGCGGAGACCTGGGACTGGGTCGACCTGATGCGCATGTACAAGCTCGGGTCGGACCTCGATCCGGGCTACTTGCCGAAACAGCGCGTCGAGTGGCGTGATCCGGAGACCGGACAGCGTTATCTCGCCAAGCGCTACGGCGACGAGACCCTGCTCGGCAAGAAATACGACAAGGGTATCGCTGCCAAGATGGTGCAGTGGGCGAACACACTCACCGCCGAGGCTTACGAGCTCGACGCAACCACGCCGTTCGATCCCGACACCGGCGCGGCGAACATCAAGCTCGATAGCGAGGGCAAGCCCATCTACAAGGGCGCCACGATCTGCGACGACAACAAGAAGTGTGTCGAGCTGCGGCTGTACCGCGGGTTGATGGACTTTGCTCGTGATACCGCGGCGACCCTCGGCTTCCCGGAGCCAGCGTTGCAGGTCTACGGCGGCAACTGAGCTGAATCGGGCGCGGTAGCGCACGGAGTTGGCCGAACGCCGGTCCGTCTCCGTGTGTGCCGCGCGCGATGTGGTACCTCCATCCGCGTGGCGCGGCCCCGGCGTACGCTGGCGGCCGTGAGCCGTGGGCCGGATCGCCCGTGAGTGAACCATGCTGATCGACACCCACTGTCACCTCGACGTCAGCTACTTCGCGGAGGGATCCGAGGCGGTCATCGAGCGCGCCCGGGCAGAAGGGGTGTCGGCCTTCGTTTGTATCGGCGTCGGGGGTGAGGCGGCGACACGATCGGCGGTCGAGCTCGCCGGGCGTCGCCCCGACGTGGTTGCGACCGTGGGGGTGCATCCGCACGACGCGGCGAGTTACGGGCCGGACCTGTCGGCGCTCTTGGCCCAGCTTGCGCAGGGACCACGCATTGTCGCCATCGGCGAGGTGGGACTCGACTACCACTACGATCATTCCCCGCGCGAGGTTCAACGCGACGTGTTCTGCACCATGGTCGCGTTTGCCCGGGAGCGACGTCTGCCCATCGTGGTGCACACCCGCGAGGCGGCGGCCGAGACGCTCGAGATCTTGGAGCGGGAAAGGGCAGCGGACGTGGGCGGGGTGATTCACTGTTTCAGTGAGGACCGCGCCTTCGCGGCGCGAGCGCTCGACCTCGGCTTCGACCTTTCGTTCTCGGGCATCGTCACCTTCAAGAACGCGCGAGCGGTTCAGGACGTGGCGGCGTGGGCTCCCGCGGACCGCATCCTGGTCGAGACCGATGCGCCCTACCTGGCTCCGATCCCGCTGCGGGGAAAGCGCTGTGAGCCGGCCCACGTGCTGCACACGGCCCGGGCCATCGCGAGCCTGCGCGGGGTAGATTTGGCGGAGTTGGCCGAGATAACCAGCAAGAATGCCTGCCGGCGCTTCGGGCCGTTGCTGGCGGCGGCGGCGGGCATCAGCCAGAATTGAGGCTGGATGTCCGAGGCCCGTCCGTTCAGAGCACCCGGGGCGCTCGTGGCGTCGGTGCTCTTGCACGGTGCGGCACTGGGCGGTGGTGCTTGGCTCTTTTATCGGTCGATGGCGGAGCCGCGAAGCCTGCCGGCGCCAATGGCGAGCATCGAGGTCAGCGTCGAAGAGCCCGGGCTCACCCTGCCGACCGTGACGGCCGCGGGGCTCTCGGGTGTTGCAGATCCCGAAGCCGTGCCAGAACAACGGCCGACCGCGCTGCCTTTCGGTGGGGAGCGCACACCGCGCCCCGATCTGGACGAAGCGGGACGGGGCGGTACGCGGGAGGCCAGTGAGCGCGCGCTGAACCTGGCGGACAGCGTCGACGGACTCAGCCTCGATCGGGATCCGATGAACCGCCTCGATCGCAGCCAAGTGCAGCGGCTGCGGACTGGCCAACTGCGCGAGTCGTGGGACGATCGGCGGGCCACGCCGAACCCGATGGAGTTGACCTTCGTTGCATCCGGCTCGGGCCGACTCGCGCTGCGTCGACCGGTTGCGGAGCGCGACCCCTCGCGTGGCACGTCGAGTGGCGGAACACCCTCGGAGCTCGGCGCGGTGCTGGGTGGAGTCGCGCTCGACGACGGCGCCGGAGCCTTCGGACCGACCGGTGGCGCGGAGGCCGGGGGGACTCGTGCGCTCGGGGCGCTGGGTACATACAACGGCTCACCCGGGCGAGATCATCGGCGGAGCGCTTCGGTCGTGCTCGCGCGCCCGATGGTGCCCCGCGCGCGCGCGGCAGTGCCTTCGCTGAACAAGGGGCGACCGAACGACGACACGGACAGCTCACAAGATGTCGCGAACGCGGTCGAGTCGTTGATTCACGCGAGCACCGCAGGCGGTCGGGTGGGCAGCGGAGCCGGGGGAGATCCGGGCCCGGGGCGCCCGGCAAGCGGAGGCGCAATCGGCGCCGGCTCGCGTTCGGCGCCCTCGGGTACTGGCGCCGGCGCGCTCAGTGACATCGGCGCGGATCCGGGGGTGATCGGATATTTTCGCGGGGTCGAGCGCAAGGTCGAGCCCTTCTGGCGCAAGGCGTTCCCCGACTGGGCCATCGCGGACGGACGTTCGGGTCTGGTGACGGTGAACCTGGTGATCAACAAGGACGGCAGCCTCGCCGCGCTTGCGGTTCTGCGGCCGAGCGGCATCGAGGAGTTCGATCGCAACGTGGTCGCAGCCATCCGCCGCGCCGCGCCTTTCGCCCGGCTGCCAGTCCGGCTCCTTCCGGGCCCGCAGCCGCTGCGCATGACCTTCGACGCCACCAACCCCGCCGTCGGGCGGGACGGCCCCGGCAAGGGGCGTCGCGGAGGCCCTTGACCAAGGCCGGGTCTACCCCCCATAGTGCCGGCCCCCTGCCGAAGTAGCTCAGCTGGTTAGAGCACGCGCTTCATAAGCGTGGGGTCGTCGGTTCAAGTCCGACCTTCGGCACCGAGTGATGCGTGTCCGGGCGCGGAGCGCCCGCGCGGGTCACGCCGCGCGTCGTCGGCGGCGGGCCAGGAGGGCCGCGAGCGGCGCCAGCAGGAACAAGCCGCTGTCGGGCGGCTCCGAGCCGGCTGCGCGGCACCCACATCCGCCTGCCGCGGCGAGCGACCGCGTCGGGACCTTGTTGGGGCCTTCGGCGATGACGCACTTGCCCTCCGCATCGATCTCTCTGGCGCCGACTCCGCTCTGAAGCTTGCCCTGCTCGAGCGGCGTTGCGTAGTTGCCGGTGTTGCGGTTGTCGTGGCGGAAGCTCTCCCAGCTCACGACATCGTCGGTCTTCCCCTCGGTCTTCCAGGCGTAGAGGAAGCCGCTGCGGCTGTTGACCACGACCTCGAGGCTGTCGTCGCCGTTGATGTCGCCGACCGCCGTCGTTGCGATGACCCAGTTGCCGGTGAACTTCGGCCAGCCCTTGGGCTCGACCCCGCAGGCATCCGTCGCGTGTACGAAGTAGCCGGCGCTGCCGGTGATGACCTCGGGATAACCGTCGCCCGTGATGTCCGCGATCGCTTGGCTGTTGAAGAAGGTGAAGTCCTCCAGCACGACCGGGCTCCCGGGCAGCATGTGCCCCGTCTTTCCACTCCACATCGCCAACAAGTGCTGCGCGGGGCCCTTGGCGGGCTGACTCGAGAGGAGGTTCTGCGCCATGCTGAGCGAGGCGCCGCTGGCCACGATGTCGAGCACGCCGTCCTGGTCGAGGTCCCCCATCGAGGGCTGAGCGAACAGCGGAAACATCGTGTCCGGTTGGTTCGCCTTGGAGTCGGCGCCGAAGATGCTGGTCGGGGCGAGGCCGCGCTGCACGGCGCCGGTGTCGTTGTTCGTGGTGACCGGCAGCGCGTTGGTCGGCGTCGAAGACAAGAGGTTCTGCGTTCCTGGATCCGTGGGCAGAATGTACGGCGCGCTCGCGTTGCCGTGCATCACGGCCTCGGGGACGCCGTCGCCGTCGAAGTCACCCGCCATGGGGGAGTTGCTCACGCCCTCGGCGATGACCGGGAACAGGTTGAACGACACGGTCGAGACCGGCCAGTTCTTCAGATAGGGAGTTGCACCCGCCTTCGTGCCGCGCCCGTCGATCAGGTAAAAAGCCCCGGCGTAGCCGGCCTTGCCCAGTTTTTCGTTGGAGCCGACCAACACGTCGGGGCGCTGGTCGCCGTTGAAATCTGCGACCGCCGCCGAGGTGAAGATGCGGTTGTACTCGCCGCTGCCATCGCCCCCCTCGTAGTGCACACCCACGGGCCAGCCATCGAGCATGCTGCCGTCTGCCTTGAAGATGTAGACCTTGCCGTCGAAAGCTGGCTGGACGATCTCGTACTTCCCGTCGCCATCCATGTCCTCGATGGTCGGGCTGCCGAAGGCGCCGCGCGCGATCCGGGTCTGGGTATCCATGCAAGGTTTGTCCGTCGGTTTGGGCGCGCCCTGCGGACACGACGGAACGTCCGGCAGACGCTGGGGCCAGCCGGTGAGGGCGCTGCCGTCGTTCTTCACCACGTAGACCGTGCCGGAGTAGGACGTGACGACGATGTCCAGCTTGCCGTCCCCGTCGAGGTCGGCGATCGCCGGCGTCGCGACGATGGACTCACCCGCCGAGCTCTTGTCGACCAGACTGTCCGCGCTCGCGTAGCCCGGCGCCGCCAGGTAGCTCGGGGTGAGATTTGGGTTCAGTCCGTCCGCGGGATTGGTCTTGAAGGGGAAGCCCTTCACGTACGCCGGCTTGCCGCTCGCGGTGCTGAGCACGTGCACGCGACCGTCCGAGGTGCCAATGATGATGTCCCTGACGCCATCGCCGTCGATGTCGGCGAGCTTCGGGCTCGATTCACCCGAGGAGCCCAGGTAAAACGGGAAACCGTCCAGCAGATCAGGGTCTTCGTGCACCGAATACGCCCGACGAAGCTCGCCGGCCACGTCCCCGACGGTCCCGCCGTAGTGGGCGATGGCGCGTACCCGAACGGTGATGGTGCGGTCGTTCTCGCCCAGGGGGCTGTCGCTGTCCCGCTCGTGGGTGACGTCGATCTCGCGTACGTCGAGCGACGCGAGCGGGGTGCCGTCGCCGCCGAGCACCGGCACCTCGCTGCTCTTGATGTTCTCGGTCTTCTTGATCAGCTTGAAGGCACCCTCGAGCGGCTGCACTCCGGGTGCCCACTCCACGATCACGGTGTAGAGCGGCGCCCTTCGCGCCTTGACCGTGCCCATGATCGGGACCGCCTGGGTGAGCTGGTCCTTGTACAGGGTCTCGAACCAGAACGGCCGAACGATGTCGACGTCCGGCGGGATCTTCCCGGCCTCGACCCACTCGACTGCGGTGTTGGCGTTGACGCGGCCGTAACCAAAGCGCTGGTCGAAGCCCTCCTGTGACCAGTAGAAATCCGAGCCGGGTTTCTGGGACGCCTCGATGTTGATGTCATCGGCCGTCTTGATGAACAGCTGCAAGACTTCACCGGGGGACAGCGGCGGGTCGAGCTTCGACTGGAGAGCCATCGAATAGACCAAGCCCGCGAGCCCGGAGAGGCGCCCGGTGGCTTCGCTGGAACAGCCGGTCCCCGAGGCCGAGAGGAAGTTCTGGGCGCCGTAGTTGGTGCAGTTGTTGAACGACAGGAAGCTCTTCGCCGTGGTGCTCTGGTCATCCCCACCGAGCATCGTGACGGCGTGCACGGGCATGGTGTGGTTCGCGGTCGCCGGGTAGTTGTGGTGGCGACTGTTCTCGTCGGCCATGCTCGCGACCACCACGGTCCCGCGGCTCCAGGCGTAGTCCATCGCGGTTTGTGCGAAGGGCGTCATGTTGATGGTGCCCAGCGCCTCCTGGATCACCTTCGCGCCATTGTCCGTGGCGTAGACCACGGCCTTGCCGAAATCTTGGACGTCCGCGATGAAGCTGTCGCCGACCCGGAGCAGCGCGAAGCGACACTTGGGGCAAATGCCCGCGTCGCCCATGCCGTTGTTGGTCGCCGCGGCCGAGTCGCGGGCCTCCCCCGTCCCGTGCCCGTAGCGGGTGTCGTCGTACGGGTCGTTGTCGTTCTTCATGAAATCCCAGCCGGAGATGTCGTCGACGTAGCCGTTGCCGTCGTCGTCGATGCCGTCCGAGAAGTTCGCGATCAGATCACCGGCGTCGAGGATGCCGTTCTGGTTCCTGTCGCCCTGCGGATGTTTGCCGTCGTCGGGCGGGGTGAGCCCCGGGTGATCCTTGTAGTCGCCAGCGGTGAAGATGCCGTCGCCGTTGCAATCAAAGAGTTTCTCCGTCGGCTTCGAAGGGTCGAGGGGAGCGCACGCCGAGCTGTCCGCCTTCAGCGGCGCGTGGGTCGCGAGCTCTCCGATGTTCAGGTAGGCCTTCTCCGCCAGATCGGCCTCGTCCCACTTGATGCCGGAGTCGAGGATCGCGATCAGCACGCGGTCGTCACCGATGGTGTGGCGCCATGCCAGATCGACGCTCATGCCAGCGGCCGTCTCGCCCGGGTTCAGCTGCGGCACGAAGGAACCGGGGGAGCGCTCGGGAATGAAGGAGTAGAACTGCCACTGCCCACTCTTGCGCTCGCCCGCCTTGGCGCTGGCCACGTAGGGGTAGGCTGGATCGTTCGGCCAGTACTTGGGGGTCTTCATGTCGTCGACCGTCGCCGTCAGCGGCGGCGGCCAGTCGGCGCGGCTCGGAGCAGCTGCCAAGAGCAGCCAGAGGAAGCCGGCAGAGCCCATGCCCAGGCCAGCGAGGCGGCGAAAAGCGCGATAATTCATGGTTTGGCTGATGGCTCCAATTTCAAGCAGGGTGACACGGTCCGGGGCGTTCGGCCCGCGGCGGCGCGAGGCGAGTCGCGCTCGGGCCTCAGTTGTCGCCGAAAAGATCCTGGATCTTGGTGTCGAGGGCGAGGGCGATCTTGTACAGGCTCGAGATGGACGGACTGCTCTCGGCGCGCTCGATCTGAGACAACAGCGAGATGCTGAGCCCCGTCCGGCGGCTCATCTGTTTGAGTGTCAGTTCCTTGGTCTTGCGCAGGTTGCGAATGGTGTCGCCGATGATCTTGTGGAGCAGTTCCTCGGGGGTGCGCGCCAGTCCCTTTTTGCGCATGACCCGCGCGAGCACGTCGCGGAACTCGTCCACGTTGAACGGTTTCTTGATGTAGTCGACGGCGTCCAGCTTCATGGCGGCGACGGCGGAGTCGAGGTTGGGATGGGCTGTGAAGACGACCACCGCCACGTCCGTGTCGTGCTCGCGAATTCGCCGCAGTACTTCGATGCCGTCGAGCTTGGGCATCATCAAGTCGAGGATGATGACGTGGTACGCACCCTGTCTCACCTCGTCTTCGACGAGAGTCGGATCGCTGAGCGCCTTGACGGTGAAGCCGTCCTTCTCGAGCAGCGTCTGCATGTAGTCGCAGATCGCGCGATCGTCGTCGACGATCAGGATCCGCACAGCGGGAACGTCAATCGGCACGGCTGCCTCCGGTTCTAATGGCGACGGGCCCGCGGTGGCCGCCGCTCGATTGCAGTGTCACGAGAATACCTCAAGTCGTGTCTGCCCTGGCTGGAAAAAGCTGCGCGTCCGGCAAACGCACCCACACAGGGTAGAGTTTGGGCGTGAAGCCCGGCCCCGCCTATTCGACCCGGCTCGACGAGGCCCTCGGGTTCGTCGCCGACGCCTTTCGTCACCGAGCTCGCAAGGGTTCCGGAGTGCCGTACCTGTCGCACCTGCTGGCCGTGGCCGCCTGCGTCAGTGAGCACGGCGGGGACGAGGAGCAGACCATCGCGGCCCTGTGCCACGACTATCTCGAGGACATCCCGGGCGCGGACGCGGCACTCCTCGAAAGCCGCTTCGGCGCGCGAGTCGCGCGGTTGGTCGTGGGCCTGAGTGACTCGGTGACGCAGCCGAAGCCGCCCTGGAAGGAGCGCAAGCTCGCCTACCTCGCCAAGCTGCGCGACGAGCCCGACGAGCTCAAGCTGATCAGCGCCGCGGACAAGCTGCACAACGCGTCGGCGATCTTGCGGGATCACCGCGCGATCGGCGAAGCAGTCTGGGATCGCTTCACGGCGACCCGCGACGAGACCCTCTGGTACTACCGAGGAGTGCTCAGCGCCCTCGGGACCGGCTGGAATCATCCGCTGCTCGACGAGCTCTCGACTGCCGTGCGGGCAATGCACGCGGCCGCTGGCACACCGCTCGACTGACTACGCGAGCACGAGCTTTCCCGGAGTGCCTGCCACGAGCTCCCCCACCACGCGCGCTTCTCCGCCGAGGCGTGCGAGAGCGGCCTGTGCGCGGTCGGCCGGTAGCGAAAGGAGCAAGCCGCCGCTCGTCTGCGCGTCCGCGAGCAGGGTCACGAGCGCGCTGTCGTGGGCGGCGCTGCCCTCGAGGTGCGCACTGACGTAGCGCAGATTCTTCTTGCTGCCACCCGGGACGTGCCCGGCCCGCGCGCAGTCGAGCGCGCCGGGCAAGAGCGGAACCTGGTCGACGAACACCCGCGCCTCGAGCGCGCTGCCGGATGCCAGGTGGAACAAGTGGCCGAGCAAGCCGAAGCCCGTCACGTCCGTCGCGGCCGTCACCCCGTGCTCGAGCCCCACGTCCTTGGCGGCTCGGTTGAGCTGTTTCATCCATCGGGTCGCTTCGTGCAACCAAGCAGGGTCGGCCTGATCGGAGCGGGCAGCCTGGGCGATCACGCCGGTGCCGATGGGTTTGGTGAGGATCAGTTTGTGCCCAGCGAGGGCGCGACGGTGAGTCCAGGCGCGCGCCGGAACCACCGAGCCCACGACGGCGAGGCCGACCTTGGGTTCGCTGTCGCGAATGGTGTGGCCGCCGACGATGGCGCAGCCCGCCTCGTGGCACTTCGCCGTCACCCCGAGCAGGATCTGCTCCAGCACCTCGAGTGGGACGGCGTCGGGGATCCCGACGAAGCTGAGTGCCACCGACGGCTCGGCCCCCATTGCGTACACGTCGGAGAGCGCGTTGGCCGCCGCGATCTGTCCGAACTCCCCGGGGTCATCGACGACGGGTGTGATCACATCGAGCGTGAGGACGAGTGAGCTGCCGGCGCCGGGTGATGGAGACACGATCGCCGCGTCGTCGAAGGGACCCGTCTCCGTGTCCAGCCAACGATGAGAGAGCGTCGGGAGTTTGCTCAGGACCTGGACCAGGTCCTCCGCCGGAAGCTTCCGGGCTCAACCCCCGCCTTGGACCAGGCGCGTCAAACGTAGCTCAGGCATGCTTCCTCCTCTCTCTCGGGTTCACGTACCACGCGCCTGCGCCCACGGTCGAGCATCGGAGGAGCTTCGAGCGGGGAGCCGCGGAGCCCAGGCTCGTTGAACGGCTCAATCGTCGTCGTCGTCGCGCGTGGTTGCGGTCTTGGTCTCGGCGGTTCCGGGCGTCGTGTAGGCGCTGCCTGCGCCCTCCGCGTAGACGAGCTGTCCCCCGCGGTGCGCCGCGTTGTAGGCGAGCCCCACGAGCCCGAGGCTGCCCACGATGCTGGCACCGGCGAGCGCCTGCTTCAGCGAGTCGCGTTTCGATAGAAGCGGCGCCGCGGCCAAGACGAGGACGCCAAACCCAACCAGGGTGAAGAGCTTGGCGGCGTCCTCGTGTGCCTCGATGCTGGCCTCTCGGACGACCTTCTCCACTCGCTCCTCATCGCCCTCTCCAGTCTTCATGGCGACCACGGCGCCGACGGCGAGCACCGCCTGAAGCGCCACGACCACCACCCAGGTGCGGGCCGGCAGCCAGCCGCGCCGCCAGGCGAGCAGAACGCCCAGCGCAACGAGCGGGACCAGGACGGCCAGAGCGACGGGGAAATGAACGACGGCTGGATGCAACGGCATGACGACTCCTCGTGGGCGGGGCCAATGCGGCTCCTGGCATCGAGGGGTGCGTCCTCTCGGCGCGCTGAACCATCCGTCAAATGACCCATGAAGCCGCTGGTGCGGTTTTTTTCCCGCAGTATGCTGCGTGCGCCGGATGTCCAACGGGCCCGAATCCGAACGCCGCCGCACGCTCCTCGGTGTGGTGCTGTACCTGCTGATCGCGCTCACGATCGGCTCCGATCTGGTTGCGGACTACTCCCACGGTGCGGGTTCGGCCCACCTTGGGCTGGAGGCGTTCGTGGTTGCGCTGGCCTCGGTCGGAGGTGTGGCCTTCGCGCGTCACTGGCTCAGCCTGCGGCAACAGGCCAGTGAAGCGCGGGCCGAGGCCGACGTGCTGCGCGGCGAGGCGGCCCAGCTCGAGTCTCGGCTGGCCGAGCAGAAGGCCGAGGCCGCGCGCTGGCAGAGTGAGGTCAAGGAGCTGATCGACGGGCTGGGTGCTGCCATCGACCGCCAGTTCGAGCGCTGGGCGCTGTCACCGGCGGAGCGGGAGATTGGCCTGCTTCTGCTCAAGGGCTTGAGCCATCAAGAAGTGGCGGATCTGCGCGGGGTCAGCGAGCGCACGGTTCGCCAGCAGGCGCAGTCTCTGTACAAGAAGGCGGGGCTCTCGGGTCGGGCGGATCTTGCCGCCTACTTCCTCGAGGATCTCTTGCTGCCGAGGACGAAGCTCAAGCGAGCGGAGCCAGCCGAGCCGTGAAGTGGCGGAGCAGGGGCGCCTCTTCGACGATGCGATAACCGCGGATGATTGGCAGGCGTGCCGCGACGCGTTCGGCGGTCTCGATCACCCAGTCGACGTGCGACGCGGTGTACACCCGGCGAGGCAAGGCGATGCGCACCAGCTCGTGCTGAGCCGCTGCACCAAACATCAAGCTGCCGATCTCCACCGTTCGTACGCCGCCCTCGCGATAGAGCTCGACGGCGATGGCTTGTCCCGGGAGCTGTGCGCGCGGCATGTTCGGTAGAGCGCGGCCAGCATCGACGAATACAGCGTGACCGCCCGGCGGCTCGACGATGGGCAGACCCGCTTTCACGAGCCCCCGCGCGAGATACGCCACGGTCGCCTCGCGGTAGCGCAGGTAGTCCGGATCCAGCGCCTCGATCAGCCCGACCGCCATCGCCTCGAGGTCGCGACCCGCGAGACCGCCGTAGGTCGGAAAGCCCTCGGTGAGGATCAGGAGTACCTCGAACTTCTGGGCCCAGTCCGCGCGGCGCGTGGCCAAGACGCCGCCGATGTTGACGATACCGTCCTTTTTTGCGCTGAGCGTGCAGCCGTCCGAGAGTGAGAACAGCTCGCGAGCGATCTGCTCCGGCGTGTGATCTGCAAAACCCGGCTCGCGTCGCTTGATCAGCCAGGCGTTCTCGGCGAAGCGCGCCGCGTCGATGAACAGCGGCACCTGGTGCGTGTCACACAGCGCGCGAACCGCCCGCAGGTTCGCCATCGACACGGGCTGGCCGCCGACGGCGTTGTTGGTGAGGGTCATCATGACCAGCGGCACCCGAGCCTTGCCGGTGAGCGCCCGCTCGAGGGCAGCAAGATCCATGTTGCCGCCGAAGGCCGGGTCTTCGCTCTTCGGCAGGTCGAGCGCAACGCCGCCGACGTACTCCAGGTTGGCGCGGGTCGTGTCGAAGTGGGTGTTGTTGGGGACTACGTCGCCCGGCTCGACGATGGCGTCGAACAGGATGCGCTCGGCGGCGCGCCCCTGGTGCACCGGGAAGACGTGCGGCAACCCGGTCAGGCGCTTCAGCGCGGTCTCGAAGTGGTCGAAGCTTCGACTGCCCGCGTACGACTCGTCGCCGGCGAGCAGCGCGGCCCATTGGCGATCGCTCATGGCGCCCGTGCCAGAGTCGGTCAAGAGATCGATGGTCACGTGCTCGGCGTGGAGCTTGAACAGGTTGTAGCCCGCCTGCTCGAGCAGCGCGTCGCGCTCGGCACGGGTCGTCAGAGGGATCGGCTCGACGGCCTTGATCCGAAACGGTTCGATCACAGTCCGGAACGGGACTTCGGGTTCACTCAAGTTTGCCTCACTCACTCGTACCAGACGAAGTTCGTCATCTTGTCGAACAGCACGACGGTGTTGTGCCGCGGCGCAAGCGTGACCCTACGAGTGGTCGTATGGTCGAACTCGCGATCGTCCATGCCATCCCCCAGCTGAATCGTCACGTCGTGCGGACCGGCGGGGAGGGGAAAGCGCTCGATGCTGATGCTGTTGCCGTCGCCCCAGATCCCCCGCGGCTCATAGGCCTTGTTCGAGAGCTCGCGTCCGTCGACCTCGACCCGCACCCGCACCGCGACTCGCCGTCGCTCACAGATGCGTTTCTGGCGCATGTGTTTGGGCAGTTTCGCCAGCTCTTCGGCGCTCGGCTCCCGGCAATTTTCTCCGGCCTTGCCCGGATGTTTGAACGAAACGACGAGCTTGGGTGAGGGATCGGCGGGGGTGCGGTACGCGACCGCCGTGCCTGCCCAGGTCACGAGGCCGAACATGGCCGCGATGCCCAGACCGGCGATGAGTTGGGTTGCACGCCCGGGCCGGGCGCTCTTCGGTCGAGGCGCCCGCGCCGCAAAGGCCTTTGCCTCGTCCAGCAGTCGCCGCCGCTCGGTGCGAAAGAGCTCGACCACCAGCAGCTGGCCGGGCTCGACCTTGTCCGTTCGCAGGACGGGCTCGCGCGCGCCGGTCATGCGTTCGCCCGCCCAGCGCCCGCCTTCACGGTACATGCAGCTGCCGGGTCCCGAGGCCACGATCATCACACCGCGGGCGCCGCGCCGCAGCGCGCGCTCGACGGTGAGTGGGTGGACCCAGCCCGCACAGGGGATCCGCACCACGGCGAAGCCAGGCAACTCCTTGCAACGAGCGGTCTCGTCGTCGACGCTGAGTGTCGCCCCTGCCGACTCGCTGCACATGAGAGCGAGCAGCGGCTCCGTCTCCGCGCTCAGGGTCTTGTCCACCAGTTGATCGATGCGATGGCGCTGCCGGATGCTGTCGAACCAGGTCAGGCCGACCCCCGCCGAGTCGCACGAGCCGGCGCAGATCCCGCAGCCGACGCACTTCTTGGGATCGACCTGGGCCATGACCCCGAAGGCTTTTCCGTCCGTGCGCGGCACCATCTGGATCGCGGCGTAGGGGCAGTTGCGATAACACTTCTCGCAGGCGTTGCAGCGGGCTTCGACGACCCTGGCAGGGCGAGCACGGCCGGTCGCGAGGTACCAGGGGATCGGGAAGAAGAGCGCGCCGGCACCGAGCACCATGGCCCAGAGCACACCCCCACTCATGCGATCGGTGAGCCAGATCGGCGCGAGGTACCACCAGTCCATGGTGAACCCCTCGGGTTGAAGCGCCATCTTCGCGGGGCCCACCACGTCGGCGGGGAACACGATGCTCACGAGAAAGAGCGAGGCGAGCACCCACACCGTCATCACGCGACGAGTCAAGAACCAGGGCCGCGACAGGCGGGTGATGTGCAACCAGAGGGCGATGCCCATCGCCAACGGCAACAGCATGTGCAGGAAGAACACCACGAAGAAGAGCAACGAGTTCAGGCGATCGTCGACCAGAAACGACCGCGACAGCGGGTCGGCGAAGATCGGCAGGGTGTCGAGCAGGTGTCCCGAGCCGAGCGCGATCAGGTGGCCTCGCTCGTCCCAGACCAGCCAGTAACCGAGCCAACCGATCAGCCACAGCAGACCGAGCAAGAGCAGACCGGTCACCCACGCGAGCCAGCGCGCGCCGCCGAATCGGCGCTCGAAGAACAGCTTCACCGCGTGAATTCCGACGAACAGCAGGGTCGCGTCGGAGCTGTAGCGGTGCACGCTGCGCATCAGGCCGGCGCCGAACCGGGAGTGCCCCATGGCAACGACCGAGTCGTAGGCCGAATGCACACTCGTCCGGTACCAGATCAAGAGCACGATGCCGGAGACGATCGCGACGATCAGCGAGGTGTTGGCGATGGCACCCGTCTGAGTGAGCGGGTTGAGCTCCGCCGGAACCCAGCGCTGGATCAGCGCGTCCAGGTGCTGGAATGCCGCGTTCGGCAGGCGCAACACGCGCTCCCCACGCACCTTCGGCTCGACCCGCTCTCCATCGTCGCGGATGACAGTCAGTGAGCGGCGCTCGGACTCGTGGGGTTCCGTAACGTCAGCTTGCGGGGCAGGCGCAGGCGACGCTGTGGTCGCCTCGCCCCCGGGTGACTCGTCCGGGGTGCTCTCGGACATGTCAGGCTGCGGGCTCCCGTAACAACAGCTTCAGCGCGTCCGTGAGCCAGCGCTCTTGCCGCTCTCCGAGGGTGAGGCGGTAGGCCACTTGCCCCAGCTTGTCGACCACGATGAACAGGTTCGCGTGGTCGATCTCCCCGCTCATCGGGTTCTTGGAACGTGCGATCTCGAGCAGGTCGAGGGTGTGGTCGACCTCGCTCGGGTCGCCCGACAAAAGGCGGTATTCGGGCGCTTTGACCTGATAACGGGTGGCCGTCTTCAACATCACCTTTTGAGTATCGTGCTCCGGGTTCAGGGTCACCGCGAGCACGCGCACGTTGTCTCGGTCTGCTCTTGGTAGCTGCTCCAGCGCCCGCTTCAGCTGCGCCATGATGAGTGGGCACGTGTGAAAACAGGTGGCGTAGATCCCCGTGACGACCACCACCTTGCCCTTGAGCGACGCGAGCTCGACGCTCACCCCGTCCTGATCCGTCAGCTTCACGGCAGGGGCCGGCTTGGCGGTGCGCAGCGCCACCGCGGGGAATGGCTCGGCTGCCGCCGCAGCGGTCTTGCTCCCGACGCTGATCAACGAGACGAACACCGCGGTGACCAACACGCCCGCGACGGCGAAGTAGGGAAGCATGGCCCGCCTGCTGGTCTGCCAGATCTCCTTCACCGGTTTCCACCAGATGAAGGCGAGCACGCCGAACATGACGGCGGGTTGCGCCAGAAAGACGCTGACGTAGCCGAACTCGAGCCTGCCGGTCTCTTGATCGAGGCCGTAGCACCAGACCCGAAACTCTTCGGCGAAGGCGCCGATGCCCATGGCACTCTTCGGCACCACCAGCATGGCCAGCTGGAACACCTCCAAGCCGGCCATGATGGCCATCATCAGCACCGGAAAGCGCCACGACGAGAAGAACGCGTGGGCCGCTGCGAGGGGGCGGGGCAGCCCCGTCGCCTCGTCGATCGCCAGCGCGTCGGTGGCCCGTCGGCGCTGGGCGCCCGCGCAAACGATCGGCTCTGTACCGTCGGCGGGCAAGGCGGAGCTCGAGCCCGCCGACTCTGCTGGCGGCTCTGCTCCCGAATCGCTCATTGTGTCGATTCGAGGGCGCAGGTCATCAGCAGAGTCGGTCATGGTCCACCTCGCTCAGCGGACTTGCCAGACGTCCGCGAGCGCTTTCCAGTTTGCGAAGTAATAGACCGCGAAGGATACCAGGAGGATCAAGGTGAGCACGAAGGTGCCGGGCGCTTTGTGCGCGTCGTCGCCGTGGTGCTCCGCTTCCTTCTCGATGATCTCTGCGGCTTTTTCTAGTTCAGTCATTTTCGTGCCTCCTCACCAAGCCGCCATCTTGCCGTCGATCTTCTTGCCGAAGAACACCGCGACCACCGTGGGCAGAACGTACATCAAGAGGCCTGTGAAGGCGACGATGCCGCCGATGCCGACCATGGCCAGCCAGACATGCACGCTGGGATCGTAGCCTGCCGCGTGGGTCGCGCCAGTGAACTCGATGTCCCAGTGGCGTCGTGAGACACCGTAGGATCCGGCGAACGACATGCCGAACGAGATCAGCACGATGCCGAGCGCGAACACGAAGGGCTGCGCCTTGCAGATGGCGCGCATCGGGTACTCACGGCGGAAGATCAGGGGAACGACGTAGTAGCTGACCGCCATGAACGCGAGCGTCGTGCCGCCGACCACAGTCGAGTGGAAGTGGCCCGGGATGCGCAGCGTGTTGTGGGCGATGATGTTGATCTGCTCGGTTCCAAGGGTCACGCCGGTGATGCCACCGATGAAACCGAAGATGACCAGGGACAGGAAGAACCCGGAGAAACCAGGATTGCCCCAGGGCGCCGCGCCGAGCCAGCCGAACAGACCCTTGTTGTGGCCCTGCTTGCGCAGCGCGACCTCGACCGACGCCGGCACGGTGTAGCCGTGGATCATGGAGGCCAGCACGGCCAGGTACATGGCGTACGACGTGTTCCAGATCTTCCATCCGGCGCCCACGCCTGGATCGACCAGGAGGTGATGCGCCGACGCGAGGTTGATGAACAGGATGTAGAACAGGAACGCGGTGCGAGACACACCCTGGTTCAGCACCTTGCCGCCGACGGTGAGGGCGCTCAGCAGGTACCAGATGCTGACCATCGCCGAGACGTTGATCTGCTGTGAGGTGTGACCAATCCCCCAGAAGACCAGGCGGTAGACCGCCGCGTCCATGTTGGGGATGATGCCCAGTGCCCACAGCCAGGTGGGCACGAAGATGGCGGCGCCGTGGAGCAGCGCGGCCACCGCGATGATCGCGGCAGTGATGGCGCCAAACACGACCAGCGGAACCGAGCCCTTGTAGGTCTTGTCGCGCTTGGCGATGTAGATGGTCGCCAGGAAGTTGATCACGCCGATCAGCGCGCCAACCGCAAACAGAATGATGCCCAGGTAATAGAGCTGGTGCGCCTTCAAGGGCGCGTAGGACGTGAACATCACATCGGCGTTGCCGCTCAGCACCATGACCGCGACCAACCCGCCGCCGGCCACCATCAAGAGGAAGCTGACCCAGGCGACGGTGCCCGATGCCAGTCTCGACTTCAGTAGGACGGTGCCAGCGAAGTAGAGCACCGCGATCTCGAAGAAGATGATCCAGAGGATCAACATCGAGAGCCCGTGGAAGGTGACGAGTCGGTAGTACCACTCGGCCGGGAGCAGGTGGACCGCCGGCCAGCGGGTGAGGGCGATCAAGAGCGCCGCGATACCACCCAAAAGAAGGCAAACGACGGCTGCCACCGCGTTGAACTTGATGAACTTCTCGGCCGTGAGATCGACCGTGAAACCGGTGGTCCCGCACACCCGGCTCATGCCGGCGGCGTGGTTGCCCTTGGGCTCGGCGTCGTCGCCGGCGTCGCCCGCGACTGCGTCTTCGACAGTGGGATCCATTGTCGTCATCTGACTACTCCGTCACGATGATCTTGCCGGTCATCTGGTGGTGCCCGATGCCGCAAAATTCGTTGCAGATGATCGGGAAGTCCCCGGTCATGGTTGGGGTGATGGTGAGCACGTGGTCGTATCCGGGTAGGACCTCGAAGTTCATGTTGATGGGCAAGAGCGAGAAGCCGTGCTGGATGTCCATCGACGAGACGTGCAGGCGATAGGTCTGGCCTTTTCGCAGCTTGAGGATGGGGAACCAGGTCCACATCTGGGCTTGCAGGTAGGCGTCCCCGCCGGGTGCCGGTTCGACCACCGGAAAGCCACCCTTCTCGTCGACCTTGTTGGACGCGACGAAGCTCGTGACACGGGCGGCGAACTTGGCGGGTTCGACGGTATACGCTTCGCCGGTGCTGTTTTGTTTGCCCTTGAAATGCCAGTACGGCATCGCCAGGGTGAGCACGATGCACCAGAGCAGCGCGAGGCCGATCCAGGCGCGTTCGGTGCCGGAGGGCGCTTTGAACCAGTCTGCGGGGGGGGCGTGGATTCCCATCGAAGTCTCCTCAGGGCAAGAGCGCCGGCTTCAGGTTCTGGAGCTCGATCAAGCCCCAGATTGTGTAGGAAATGGTCGGCAGGAGGACCCCGAGCGCGAGCAGCACCCAGGGGTTGTCGAGTAGCTTTTGGATCGGATGTATCTGCGCTGGTTCAGGCATTGAGTCCTCCCGTTTTGTTCGAGTCATTCAGCCGCGCCTCCGCGGGTCGTGGTGGTGTCGTGAACGGGCGCGGGGATCAGGAACGAGCCAGGCCCGACCAGCTCCCACGCCGAGACTTTCGCGCGCTCGCGCTTGAGGTAGGCGCTGACGACGATGGCCAGAAAGAGCACTCCTGCCACGATGGCCAAGAGCCCTCCGAGACCCATGACGCTGAGCCCGAGCTTTTGCGCGAGGCTTCTTGCGTTCTGTTCAGCCCCGTAGAGCTTGCGGCCCATGCCGTGGGCACCGGCGAGGGCAAAGCCGATGGCGAAGATGCTCTGCCCGACGCCAAACAGTGCCGGCTGCAGGTGAGCCGCTCGCTTGGCGAGGCGCGAGGCGCGAACCGGAACTCCGACCACCTCGAGCAGCGGAAAGCTGAGGGCCATGAACGCGACCGTCACACCACCGATCGAGGCGTGATAGTGCGCGGGGATCACCGTGGTCGAGCCGCGGATCAGCGCGCCGAGAATCCAACCCAGGGTGGTGAGCCCCGCGCTGGCGAAGAAGCCGACCAGGCGCACGTCGCCGAAGTCACGCCAAGACAGCGTCCCGTCCTTGAAGCCCCGTCGCACCGCGCCGAGGCACAGGATCAGCAGGATGGCCGCTGGCGGGAAGATCCCCCAGCGCATCAGCAGGGTGAACCCTTCGCGCGCGGCCACGTCTTGCATGCCGGCCATGCCGAGCAGTGGGGCGGCCGTCCAGGGCAGGAGCAAGAGCGCGAACAACGCGGCTGCCACGTTGCGCGACACCGGTGAGCGTCCCAGCACACCAGCCAGCAAGATCAGCCAGACGCTCAGCATGGCCGCGGCGCTGGTGAGCTGCAGCACATGGCCGCCGCCCCAGTTGCCGAGCTCGTAGAGGACCGTCGGCTCCAGGCCCGTCGGGCGGCGAAGCCAGCTGGCGGCGAACGTCAGCGCTGCGATGATCAGCGCGATGCCGGTGGTGCGAATGCCCGGCACGGCGGCTGCGGGTATCGAGAGCACGACGCCGGGCGCCGGCTCACTCGGCCAGAGACGGCGATCCACGGCGCTCATCAAGACGCCCGCCGCAAACACGACCAGGCCACTGGTGAAGAGCCAGTGGTCGATCACCGGCACGTAGTTCGCGAGGATCGGCTGCGCGCCGGGAGCTCCCGCCGCCAGGAGCAGCATCAGCACACCGACTGCCCCGACGTACACGCCGGCGCGGCTGACCCGCGAGCTTCTGCCCGCACGCGGCAACAAGAAGAGCAGCGCGCCTGCGAACGCGTACACCCAGACCAGGAGTGACAGGTCGACGTGCACCACCAAACACCGTCGGAAGAACGCCGGGTCACTGATGAAGCGCGCGAACACCGGGGCGCGCGCGACCACCAGGAGCGCTGCCAGCACCCCCGACAGGAGCAACGAGGCAACACCCAAGAGCAGCCAACGCCGCGCGCCGCGCGCTTCGGGGGAGTCGTGGGAACTGGCGTCGATCATGCAGGGCATCCAGGTGACTTGATGTCTATGGACATCGTGGTCTATTGATGTGGTGCGTTTCAATGGCCTCTTGGGCCCGAGGTGACATCGGTCATGCGCAAGTCAGGTGCGGCGAAGAAACGGCGGAACACCGCGGTCGGAGGCGACAGAATTGCGCCGCTCTCGCAGACGGCTGAGTACGCCTTGCGTGCGATGACGCATCTGGCACTGCGAGCCGACCAACCGGCGCTGACGGCGACTGAGCTGGCGTCCGAAACCCATGTACCGGTGCACTACCTGTCCAAGGTGCTCCGGCGCCTGGTCGCCGCGGGGCTGCTTGCCTCGCAGAAGGGGCACGGCGGAGGTTTTTCCCTGGCTCGACCTGCGTCGGAGATCCAGTTCGCCGACGTGCTCGGCGCCATCGGCGAGGCTCCCGTCGGTGGGCGCTGTGCGTTCGGCTGGGGTAGCTGCGACGCAAAGAATCCGTGCCCGCTGCACCCGGCGTGGACGGCTCTGAACGACGCCCTGCAAGGTTGGGCGACCCGCACCAGCCTCGGCGACATCGTCACCCAGCCCAACCTGCGCAAGCGTCGAAACTGACGGCAATTCGCCCAGCATTTCGCCGTTTGCGCGGTCGGGTGGGATCGTCATTCCAGGTTCACTTCTTCAGGCTGCGGACGTGTTTCACGAGCGCGTCGAGCAAGGCTTCCTTGCTGCGCAGATCCGGGTTGCCCGGCATGGCTGCGCTCTTGCCGATGGAAGCGCCGCCCTCGAGGATCGCCTTCTTGATCTCCTCGTCCTTCACCGAGCCCTGCCAGGTGGCATCCGTGAAGTCACGCGGCTTGGGGGTCAGCGCGGCTCCACCGGGCCCGTCGCCGCCACCGTTCTCGCCGTGACAGACGACGCACTTCATCTTGAAGTACGCCTTCGGATCGTCAGCGCTTGCGGGTGCCGCTGCCCCCGTGGTTGCGCCGACCGCCGCGCCCGAAGCCTTCTCTTCCTTGTTGCAGCCAAGCGCCGTGAGCGAAAGCACACCCGCGACCAAGGCCATCTGCCATTCAACACGCATATGAAAATCCTCCGAGTACTTCCCGCCCGGCGCGACTTGTACACCAAGCGGCGCGGCCCATGTGCCGCGGCCCGGACCCTAGCTGACAACCCTCAGCCAGGGGCAGCCACTGCAGGAGCCGGGCCAAAACCAAGGGGGGAATGTGCCCTCCAGAGACACCGGTCTGCGCAAGCGCTGCGCTTGGGCATCGGTTGCCGGCAAGGCTCGCGCGGATGGGCGGGATCGGGGTCGCCCCGTTGCGGGCCCAGGCAGAACGGGTACAGAGAAGCGCCCGGCAGGCGCCCGATGGTTTCTCGCTGGACGGCACTACCGGGCAGGGGCACACCGGTTGCAGACCCCCGCCTCGGCCATGGCCAAGTTCGACGACCACCCCTTCATTGCGATCTGGGAGACCACCCAGGCTTGTGATCTGGTCTGCAAGCACTGCCGGGCTTGCGCGAAGGCCGCTCCCGATCCGCGGGAGCTCACCACCGCCGAGGGCAAGCGCCTGCTCGACAGCCTGGCAGAGGCTCACGTGCCCCTGGCGATCCTGACCGGGGGTGATCCTGCGAAGCGTCCGGATTTGATCGAGCTGGTACGGCACGGCAAGGCGCGCGGGTTGATCATGGGACTCACCCCAAGTGCGACCCCGCTCGTGACGCCCGAGCTCATCGCTGCCCTGGCGGACGCCGGGCTGTCACGTCTTGCCATCAGTGTGGATTCACCCGACGCCGAGCTGCACGACGCCTTCCGCGGCGTGCCGGGCAGCTTCGAGCTCTCGCTGCGGATCCTCTCGGATGCCAAGCGCGCGGGCATCGGGACTCAGATCAACACCAGCATCACGGCGAGCAACGTGCATCTGATCGCCGAGATGGCCGAGCTGGTGCGCGAGGTCGGGGTGGCGCTCTGGAGTGTCTTCTTCGTGGTGCCGACCGGGCGCGCTGGCGTGAAGATGTTGCCGAGCCCGGAGGCGGTCGAGGTTGCGCTCGAGCAACTCGCCGACATCGCCGAGCGCGAGTCGTTCGCCGTGAAGACCACGGCTGCGCCCCACTATCGGCGTGTCCTGGCCCAGCGGAAGAAGGCAAACGGTGCGAGCGCGGAGCAGGGGACGCGCGGCAAACAGGGGTTGCGCGTCAACGACGGGCGCGGGTTCTTGTTCGTGTCTCACCTCGGTGAGGTCTTCCCGAGCGGGTTCTTGCCAATCCCTTGCGGCAACGTCCGCGACACCGAGGTGATGCAGATCTACCGTGAGCATCCCGTTTTTCAGGAGCTCCGCGATCCCGACGCTCTCGGAGGAAAGTGCGGCGCCTGCGAATACCGACAGCTCTGCGGCGGCTCGCGGGCGCGCTCTCACGCGATCACCGGCGATCATCTGGACTGGGATCCCCTGTGCGCGTTCGTACCCGAGGGTTACGCGGAGCAGTTCGAACAAGATCTGCTGCTCCGCGCCCGCGCCGAAAAATCGAGCTTGAACGTGCTCGAGGGCTGAACTCAGCGGGCCAGGGCTTCGAGCCCGTCGCCGCCGCCGGCTGCGCGCAGTGCCTCCAGCTTGTGGAGCGTGAAGCCGTGGTGTGTGGTCGCGAGCACACCCTCGCGCTCCCAGCGGGTCATGACCCGGATGGCGGTCTCGAAGCTGGTGGCGACCAGCTCGGCGAGCTCTCGACGCGAGAGCGCGACCGGGATGCTGTGAGAGCCATCATCGAAGTCGTCGCCGAAGCGCTCGTAGAGCTTCAGCAAGAGTGTTGCCAGTCGCGACTCGACCGAACCCGCGGACAGCACTTCGACCTTGTCGTGAAGCGCCGTCAGCTTGGTGTGCATTGCGCAGGCCATCGACATCGCGAGCTGCGGACCGGTCCCCGAGGGGTCGGTGACGAGGTTGCTCGGGATCGAGATCACCGTGGCGTGTTCAGTCGCGACCACGGCGTCGGCCGGGTAGGGGATGCCTCGGAGGACGGCGAGGTCGCCCACCGTGTCCGGCGGACCGAAGATGCCGCAGATGGAGGCGCGGCCGCGCGCTGCGGGGCGCACGACCTTGACGAGACCGCTCTTGATCACGGTCAACGACTTGGCGACGTCGCCCGCCCGCCAGAGCAGCTCACCCCGATCGAGCGTTCGGCTGGTCGACGAGGTCGCCATCCGGTCCAGCAGGCCCGAGTCAGCGCCGGACAGCGCCTGCGCACGCTCGATGAACTCCCGGACGCCCATGACAGACGTCAGCTTACCCTTCGGGTATTCCAACTGCACTGCTTCCTTGGGGGGGCGCACCCCGCGCTGCGCACAAACTGCGCGAAAGCTCACTTGCCGGCGAAGATCCAGGCCGCGGTACCCTGGGACAGACGCTGCCATTTCGCGTAGCTCCGCACCGCGCCCGCCCGGATCTCGGAGCGGGTCTTGCCGTCGCCGATGCCCTTGAGAACGGCCTCGAGCAGGTAACCCTCGGGGGCCATCAGTTGCCGGGTCATCACCAAGGTCGGCGAGCCGGCGCGCCGCAGCTTGGCGCCGAAGTACTGCTCCGAATAACAGGCAAGCACGAACGAGGGCAGCGCGCTCGGCGCTGCTTCTGGCTCGGGGAGCTTCAGTCCGTCCATCAGGCGATTGTGCCCCACGTAGCCGGCCACCTGAACGGTCAACACCCGCTCACCCGCTCCATCGTTCACCCGCAAGGTCTCTCCCGTCGAGGCGCTCCGAAAGAACCCTGTGACCGCCTGGTCGATGCGGTCCCCGTGCACCGCATCGAGCACGACGAGTTGCTCGATGGGCTCGGCTCGCGACAGTCCCCAGCGTTTTGCCGGAACCTTGCGCCGGTAGACCGCGCGCTCGAGGACCACGTCGTCGAGCGCGGTCACGCTCAGGCGCTCCCAGCCGCTCGATTTCCGATCGAGGAAGCGGCGAGCGCCGAAGATCGCACCCCAGTAGATGTTGTGGCTGAGATTGCCCGCGCGACCTGCGATGCCACTGCCGCAGTCGATCTGTCGATTCGAGCACAGGGCGACCCTCACGTGGACCACCAGGGGTCGGCCCTTTGCGAGCTCTGCCCGGAGCTGCTTCGGGTTCCAGTCGGGGGCGCCCGCCGCGGGCGGCGGCTCACCGAGCGCGGCCCGCGTGACGAGCAAGAGGACGAACGTCAGGGCTACGACGAAGGTTCGGTGAGCCACGCTGCCCCCATCGGCCCGCAACCAGCGAGTGTGACAGCTGAGATCAGCGACGCCGCGTCGAGCCGGCTTTTTTGCCGACTTTCTTGCGATAGGTCCGGCCCATCGCTGCCACCGTCGCGGTCAGCTCCTGACGAAGCTCGGCGGGCTCGAGCACCTCGAACAAGGGTCCGTAGCTGAGGAGCCAGCCTCGGAGCTCCATCGTGTTGGGGACCGTCGCCTGCACCAGCTGATGCTCGGCGTCGTGCGCGGAGAGCTTCTGATCCTTCGCGATCGGCGTTTCTTGCAGGAAGCCTGCGACGTCGTGATGAACGAGGGCTCGCAGCCTCAGCGGTTCGCCCCGGGCGAAGCCGAGGCCCCCCTTGATCAGATGTGAGTCGAGATCGAAACCGTTGGGGCGGTGAACGGGCTCTTCCATTGGCTCCGCCCGCAGCATGCGGTGCAGGAGCATGTGGCTCACGTCGTCGTAGTCCCAGAACGTACAGACCAAACTCAGCACTCCGTTGCGCGCCGCGAGGGCGAGCGGGCTCACCACGTACTCCTTCTCGGCCTTCGCGCCTTGTTTGCGATACCAGCCGCGGAACTTCCGGTCCTCGAGCAACGCCGCGTACACGACGTCCAGGACTCGGGGTGGCACGTCGGGCGGCACGAGGGGGAAACCTCGAGGGATGACCCGGACCTTGTCGAGCCAACGAGCGATGCGCGTGCTGGTGTGTGCGCTGAGGACCTCGCGGGCGCGGGCGAAGTGCGGCTCGAGACTGGCCACGGTCGAACGAGGCATGGCCTGAGACAGGTGTGCGCGCACGAGCTCGAAGGTGACGGCGGCGGGGACCCCCATGCCGGGGATCTCGACCAGGGGTGCGTCCCCATCCCACGCCCACTGATAGGGTTTCGTGCGGCGGTCGCAGCGGAGGGTCAGGAATTTCGTGCCGATGCGCTCGAGATCGCGCTGCACGCTGCGCGCGGTCACGGTGATTCCTTCCTCCTCGAGCCGGCGTTTCAGGGTCACGGTGTCCGTGCGACGCGGCGACCGCGGGACGTGACGGAGCAGCGACCACAGGCGGTGCAGGGTGTCGACGTCGGGGCCGGAGCGGGGCACTCGGGGAGGATAGGGCAGCGTTTGGTTTCGGGAAAAATGTCAGCTGCGCAGCGCGTGCGCGGCGCGAACGACCACGTCGCGCAGGGACTCGGCATTCGGGAGCGAGGTGCCGCCCGGTGTGACCCACGTCCAACCGTACGGTTTCTTCGTATCGTCACAGCGCAGCGGAAGCCGTCGGGACAGCCGCTCGAGATCTCGTTGTAGCGTGCGGCGCGTCACGTGAATGCCGTGGGCCTCGAGCCTTGCCGCGAGGGTTCCGGTGTCGATGCGCCGCGGCTCAGGCGGGATTTCCCGGAGCAAGAGCAGGTATCGGATGAACGCGTCGGACAAGGGGCAGGCTCGTGCTCTGGAGCATGCGCCCTACCTGCGACGTCTCTTGTCGCTGGTGCACGCGCGGTCGAAAAAGACCTCGGACGGGTCATGCCCGGCTGGGCGGTCGCTCGCGTCGCCATGGATTGGTGAGGGCATCGGCCAGATCCGGCAGGTGCAGGATGTCGTCGGCGTTGTGATCGAGGACCAGCGCCCGGGAGTCCTCACACTGTTCGTGCAGCCAATCGTGGTAGGCGAGGACCATCTCGTAGCCGCTCGCGTGGTCGTGGCGCTCGAAGCCGAAGTGAGCGAGGACCGTCTGCAGTCTGCAGTCCGGGAGCGACCCGTCGAGCCGTCGCCAGCGCCGCGCCTCGGGCAAGAGGTCCCAGTGCCGCAGCCGCGGCCAGCGGAGCTGGTAGAGCGCCGCGCGCTGCTCGAGGAAGGGCAGGTCGAAGCCTTGGCCGTTGTAGGTGACGACGGTGGTGAATTCTCGGAGCTCGCGGGCGACGGCGCGAAGCACGTCTGCTTCATCGCATGGGCGGTCCACGAAGTATTGCTCGGCGGAGCGCTCACCGTCGGCAGCAAACGCGAGCCCGACGACGGTGACGTGTGCGGCGCGCGGTGAGAGCCCGGTGGTCTCGATGTCCAGGAAGACCATCTCGCTCTCGTCGCTGCCGACGAAGGCGAGGTGAGGGAGTGGGCGAGGGACGCTGCAGAGCCAGTGCGACATGCGGCTCAAGCTACGTGGCGCGGCTGGGGTGGCAAGCGCTGGGCGGACAGACAATGTCCACCGCCGAGGCGCGGTTCGGCGGCGCTGCGTTCAGCCGGCGCGGTGCACGAGCAGCCAGAGCAGCGCGGCAAGCCCGACGAGCACCAGCAGTGCTGCGGCTCGTTGCAGGTGATCCCGGCGCCGCCGCGCACGGGCATCCCGCGCTTCGCGCAGATCGTGCTCCGTGGCGAGGGCGTGCATCTGATCGGCGTTGGCGGCCACGGCGAGCTCACTCCGCCGAAGGGAAATCCTGCCCAGCTCACGCGCGAGAGCAGCGCGCACCCGACCCTCGCGCCGGTCGCGCTCGTCCTGGTTGCGCAGCGCGGTCGGGTACCCCCAGCGTTCCTCGTCGTAGAGCTTGCGTCGTTCCGGATCGGACAGGGTGGCGCAGGCTTCGGCCATCAGGTCGAGGTGATCCTTCAGCTGGATGACCTTGCTGCGGTGGTGGACGACTGCGCGGCGGCGGTAGGCCTTGGCGATCTCGCGCTGGGAGGCGTCGCGAGGGACGCCGAGGAGCTCGTAGTAGTTCTGCATGGGGCGGGCTCTCCGGTCGATCGGGGAGCGTAGCATTTTGGGGGCCCGGTGCTGGCGGTGGAGAAGTGGCCGCGGGCGCGGCGTCGAAGGCCGCTACGGCTGGCAAACGACGACGGAATCGACCTCGAGATCGTCCGGATCGTACACGGGCGCGGTGTCCGGTCCCACGTGCCAGGTGGTGTCCGGTTGCACTGCGAAGTCGACGTAGGGCCGCCAGGGGAGCGCGAGGATCGTGGACAACTGGGTGTCCGTGATCTTCCCGGCGAGGCCCTGGGTAGCGGAGGTGACAGTGCGCAGGAGCACGCGCGCTGCGCCCAGGGTGTCGCGGTAGAAGTACTTCACGTTGGGCGGGTTGGCGCTCGCGTCCCACTCGACTTCCCACACGTGCAGCGCACCTGTCAGGTTGGCGAAGGGACCGGCGGTGTTGCCCGTGGTGTTCGCGGGGGCAGAGCCGAGCCAGGTCGTGACGAAGAAGACGTTCGGATCTCCCTGAACCCCTTTGGTCTTGGTGTCCCACCAGGTCTCCATCAGATCGAGCTCGCCGTAGTTGGCGCCCGAGTCGGTGTTGCGCGCCCACAGGCCGGGGAAGATGCCGCGCACCGGCGGCGGCAGCTTCGCCAGGAACATCATCAACCCCTTGCCCGGCGCGTACCCCTTGGTCGCGCGCAGCCAGCCTCCCGAGTAGTAGTTCGTGCCCGCGCACTTCGCCGGCTGCTCGGGCGTGGCGTTCGGATAGGGATCCACGCAGTGCCGGTGCGATGCCACGCGCAGCCGCCCCTGGGAGACCGTCACGTTCGACGCGAGCATCTTGGTCAGCTGAGTGAACGTCCCGCCGCCCGTGTTCTGTTGCACGACAGACCACTTCGCGGTGTCCACCGCAGTGCCGTCGAAGTCGTCACGGAAGACCTCTTTCCCGAAGGCGGTGGGGCAGCCGAGCTTCGGGTTGCCGCCCGCGTCGGACCCGGCGTCGGCGTCTGCACTCCCGCCATCGGGGCTGGTTCCGCCAGCCCCCGTCCCGCCCGCGGAGCTGTCGTCCGGAGCAGCGTCGCTGGTCGATGTCCCCCCGCTCGAGCTGGTGCCCGCGCTGCCCGCAACTCCCCCTGAGGCGTTTCCTCCCGAGGCGGAAGTGCCGCCGGTCGAGCCGCCTGTGCCGCCACTGTTTGCACTCCCGCCGCTGCCCGCCGTGCCGCCGGACGCGCCTGCCGCTTCATCGCCGTCGGAGCTACACGAGGTTGCAGCTAGGGAGCCGCTGAGCAGCAGGATCGGTAGTTTTCGAAGTTTCCTCACAGCCGGCCAATGTATCAGGCTGCTGCGAACAAAGCTCGCGCGCGCACGGCGACGGCCAGCGTGCCGGCGCTGGACCGGCTACGCTTGCGCACGTGAGGTGCTCGGTCGTTCTCGGCTTCGTGTGCGCGATGGCGTGTGCGAGCGACCGGCGGCCAGCCGGACCGGCCGAGAGCCGTCCGGGGCCGGGAGCCACGACCCTGGTTGGAACATTCCGCGGGCCCTTTGCGACCGCGGAGTTTTGTGGAAACTGCCAGACGCAGGATCGCTTCTTCGACGAAGCGACGCGCGAGGAGCTGAACGTGCTCTTGCCGATGTCGCTGGTCAAACATCCCCTCGTGCAGAGTCAGGCGCGGTGTCGCGCCATCGGGCGGTTCGTGCAGCACGTCGGCAGCTGCGGGGAGGGCAGCTGTCGGTCGTTCTCGGTCGAGGCGGTGGAGCGGCCGTAGCGGAGGAGCGCGCGCTTCGCCTGTCAGCAATCGAACCGCACCGGCGACGCGCTGGGATCAGTCTCTCGGTTCGGCCAGGTGAGCTGCGGCGCGGGTTGCGACGTCGCGCAGGTTCTCGCCGGTGGCGGGTGTTGCTGCCGTTGGTCCGACCCAGCTCCAACCGTAGGGTTTGCTCTCGTCGTGGCAGCCGAGCGGCAGGCGCCGCGACAAGCGCTCGAGGTCGCGCTGGAGCGTGCGGCGCGTGACGCGGATCCCGTGGTTCGCGAGCCGCTCCGCCAGCGTGCACGTGTCGACGCGCCGAGGCGACGCGGGGATCTCGCTGAGCAGCAGCAAGTAGCGCAGGAACGCATCGGTCATGCTGGTTGGCCTCGAGGCCCTCTGGCACCTTCCGGGAAAGTACTGGAACCCGTTCGCGATCGCGATGGGGGAGAGCCCCAATTCGCGACGAACCGACGAACCCGCCCCTGAGATAGACTGGGCCAATGCGTGCACCCTACCTCTCGTTCTGCATGGTGCTCATCGCTTGCGGCTCGGACGATGGCGGCAAGGACGCACCGGGAACGGGCGGCGCCTCGAGCACCGGCGGCGCGGGCGGGACGAGCAGCGGTGGCTCCGCGGCAACCGGGGCCAGCGGCGGCGTCACCGGTGGCGGAGGCGGGGTCGGCGGCAACGCGGGCGGCGCGGGCACCAGCAGCGGCGGTGGTGCGGGTGCTGGCGGCAGCGCGGGCAGCGGAGGCGGCTCGGGGGGCACCGCGGGCAGCGGCGGGGATCCGAACTGTGTGCCGTCGTCGCTCTACGGCAAAAACGGCGAGCTATGGACCGCGACCGGAAGGCTGCGTGAGTACGCGTGGGCTGGGTATCGAACGGGCAACGTGCCGCTGCCGAACCCGACCACGCCGACCAAGAGTGTGACCGACTTTGGCGCAAAGCCGGACGATGCCGGCGACGACACCCAGGCGTTCCTCGATGCGATCGCCGGGACCCCGAGCGGAGTGTTGACGGTACCGGCGGGTAAATTCGTGCTCACGCAGCGGCTCACGATCAAGAAACCCAACTTCGTGTTGCGCGGGGCCGGTGAGGGCAAAACCGTGCTCCATTTCCCGAAGTCGCTCGGTGACATCTACGGCCTCACGTTCAACAGCGCGAATCAGTCGAACTGGTCGTTCAGCGGCGCCTTCATCGAGGTCAGCGGCAGTGATGGTGGGGCGAAGCTCGCCGACGTGACGGCCGCGGCCAAGCTCGGCGACACGACGCTGAAGGTGTCGACGACCACGGGCATCACGGCGGGCGGCTGGGTGCGCCTGATGATGACCGATGCGGCGGGCTCGCTCTTCAAGGCGCTGCACCAGGGGCACTTCCCGGGCAACGTGGCCGAAGACGGGGGCAAGCAGGTGTTTCGCTTCTATTCGAAGGTGAAGAGCGTGGCCGCGGGGACGGTCGTGCTCGAGCGCCCGTTGCCGCTCGCGGTGGACACGCAGTGGAAGCCCGAGCTCCGGGCGGTGAAACCCAGTGTGAGCGAGGTTGGCATCGAGCACATGACCATGGAGTTTGCCGGCACGACCTACCCCGGCCATTTCAAGGAACACGGCTACAACGCGATCCAGCTGTCCGGTGTGCTGGATTCGTGGGTGAAGAACGTCACGGTGCTCAACGCGGACTACGGGGTGAACCTGCTGGGGAGCTGCCAGTTCGTGACGGTGACGGACGTCACCCTCGACACGAACATGGACCGCGGAACGCTGGTTGGGCATCACGGTCTCGACGCCGGGAGCGGCGGCGACCTGCTCTTCACGCGCTTCGACGTGAAGAAGAAGTTCGTGCACGACCTCACGGTCGACGGGTACGCACGCGGCATCGTCTGGTCGAACGGGAAGGGTGTGGATCTGTGCATGGACCACCACGGTCGTGCGCCCTACGGGTCGCTCTGGACGAACCTGGACATGGGTGCGGGCACGCGCCCGTTCCAGAGCGGCGGCTCGGCGAATCGCATGCCGCACTCGGCGGCGTACTCGACGTTCTGGAACCTCACGGCGGCCAAGGCGCTGGCGCTGCCCGCCAACGACTACGGCCCGCTGCTCAACTTCGTGGCCTTCCAGACCGGCGCCACCAGCGTGAGCTCGCCGTACGACTGGAAGCTCGAGAAGATCGCGAACACCGAGCTCTGCCAGCCGAACCTGCACGAGGCGATGCTGGCGGACATGCGCTGAGGGATCGGGGCGATCCGAAGGCCACCGTCCCCGGCGTGTTCGCCGATGCTCGATGGGTCTCCCTGCGCGGCCAGTATAGTCGGAGGTGACCGCCGAAGATCAGCGCTGAACGGGTGAAATAGGGCTATTTGCTGGCTGCCGAATCGGCAAGTGGTTCGACACAGTCGACCAGGAGGCGCTGTGCCGTGGCGCGGAGCTGTTCTTGCGTGACGCCCTTTCCGCTCAGCAGGCCCGTGTCGCAGGTGAACCACGCTTCCTCGAACGGCCCTGCATCGTCCAGCAACGCGCGAAGGCCATCGCCGGCGCGGCTTGCCAGCGTTTGCCACCGCTCGGGAAAGCACTGCTTCAAGGCGAAACGCCAGCGCTCTGCCCAGCGGTCTGTCTCATCCGGGCCCGCGAGCCACGCCAACGCGAGGACGCGCCCGACGTCTTTGGCCGAGCGCAGGATCGCTCGGCCTCCGACGAGCCCGGTCATTCTCGCGCTCCCCAGCGTTGGGTGCGAGAGCAGATTGGCCAAGGCCATCATGCACGGCGCCGCGTATTCCAGGCCGGAGTCAGACGCCTCGCGGTCGACCGCGGCGAGGGCGAGGAACTCGAAGCTGGGCAGCCCATACCACCCGTCGTCGAGCTCGATCGCGACCCAACTCTTCGCCGTCGTGCGTCCTGCCTCCGGAACATTCAGGAGCTCGACGAAGTACTCGGAATGCTCCGGCGGATACAGGCGAATGGCCCTGAGGTCCTCCGCAGGCTCGGCCGTGTTGCTCGGGTAACAGTCGTCCTTCGGACGCCACCCCTTGGCGATGAGCGTCGCAGCGATCTCGGCGGCGGTCTTCGCGTCGCCCGCCGGGTGGATCACGAGATCGGCGTCTTTGGTCTTTACGCCTCGGCCCGACAGCTCGTCTGCGAAGTGACACGCGGCGGCCAGGCTGCCAGCCACGAAGATGTGGCCGAGTAGCTCCTGCGGAAGCTCAGCGGCGATACGCGCGAAGAGTTGTCGATGATCGACTTCGATCACTCCGCCCTCTTTCGCAATCGTCGCACCAGCTCTTCGGCCTGGCCGTGCAAGCGGAGCTGTTCCAGATCGAGCAGCGTCTCAACGGGATCTGCCCAGGGCATCCTGTCGGCGTCGGCGAGATCGTACAGTGGTTCCCGGCGGCGAATGCGGTGGATGACCAATGAAACGGACGACCGCCCGTCGGTCGGTTGGAGCGCGGGATCCAGACGTTTGATGAACGAGAGCGACGGTCGCGCAGTCGGCGCGTGCACGCAGAGATCCAGTCGGGGCACGCCCTCTAGGTCCAGCTCCGGGTCCCAACGGCGCGCAGCTAAAACGCCCCCCACTGCGACGCCGGGGGGCTTCTCGCGCTGGAGGCGTTCGAGAAGCTCCTCGGGGCGTCGGGGCCGACCGGATGCGTCCACATAGTATCGGGGTTGCCGAATCCTCGGGGCTAGCGCGACCATTTCTTGCCATGCCCGGTGGGGAAAGGTTGCAAGCTCCACGCGCCGCCGCGAGTCCCTTCGAAGCTCGGGATCGAGTCGGTGGAGCGCGGCCCGAACCGTGGGCTGTGACAGTCCGGTCGTCGCCCCGAGCTCGTTGGTTTGGATGGCCTCCTGGTTCAGCAACCAGCGGACGAGCAGCACGTGCAGCACGTCGAAGTATACGTCGTACGGCTTCGACGGGCGGCCGCGCTCCTCGATGCTCGCGACCTGTCGTCCGAGCTCCAGGAGGTCCGCCCGTTCGGGTGCTGTGGTCACGGCCTTGCCGCTGACCGCGATCAATCTGAGTTTCTTGGCGAGCGTCGGGCGAAGCAGCGCGAGCGCACTTCGCCAAGCATCGGCAATGGACTCGGGCATCTTGTGGTCGGCGAGCACCAGCCAGCCCTCCTTGATCTCGGTCTCGCTCGAGTAGCTGGCAAGCTGCATGATCGCCGC
Source organism: Myxococcales bacterium (assembly GCA_016706225.1). Taxonomy (NCBI): domain Bacteria; kingdom Pseudomonadati; phylum Myxococcota; class Myxococcia; order Myxococcales; species Myxococcales bacterium. The sequence continues at coordinate 153,618 of JADJKB010000008.1, forward strand.
GTGAAGATCGCGGACGCCTCCGATGCCGCTCTTGGTTTCGACGACGACCCCCGAGTCGTTGCTGAAGTCGACGCGGCCCGGCCCCGGGCGAAAGCCGCGCTTGCGCAGGATGGCTTCAACTCGGGTTTCATTCACAGTGGCAGAGTACTTCGGCTTAATGAAAGTGGCAACTTCAGTTGAAAGTGGCAACTGCTTGTGAAGTTGCGGGTTTCAGGGCCGAAGAGACGGCGTATTTGCGCCGAATCGCTCACCGCCGAGTGAAGTCCAGGGCGCGCTGAGCGAAACCGCGAAGCTCGGTGTCGTTGATCGGCACGGTCTGCCACGCCGCGTTGGTCTCCTTCCGGGGCGATTCGCGTGCACCCCCAGACTGGAGGTTCCGTGGCCCAAAAATCCGCTCGTGAACCGCGAGTCCGGCGAGCGGGTGGGTGCTGAAAACGTCGAGCCCGGCAGCGAGCGCGCTTTCGAGTGCGCGTTCACGACGCTGCCGGAGCTCGTTGAACAATTTGCAGCCATCGAACGCATTGAGGGTTTCCGGCGTCAGCTGCCTGTCGGCGTATTCGACGGGGCAATCAGCAATAGCAGTCGCTGGAGCCCCGGCGGCGCCAGCCAGATCGATCTCTGGGCAGTGGCGTCGGATGGGCTCACGATTCACCTCTTCGAGCTCAAGAAGCCGGACAACATCAAGCTCGGCATTCTGCCCGAAGCATTCTGGTACGCCCGCCTGCTCCACCGGATCAGGGAGCGCAACTTTGGTGGCCTGCCAGTCTCTGGCGGCGGCCCCCACATGGAAACGGTGCGCAATGCGAAACGCATCAAGATGTGGCTGCTCGCTCGCGTTTGCATCCGCTCGTGGAGCATGAGGGCAGGTCGCCACTCGAATGTTTCCGCGCGGCGCTTGCCGGAGCGGGACTCGATTTCGGAATCCTTCCCTTCGAACTCGAAGGCGACGGGCTCCGATTGTGCCCCGAGCGTCGGTGGCCGCCGAGCTCGTGAACCAGATAGCGACGCCCGAAGCGCTGGAGGGGTTGTACCGGTGGACCGCGCAATCCCCAACCCCGAGCTCGGGTGAAACGAGCTAACCGCCGTCAGAACTCGTATCCGTGTTCTTCGACGCTTAACCCGGGTTTTGTCGGGGCGGGCAGATTCGAACTGCCGACCTCACGGACCCGAACCGTGCGCGCTACCAAACTGCGCTACGCCCCGAAACCACCGGCTTGTTAGGGCCGGACGGGCGCGCGACCATGGTCGGTGGCGCGGATTCTGTCAAGCACGGGCGCGATCATTCGACGTTTTTCCAGCGGGCGGGGCGCATGGGGTGGGATGGGCGCGCTGTGGCGCCGAGCCGAGAGTCGCGGGCAGCTCCGCCTCGAATTGACGACCCCGCGCATCAGGAGGCCTCATCAACCCATGCGACGGCACACGCTGCCCACCCTCCTCGCACTCGCCACCTTCGCCACCACACCCACGTGGGCGTCGCCGGCCCACGACATCTGCGCCGATCTCGGGCCGACCCTCGGCGTCGGTGTGTCCAGCTTCTCCGCCGCCGGCGACTGGCCCGTCGTCGCCGAACAACAACACGGCGTCGACTGGAAATTCCTCTACCTGTACGTCGTTCCAAACAACGACCCCAAACCCGACGTCGCCGCTTTCCTCACCGCCAAGGCGTCGCTCGCAAAGTCTCTGGGCGCCGTGCCGGTGTTCACCTTCTACGAGCTCCTGCAGCTCGGACAGCAAAAGGGCATCAGCGGCAGCGAGGCGGACGTCGTGAAGGCAACACTCGCCGATCCCGCGCTGATGAAACGCTACTTCGAGGACTTCGTCTTCTTGCTCCAGACCGCCGAGAAATCCGGCGCGCCGAGCATCGTGCACGTCGAGCCGGACTCGTGGGGATTCATGATCTGGGCCATGGGCGTCGAAGGGAACGCGGACGCGAGTTCGATCCCCGTCGCCGTTGCCAGCTCGGGCGCCGCCGACGTCGCAGGCTTTGCCAACGACGCGTCCGGTCTCGGCAAGGCCCTGCTCGCATTGCGCGACAAGTTCGCTCCGTCCGTGCGGCTCGGCTGGCACGCGTCGAACTTCCGCGTGGGCCAGAAACCCGAGGTCGTGACTGGGTTCTACTCGAGCCTCGGCGAGTGGGACGTGCTCGTCACCGAACAGCCCCACCTGGAAGCCAACGAAGCCACCTGGTGGGAGCCCTGGGATACAACCCTGCTCGACACCAACGTCGCCTGGTTCTCGGCGCTGTCGAGCGCAACGGGCCTGCCCGTGTTGCTCTGGCAAGCGCAGATCGGCACGACGGACTACCACTTCTTCGACAGCGAGCCGGCGGCGCTCGACCGCTTCGCCAAGGCCGGCCTCGGCGGCGTGCTGTTCGACATGCGGGGCAGCGGCAACCCCGACGACTTCCGCGCCTACGAGAGCGCCAAGCTCGCGACGGTGCCGCCATCCTCTTCGACCGCAGGCGGCACCGCCGCGGACATGCGGACGCGACTCGCGAGCTACGCGAAGGCTCCACTCGTCTGGCCCGCCGGCTCACCGTGCGCAAGCGGCGGCGGCGCGTCCGGCGCGGGGGGCGGAGGCGCGGCGGCCGGTGGCGGCGGCGGGAGCGGGGAGCGAGCGGGCGGCGCGGGCGGCAGCACCGGGGCGCCGCGAGCAGCGGCGGCAGCGACGACGACGGCGGTTGTGGATGTCGCAGCGCGCATGGTCGAGGGTCGGACGGGCCGGCGGGGTTGGCGCTGACACTCAGCTTGCTGGCGGCGTTTGGCGTGCGCGCTGGGGCGCGCCGCGTGCGAAAGGTCGCTCCGGGTCATGGGCACTAATCTGGTTCCGAGGTTGTCCCTCGCTGCGACTGCGCTCATTGGCCTGGTTGGTTTGGGGCTCGCCGGACTGGATATGCACGTCCGCGAACGTCAGAACGCCAAGCGCGAGATCGCGGAGCTGGTCGCGAGCCGACTCGTGCGCGGCCAGCGCCAAGCGACACAAGATCAGCTGCTCTTCAACGACCGCGACGGCATGGGGGTCAGCGGCACCCCGGTGAGCGAGGTGCGTTACTGCGGGCTCGTGCGGCGAACCATCGCGCGCTACACGGAGCGGAACGAAGCGAACTGCGCGGGAACCGCCGTGGCTTGTGTCTCCGGCGCGAATGAACGCGTCGAACCCTGCCACCCGACCGAGATCAGCGAGCTGCCGAAGGAAGATGCGCGCCCTGCGGGCGATCGCGAGCATCCCAACTGCAGCGCCGGTTGGTCGGGTCCCGCGACGTGCGTCGTGCAAGTGGACGACCCAGCGGAAGGCCGCCGAGCCGTCGTCACCGTGCACTGAGTTTTCGGGAGTCAGCCTTTGGTGGCTTTGTGTTTTGCGAGCTCTTCGACCAGCGCCGGGACCGCCTGGAAGAGATCCGCGACCAGGCCGTAGTCCGCGAGCTGGAAGATGGGCGCCTCGGCGTCCTTGTTGATCGCGACGATGTTCTTGCTGCCCTTCATGCCGGCAATGTGCTGGATGGCTCCGGAGATGCCGATGGCGAAGTAGAGGGCCGGCGCCACGATCTTGCCGGTCTGTCCGACCTGCAGATCACCGGGGCAGTAACCGGCATCGCACGCCGCGCGGCTCGCGCCGATGGCTGCGCTCAGGCTGTCTGCCAGCGGGTTCAAGACCTCGAAGAACTTCTCCTTCAGGGCGCGGCCGCCGGAGACGACGATGCTCGCCTCTCCGAGATCGGGACGAGCGCTCTTCAACGCCTCGAGCGAGACGAACTCCACTCGACTTGCCGCGGTGCCCGGCGCGACCTTGGCGACCGCCTCGATTGGCGACGCGCCGCCGCTCGGAACTGCCGGCTCGAACTCGCTCTGCCGCGCCGTCGCGACCTGGATGGCCGTTCCGAGCTGCACGTAGCCGAACACGTTGCCCGCGAACATCGGACGCTTGAACGTCAGCTTGCCGCCCTCTGCGCTCACTCCGGAGCAGTCACCGGCGTAGGCCGCGTCGAGCCGCGCCGCGACCCGCGGCAGCAGATCTTTGCCGAAGCTCGAGGCGCACGCGACGACGAGACCGTAGGCCTTGCCGACCTCGGCGACGGTGGGCGCGTAGTGCTCCGCGAGGTAGTTCGCGAGGCTCGCGTCCTCACAGGCCAGCACCTTGGCGGCGCCAAAACCCGTGAGCTCCGCGGCCGCGGCCTTGGCGGCCGCACCGAGCACCAGGATCGAGAAGCTGCCGCCCAGGGTGGGCTGCGCTTGTTTTGCCATGCTGATGGCGGAGTGGGTGGTCTTTCGGACCTTACCCTCTGGGGTGAGCTCTGCGACGACGAGGATGTCTGACATGGTTTGCTCCTGAAATCAGATGACCTTCGCCTCGGTGGCGAGCTTCTGGACGAGCTCTTGCGCGTCCTTCACCTTGACGCCGGCCTTGCGCGCCGGCGGTGCGTCGAACTTGACGTACGTGCTCATCAGCGTGGCGGAACCCACGAGCTCCGCGAGCTTCTTCACGACCAGCGGCTTCTTCTTGGCCTGCATGATCGCGGGCAGGGGCGCGAAGCGCACCTCTTCGTAGGGATACTTGAAGCCTGCGGCGGTCTTCAGCGAGTACACACTGTCCGGCGCAACGACCCGGAGATCCACGGTCATGACGGCCGGGAACTTGACGCGCACACTCTGAACTCCACCATCGACCTCGCGACCGACGAGGAGGCCCCCGGCCTCTTCTTTAACGGTTGCCGCAAAGGTTGCCATGGGCCAGTCGAGCAGCTCGGCCACGGCCTGGCCGACATAGTTGCTCTCCCCGTCGACCTCCTGTTTTCCGAAGATGACCAGATCGGGTTTTTCTTCTTCGACCACCTTGCTGAGCGCGAGAGCGACCAGACGACCATCGAGGGCATCGTCGGTCGTGTCCACTCGGATCGCGCGATCGGCCCCGGTGGCCAGCGCCGAGCGGAGGTTCGTCTCCGTCTCCACCGGGCCGAGGGTCACTGCGACCACTTCGCCGAGCCGCACCTTCGGTGCCTTGCCGTCTTCGGTCAGGCGCAGCGCCGTCTCGAGGGCGTACAGGTCGAAGGGGTTGATCTGCCACTCGAGGCCAGCGGTATCGACTTTGTCGCCCGAGGCTGGGATTTTCACCTTGTTGTGGTTCGCGGGGTCCGCCACCCGCTTCAACGCGACCAGGATCTTCACGGCAAGCTCCTCTTCGTGTGGCCCGCCCACGGAGCAGGGTCTCCGTGTCTCGAGCCGCTCTGGGGTCTGGGCTGCCCGCCGACCCGCCCGAGATCTCCCGGAAAACGGCCCGATGGACGCGGCGTCAGGTAATTCCTTTGGAGCGTCGCGTCAATCACGACCACCACGCATTCTCTGCGATGCAGCTGGCCCGCGCGGGAATCTCTCGCGTTCGGAAGCCCCGGCGATGGAATACTGCCGGTCTCATGGCCATCACCACGGACTGCCTCGTCCTGGGCAGCGGCATCGCGGGCCTGACCTTCGCCCTCTCTGCGGCCGAGCACGGCAGTGTGCTCATCGTCACCAAGCGCGAGCGCGGGGATGCCGCTACCGCCTGGGCTCAGGGCGGCGTGGCGGCGGTGCTCGCGCCCGACGACTCGTTCGAGCGCCACGTCGCGGACACCCTCACCGCCGGCGCCGGCCTGTGTCACGACGTCGCCGTCGAGCTGTGCGTCAAGGAGGGCCCGGCCGCGGTTCGGAAGCTGATCGAGTACGGCGTCGAGTTCACGAAGAACGGGGACGGTGAGCTCGATCTGGGACGCGAAGGCGGACACACCGCTCGCCGCGTGGCGCATGCGGGGGACATCACGGGTCGCGCCATCGAACGCACGCTGCTCGAGCGAGTCCAGGAGCACCCGAACATCCAGCTGCTCGAGTGGCACATGGGCGTCGACCTCATCGTGCTCAGCAAGTTTGGTGGCCCCGACCAGTGTGGAGGCGCCTACGTGCTCGACGAGAAGACCGGCAAGGTCGACACGGTGCTGGCACACAGCACGGTGATCGCGACGGGCGGAGCCGGCAAGGTGTACCTCTACACCTCGAATCCGGATGTCGCGACCGGCGACGGAGTTGCCATGGCGTATCGCGCGGGTGCCGAGATCGCCAACATGGAATTTTACCAGTTCCACCCGACCTGCCTGCATCACCCGCAGGCGCGCACCTTCCTCATCAGCGAGGCGCTGCGGGGGGAAGGTGCGATCTTGCGCCACCCGGAGTCGGGTGAGGCGTTCATGCAGCGGCATCACCCGATGGCCGATCTCGCGCCGCGCGACATCGTCGCCCGGGCCATCGATTACGAGATGAAAAAGAGCGGCAGTGACTACGTGCTGCTGGACATCACCCACAAGCCGCCGGACTTCGTCAGGGAACGCTTCCCGAACATCCACGCCGAGTGCCTGCGCTACGGCATGGACATCACACAAAAGCCCCTGCCGGTCGTGCCCGCGGCGCACTACATGTGCGGCGGCATCACGAGCGACTTGCACGGGCGCAGCAGCTTGCCGGGGCTGATGGCCATCGGGGAGAGCGCGTGTACCGGGCTGCACGGGGCGAACCGTCTGGCGTCGAACTCGCTGCTCGAGGGCCTGGTCATGGGCAAGCGCGCGGCCGAAAAATTCGGTGCGATGATGCCGGAGCTGCGCCGGAACCCGCGCCCCGAAGTGCCCGACTGGGAGGTGGGCAGTGCGGTGCCGAGCGACGAGGCGGTCGTGGTGACCCAGAACTAAGACGAAATTCGCCGGCTGATGTGGAACTACGTCGGCATCGTGCGCAGTGACACCCGGCTGCGCCGCGGCGCGCCGGGTTGCGCTGCTCGAGGAAGAGATCCGTGAGTACTACTGGAAGCATTTCGTGAACCGCGACTTGCTGGAGCTCAGGAACATCGCCACCGTCGCGGAGCTGATCATCTCTTGCGCGGCCAGTCGGCGCGAGAGCCGCGGGCTGCACTCGACGCTCGATCACTCGGAGACGAACGCGGAGCTCGCCCTCGACACCGTGTGCAAGCGCGGTGTGGTGCCACACCTGCGCGGGCGCTGAGGCCCTCATGGCAGAGAGCCCACGCATCGCGCTGTGTCTCCCGGGCGGCGGGGCCACCGGTGCGATGTTTCAGATCGGTGCGCTGGCGGCGCTCGAGGATGGGCTGCAAGGGCTCGCGGAGCGGGGATTTGACCTGTATTTGGGCACCAACGGCGGTGCGAGCGTCGCCGCCGTGCTCGCCGCGGGGCAGGCTCCGGCGCGCATGTATCGGGCCTTTCTCGACCCGGTCGATCAGTATTTTCCCCTCGAACGCAAGCACATCCTGAAGATGGATTTCGACGCCTGGCGGCGCACGCTGGTGAGCGGCTGGCAGGCGCTTCGCCACGGCACGAGCAGCCTGATCTCGCGCGCGCCCGCGCCGTCGCCTGCCGCGCTCTGGGAGGAGCTCGACCGGTTCTACGACACGCTGCCCGCCGGGCTTTTTTCCCTCGAGGCGTACGAACGTTTCCTCGAGGACTTCTTCGTGCGTCGCGGCATCCCCAACTCGTTTCACGGCATGCCTCGCCCGCTCAGGATCATGGCCCACGATCTCGACTCGGGTGAGCAGGTGGCGTTCGGGGCGAAGGGCTTCGATCACGTCCCGGTCACGCGCGCGTGCATCGCCACGATGGCCGTGTCTCCGATCTTCTCGCCGGTGCGCATCGCCGATCGCTGGTACATCGACGCTGGGGCTGCCGAGGCGTCACACCTGGATCTCGCCGTGGGCGAGGGGGCAGAGCTGATCGTGGTCGTCAGCCCCATGGTGCCGGTGCGTGCACAGGCCGTCCCGACCGGGCACGGGCTCAAGGGGAGCCTGCGGGACAAGGGGCTGATGTGGGTGATGAACCAGTCCATTCGCATCGGCATGCACCGCCAGCTGCACGAGTCCCTGACGCGCGTCGTTGCGAGCGGGGCTGCGGACGTGCTCCTGATCGAGCCGGACCCCACGGATGCCATGTTGCTGATGCACAACCCCGCGAGCTTCGCGGCGCGGCGCAAGATCCTGGAGCACGCCTATCGCTCCACCCGGACTCAGATCGATACCTGGGTGGAGATGCGACACCCCGTCCTCGAGCGTGGCCAGTTTCGGCCGCGCCCCCGCGCGGACGGGGCCGACTGACGGCCGGCGCAAAACGCCGCTCCACTTCGGAAAAATCGACTACTGTCCCTGCCCACGACCCGTCTCGTGGTCGATGGGGTTCCCGCATGCTCTCGACACTGATCTCGACGCTGCTCCTGTCACTGCTCTACCTGGCAATCGTTCGCTTCGTCGACATGAACGAGAAAGAGCCGCTGTGGGCCATGCTCATGGTGTTCTTCCTCGGTGCCGGCGCTGCGGTCGTGACCTCGCTGGTCGCCAGCAACAGCTTGCTCGGCCTGAGTGTGTGGGCCAGCGCTTCCATCAAAGAGGTGGTGAAGTTCCTGGCCATCGGCGCGGGGGTCGGTGTGCTGGTGGCGTACGGCCAACGGCGCGGCTGGGAGGAGTTCAACGGCACCATGGACGGTATCGTCTACGGCACCTGCGGCGGCCTCGGGTTCGGCGTGGCCGAGCAGCTCGTCAATCAGCTGAGCTTCGCGAGCATCACCATTCCGGGCCTCGAGGTGTCGCAGGTCGGGAGCTTCGGCAAGCTCGCGCTGTCCGGGCTCTCCGACGGCGTCGTCGGCGCCATCATCGGCGCTGGCTTTGGTCTGGCATCCGAGGCGAAGCTGCCCGCGCTCCGCGCCATCGTGCCGGTGTGCTCGCTGGTCGGCGCCGTGCTCGCCGACGCCGGCTACCAGACGCTGCGCCGCGGCAACTCCCTCGGCGATAGCGGAGCGCTGCGGGCCAACCTGGCGCTCGGCGCCCCGGTCCTGTTCATCGCGCTGGTGGCGGTCTACGCCTTGATGCAAGAGCGGCGGGCGATCCACGGGCACCTCGACGACGAGGTCTCGACCGGCGCGCTCGGAGCGTCGGATCTGCCACTGCTCAAGAGTGTGATCGCCCGCCAGATCGCCTACGCCAAGGCCTTTTTCAGCTTCAAGCTGGGCTTCTATTTCGGGCTCCGCAGCCTGCACAACCTGCAAGTGCAGCTGGCCTTTGCCAAGGCGCGGCTCGCTCAGGAGTCGGATCCGGCGCGGCGTGCCCGCGTCGACTCGGAGGTCGCGAAGATCCGCGCCGCAGCCCTCGCACAACGACGATCTCTCGGCCTGGAAGGGGGTGCGTCATGAACTTCTGTCCCCAGTGTCGCTCTCAGCTCGATGCCAACGCCCGCTTCTGCGTGAACTGCGGACACACGCTGCCCGCCCAGCCGCCGGCTGGGCCTGCTGGCGGCCCGCGGCCCTTTGCGGGCGCGCCGGGTTACGCGCCTCCCGCACAACCACAGTACGGTGCGCCGCCTGCGCAACCGCAGTACGGCGCTCCGCCTGCACAACCGCAGTACGGTGCTCCGCCTGGTCCTCCTGGCTACGGTCCACCGCCCGGGCCTCCGGGTTACGGCCCACAACCGGTCCCCCCTCCGACGGACGACGACGGCGGTGGCATGAAGGTGCTTGGCGGTTGCGGCGTCGCAGGCTGTCTGGGAGCGGGCTTCGCCGTGCTGATGGGCATCGGGCTCATCTTCGTGTTCGTGATGATGGTCGGCTCGTCCTCGTCATCGAGCAGCGGTTCGCCGTCGTCCGGTCCGGGCGGCGAAGTCCCGACCAGCGGCTCAGCGCGGGATCTGATCCGTTCGCAGGTTGGCATCTTCAAGCTCGTCTGCACCACACCCCTCGAGAAGGTGCCGGCGGGAGTCATCGACAGCATCGGCGCCGTCTACGTCACGCCGAGTGGCAACAAGGTGATCAACGTGCTGCTCGTTTATCCGTCTGATTCAGTGGCACAGGAGCGAATCAACAACGTGTTCGCCACCACGGTCTCCAGCCTGAAGCCGGGCCAGAAGGTGACCCGGGGCAACGTCACCGACAGCTCCGGCGCCGTGCGCGGCAGCATCGTCGCGGTCACCGGCGCGAACCCCGAGTCGTTCTACTGGAACAACCGCAAGATCGTGGTGATCGTGGAGGGCCCGCCGCCCTACGCCAAGGCCTTCGAATCGAGCGCTCCGTATTGAGTGATACTCTCCGCATGAAGAGCCGGTTGTTCGCAATCGCGCTGCTACTCACGGCCTGCACCGAGCCCTATCGTGTGGGTGAGTTCGTGTGGGTCGAGTGGGAGGGGCGGAACTATCCGGCCTACGTCCTCGAGAAGAAGGGCACGGGGCGGTTCCGGGTGCACTTCGACGGCTACGACGCGCGCTGGGACGAGGACGTGACGCTCGACCGGATCAAGGGTCGCATCGACGGACCCGTGTCGGCGCCGCCGCCACCGGAGAAGGTGGCGCGAGCCTCGGGCGTTGCTCCGAAAGGCTCGGGCACCGCGGCGGGCGTCACCCCCTTCAACCCCGGGGACCGAGTGCGGGTGAAGTGGCGCGGCTCGAAGTATCTCGCGACCATCATGGCGGTCGCGGCCCCGGATCGTTACCTGGTTCACTACGAGGGCTACGAGACAGCGTGGGATGAGACCGTGAGCGCGGACCGCATCGAAGCCGCTCGCTGAGTCGGCGCGGAAACGCGGCGCCCGGGCGGGCGCTGCTGCGAACTTGGCCGTGGGTTTGGGCCCCTGTTAGGCGTGTTGGGGCGTGCCGCCCCGAGATGTCTCGTCTCGGCCGAGCCAGGAGATCGTCCCATGGGCCTCGTTCAGCTCAAGAACCAGAGTGTGCTCGCCGTGACCCTGTTGTTCACTGCGCTGATCGCCTGGGGCGCTCGCGCCGACGCCGGCACGTCACCCGTTTCGCTCGGTGAAGTGAAGGTCGTGCGCAGCGATCCAAAGCTCGAGCGCGCGTTTCGGGGTTTGGTCGAGCGGGAGCTCGGCGAGGTCGATCTCTCGAACGTGAGGCCGAGCGAGCGGTTCGTGCTCTCGGCGGCGCTCGTGCAGATGGCGACGCGCGAGAGCTCGGGGCAGACCGAGACGCAGGTCGTCGTGAGCGCAACCTTGCGTCAAGCCCGCGGCGGTTCGATCCGCGCGGTGATCCAGGGGCGTGCCCAGGCGACGGATCAGCCAAACAAGGTTCGGGCGGTCGAGCTCAGCGCGATGCGTGCGGCGGTTCGGAGTGCTCTGGGAAGACTGCCGGAAGCCCTGAAGTAATCCGCGCTTCTTCGCCGGGCATGAGCCCCATGCTGCGCCATGCGGCGGAGAGGCGACCGTGCTCACCGACGTCGAACACACTCGGGTCGTTGTCGGCGGCTCGCCGGGCGTGGCTGAGCCAGCGGGACGCGGAGCGCAGATCACCACAGGCGAAGTGGGCGAGGCCGCGGTACAAGAAATAGCGGGCACGCTCCCGCTCGCTCATCTCGTCCTGATCTGCCTCGAGGGCCCGGAGCTCGCCGACCGCATCGGCGTGCCGCCCCTCGTCGAAGGCATGCAGGGCCCGCCCCATTCCGCTGCCACAGCCGCTCCCGAACAGGATCAGGCAGAGCAGCACGGGCGCGGTGGACCTTTGCATGCCGGCCTTCTCGGCGGCCGCTGCGGCGGGGTTGCGCGTTTTTTGTGGCAGCGGTTCCGGGCGGCCGGCCACCGTGAAATGCGCTGGTCAAACCAATGATTCGTGTGACGAGACCTCGGCTCATCGGCTATCCCTCCCTGCGCCGAGGCGAGGGGACGAGCAGCATGTCGGGACTTCAGATCATCGGCTCGGGCAAACACCTGCCCGGCCGCCCGTACACCAATCACGATCTGGCGCGGGTCATGGACACGTCGGACGCTTGGATCCGGCAGCGCACCGGCATCGGGCAGCGCCACTTCTGTCCCGAGGGGCTCGGGGTGTCGGATCTGGCCGTCGAGGCCTCGCGCCAGGCGCTCGAGAACGCGGGGCGTGCGCCGGAGGACGTCGACTACGTTCTGTTCAACACCATGACGCCAGACCACGTGTTCCCGGGGTCGGGGGTCATCCTGGCATCGAAGCTCGGCTGTCGAGGTGTGCCGGCGCTCGATCTGCGGCAGCAGTGCGCCGCCATGATCTACAGCTTTCAGCTCGCGGACGCGCTGCTCGCGAGCGGCGCCGCGCGGACGCTCTTGATCGTGGGCGCCGAGGCGCACGCCGGGTTCATGCCCTGGCGAGACTGGGACATCCTGGAGCGGGACACCGGCGCGCGTCCGTCGCAGGCGGACTTCGAGCGGGCCACACACCACCGCGCCCTGGCGATCATCTTCGGCGACGGTGCCGGCGCGCTGGTGGTCGAGCGCGGGCCCCGGGTGGACTCCGGGCTCTTGGGGATCGATCTGCACGCCGACGGTCGCTTCGCCGATCGCTTGGCGATCCCCGCCGGCTTTCGCAGTCGTCCGTTCATTTCGGAAAAGACCGTGGCCGAAGACCTGTGGATCCCACGCATGGATGGGCGGGAGGTGTTCCGTCAGGCCGTGACGCTGTTGCCCAAGTCGGTCGCGCGGGCGTGTTCCAAGGCCGGAGTGAGCCTTCAACAGATCGACTGGTTCATTGCGCACCAGGCCAATGAGCGGATCAACGACGCGGTCCGGGAGCGGCTGGGGGTGCCGGCGGAGAAGGTGCCGTCCAACATCGAGCGCTACGGCAACACCTCGACGGCGACCATCCCGATCTTGACCGACGAGATGCGCAGGGACGGTCGGCTACGCCCCGGCCAGCTCGTGTGTTTCCTGGCCCTCGGCGCCGGGCTCCACTGGGGCAGCGCCATCTGGCGAGCGTAGCGGGATGCGCTCGGTGATGCGCTTGAGCAGCGTGATGGTGGTCGCCTTTTGCAGCGCGCAGATGGTCGTGGCGTTGGGGATGCGTTCGAACGGCTCGCGCTCCGCGACCGGCAGCTGGTCGACCTTGTTGTAGACGGTGAGGCGCGGCAAAGAGGAGAGCCCGAGCTCGTCGAGCAGCGCCGCGGTCGTGCGCTCGTGCTCTTCGTGCTCGGGATCGGACGCATCCACGACCTCGAGCACGAGATCCGCCTCGGCGGCCTCCTCGAAGGTCGCGCGAAATGCCGCGAACAAACCCTCGGGCATCTCGCGAATGAACCCCACCGTGTCGGTCAGCACGATGTTGCGACCATCGGGCAGGTGGAGCTGGCGTGCGCGGGTGTCGAGCGTGGCGAAGAGTTTGTTCTCGGCCAGCACGCCGGCATCGGTCAGCGTGTTGAGCAGCGTGCTCTTGCCCGCGTTCGTGTAACCCACGATGGCAACCACGGGGATGCCGCTGCGGGTGCGCTGGCGCCGGCGTTCGGCGCGTTTTTTCGACAGCTCGCCGAGCGCGCGCTCGAGCTGGTTCACGCGATCGCGGGCGCGGCGCCGGCCGATCTCGAGCTTGGTCTCGCCGGGACCGCGTCCGCCGATACCGCCGGTGAGCCGGCTGAGGGAGTCGTCCTTCAGCCCCAGGCGAGGCAGAGCGTATTTCAGCTGCGCCAGCTCGACTTGTAGCTTGCCGTCTCGGGTCTCGGCCCTTTGCGCGAAGATGTCGAGGATCAGCTGACTGCGGTCGATGACCTTCAGATCCGTCTGCATGCTGATGCCGTGGGCCTGCGCGGCCGACAGGTTCAAGTCGAAGATCAACGTCTCGACCTCGAGCTCGATGGCGCGCATCACGACGTCCTCGAGCTTGCCGCGGCCGAGCACCAGCTTTGGATCCACGCGATCGCGCAGCTGGATCACCTTGTCGACGACCTGCACACCGGCGGTCTCGGCCAGGCTCGAGAGCTCCGACAAACGAGACGCCGCGCGGTGCTGGGCGCCGGGCGTGCGTTTTTCGCCGACGTGGACCAAGATCGCGCGGCCGTCCTTGGCGCCGACCTCGCGCAGGCGAGCCGAGCTCTGGAACTCGCGCTCGAGCGCCGCGATCAGCTCGCCGAAATTCGGCTGCGGTGTGCCCCACGCAACGGGCGCCTCCACTTGATACGGCGTGCCGCTGCCGGCGTGCATGGGCACGTTGTAGGCCCAGGTCATGCTACGCGGCTCCCCGCCCGGGCTGAGCAACACGGCCGCGATGAGATCGAGGCGCAGGCGCGTGAGGTCGACCAGATCGTCGCGCGTCAGCGGTTCGTTGAACAGGTGCGTGTGCACCAGCCTGAGCGCGCGGAAGCGCCCTTCGGCGGCCCGGAGGCGGCCGATGTCGGGCAGCATGAGGCCCGTCGGGCTGCCGACGACCACGTAGTCGATCTGTCCGGAGCGGTGCACCAACGCACCGACCTGGCGTTGACTCTCGCGCGAGGCCTCGGCGAGCGAGCGCACGAGCTCCGGCGTGGCGATCTTGTCGAGCGGGACACGGCGACGGTAGACGCGCTCGAGCGCACGGAGAGCGCTCGGGGGCAGGCCCGAGGTATTTCCGTAGACTTCCGTCATCCGCCTCGCGAGGAGCGTGTCGAGGATAGCATCAAGCGGGGCACCCCGCCGGAGCGCCGCTCTTGCTATCTTGCCCGGGCGATGGCCCGCCTCACGCCGCTGGATCTGCCGGACGCCCGTGTGCTCGGGGCCGCGTTCGGCCTCGACGTGGCGGGCGTTGCGCCCGTCAGCGGCGGCAGCGTCAATTCGAACTTCTGCCTGGAGCTCGCGGACGGTCGCCGCGTGTTTCTCAGGATCTACGAGGAGCAAGACCGAGCGGGCGCCGTCCGCGAGCTGTCACGGCTGGGGGCGCTCGCGCGCCATGGGGTGCCGACGCCGGAGCCGCTGATGGGGACGGACGGCGAGCGCGTCGCTGCGTACCGCGCGAAACCCGTGGCGATGTTTCCGTGGGTGGACGGCGAGATCGTGTGCCAGGCACGTGTGCGGTCGGCGCACGCGCGGGCCGTGGGCGGCGCGCTCGCGGGCGTGCACCTGGCCGCAGCGAGGGCAGACGACGAGGGTCGGTTCACCGTTGCCGATCTGCAAGCGCGTTTGAGCCGCGTGCGCGAGGTGTCGAGCGACTGGGGTCGAGTGGCCGACGACCTGTCGGAGCGGCTCTCGACGTACACATCCCGGCGCGACCCCGAGCTACCCGCGGGGCTCATTCACGGAGATCTTTTCCGCGACAACGTGCTGTGGCGGGGCGAAACCATCGCCGCGTTGATCGATTTCGAGAGCGCATCTCGCGGGCCGTTCGTCTACGATCTGATGGTCTGTGTGCACGCCTGGTGTTTCGGCGACCATTTCGTGCCCGAGCTCGTCGAGGCCGCACTCGCGGGTTATCACGCGGTGCGTCGTCTCTCGCCGGCGGAGCAGGGCGCCCTCGAAGTCGAGGCAGCGCTCGGCGCTCTGCGCTTCGCGATCACCCGCATCACCGACTATTCTTTGCGGGCGGAAGCGGGGCAGCCGCCGTTGCGGGACTACCGACGTTTTCTGCAGCGTTTGGCCGAGATCGAGGCCGGCGTGCTGGTCTCGGCCCGACACGTCTTCGGTTGAGCCCGGGCTGGCGGGCGATTGCGCAGCCCCGATCCCGACGCTACGTTGCGGGAAACCAGAGGAGCACCGATTGGCCCGCGTCGAAGCGCTCGATTTCCAAAAGTTCGTCAACGACAGGAAACAAGGCCAACCGGGGGCAAGCTCGGGGGAAGAGTCCCACGCTTATGCCTACGCCTGGGATCGCAAGACCCGCGCGGCTTTCGAGAGCATGAAACCCGTGGAGCTGGCGGTCGCCGCCGGCGTGCGGATGTTCAAGCACATCGGCAAGGCGGAGCTGCTCGGGCACGCGGTCAAGGTTGGCCCGCGGCAATTTCCGCGGGTTCAGTCGCTGGCCGAGCGCTGCGGCGAGACCCTCGGCGTCGCAACGCCGACCTTGTACGTCGTCAACAACCCGCACCTGAACGCGGCGACGTACGGCACCAACGACGACTCGTTCATCATGATCCACTCGGGGCTCGTGGATCACCTCTCGGACCCGGAACTGATGAGTGTGATCGGCCACGAGTGCGGGCACATTCACAACAATCACGTGGTCTATCTGACCACGCTGCACATGCTCACGCGCATGGCTTCCATCTTCGTGCGCTACATCAGTCTGCCGGCGGTGCTCGCTCTCCGAGCCTGGTCCCGTCGCGCGGAGATCACGTGTGATCGCGCGGGTGCTCTGTGTGCGCGG
This sequence comes from Myxococcales bacterium, assembly GCA_016706225.1. Lineage (NCBI taxonomy): Bacteria > Pseudomonadati > Myxococcota > Myxococcia > Myxococcales > Myxococcales bacterium. Next base: position 169,693 of record JADJKB010000008.1, read on the forward strand.
GATCTCGACGTGGCCTCGCGCGCGTTGACCAAGCTCGCGCTGGGCTCCCAGAAGCTGTATCAGGAGCTGAACATCGAGGCCTTTCTGGAGCAGCACGAGGAAGCCCAGGGCAGCGTCGGGCGGTTCAGCGAGGTGTTTGCGACGCACCCCTGGTTGCCGAAACGTGTGCTGGCCCTGCGCCTGTTTGGTGAGAGCTCGCTGTTCCGTCAGCACGTGGGGGCGGGTGACGACGGCCTCGGCATGTCGGACGTCGATGAGCGGGTCCATGAAATCGTGAAGGTCCTCGGCTGAAGGTCGAGGGTAGGGGCGGCGCAAACCGGGCCGTTCCTGCACACGAGCCGGGCCCCTGCGCTGGAGCCGCGGGCGCTTTGGGCGCTCGAAAATTGCTCGCGCACTCGTGGCTGGCCGTCGGGCAGCCAATGGCTACTATGCCCGGATGCTGGAAGCCTTCCGCGAGCGAAAGCTCGAGGTCATCGAAGCACTGGGGAACCTGTCCGACGTCGCCCGGGCGGTCGGCGCTGCGTCATTGGCAGCGCGGGTCGACACCGATCTGGTGAAGAAGCTGGAGCGCGACCGCTTCCACCTGGTGGTGGTCGGTGAGTTCAACCACGGCAAGAGCACGTTCGTGAATGCGCTGCTCGGCGAGTCGGTGCTGCCGGTCGGAGTGACCCCGACCACGGCGGTGATTCACCACATCGTCTGGGGTGATACCCCGAGCTCGAAGGTCGTGCTCGAGTCGGGAGACGAGGCGCCGCTGCCGTTCGAGGACGTACGCACCTTCGCCACTGGCGGAGCCCGCTCAGCCGAGGCGGTGAGCTACGTCGAGGTGGCGTACCCAGCGGAGCTGCTCAGGGAGCGCATCGTGCTGGTCGACACACCCGGAGTGAATGACCTCTCGCTCACCCGGGCGGAGATCACCTACGGCTACATCCCGCGTTCGGACGCGGTGCTGTTCGTGCTCGACGCCGGGCAGCCGGTGAAAGAGAGCGAGCGTCAGTTCCTCGAACATCAGCTGATCGGCAAGTCCCGCGACAAGATCGTGTTCGTCGTGGCCAAGAGTGACATCTGGTCGGAGGCGGAGCGGGAGGAAGCCTTGGGTTACGTCCGCAATCGTCTGGGTGCTCTGGTGGAAGCGCCGCCGGTATTTGCTGTCAGCGCCCAGGCTGCGCTGGCAGGGCGCAAGGACCAGAGCGGGATCGACGAGCTGGTCGCACACCTGACGCATTTCCTGGCCGAGGAGCGCGGTCGCATCTTGCTCACCAACGCCCTGGGTGAGGGGCGCGCGGCCGCCGGCGTGCTCGGCCGCGGCGTGGATGCCCGGCGGCGCGCGGCGGCGATGAGTGATGAGCAGCTGGCACGGCGGCTCGAGCTTCTGGAGTCCGATCTGGCCGGGCACTCCGACACCATCGAGTCGCGGCGGCTGGCGATCCGAGAAGAAGCCGGCGCCATCAAGGCCTGGGCGCGCCGCGATCTGGATCGTTTCTGCGACGACGTCATCCGGCAGCTGCCGCAGATCTTGGAGCAGTCTCGCGGTGAAGATCTGAAACTACACCTCGGGCCGTTCTTCGAGCAGTCGTTCCGGGAGTGGGCCGAGGCGGAGACTCAAGAGATCGCGCGGGCGCTCGAGAAGCTCGCGGAGCGCATGGTGGCCCTCGTGAAGGACGATGCCCATGACGTTGGCACACGCGTCAGCGGCGCGATGGGCGCCGATCTCAAGGCGCCACCCATCGAGGTCGATCGGTTCGCGTACGACGTGGGGATCTTCGCCGTCCTGAGCCTCGGCATGGGAGTGATCTTCGCAAACGCCCTGCTCGGTGGCCTGCTGCTCGCGGCAGCGCCGGCCCTCGCGCTCTGGAATCGCGGGCGCACCGAGGCGGAAATCAAGAAGCGGGCGCTCGAGCTGGGCCCGCTCGTGCTGCGCGAAGCCGCGGCCAAGGTCGGTCCCAAGATCGACGAGATGGTGGACGAGTTTGCGGTCAGGCTGGACGAGTGGGTCGTGACGGCGGGGCAGGAGCTGCACCGCGAGATCATCGAGGTGCTCGCGGCGGTCTCGGCCGAACGCAAGGCTGGGGAGCCGGATCGCGACGCGGAGCTCGCCTGCTGTGATCGCGAGGCGGCGCGGTTGGCGGAGGCGAGCGAGCGGCTCGAGCTGTTGACCCGGAAGCTGGCAGGAGCCCAGGCGTGACCGTCGCTCGTGGTGGGCGCCTGGGCGCGGCGGTCGATGCGGCAATGGAAGCGCTGAACACCAGCGTGGACGTGGATTCGGCCCTGTGGCGTGAGGACATTCAGGGTTCGCTCGCCCACGCGAGAGGGCTTGGGCGCGCGGGTGTGCTCTCGGACGCCGAAGTGCTCGAGCTGTCACGGGGGCTCGAGCAGATCACGGGAGAGATCGAGCGGGGAGAGCTCGTGTGGGACCGCGCCAAGGAGGATGTTCACATGAACATCGAGGCGCGCCTGACGGCGATCTGCGGTCCGGTGGGCGGTAAGTTGCACACCGCCCGCTCGCGCAACGATCAGGTCGCGACCGATCTGCGGCTCTACGCCAGGCGCCGCGCAAACGAGGCGCTCGACGCACTCGACGATTTGGGGAGAGCCATCGTCGACAAGGCCGCGGACGAGATCGATACGCTGATGCCCGCCTACACGCATCTGCAGCGCGCGCAGCCGAGTCGTCTGTCGCATCACTTGATGGCGTGGCAAGAGATGCTGTGGCGCGATCGCGGCAGAATCGCCGATGCGCTCGTGCGGCTCGATGAGTGCCCGCTCGGGGCCGGCGCCGTCGCGGGCACGGGTTTTCCCCTCGACCGCGAGGCGACGGCCCGCGAGCTCGGCTTTCGGCAGGCCACCAGGAACAGCATCGACGCCACGGGCAGCCGTGACTTCTTGATGGAGCTCGGCGCTGCTCTGGCCATCCTGGGTGTGCACCTGTCGCGCATCGGAGAAGAGATCGTGCTCTGGTCGAGCCAGGAGTTCGGGTTCATCAGCTTGAGCGACCAGTTCTCCACCAGCTCGAGCATGATGCCGCAGAAGAAGAACCCCGACGTGGCAGAGCTGGTGCGCGGCAAGGCTGCGCTCCTGATCGGAAGTGTGACGGCGCTGCTGGTCCTGGAGAAGAGCCTGTTCTTCGGCTACGGGCGCGATCTGCAGGAGGACAAACGCCCGATCTTCGACGCCTTCGACAACGCCATCGTCAGCGTCGCCGCTCTGACCGGTGCGATCGCGACGGCCAGCTTCAATCGTGAGCGCATGCGGGACGCCCTCGGTGGCGGCCACGTGTGTGCGACGGACGTGGCGGACTTTCTCGTCAGTCACGCGGGGCTGCCGTTCCGGGAGGCGCATCACATCGTGGGCGCCATCGTGCGGACCGCGGAGGCGCGAGGTGTGCAGATCGGCGAGCTTTCGCCCGAGGAGCTGGGCGCGGCCCACGCGGCGCTCGGAACCGACGCGGTGCGCTCGGCGCTCGATCCCGCGCTGGCCGTGGAGCGACGCAACGTGCTCGGCGGGCCGGCCAAGGCCCGGGTGCTCGAAGCGATCAGCGCCGCCCGCGAGAGCTGGGGCTGAAGCTGGCGTTCTGCTTCGGACCGTAGAACTCGAAGCGGGTGTTGCCGGGCGCGCGCTCGTCGAACGCGCCGGCTTGCCAGAGCACGCCGGTGGTCAACACGGCGGCCCCAGCGCCCACCAGCATCCAGCTCGCCCAGGCTGGAAAGCCTGGCTCCGGTGCGGGCTGAGGTGGCCCCGAGTAGACCGCGCCGTAGTGGTGTTTCCAGATGACGAGCGGGCCGCAGACGTTGTCGTGACAGGTGGCGATCTCGATTCCACCCGACGCGCTCGGTCGTGCGACCGCCCAGGCCGGACAGCGAACGTGGCTCGGCACGGAGAGCTTCTTCGCGCCGAGCCGGGTGCCTTCGAAGTCGTCCAGGCTGCACGGCAAGGGCGGTGGGACCGGCAGGGACAGTGCGCCAGGTTTTTCGATCGCGATCCAACCGGCCCACGCGAGGCGCCCGCGCTGCACGACGCGCACGTGATGCTCCCCCGCCCGGATCTGGAAGCGTTGCCGAACGCGTCTGCCATCGACGTGTACCTCGGCCGCCGCTTGCGCGCCGGGCAGCGTGACGGTCACGAGCTCGGGCGGGGTCGTGGTTGCGCCCGTTGTCTCGCCAAAGGCTGGTGCGCGCGGACCTTCGAGGGCAGTGGCCCTGCTGACGAACGCCTGCTCAGCGGTCGGGTCCGTGCGTGCGGCTACCTGGCCTTGCACGTTCAGCGCTTCCGCCATGAGCCAGGCCGACTGAGGTAGCTCCGGGTGGGCGCGCAGTGTGCGGTCGACCTCGGCGAGCCGCTCGCGGGCCGCTGCGTCGTCGAGGGAGGCCGCGGCGAGCCGCGCTTGATCGAGCAGCTCTTCGAGCTTCGAGGCCACGCTGTCGTCGTAACGGGCGCCCTCCTCCCGGTCGGGTGCCGGGGCCGAGAGGGAGGTCAGCCGCGCGCGCGCCCACGAGTCGAGGTCGGGCGTGTGGTCCGCCTGCTGGGCGGTGGCTCCGAGCCAGAGCAGCACCAGCGTGTGGCTCATGCTGTGGCCCCGGATCTCCCGAGGCAATTCTCGGGTGTCCTAAGATGAAGCGCTGCGCTAGAGTCCATCTCCCGCGCCATGCAGCTTGATTTCGCCGCTCGTGAGCTCACGATCAAGCTCGTCTACTACGGCCCGGCCCTGAGCGGAAAGACGACGAACCTCCAGGCGCTCCACGCCGCGGCAGATCCCTCGATTACCGGCCGGCTCATGACCCTGGAGACCCGCGACGACCGTACGCTGTTTTTCGATCTCTTGCCCCTGAGCTTCAAGGACAAGGGCGGCCTCTCGGTCCGGCTCAAGGTGTTCACCGTGCCCGGGCAGGTGATCCACGGCTCGACCCGGCGCCTGGTCCTGCAGGGCGCCGACGGCATCGCGTTCATCGCCGATTCGCAGGTGGCCGAGACCGAGAACAACGCAACGGCGTTCGTCGACTTGAAAGAGAACCTCAAGTCTTACGGCCTCACGCTCAAGCAGATCCCGCTGATCATTCAGTTCAACAAACGCGATCTGCCCGCGGTGCGCAGCGACGAAGAGATCGCATCGCTCGCGGCTCAGGGTCGTGAACCCGTATACCTGGCGGTGGCGACTCGGGGCGGCGGTGTGGTCGAGAGCTTCATGGGGTTGCTCTACCTGACCTGGAACGCCCTCGACGCGGAGCACGACCTGAACCGCAAGTTCGGCTTCGACGCCCAGGCGTTCCTCGAGTCCGTGGCAGCTCGTCTCGGTAACGATCGTCCCTTCTCTGAGGTGCTCGGCGCTTGTGTCGGTGGCGCCCTCGAGGTGTTGCGTCCGGAGGTCGAGCCATGACCCAGGGTGCCAGCACACTCGACGAGCTGACGATGGGTCGCGCCGTGGAGCTCGAGAGCCTCGTGGACCGCAAGGCCCTCGGTGAGCTGGCGGAGAGCGCGCGAAAGCTGTTTGGTGTCTCGCTGCGCATCTTCAGCAAGAGTGGAGCGCTGCTCGCAGACGCCAGTGTGCGTCCTTCGCTGTACGCCTACCTGGAAGAGTTCAAGCCGGGACAGGCGGCCGTTGCGTCGACAATTTCCGCGGTAAAAACCGTGGATCTCGAGGATGACCCGGAGCGCGAGCTCACGTGTGTGTCCGGCGCGCACTACGTCGTCAAGGGCATCAACTACGACGGGCGGCTGCTCGGTCGCCTGATCTTGGGTCCGTATCGCGATCCGGGCGACGCAGGCCCCAGCCCCGAGCTCTCGAAGCTGGAAGCACCGCTGGACGCGGCGCGGCTCGCGCGGGAGTGGACCGAGCTTCCAGGCGTCAGCAGAGAGCGAGCGCGGCGTCGCAGCCCATTGGCGGGGCGCTGGACCTGATCTTGTTCTCGGGCCACAAGGCGCTGCTCACGAGCAACATGCACCTGGCCAGCGTGCAGGAGAGTTATCGCGAGCTCGCGGACAAGAACGCGAAGCTCCAGCACGCATTCGATCGGCTCAAGGAGCTCGACCGGCTGAAGAGTAACTTCTTGGGCACGGTGTCCCACGAGCTGCGCACGCCGCTCACCAGCATCATCGGTTACAGCGAGATGTTGAAAGAGGGCATCGCCGGCGATCTGACCGCCGAGCAGAAGGACTTCGTCCTCACCATTTACGAGAAGGGGGAGCAACTTCTCGGCCTGATCAAGGGGCTGCTCGATCTGTCGAAGCTCGAGAGCGGGACGATGAGCCTGCGCAAAGCCGAGATCGACATCGTTCCGGTCATCCAGGACGTTGCTCAGACGCTGGCGCCGGCGGCGCGCAAGAAGTCCGTGGAGATCAGCGTCTCGGGCGAATCCGGCCTGCCCACGATCTGGGCGGACGCTGAGCGCCTTCGCCAGGTGTTGCTCAATTTGTGCGAAAACGCCCTGAAGTTCACGCCCGATGCTGGAAGCGTCCGGATCTCCGCTCGCATGTCGATGCTCGATCAGCGCGGCGACGACGAGGGCAGGGGACTGGTGCTGTTGAGCACGAAGCGCGCGGCGGTCGAGCTGCGGGTGGCTGACAGCGGGATTGGGGTGCCAGACGCGGAGAAAGAGCGCGTCTTCGACGCCTTCTATCAGGTCGACGGTAGCGCCACCCGTGAGCACGAAGGCACCGGGCTCGGGCTCTCCATCGTTCGGCGCTTGGTCGAGGCGCACGACGGTGTGGTGCGCGTCGAAGACAATACGCCGCAGGGCGCGGTGTTCGTGGTGACCTTGCCGTGCCGGCGCGCCACCATCGCGTGAGCGGGCGCGGCGCGCCGCCGACGGAGCTCGAAGCCATCGAGCTGCTCGGCCGCGTGCTCGGAAAATCTCGGCGCTCGACCCGGGTGAAGGTGGGGATCGGCGACGACGCGGCCGTCATTCAGTGCGGCGCGGAGAGCTTGGTGTGGACCGTGGACGCGTGCTTCGAGGGAGTGCACTTCGACCGGCGCTGGCTCAGCCTCGAAGACTTGGGGTTCCGGGCCTTGATGGCGGCGGCGAGTGATCTCGCGGCGATGGGCGCCATGCCCGTGGCGGCGCTCAGCCAGCTCGCTCTGCCGGCCGGCACGACCCGGAGTGAGATCGCGGCGCTGGGGCAAGGCCAAGCCAAGGCCGCCGCGCTGCTGGGTTGTCCCGTGATTGGCGGCAACATCTCGCGTGCGGGGGAGCTGTCGATCGTCACCACGGTCATCGGGCGGACGAAGCGTCCGCTCTTGCGCACCGGAGCCATCGTGGGCGATCGGTTGATGTTGGTCGGCAAGGTTGGGCGAGCGGCGCTGGGGCTGGCGATACTCGCCCGGGGACGGACTCCGAGGGACGTGAGCGAGCGAGCGTGCGTGGCGGCATGGCGACGCCCGGTCGCGTTGATCGAGGAGGGCCGGGCGGTCCGCTCGATCGCGCACGCGGCGATCGACGTCTCGGACGGCCTCGTCGGGGATGCGGCGCACCTCGCCCGAGCGAGCGGTGTGCGGGTCGTGCTCGACGAGCGGCGGCTGGTGCAGACTCTCGGGCCAGAGTTCGGGCGTGCGGCGGAGCGGGTCGGAGCGGACGCGCTCGAGCTCGCGCTCTCAGGAGGCGAGGACTACGCGCTGTTGATCACGGCGGAGCGCCGCCCGCGCTGTGCCACGGACATTGGTCGTATCGAGCGGGGTAGCGGTGTGTTCATCGAGCGGAGTGATGGCCGCCGCGAACGCCTCTCGGTTGGAGGGTTCGATCATCTGGGGCCCGGCAAACGGAAAGCGTCTCGGAGAGCATCTGGCAGCGGAGCAGACGGGCTGCGCAACCGCGGGCAGGCGGTGAAGTCGGCGCGGCGCTCGACGTAGGCGAGCGGGGCGGCGCGCTATTCCTGGGAAGGGTGGGCTGCGCTATTCCTGGGAAGGGTAGCTGCGCTATTCCTGGGAAGGGTGGGCGGCGCTATTCCTGGGAAGGGTAGCGGCGCTATTCCTGGGAAGGGTAGCGGCGCTATTCCTGGGAAGGGTAGCTGCAGCGGGGCGGCGCTATTCCTGGGAAGGGTAGCGGCGCTATTCCTGGGAAGGGTAGCGGCGCTATTCCTGGGAAGGGTAGCGGCGCTATTCCTGGGAAGGGTAGCGGCGCTATTCCTGGGAAGGAGGCGGCTAGCGGCGCTATTCCTGGGAAGGGTAGCGGCGCTATTCCTGGGAAGGGTACCTGGAAGGCGGCGCTTATTCCTGGGAAGGGTAGCTGCAAGGTAGCGGCGCTATTCCTGGGAAGGGTAGCTGCGCTATTCCTGGGAAGGGTAGCGGCGCTATTCCTGGGAAGGGTAGCTGCAGCGGGGCGGCGCTATTCCTGGGAAGGGTAGCTCGGCGCTATTCCTGGGAAGGGTAGCTCGGCGCTATTCCTGGGAAGCGGGAAGGGTAGCTGCAGCGGAACGGCTCGCTATTCCTGGGAAGGGTAGCTGCAGCGGAACGGCTCGCTATTCCTGGGAAGGGTGGCGCGGCCGGCGGTGCCGAGCGTGGTCAGCGGCAGGCTGCCGGCATGCTGGCGCCCTTCAGCGCGCCAGAGACGATGCCGGCGACGCTGGTCTTGCCCTGCGCGACGGCCGCGTTACACGCGGCAGCGGCCTGCATCATGTACATGTTCGTGGGCGGCGGCGCGCTGGCGGCGTTTTGCGCCAGGGCGTTGCAGCAGGCCTTCAGGCTGGCTGACGGTACGTAGGTTCCCTTCTTTGCGTCGGCGTCGGCGTCGGCGGCGTCGCCGTCGTCGCCCGCGTCCTCGACCTCGAGCACCAGTGGCGCGCTCGGCGTGCTGGCGGGCGCCGCGGACGGCAGAGGAGGCGGTGGCTCCTCCTTCTTGCAACCGGCATGGAACGCGATGCCCGCCGGCAGCAGCAAGCCGAGAGCGATGGGGGCGAGGAGCTTCTTGGTAATGGATTCTGAAGCTTTGATCATCGAGTCCTCCGAACGGTGCTGTCGAGTCAGACGAGAGTCAGGGCAAGGTAGTGGAAAGGTCGGGTGGTCAGCAACCGCCCGGGACTGGGACGCCTTGGAGCTGTGCCCGGATCGTGGTTCTTGCGGAGGCGGCGTTGGCCGCGCCCTTTTTTACCTGGGCGGCGATGCCGCCGCAGACCGCGGCTGCCGATTTGTACTTGTTGGTGTTGAGGCCGGGCTTCTTGGCCTCCGCCGCGAGGGCCCCGCAGCACGCTTCGATCGCCTTGGCGTCTGCGGCCGATGTCGTCGGCTTCACGGCCTCGGCGGCGTCGGCGACGCTTGCGTCTTTGGTCACGGTCGTACCCGCGTCCTTCACCACGACCCGGGGCGCGACGACCGTGGGTTTGCTGGGGTTGTCCTTGTCGGGTTCGGCGCTGGCGCTCGCCGCGGGCTCGGGCGTGGGCTCTGGTGTTTCGGGCGCGACGGTCGCGGGTGTGACTGGCACCTCGGTTGCGACCGGGGCGGGATCGGAGCTGCTCTTTTTGCACGCGAGCAGCGCAAGACCGACAACCGCGGTTACCAGTAACGTTCCCCTGGCGGAGGCCATCCTTGCCTTCAACATCGGCTCCCTTTTAGCGTAGTTTGGCAGAGTCCCCTTCTGATTTCGCCGGCACACGCGGGGCGAGCGCCGGCGCTTCTCGGGGATAACGCCTCGGATGCGCGTCAGCTTTCACGATAGGCCGTCGGGCCGATGGCCCCCACGACCCCAAGCCGACCGCTTGGGGTCCGTCCTCGTGATGCGGCCCACAGGGGTACCCGCGCTCGGGCTCGGCTCAGGAGCAGCCCATCGAGTTGCCGCAATTCAGGCACTTGTAACAAGCGCCGTTGCGCACCGTGATGTGCCCACACCCGTCACACACCGGTGCATCGCCCATCATCTCTTCGAGCTGAGCGTCGAGCGCGCCGCGGTTGTCTGCGGTGTGCGCCGGCGCCTGGGCCTGGGCCATGCTGGGCGGGGGCAGGGTCATGCTCTCCGGCGGTCCCTCCACCAACGGCGACGAGGGATCTTCGATGCTCGCGGGTGACTCCGTGGGTTTCACCTGGGCGAAGTCGTAGCGGCGCAGGTATTCGACGCCGAGCACGCGGAACATGTAGTCGACGATGCTGGTCGAGAACTTGATGTTCGGGTGTCCCGACACCACGCCGTGAGGCTCGAAGCGAGTGAACGTGAACTGCTCGACGTAGGTCTCGAGCGGCACGCCGTACTGCAGGCCCACCGACACCGCCATGGCGAAGCAGTTCATGAGTGAGCGGAAGGCCGCGCCCTCTTTGTGCATGTCGACGAAGATCTCGCCGAGCGTGCCGTCCTCGTACTCACCCGTACGCAGGAAGACCTTGTGGCCACCGACCGCGGCCTCCTGGGTGAAACCACGGCGCTTCTTGGGCAACCGCACCCGCGTTCCCTGGGGCCGAGTCACGGTGACGACTGCGCCCGCGGTACCGGTATAGTGGTCGTCCGAGGCCTGTTTGTCGTCCTTGTTCGAGGTCGACAGCGGCTGGCTCGCCTTGCAGCCGTCGCGATACAGCGCCACCGCCTTCAAGCCCAGTTTCCAGCCCTCCTCGTAGATCTCCCGCACGTCGTCCACGCTGGCGTCGCCCGGCAAGTTCACCGTCTTGCTGATGGCGCCGGATAGGAACGGCTGTACTGCAGCCATCATGCGCACGTGAGACATGGGCGCGAGGTAGCGCTGACCCGTGCGACCGCAGCGGTTGGCGCAGTCGAAGACGGCGTAGTGCTCCTCGGCCAGGTAAGGCGCGCCCTCGATGGTCATACGACCGATGATGACGTCGTTGGCCTCCTGGATTTCGGCGTCTTTGAAGCCGAGGTGCCGGAGCAGGTTGAACCCCGGTACCCCCATGCGCTCGGCCGTCACACCGAGTCGCTCGAACGTCTCTTTGCCGACCACCCACGGCGCGAACGCCAGGTGCAGATCGAAGACTCCCGGGATGGCCTGCTCGATCTTCGCCAGATCTTCGTCGGTCATGCCTCGTTGTTTGAGCGACGCGCGGTTCACGTGAGGCGCGCCCAAGAGGGTGTTCGTGCCGGAGACGTAGGCGACGATTTCGCGGATCTGAGCCTCGGGGTAGCGCAGGCGCCGGAGCGCCTCGGGCACCGATTGGTTCACGATCTTGAAATAACCGCCGCCGGCGAGCTTCTTGAATTTGACCAGGGCAAAATCGGGCTCGACGCCCGTCGTGTCGCAGTCCATCAACAGGCCGATGGTGCCCGTGGGTGCCAGCACCGTGGCCTGCGCGTTGCGATAACCGTGCTCTTCCCCGATGCGCACGGCGTCGTCCCAGGCGCCGGCTGCGGCTCGCCACAGCTCTGCCGGGCACTCGTCGCGATTGATGGCGTAGGCCGCCTCTTGGTGCAGGCGCATCACGCGCAGCATGGGCTCCCGGTTCTTCGAGAACCCAGGGAACGGCCCCTTGCTGGCCGCGATCTTGGCGCTCTGCGCGTAGGCACGACCGCACATGATGGCGGTGAGCGCCGCGGAGATGGAGCGGCCAGCGTCTGAATCGTAGGGCACGCCTTGCAGCATCAGGAGCGTGCCGAGGTTGGCGAAGCCGAGGCCGAGCGGGCGATAGTCGTGTGAGTTCTGCGCGATCTGCCGCGTCGGGTAGCTCGAGAAGTCGACCAGGATCTCCTGAGCCATGAAGAACACGTCGACAGCATGCAGGTAGCCGTCGACGTCGAAGCTGCCGTCGGCGTTCAAGAACTTGGTCAGGTTCAACGACGCCAGGTTGCACGCCGTGTCGTCCAGGAACATGTACTCCGAGCACGGGTTCGAGGCGTTGATGCGCCCCGAGTTCGGGCACGTGTGCCAGCGGTTGATGGTGGTGTCGTACTGCACGCCCGGGTCGGCGCAGCCCCACGCGCTCTCCGCGAGCATCGTCCAGAGATCCTGGGCTTCGTAGGTGTCGACGACGTCACCCGTGGTGCGGGCGATGGTCTGCCATTTTCCGCCTGCGAGGGCGGCCTTCATGAAGTCGTCCGTGACCCGCACGCTGTTGTTGCTGTTTTGCCCGCTGACCGTGCGGTAGGCCTCGCCGTTGAAATCGTTCTCGAAGCCTTGAGCGATGAGGGCTTGGGCCTTCTTCTCTTCGCGCATCTTCCAGCCGATGAAGTCGGCGATCTCCGGGTGGTCCATGTCGAGGCAGACCATCTTGGCCGCGCGTCGCGTGGTGCCGCCGCTCTTGGTGCTGCCGGCGGCGCGGTCGAACACCTCGAGGAAGCTCATCAGCCCGCTCGAGGTTCCCCCGCCGGAGAGCTTCTCCTGCTTGCCGCGGATCTGGCTGAAGTTCGAGCCGGTGCCGGAGCCATACTTGAACAGGCGCGCCTCGCTCTTCATGAGCTCGTAGATCGCCATCAGGTCGTCTTGCACGCTCTGGATGAAACAGGCCGAGCACTGCGGCTTCTCGTAGGCCGTGGCGGTCTCGCCGATGGTGTCGGTCTGCTCGCTGTACGCCCAGTTGCCGCCCGAGCCCTCGATGCCGTACTCGTGAAAGAGCCCGCAGTTGAACCACACCGGCGAGTTGAACGCGCCGTACTGGTTCACGAGCAGGAAGGTGAGCTCCGCCTCGAACGTCTCGGCGTCCTTCTTGCTCGCGAAGTAGCCCCCGAACTGCTCGCCGGCATTGCGGATGGTGTGGGCCAGGCGATGCACGACCTGGCGAACGCTGGTCTCGCCTTTGGCCTTGTCACCGTGCAGCCCCGCCTTGCGGAAATACTTGGAGACGACGATGTCGGTCGCGAGCTGAGACCACTCCGCCGGGATCTCGGCGCCCTCCATCTTGAAGACGACCGAGCCGTCCGGGTTGGTGATGACGCTCTTCCGGAGCTCGAAGGTCACTCCCTCGAAGCCGGTCTCGCCGGCCTGGGTGAAACGCCGCTCGACGACCACACCCTTCTTGCGGCGTGCCGTGGCCCGCTTCTTGGTGGGCTCCTCAGCCCCGCTCGGCTTCACGCTGCTCTCCTGACCCACGATCGTCGACTGCGCCATCCCTCGCTCCTTCACTTCCGGCATTGCTCTGTCCCCCGTGAGCGGCACCGGTCCGCGCACGGCAGGAAAATGACCCGAGTTCCTCGCCTGTTCCGGTCAGGAGCGGGCGGGGTATCTGGTCCCCCAAGCTGTCCAAGCCACTCTCTCGTATGCCGGCGAGCTGGCCGCGCCAGTTCGCCCCCTCAAGCCTTCGAAGTAATCACCCGTTCACTGCGCGCTTGGACTCGTTCTTGCTGAACGGGCGTTCGGGAGTGGAGCCCAAAGCTGGACTGCACCGACGAACAGCACTCGTCGCGGGTGGAGGGTCTTGTTACCCCAACCACTTGGGGTGGGGCAAGAAAAAACCACGACAGGTTGGTGAATTTGGCCTAAACGGTGGAAGGCACTGAACTTTCGCTCTCGTGAACACAAGATACTCCCGGCTTGTACAGGAGCAGCCCACAGGCGCTCCCCAGCTAGCCCCCAGGTGGGGGCTGCCGACCTTGCCGATGGGCCGAAAAACGGCGGGTCGGCTGCCCGGGCCGGCTTCCCTTGTGCGAAGGCCTCGGGTCTGCCAGGCTGCCTTGCACAAAGTAGCACCAAAATGAGGACGCTCGGGGAGATCCAGCCCGGTCAGACGGTGGGCCGGTACGAGTTCCTGGTGCCGATCGCACAGGGCGGCATGGCAGCGGTGTGGGCCGCGCGCCTCAAGGGCACGCGTGGTTTCAGCAAGACCGTGGCGGTCAAGACCATGCTGCCGACGATCAGCGACGATCCGCACTTCGAGCAGATGTTCCTCGACGAGGCGCAACTCGCATCACGCATCCGCCACCCCAACGTCGTCGAGATCCTCGACCTGGGCGAACAAGACGACCTGCTCTACCTCGTGATGGAGTGGGTGGACGGCGAACCGCTATCGGCCATCCGGCGCGTGGCGGTCAAGCGCGAAGGCATCCCGCGGCCGATCGCGGTCAAGGTCGTGCAAGACGCGGCAGCGGGGCTGCACGCTGCTCACGAGCTCAAAGATCCGCAGGGTGTGACCGTCGGCCTCGTTCACCGCGACATCTCGCCGCAGAACGTGCTCATCACCTTTGACGGCGTGGTGAAGATCGTCGACTTCGGCGTGGCCAAGGCCGCCGGCCGAACCGTCGAGCACACCAACTCGGGTCAGATCAAGGGCAAGCCCCCGTACATGTCGCCCGAGCAGGCGCTCGGCAAGGACATCGATCGCCGCACCGACGTGTTCGCGCTCGGCATCATCTTGTATCAGCTGACGACGGGTAAACATCCGTTCCGCGGCGAGAACGACATGATCACGCTGCAGAACATCGTGTCCGATCGGCCGATCATTCCGCCGCGCGCTTACGACAAGGACTACCCGAAACCCCTCGAAGCCGTGGTGATGCGCGCGCTCGACCGCGATCCGGAGAAACGCTTTCAGACGGCGGCGGAGTTCGAGGCTGCGCTCGATCGCGTGTTTCCGCCGACCATTCCCCGAGTTCGCACCGAGGACGTCGGGAAGTTCGTCAAGGCCATGCTCGGTGACCGTGGCGAGGAGCGCCACGTTGCGCTGCGCGACGCCATCAAGCTCGCTGATGAGCGCGCCGCACAAGCAGAAGCCGCGATCGCGGCAGGGCGCTTCCCGGAGCTGGGCACGCGCGTCTTGCCAGCGCCGCTCGGCTCGCCTTCGAACCCGGACAACTCGCGACCTTCCGTGACGGGGCTCACGGGTTTGACGGGACCGACGCCACACTCCGGTTCCTTCGCTCGGCTGTCTGCGCCGGAGCTGACGAGCGGTGCGATGAGCGCACCCGAGACTCCGTTCGGCACGCAGCTGCCCTCAGAGCCGCCGCCCGTGAAGAAGAGCAGGGGCGCGGTGTGGGTCGTGGGTGGGCTGTTCGTCGCCGCGCTTCTCATCGGCGGCGCCCTCGTGCTCACGCAGACCATCAAGCTGGGCGGTGACCGTGGCCAAGCCGCGCAGTCTCCGGTCGTGGCGCCGCCCAAAGAGAGCGCGAGCGCGAAGACGGACACACCCAAGGTCGCGCCGGAAAAGGGTGAGAAGATCGACGAGTCTGGAGCCATCGATCTGAATCAGCTCGCCGTCGAGAAGAACCAGGCGGCGAAGGGCGGACCGCTCAAGGCGCCAGAGAAAGATCCCAAGGCGGCGCCGGATCCCAAGGATCCAAAAGCCGCCCCGGATCCGACAGAGAAGGGGAAGAAACCCGAGAAGAAGCCCGGGGCCACCTTCGTGCCGCCGCCGGTGACCGACCCGGGGTTCTGACTCCCGGCTTCAGGCTCAGACGGTTCAGGCCCAGACGACGGGCTTCTTCTTGCCGTACCACTCGTCCGCGCGAACGCCGTACTTGTCCTCGATCGCCGCGCGCTTGAGCTTCATCGTGGGGGTGAGCAGACCGTTCTCGATGGTCCAATCGTCACTGACGACCACGAGCACGTCGAGCTGTTCATGCTGATCGAGTGTGGCGTTGACCTCGGCGAGGTGTGCCTCGAGGGAGCCAGTGATGGCGGCCTTCTCCGCCGCATCCTTCAAGCGCTTCTGGGCCTGTTCACTGAGCACCACCATGCCGTAGGGCTGAGGGAAGCCATTGCCGCTGACCAGTGCCTGTTCGACGTCGGAGTGCAAGAGCAGTTTGTTCTCGATCGGTGCCGGCGCGACGTACTTGCCCTTGCTGGTCTTGAACAGCTCCTTGACCCGCCCGGTGATCTTCAGGTGTCCCTCGGCATCGACCTCGCCGCGATCTCCCGTCCGCAGGAAGCCGTCTTCCGTGAACATCTCGGCGGTCAGCTCCGGCGCCTTGTAGTAGCCGAGCATCGTGCCCGGGCTCTTGACCAGCACCTCTCCCGCATCGCTGAGCTTGCACTCGACACCCTTGCAAGCCTTGCCGACGTAGCCGACCTTGACGTCGCCCGGCAGCGTCATGTGTGAGTAGCTGAAGTTCTCGCTCATGCCATAGCCCTCGAGCAGCTCGAGGCCGAGCGAGCGGTACCAGCCGATGAGCTCCGCTGGGATCGGCGCGGAGCCGCTGCCGGCGATGCGCACCTGATCGAAGCCGAGGCCGCCGAGCACCTTCTTCTTGATGATGCCGCTCAGGATGGGCACTTTCAGCATGAAAGCGAGCCGCTCTTGGGGCATCTTGCTGAACACGCCGAGCTGGAACTTCTGCCACAAGCGCGGCACGCTGACGAACAGGGTGGGTCGCGCTCGCTTGATGTCATCGATGAAGGTCTCGAGGCTCTCGGCGAAATAGACTCGGAAGCCCACGTTGAGTGTGCCCGTTTCGACCACGTAGCGCTCGAAGGCGTGCGCCAGCGGCAGGTACGAGAGCATGCGGTCCTCGCTGTTCACGCTGAGTGAATCGAGGAACATGCGGCCCGGGGCGAGCATCGTGTGGAAGCTGTGCATCACCCCCTTGGGCACGCCCGTGCTGCCGGAGGTGTAGACGATGGTCGCGAGATCGTCCTTGGGCCGACGGATTTCTCCGGCGAGGGGCTCGGTCTTTGCCACGAGCTCGTCCCAGCTTGGTGCGCTCAGCTTGGGACTGAGCGGCAGCGCGATGCGCGGCAGGCCGTCGGGAATGCCTGGCTCCATGGCGGCGAAGCCGTCGAGCTTGCCGATGAAGATCAGCTTCGCCTCGCTGTGCTCGAGGATCTGCCGGATCGTCTCTGCCGTGAGCGTCGGATAGAGCGGCACCGAGACGTGGCCGGCCATCCAGATCGCCAGATCACACAGGATCCACCAGGCCGTGTTCTTGGAGAAGAGCGCGATGTGAGACTTCGCTGGTAGGTCGAGGGATTTGAGGTGGGCCGCCATGCGCCGGGCTTCACCGACCGCCTCCTTGAAGGTGAAGTCGCGCAGCTGTCCGCCGCCGAGGGGCTGGGTGAACCAGATTTCGTCAGCGCGATCTCGTTCGAACGCTTGAACGCAGTCCAGGGTCGTCTCGAGCTTCATCTTCGTCTCTCCCCGCTCGCGCGGATTGGCCAGCGCGCCGCGTCTTCTAGCATGGCCTGCCAGCCGCGGGGCTACTCCCAGCGACTCCACTCCGCCAGGTAATACGAGACCAGCGCTTGGTTGTTGAGGCGGTTGGGCTCGGCGGGAACTTCCCGCACGTCCGTCGGCAAATCGAACAGCGCCGTGAGCGTGACCGGGTCGAGGTAACGCAGCTGAGCCGGGGGCAGACGCGTGGGGATGACGACGGGTTCGGTCTTTGCCAGGACGAATCCCCAATCGGCGAAGCTCGGGACGAACACGCGGTACGGCAGGACCTGGAAGCCGGCCTCGCGCAGGGTGTCCACGATGCACCAGAACGAGCGGCGGGCGAGCAGCGGCGAGGTCGACTGCACCGCGAGGGCGCCGCCTTTGGCGAGCCGCTCGCGAACGCGCCGATAGAGCTCGGCGCTGTAGAGCTTTCCTACCGCGTAGTTACTGGGATCGGGGAAGTCGAGCACGATGACGTCGAAGGTCTCGTGGCTCTCGGCGATCCAGACCATTGCGTCGGCGTTGATCACGGTGACGCGCGGATCGGCGAAGGAACCTTCGTTCTGCCGGACCAGCTCCGGCCGGGTCCGCGCGAGCTCGGTGACGGCGCGATCCAGGTCCACGAGCACTACCCTTTCGACGTCGGGCCAGCGCAGGATCTCGCGCACCGCGAGCCCGTCGCCGCCGCCGCCGACCAGGACCGTTCGGTGCGCGGCGGCTGCGCCCATCGCCGGGTGGACCAGCGCCTCGTGGTAACGGTGTTCGTCGCGGCTGGCGAACTGCAGGTTGCCGTTGAGGTGCAGGGCGAAACCGGCGCCGCGCTGCGACAGCACGATGCGTTGGTACGGTGAGGTCTCGGCGAAGAGCACCGGTCCGCCAAAAGCTTGGGCCTCCGCCAGCGCGGTCAGTCGACGGGACGACAGCAGCGCGAGTGCGAGCAGCACCAGCACGAAGACAGCGCGCAGCCGCGCGAGCGCCATGCCGCGGCGTTCTTCGGGCGTGTCGCCGCCAAGGGCCCAGGTTGAAGCGAGCCCAACGGCTGCGTTCAGGAGCCCACAGACCAGGGACGTGTTGACCAGTCCGAGTCGCGGCACGAGGAAGAAGGAGAACGCCAGCGAACCCACCAGCGCACCCGCGTAGTCGAAGGTGAGGGCGCGTGCGACCAGCTCCTTGAACTCGAGCTCGCGCCGGAGGATGCGCATCAGGAGCGGCAGCTCGAGCCCCACCAGCACGCCGACGGCAACGACGGTTGCGTAGAGGATCAGGCGAAAGGCATTCGTGTAGCTGAACGCCAGGAACAATCCCGGCGCGCTGAGGCCGCCGATCAGCGCGGTGCCGAGCTCGACATCGACGAAGAGCAACGCCAGGCGTCGCCCGGCAAAGCGCGAGAGCCACGCGCCCAGACCCATGGCCGAGAGATACACACCGATGACGGTGGAGAACTGGGTGATGGAGTCGCCGAGCACGTAGCTGGCGACGGCCGCCATCACCAGCTCGTAGACCAGGCCCGCGGTCGCGATGACCAGCACCATGCCGAGCAGCACGCTGGCTCTGGAGATCCGGCGCGTGGGTGCCTTGGAGCCGGGCTCCGGCCATGCCGAGGCCTCGGGCTCGATGTCGTCGTCCCGGTCCGTCATCGGGCCGACTCGCGTGGCTGCGAGCGCTGCCGCCTCAGCCGCCGATGGCGGAAGCGATGATGATGCTGAGCCCGAGAATCACGGCGCCGATGAGGATCCCGAGGGCGGTGTTCTGATCCTCTTCGATCTCTTTGCGGATCGAGAACGGTGTGACCAGCTTGATGACCAAGAAGCTGATCCCGAACATGACGATGCCGATCAGCGAATAGACGATCGAAGCGACCAGCGCTTTCACGAATGGGGCCCAATTGATGTCCATGTCGCGTTGCCTCTCCCTCGGTCGGGCTCGGGGCTCGGAGGAGCCCTACACCGTCTCCGTGTATCACGAACCCTGGGATTTTTGCGACCACAGCCCGTCGATGCCCCGGTTTTTCGGCCTCCCGAGCCAGGCCCTGTAACATCTGGGGCCTCGGGGAACCCATGCTTGTGCTGATTGGCCCTCCTTTCGGGGGTACGGACGAAGAGTACGGCCGCCTGGCTCAGGCGACCGGGCTCCTGCCCTACGATCTCCGGACCAAGCTGAAACCGGACTCCTGGGGCGTCGTCCGAGCCATCGGCAACCGCGGGGAGGCCGATGAGCTGGCGCGCAACCTGGGTGGGCAGGGCTTCCGGGTGGCCGCGGTCGATGCAAGCGTCGCGGCGGATCCGGACCGCGTGTTCGTCCCGCTCAAGGCCCTCGAGGTCCGGGAGAGTGACCTGGTCCTGCACCTCTCGGAGCGCTCGATGCCCATCCCACATCGCGCCCTCCTCGCCATCGTCCGCGGAGAGGTACAGGTCGGCGGCCGCAGCGGATCCAGCGCCGCGTTTCGGGCGGTGGTGCCGGGCGTGGGGGGCGACGTGCTCCGCGAAGCGAGCGCCATGCAGGTCGATGCGTTCGCTGCTGCGGATCTGCACTTTGCCACGGTTCAGTGGGCCGCACGCATCGATGCGAGGGCCTTCGATTTCTCCATTCTCGGCGATGCGGCCGGCGGAGCGCAGGACCTCGATCGCCTGGTGGACTACCTCGCCGCCACCACCGGTGTGCGGGTCGATCGAGCCCACCGCATCTCGAGCGTGGCGTCGTTCACCGGTGGGGTGGGCCCCACGCGGGCTGCGACGCCGATGCCGGGCCGCGCGGGCGTGCCGCGAAGAGAGGTTCCGGAGCGTTTTGACGCCTACTCGAGGCTGATTGCGGAGGCCGAACGGCTAGCCCCGAGGCACGCACGTCCTTCGACACGCCCGCCGCCGGCCCAATAGGCGGGGCGGCAAGGGTGAAAGCGGTGCTAGACTCCCCAAGGAAGGTTGAGAGGATGCGACTTCGACGCTTGGGCTCTGCGCTGACCCCCACAGTATTGGCCGTATGCCTGGCGCTCGGCAGCTCGACGCTGCACCCGGCCGTGGCGTTTGCCCAGAGCCCGGCGGAGCTCGCCAAGGCACGCACCCTCTTCAAGGAGGGAGTGAGCCTGGAGGCCGCCGGCGATTGGGCGAGTGCGCTCTCGAAGTTTCAAGAGGTCGGCAAGGTCAAGACCACGCCGGCCGTGCGTTATCACATCGGGCGCTGCAAGGAGCACCTGGGCCGCTTGAACGAGGCGTTGGGCGAATATCGCATCGCCGAGTACGAAGCTCAGGAGGCGAAAGCCAAGGAGCTGGGCGAGATCACGAAAGCCAAGACCGAGCTCGAAGCGCGAGTCCCGAAGCTGACGATCATCCGGGGCAAGGGGGCGGAATCCGCCAAGGTCGAGCTCGATGGCGTTGCGCTCGGCGAGGCCCAGGTGGGCAAGGAGGTCTCGACGGATCCGGGCCCCCATCGGGTCGTCGCCAAGGTGGGTGGCAGTCAGTTCGAGATGACCGTCACTCTGGCCGAGGGCGAGAGCAAGGAGCTCGAGCTGGTGCCGCCGGACGACTTCAACCCAAAGCCCGCCCCGCCGGACGAGCCGAAGCCGGATGAGAAACCCGACCAGGTGGCGCCGGTGAAGATCGAGAAGCGGGGCAAGGGTGCGCTGCCTTACATCATCGGTGGTGTTGGTGTGCTCGGGCTGGCGGGAGCCGGCTATTTCTACACGAAGAAGAAGGATTCTCAGAGCCAGCTGGAGGACTTCTGCCGCCCTGACGGCACCTGTCCGCAGTCGAAGCAGAGCCTGGCTGATGACGGCAAACGCTATGCGCTCTTGACCAATGTCGGGCTCGGCGTCGGCGTCGTGGGGATCGGTGTTGCGGCGGTGCTGCTCTTGAGCGGAGGAGGCTCCGCCGAGAAACCCAAAACTGCCGCTCGCGTTCAGCTCAACGTGCTGCCGGGGCCAGACCTCAAAGGAGTGAACTTTGTCGGTGCGTTCTGAGTGGGGGAGGCGGCTCACGCTCTCGGCTGCGGGCTTGCTCGTCGCCAGCTGCGGTTTTCCGGAGTTCACTTTCGTCGAAGACGGTCAGTTCTACGGGACTGGCGGGGTCGCGGGAGTCGGCGCGACGGGCGGTAGCAGCGTCGGTGCCACGGGCGGAATTGCTGGCGCGGGCGCGACCGGCGGTACGGGTGTGGGCGCGACCGGCGGTACGGGTGTGGGCGCGACCGGCGGTACGGGTGTGGGCGCGACCGGCGGTGGTGGTACGGGCGGCACCGGCGGCGGGGGTGGCCCGGAGAACTGCACCAACGGAGTGGACGACGACGGCGACGGGAAGATCGACTGCGAAGACACGGACTGCCAGGCCGGCTTCACCTGTGCACCGTCCTTGCCCACCGGCTGGGTGGGTCCGGTCGCGATGTTCGAGGGCGCGGCGCCGGCACCGGACTGCCTGCAGTCCGGCGGCTACCCGACGATCAAACAGAACGCGAACTCGACCATCAAGGCGGGCGCTGCCACTTGTCCGACGTGCGCGTGTGATCCCGCGACGGGCGCGCAGTGCACGGCTGACCTCTTCATGTACGACGACACGGCATGCCAAGGGAATTTCTGGACCACCAGCACGAGCCCACCCTACGCACCGACGGCCTTGGTCTCGAGCAGCGGCCAGTGCGTCACCTACTCGCTCTGCCACGGGGCTGACGACGCCGGCACCTACAAACCCACGAGCGTGAACTTCAAGAACCTGCAGGTCAGCGGGGGTACGTGCAGCCCCAAGACCACCGGCACGAAGAACATCGTTGCTCCGACCTGGGACAAGGCCGTGCGCGCCTGCGGGGACGCGTCGGGGGCGGGTAAAGGCTGCGGCACCACGGGCGCCTGCCTGCCCAAACCCAAGGCTCCGTTTGGTACCGGGCTGTGTGTCTACAAAACCGGCGATGTCGCATGTCCTAGCGGCGCGTACTCGCAGAAGAAGCTCAGCTACTTGAACTTCACGGACAACCGCGACTGCGACGCCTGCGCCTGCGGCAGCGCGTCGAGCGGGACGTGCTCCAACCCCAGCTTGAAAATCTACACCGACGCCTGTGTCACCAACGAGCAGACCGTGACGGCGAACGCCTGTGTGCTCGCGAGCAACGACCCGACGACCCAGTCCGGCGGTTGTGCAGGATTCCCGGCGGATACCCGGGGCGCGAAGCTCACGGCGACGGTCAGTGGCGCGACCTGTCCAGCTTCCGGCGGACAAGTGACCGGCAGCGCGGCGCCGACGGAGCCGGTCACGTTCTGCTGTCTGTGACCGCGCGAGCTCGAGTGACCGCGGCTGGCGTCCGCGCTATGGCTGGCACGGCGTGAGTGTTTCCCGCAGGCAGTGGCTGGCCCTGTGCGTCGGTGCGCCGATCGCGACGGCGAGCTGTCGGCGTTCGCCGCGGGAGATCCCCGGTGCGATCGTGGGTGGCAGCGCGAACGTCGGGCATCGTCTGCGCGAGGCGAGCGTCGAGCGCGCCACGGGCGAGAGCCAGCGGGTGAAGGTTGCCGTCGTCGGCTCGGGACCGAGCGGGCTCTCGGCCGCCTGGCGGCTCGAGCGCGCCGGGCTCAAGGACTACGTGGTGCTCGAGCTCGAGTCCCAACCGGGGGGCACCAGCACCTACGGAACCGACGGTGTTGTCCCACACCCGTGGGGCGCTCACTACGTTCCGGTCCCCACGAGCGCCAATCGTGCGCTCGTCGCGCTGCTCGACGAGATGGGAGCGCTCGACGCCCGTGGGCCCGACGGTGAGCCCCGGGGACGGGAGGAGCTCCTGGTGCGCGAGCCCGAGGAGCGTGTGTTCGTGGAGGGCCGCTGGTACGAGGGCCTGTACCCGAGCGCCATTGCTTCGCCCGAGGATCTAGCGGAGCTCGAGCGCTTCCAGCAAGAGATCGCGCGCTGGGTGAGGTTCCGCGACGCGCGGGGTCGGCGTGCGTTTGCATTGCCGCTGCGGCAGTCGAGCGATGACGCGGAGGTGACGGCGCTCGACAAACTGAGCGCCGAGCGCTGGCTGGCCGATCGCGGCCTGACCGGCGCGATCTTGCGCTGGTGGGTCGAGTACGCTTGTCGCGACGACTATGGGTTGTCCCTCGCGGACACGAGCGCGTGGGCGATGCTGTTCTACTTCTGCTCCCGGGTGCCGGCCGCCCGGGTCGAGAGCGCACCGTTCATCGCGTGGCCGGAAGGCAACGGCCGCATCGTGCGGCATCTGGCGGGAGTCGTCGGTTCGCGCCTCTCCACCGGACAGCTGGTGGCGGACGTGGTGCCGGGTGAGAGTGAGGTCGAGCTTTCGGTCTTCGACGTGGGCGCCGGCAGACTGCGCCGCGTCGTGGCAGAACACGTGATCTTGGCGCTGCCGAAGTTCGTCGTGGCGCGAGTGCTCAGGCCGTTCCGCGAGAGTCCGCCCGCGCATCTGGGCGCGTTCGAGTACGGCGCCTGGTGGGTGGCGAATCTACACCTCCGTCGCCGCCCGAAGAGTCCCGGGGACGGCACGGCTTGGGACAACGTGATCTATGGAGGGGCCTCGCTGGGGTATGTCGTCGCGACACACCAGCGCCTCGAGGACCACGGGCCCACGGTGTTCACGTATTACCAGCCGCTCGTGGACCATGAGCCACGTGTGGCGCGAGAGCGCCTGCTCGGCATGGAGCACCCGGCGTTCTGCGCCGAGGTGATGCGGGAGCTCGAGCCCGCGCACGACGGGCTCTCCGAGGCCATCGAACGCATCGACGTCTGGCGCTGGGGCCACGCCATGGTGCGCCCGCGTCCGGGGTTCATCTGGGGCCCGGAGCGCAGGAAGGCGGCCGAGCCGATGGGCCGGCTGCACTTCGCGCACTCGGATCTGTCGGGGGTGGGCCTGTTCGAGGAGGCGCAGGACCATGGGATCCGGGCGGCGGAAGAGGTGCTGCTTGCGCAGGGGCGGACGTTCGAGTCGATGCGTTGAGCAGGGGCAGGAAGAATCGGAGCGGGGGCACGAGCGGGAGCGGGGGCGGGGTGCCGGTTTGTGAACGCGATCGCGGTTGGTGAGTCGCTGGCATGCGCGTGCCAGCTGCGCTGGCGCTGGTGCGTGCAGCGCTCTTGGGAATGAGCTTGGGCGGGGACGCGAGCGATGTTCGGCGGAGGGAGTGTGGCACCGACTGTTGGCTTGGCACCTCGCGGCTGAGCTCGTGCGGCTCGTGTTCGAGATCCGCATCTCGGATGCAGATGACCGGCGCGAGGCGCGGCGGGCCGCCAAGAGCTGTGCACGAAACGTTGCCGAAGGGGCCGGGCGAACGTCTCGCGCTGATAAGGCTCGCGTGTACGCCATCGCTAGGGGCGAGTGCGGTGAGCGCGTCGCAAGTGTCGAGCTCGCCGCGGCCACCGGCGGGTGCTCCGCGGCCGACGTCGCGCGCGTGACCGCGCTCGGGAGTCGCCTCTCCGGCATGCTCTACCGGATGAGCTGGCTCGCCTCGACGTTTCCGCGCCGGCCTCGGCTCGGGGCTCCGCCGCTCCCGCCGCCGCGGCCCGCTCCGGCGGCCCGCTCCCCCCGCGTTTTCAGAACCCCAGACGCGTCTCAGGGAGCATGACTCTCTCGAGCCACGCTCCCTGCGACGACTTACTTACTCAGGTTGTCAGCTCAGAGAGCCTGAGACGAATTCGGCACAGCTGCACCGAGCAGCTCGACGAAGTACGAATCAGACCAGTTCGCCGAGGCGTTCGGCCACGTCGAAACGTAGGCGCTCGCCGCGGCGTTCTGCACGCCACCTGCCATCCACAACACGGTCGGATTGCCGATTGCGGCTCGGGAGAACGAGAACTCCACGTAGTCGCTGGTGCCGCCCGTGTAGCCGAGCGTGACCGGAACGGTCGCGTCGTCTGCCCAAGCGCTGCCCGACCACTTGCGGATCTTCGCAGTGCCGGTGTTGACCACCCACACCAGATGGTAGAGCGACTGGTGTACGACACCCGCGCGCGCTGGTCCGTCATCGGTGGTGGTGCCCGTCACGCCGAAGTACATGTCGACGGTCTGGGTCGAACCGAACGTGAAGCCCTTGTACCCGTAGAAGATGCTGGTGGCATTCCACGACAGGTAGCTGGTGAAGCCAGCACCAGCGGTGCTGAGCGCCTCAGCGGCTGCGGTGAAGTCGTTCGCACCATCGATGGTGATGGTGTGAGCGTAGGGGTTGAACGAGTAGGTCTTCTGCAGGGTCGACCAGGTCATGCCCGGTTTGCACGCGACGACCGAGACGTCGGTCGTGACGTTCAGGTTGGCGACGGGCTTGGCTCCACCGGTGCCGTAGTCCGTGCAGCTCCAACCGGTGCCCAGGTAGGTCATCAGGTTGGCGGCTCCACAGAAGTTCGGCTGAGGCGGAATGCTGGCAGCACCTTCCTTGTGACACAGGGTGTATCCACCACCGGCGATCGGCGCTGGGGTTACCGTCGCGGTCACGGCCTGCGGTGCGTTGTATGTCGTTGCCGGATCGGGTGCCAGCGTGATGGGTCCAACCTGGAGGTTGTACGTCTCGCTGGACAGTGCCGAGGCCGGCAGGCCGTTGTTGCTGCAGGTGACCATCTTCAGAGTTGCAGAGACCGGGATGAACGTCGTGCAACCTCCACCGCCTCCGCAGCCGACGATGGTCGAACCAAATCCGCAGGCCGTCGGCGTGCACGTCGGAGTGGTGCCGTCGAAGGTGTAGCAGAAGAAGTTCGTGTTCGTACCGTGGTACGCCGGGTGGTCGTTGTTCTGGATGGTGCTGGTCGGAGCGTTCTGCACCGTGCCAGAGACGTAGTCGTTGTACGTCCCGCCAACCGGAAGAATGACCGGAGCCTGCAAGAAGTACGAGTAGGTGAACGTGGCGACGTCCGACGGCGTCATCTGTGGCGAGCACGCGATGACCTTGATCGTCGTCTTGGTCGGGTCGACCATGTGGTACCCGGTTCCGAGCATCCCATTGCCACCACCCAGGCAGTCCGGGTTGGTGCCGTTGTTCGTCCAGTAGAACTGGACCGGGGTTGCCTGAACCGTGGCGGACTGCCAGGCGATGCTGGAGCCGATCGGTACCGAACCCGGGGCCGGCGAGCCGGTCGTCAGGGTCGGGGTCGCCACCTTGAGGACGTACGTCGCCGTGGTCGTGGCCGAGATGGTCTTGACCGCGCCCGGATCACAGGCCTTCGCCTTCACGCTCACGTTGGTGGCCTTGACCAGGTCGTTGAACACCAGGCTGTTGCCCGGGCCCGGCGACACGGCGACAGCGGCCGTGCAGGTCGTGGCCGCGTTGTTCGCCGCGCATGCTGCCGTGACCGACGGATCAGTGCCGTCCGTCGTGTAGCAGAGCTTGGCGGTGCGAGCCGTGTCCGAGTTCGCGATGGTCACGTCCACCCAGTCGTTCTGGGTGCTCGTGCCCGGCGTGATCACCGGAGCGGCCATGACGGACGCGGCCTGGTAGGCGGCGCTGCCGGGGGACGAGAGGAAGTTCGTTCCGCCCGTGCCGTCGTCACAACCAATGGCGGACAGCGTGCCGGGCGTCATGACGATGCCGTTGGCTGCGTTGCCGGCCACCTTGGTCAGACCCGAGGCGGTGCAGGTGCAGTCCGGCACGGCCGCGGTCTTGGAGTAGCAGATGAAGCTGTAGGCCTTGCCCGTGCTGCTCTGCGTGATGTTGACCGAGATGTTGCCGGTGCCCGAGTTGACCGGGGTGCCGGTCGGCGGGGTGAACTTCAGCGGGTCGAGCTGCAGCGTGTACGCCGGGCTGGTCGTCACGTCCGAAGCCACGTACTTGAGGCTGCAGGCGATGCTCTTCAGCACGGTGCCGGTCTTGTTGACCGTCATCGGGCTGCCAGCGGTGCCGGTGCACGCGCCTTGGGTTGCTCCACAAGCCGGGGTCGTGCCGTCTGCCGTGGTGCAGGTCCAGGGGGTTCCTGCGCCGGCGTTGGCCGAGTTGCCAATGACCACGGACTGGACGCTGTTGTACGACGCGCCATTCGGGGTCTGCGTCGGGGCAACCAGCTTCCAGCTGTAGTCGGCGGTGTAGATCGCCGAGCCCTTGTAACCAGCCTTGCAGGCGGCGAAGAGCCAGGTCTTGGCGCCGGTGGTGCTGGCGAACGCCCAGTTGACCGGGAGGTTGGCGCCGAGGTTGACGAGCGTGCCGCTGGTGCACGACGGCGGCGTGGCCGGGGTCGTGGTGAAGCGAGCCGTCACCGCGCCGGTGGTCGCCGACGAGAGCAGCGGGTTGTACGCCGTGCTCGTGGTGTCGAAGTCGTACTGGCCCGGGGGCGGTCCGTTCAGCTGCGGGGTCTCGACCTGCAGCGTGTACTTCTGCGCCGGCATCACGCCGTCTTTGGCAGTGCCCTTGCAAGCAACTGCGTTCACGGTCACTTCACCCGTGGCCGCATTGGTGACGCTGCCGTTGATCGGCACCTGAGTCTGCGAGTTGTAGGTCTGGGCCGTGCCCTGGCAGACGCCGTTGCTGCACGTCGGGGTCGAGCCGTCGAGCGTGAAGCAGATGGTCGCGCCGCCCGTGGTCGTGGTCAGCGACAACAGGAAGTCGTTGTTCTGCGTTCCGGCCGCCGGGTTGGGCGTGGGCGCTACGACGTCGGTACCTACCGGCGGCGTGATCGTGTACGTCTCGAAGGCAACCACGGAGTCCGTGAAGCCCGGAGCGTTACACATGGCGCGGATCGTGGTCGGCGCGCTGGTGTTGGTCACCGCGATGGCCGAGCTGTAAACCACGCTGTTCTGGTTCGGGTTCGTCCCGTCCGTCGTGTAGTAGATGGTCGCGCCCGCGGTGGTCGTCGAGATGACGACGCTCTGCGGGTTTGGATACGTACCGCCGACAGGAGCCATGGTCGGGGTCGCGCAGGGATTGTTCTGCGTGCCGCCCGTGCCGCCTGTGCCGCCGCCGCCCGAGCCGGCCACGCCGCCCGAGCCAGCCACGCCGCCCGAGCCAGCGATGCCGCCCGTGCCGCCGCCGCCCGAGCCGGCAATGCCGCCCGTGCCGCCGCCGCCGGTGCCGCCGCCGCCCGTGCCGCCGCCGCCCGTGCCGCCTACGCCCGTGCCGCCGGTGCCAGCATCCGGCTTCTTCGTCGTCGAAGAGCCGCCGTCATCGCCGCAACCGGTGGCCGCGCCACCGAGGGCCATGGTGCCCGCAACGGAGAGCGCGGCGAGAATCCGCACCTTCTCCAAACCCAAGAACGTTGGTTTCATTTAATCCCTGCCTCCATCGCGCGGCGGGCCCAGCTGCCAACCGCAAGCCGTCTACCACTAGTAGACAGCGCGGAGGCATACTGCGGTCTCGGCCACATCACAATAGACAAAGCGTCCGCAAATCTACCCGGTTGACTGGAGATGACCGGTGTCAAGTACGCGAAATGCATGGATCCGTAGGTTCGGGCGTGGAAGTTCCGTTGTTGAGCTGCCGTAACGGAAGCTCGCAAAATCTGGGGTCGTCGGCCGTGTCGCGCCCCAGATCATCGCGCTAATAGAGGAGCGGACCGATGCGACTGTCGACGCTTGCGCGGGGTTTCGAGGGCAGCTTCCGAGCTGAATGCGGGAGGCGAGACTGAATTGAGCGCCGCGATCCGAAACCCGGCCGCACGCGGCCTCTCGCCCGGGCCCTTCTTGTGGAGCCCAACCGCCGATCTCGGACTCTTCGGCGGCAGCGCCTTGTTGGCGTTCGGCGTCGTTGCCCTGGCGCGCTCTCTCGGTGTGGCCCCGGGGCCGCTCCCGGAGTGGGGCTGGCTGGTGTTCGTCGTTGCGGTCGACGTGGCCCACGTGTGGTCGACCTTGTTTCGCACTTACCTGGATCGCGACGAGCTCCGCCGGCACCGCGCGCGCTACAGCCTGATCCCGCTCGGCGCCTGGGCCGCGGGCGTGGCGCTGTATGCCCAGGGGCCGCAGCTCTTCTGGCGAGTGCTCGCGTACATGGCGCTCTTCCATTTCATCCGCCAGCAGGCCGGGTGGGTCGCCGTCTACCGTGCGCGCGCCGCGCAGCGCAGCGCCGTCGATCGCTACATCGACGACGCGGCCGTCTACGCGGCGACGCTCTACCCGACGCTCGTGTGGCACTCGCGGGTGGCCACGACGGATTTCGCTTGGTTCGTGAAGGGCGACTTCATCGATCTCGGCGCGACCGCCGCCAGCGTCTTGCCGGCGGCGCGCTGGCTCTGGATGGGCCTGCTCGTCGTGTTCTGTCTGCGCCAGCTGCTGCTCGCGTGGACGACCGGCGTCTTCCACCTGGGCAAGACCGTGGTCGTGCTCTCGACCGCGGCGGTGTGGTGGTTCGGCATCGTGCACACCAACAGCGACTTCGAGTTCACCGTGACCAACGTGATCGTGCACGGCGTGCCGTACTTCGCGCTGCTCTATGCCTATGCCCGGGCACGCAGGGCCGAAAAGCCGGAGCTCCTGGGCTCGCAGATTGTCGCGGGCGGTGTGGGTGCGTTCCTGGGTCTCCTGCTCTTGCTCGGCTTCATCGAGGAGCTGGCCTGGGACAAACTGATCTGGCACGAGCGCGCCTGGCTGTTCGATACGGGTGGGCTCACGCTGGGCTCGGTTGGCGCGGCGTTGATCGTTCCGCTCCTGGCGTTGCCGCAGGCAACCCACTACGTGCTGGACGGACTGCTCTGGCGCCGAGGCGACACCCGCTCGCGTCCGGCGCAGCGCCGCGCGCTGGGCTTCCCTGGCTGACGCGAATTCGCCGGCGTCTGCCCTCGTGTCTTCCGCTCACGCACGGGTGGTGGTACGCCAGCCCGCGCCATGGACAAGGTAGTGAAGAGCGCGCGCGACGCGGTAGCCGACATCGGGGACGGAGCCACAGTGCTGGCCGGTGGTTTCGGTTGTGTGGCATTCCGGAGCTGGCCATCGCGGCCCTCCGGGAAAAGGGCTCCAAGAACCTGACCTTCGTCAGCAACAACTGTGGCGTGGACGGGTTCGGGCTCGGCATCCTGCTCGACAACAAACAGATCAGACGCATGGTCTCGAGCTACGTCGGCGAGAACAAGGAGTTCGAACGGCAGTTCTTGTCGGGTGAGCTCGAGGTCGAGCTGGTGCCGCAGGGCACCCTCGCGGAGCGACTGCGGGCCGGCGGCGCCGGCATCCCTGCGTTCTACACGCCCGCCGGCTTTGGCACCAAGGTGGCCGAAGGCAAGGAGACCCGCGAGTTCGACGGTCGCATGTTCGTCATGGAGCGCGGCATCGTCGGCGACTTTGCCATCGTAAAGGCGTGGAAGGCCGATCGCTACGGCAACCTGTGTTACCGGCTCACGGCGCAGAACTTCAACCCGCTGGTGGCGATGGCCGGCAAGATCACCATCGCCGAAGTGGAAGAGCTGGTCGAGGTCGGGCAGCTGGATCCGAACGACGTTCACACCCCCGGGGTCTTCGTGCAGCGTGTGGTCGTCGGCAACGGCGCCCACGAAAAACGCATCGAACGCCGGACTACCCGCCAAGCGAGCTGAGGAGCCAGAAGATGCTGACGCGAGAACAGATTGCACAGCGCGCCGCCCAGGAGCTCCGGGACGGCTACTACGTGAACCTCGGCATCGGCATGCCGACGTTGGTCGCCAACTACATTCCGGCCGGCGTCGAGGTGATGCTGCAGAGTGAAAATGGGCTGCTCGGCATCGGCCCGTACCCGCTCGAGGGTGAAGAGGACGCGGATCTGATCAACGCCGGCAAAGAGACGGTGACGATGCTGCCGGGCTCGAGCATCTTCGACAGCGCCACCAGCTTTGCGATGATCCGCGGTGGCCACGTCGATCTGGCCATCTTGGGCGCGATGGAGGTCAGCAAGGACGGCGATCTCGCCAACTGGATGATCCCCGGCAAAATGGTGAAGGGCATGGGCGGGGCCATGGATCTGGTGCACGGCGCCAAGCGCGTGGTCGTGATCATGGATCACGCGGCCAAGAACGGCTCACCGAAGATCCTGAACCAGTGCGCGCTGCCCCTCACTGGCAAGGGCGTCGTGCACCGCGTCATCACCGACCTGTGTGTGCTCGACGTGCGCGACGACAAGCTGGTGCTGGTGGAGCTCGCACCTGGGGTCAGCGCAGAAGACGTGCAGCAGAAGACCGAGCCGAAGCTCGAGCTTGCGGCAGATTTGCGCGAAATGAAGCTGTGAACTCCGGCCTGCGGCAGACCGCTGGCGCACGTCGCACACACCGGCCGCACGTGTAGGCGAGCAGGTTCTGCCTCCGCACATGCAACGCGCTGCCGCGTCGGAGTGAGTGAACGTGTGCGCCAGGGCGCGACCGGCAGAACCTCGACTCGTGAGGGCGCTGGGCTGGAGAAGCGTTTGACGAGGACCGCGAAAATACCGTAGAGTTCTTCATAGTATCAGGCGATCTCGCCGCTCAACACGCAGTCATCAACGGAGACGACACCGACCATGCCGACCAAGAAGCTGACCAGCACTCTCGCCGCTGTTTGTGTGCTCACCCTGGCAGGGGTCGGCAGCTCGGCACCACCCAAGAGCGGCAAGGTGCGCATGCAAGACTTCGTCGAGAAGACGAACCTTTTGCTCGGCTACCCGGACGGTCCCCCCCAGACTCCCCCGGGATATTACCGGCGCGTCCTGGCAACGTTGCACTTGCATGGGATTGGTGGCCCGCTCTATCCCCCGAATCCGTGCAACAACCTGATCAAGGTGTACAACGTGATCATCGACAAGGTGCCCGAAGGGCCAGCTCGCCAGCACGCCACGGACGCGGTGCTCCGCAACATGGCGCGCAAGCAGTGCTGCGTGGATCTGGTGCGCGATGGCTCGGTGGACGAGACGCAGGAGCCGGCGACAATCCTGTCGCTGCGGCCGGTGCTCTGCAGCGCGCAGTAGGCGCCGACGTATCGGCATGACCTCGAGGCCCGCTCACGAGCGGGCCTCCTGGTTTTTGTGCGCTGGTGATAACCTCGACGGCGATGAAGCTCAAGAACGCCCGTGAGCTCGCCATCGAGGCGCTCGCCCGTGGGCTCATGAGCCCGGAGGAGCTCTGGGAGATTGCGCGGGCGTCGGATCCCGACGCGCCGGCGGAGAAGGTGTTCGCCGCAGCGTTGCCCAAAGACCGAGTCGTCGCGCTGACCGAACAGGCCGAGCGCGCCCCGATCGCTACCTTGCAAGCCTTCCCGGAGCTGGCACCGCCGGCCCCATCGGAGCGCCACACGGTGCGCGGGATGGAGAGCCGGGCGTCGGCGAGCGCTGAGCTCGGCACGGGACCGTCGAGTCGAGAGATCAGCAAGCTGCCCGGCCGCTTCGAAGGTCCGCGCTACTCACCGGTAGAGACCCTGGGCAGCGGGGGCATGGGCAAGGTCGTCGCGGCGCTCGACCGCGAGATCGGGCGCATCGTCGCGCTGAAGACGATGCAGAACCCGGAGCCGGATCGGCCGATGATCCGGCGCTTCCTTCAGGAAGCGCGCATCACGGCCCAGCTCGAGCACCCGAACATCGTGCCGGTCTACGACCTGGGCGCGCTCGAAGCAGACAAACCCTACTACACGATGCGCGTCGTCAAGAAGCAGTCGCTCGGCGACGTCCTGGATCGACCCGTGTTGCGCGAGCAGTGGCCGATGGTTCGCCTGCTGGGCGCGTTCGTTCAAGTGTGCCGAGCGCTGGCTTATGCCCATGCTCGTGGTGTGCTTCACGGCGACATCAAGCCGGACAACATCTTGCTCGGCGATTTCGGCGAAGTCTATTTGGCCGACTGGGGCCTCGCGAAGGTGCACCGGGACAGCGCCGTGCGCCAACAGCTGAAGGGCTCCCAACCGCCGCCGGCGTTCGGATCGCCCACCGGCGGCACCCCGGGTTACCTCGCGCCCGAGGTTGCCCTCGGGCATTGGAGTGAGGTCGACCAGCGCAGTGATCTCTTCGCGCTCGGGGTGATCCTCTACGAGATCCTCACCGGCAAACACCCGTTTGGTTTTGCGGCGGATGCCAAGACACTGATCGCGACGTACGAAAAGGGCGCAGTCCCGCCCCGGCAGATCGTGAGCAATTGCCCACTCCTGCTCGAAGACCTGTGCCTGCACTTGATGCTGACGGCGCCGGGTGATCGCCCGAAGACCGCACACCTGGTGGCGGAGCGGGTGGAGGAGTTCCTCGAGGGTGCGAAGGAGCGCGAGCGGCGACGCGAAGAGGCGCTCAAGCTGTGTGAGCAGGCGGCCGAACCCGTGCGGCGCTTTCAGGAGCTGGAGACCGAACAGCGACAGCTCAGCGCGGTGGCGAGGGATGTGGCCAAGGACATCCCGAGCTGGGAGTCCGTGGAGAAGAAGCGCGCCGCGTGGCGTATCGAAGATCGCGTGGCCGAGGCCGACCGCGAAGGAGCCCTGGCGCTGGCTCAAGCCATCGAGCTCTACACCAAGGCACTGGGCTACGACTCGGAGTGCGGGCCCGCGCACGCTGGGTTGGCGGGGCTGTACTGGTCCCGCGCCGTATCCGCGGAACGCGAACGCCGCCCCGCCGCGCAGATCTACTACGAGGCCCTGGTGCTCGAGCACGACAGCGGGCAGTTCGGTGCGTTGATCCGCGCGGACGCGCGGCTGGACCTGAGCTCGAACCCGCCGGGTGCCCAGGTATTCGCGCAGCGCTACGTCGAGCAAGACCGGGTTCAGGTCGCCGGGCCCGAGCGTTTTCTCGGGCGGACGCCCTTCTCGGACGTCCGGCTCGAGCCGGGCAGTTACCTGGTCGTGCTCAAGGCTCCCGGTTTTCGCGATGTGCGTTACCCAGTGTCGCTCGGAAGGGGCGGACGCCACGACGCCTACGTCACGCTGTATCGCGACGACGAAATCGGTACGGGGTTCATCCATGTCCCCGGCGGCACCGCCCCGCTCGGAGGAGATCCGGATGCCATCGATCCACTGCAGCGGCGCGACGTGGCGGTGGCGGATTTTGCCATCGCGGAGTTTCCGGTGACGCTCCGGGACTACTGCGACTACCTGGACGATCTCGCGGCGACCGACCTGGAACTCGCGCTCCGGCGGGCGCCGCACGACATGCGGGGTTCCGAAGGCATGGTCGTGCAACGCGGCCACGATGGAAGGTTCGAGCCAAACTCCGAGAGCATCATCGAGGGAGAGGCCCTCAAGATGTTTCCACCGGCGGACGGGCACCTGTGGAAAGTCCCCGTGCATTTGGTGGACTGGTTCGACGCCCGCGCGTACTGCCGATGGCTCGCGACGCGGCTCGGCGCGCCGATTCGGCTGCCGACGGAGGTCGAGTGGGAAAAGGCAGCCCGCGGTGTGGACGGGCGCTTTTTTCCTTGGGGTGATCGCTTCGACGCAACGTTCTGCAAGATGCGCGATTCGCGGCCGTTCTTGCAGCAGCCAGAACCCGTGGGGTCGTTTGCGAAGGACGTGTCCCCGTACGGTGTGCGTGACATGGCCGGCGGGATGCGGGAGTGGGTCGGCGACATCCACGGCGAGAAGTCCGCGTCGGACCTCGACCGGGAGGTGGAGCCTGACCCGAGCACCGGCCGCGGGGAGTCCGGTTTCCGCATGGTGCGCTCGGGGCTCTGGAGCGGAGACGCGAGCTGGGCTCGCGCGGCGTCGCGCGGCGGCTTGTACGCCCTCACCCGTGGTACGGGCCTGAGCTTTCGCATCGCGAAGGATCTGCCGCGGCGGAGCTCGAGCTCGCGGCCGAAGGTCTGAGTCTGGATCGGAAGGCGGGCGCCTCAGAGTCCCAAGCGTGCGCTCGCCACTTTGATCGCGATCGGGCTCTGATCGACGCCGACCCAGCGTCGCCCCAGGCGCTCCGCGACTGCCAACGTGGTGCCGCTGCCGCACATGGGATCGAGCACGCGGCTTTCTTCGTCGGTCGTTGCCCGGACGATGCGCTCCAGCAAGCGTTCGGGTTTCTGCGTCGGGTAGCCGGTGGCCTCCGGATCGAGCGGGGTGTTGGCGCGCATCGCAGGGCAGTCACTCCACACGCTGCCGAGGCGCCGACCCTCGTCTGCGTAATAACGGTAGGTCTTGCCGCCGAGCGTGCGCTCACGAAACGCGCGACCGTCCGCGTCGAGGTTCGAGAAATGCATGCTCAGGCTGGTCTTCGCGAATGGCTCGCGCAAGAGCGGGTCAGAGGCGTTCCAGCGCATGTCCTTGCCGCGGGCATAGACCAAGATCGTCTGGTGCGTGACGCTCGGGCCGCGGCGGCCGCGGGCGCCGTTGCCGGGCACCCACACGATCTCACCGCGAAACGCCGGGCGCCCGAAGACTCGGTCGGCGAGCACCTTGGCGTCGTGCACCCCGCGATGATCGAGGTGCAGCCACAGGCTCCCGGTTAGCGCGAGGACCTCGCGAAACGCCGCCAGCCTCGGCTCGAGCATGCCGAGAAATGCGTCGAGCCCGCCCCAGGCGTCGGAGTACGCCGTGTTCCCTGCCACGCGTGCTCCGCGCTGGTTTCGGGCTTTGTGGGCGACGCCCGTGTTGAAGGGCGGGTCGACGTAGATCAGATCGAACTGATCGGACGGGCGAGTGACCAGCGTCGGCACCAGGGCGAGGCAGTCCCCCGCGAGCAGCACTCCGCGCTGCGCGCGCCGTCGCGGTTCAGACATCGCCGCCCGGCGCGGCGGCGCCTTCCGCAGCCGGAGTCACCCCGAACGGGTCGTCCTGGGCGATGGCGCGGAGCGATTGCGCATCGAGCTCCGGCAAGCTCAGCGAGGGCTCGAGCCACGGCCAGCGGGGACCGCCGCCCTCACAGCCGTCGACCTCTTCAGCGGCGGTGCAGGCGAGGCGAACGTGCACGTGGTCGTCGTGGGGACTCGAGTCGCCGGGCTCGAGCAGCAGGGTCTCGGCGCGCCACACGAGCTCGAGCGGCTCTCCCCGTGCGCGGGCGTAGTCGATGAGCAGCGCCTCCACGCCGCGGCTGGCGAACAACCACTGGACCTGTGCGTCCTTCGAAGCCACCAGCGTGCGGATGAGCAGCCAGTTGCGCTCGACGTCGAAGTGGACGAAGTGGTCGCCTTCCACCTGTGCGAGCCCGTCAGTGCCCACCTTGACGAAGCCCGGGCTCGGGACCGGGGCGCCGGACGGCGTGGTGACGAAGAACAGCAGATCTACGTCGCGCCCGGTGCGATGCGAGCGGTGTCCGGGGATCTTTGCGCCGTGGCGCGCGGAGAGATCCCCGACGACCAGGGGCTCACCGCCCGGCAGGGTCTGTTTCACTGTCCGGGCAGCGGCCGAGATGCTCTGCACCAGTCGTGGGTTGCCCCAGTAGTTGTCACTGGTCCGCCTCAGGCGGACGAAGCCTTCGCCCCGGACGGGCAGCTGCTTGGCGCCACGCTGCATTCCGGCGTGTGGCACTCCCATCGAACCGTCGAGGTTCGGCGCGAGGGGAGTCGGGATGCCCATGCAGCCGGTGGTGGCGACACACGCCACGATGAACGGAAGCGCGCGCCTCACTCGGAGTCCTCACCCAGGTAGAGCGCGATCTTGCTCTCGATGGTGGCGACCGCCTGCTGCGCGGCGAAGGTGTCGGTGAGCTGCAGCTTGCCGTCGTGTTTATGGAGGTAACCCTGGTCCAGGAATGAGCGCACCGCGTTTTCGACGAGCGGCTTGCTGACCGACTCGCGTCGCGACAGCTCGCCCGCGAAGAACATGCGATTACCGAGCGCCAGGCTCTTTTTTACCAGGTCTTTCTCGGTGGCAGGACCCTTCAAGAGCAGTGCAAGGCCGCGGGCGGCGACGCGATAACCCTCGAAGAAATTCGTCACCAGCGAGGCGTAGAGCTCGAGCCACTCCGGGCCCGACCAGCCGCCACTGCCCGCGCCCGGCCCGAGCGCGCCGGAGGCGTCGCGGCTGAGGGCGCCGTCTTCCTGCATGGCGAGCAGCGTCTCGTCGAAGATCGCGTCGAAGGGAGCGTCGGCGCGGAAGCGGAACTCGTGCTTGAACATGCGCGAGAGCGCACGCACTCGCTCGCGCAAGGTGTCCTCGTCGACGCGGGGCCCCGGCGGGACTCGCGCCGCCACCGCCACCAGGGAGCGCTCCACGAAGAAGTGGATGATGATGTTCTTGGAGTTGTCGAGCACCAGGCGCTTTTTTTCGACCGGGGTCAGGATCGATTCGTCCTCGATGGCCCGCGAGCGTTTCTCCTTCACACCCTCGCCGAGCGGTGTGTGTACGTCCACGAGCTCGGCGTCGGCGTACATCTGCGCGGCCTCGCGGATGGCCTCGGCGCGCAGTGTGCCCGACGGCGTGACGGCGGTGGCCGTGGCGCGAGCGCCGACCGCGAGCAGCACGCTCAGCAGTTGGCGCGAGCGGTCGACGAGGTCGGTGAAGGCCATGCCGCGCCGCGGGTGGCAGAGCAGCGCCATGGAAGTGAGGGCGCCGGGCGTCACGGCCGTGACCTGGTTGATCTCGTCCATCACGCGATTGCCGAGCCGGGTCACCAGCGCTCGGCGTTTCGCCGGCGAGCTGATGCTTCCTAGCTCGGTGCCGAGCTCCCGGGCGATCTCCGAGAGCGACAAGATCTGGCCGAACTGCAGGTTGATCCGCCCGTAGCGGTGGCGCAGCACCTCGGGGGTGCGCAGCAGATCGGTGGCGTCTTCTTTCTTCTTCTCGCCACCGGCCATCTCGTCGACGTAGCTGCTCGACTCGATGATGCGCTCGTAGCCGATGCTGACCGGTACGAAGTAGGTCGTGCGCTGGGGTACCGCCAGCGCAGAATCGACGATCATGTTGAGCAGCCCGAACTTGGGGGAGAGCAGCTTGCCGGTGCGGCTGCGCCCGCCTTCGAGGAATAGCTCGATCGGATAACCATCGCGGATCAGGCGCCGGATGTAGGCGTCGACGACCGCGGTGTAGAGTTTGTCGCCCTTGAACGAGCGCCGAATGAAGAACGCGCCGCTGCGGCGGAAGATGGCGCCGATCGGGAAGAAGTTGAGGTTTTCGCCGGCGGCGATCAGCGGCAGTTGCAGGTTCGACTCGTTGAAGACGTAGCTCAAGATCAGATAGTCGATGTGGCTCTTGTGGCTGGGCAAGAGCACCAGCGAACCCTGTTTGGCCGCGTCGCGGATGCGTTCGATCTCACTCTTTTCGTACTCGATGCCGGCGTAGATGCGGTGGAACACCCGGACGAAGATGGCCTCGAGCGCCTTGATGGCGGCCATGTCGGGCGTGGCCTGAAGCTCGCGCAGCATGCCCAGCGCTCGCGCCGTGATCACGTAGCGGTCGCTGCGTTTTTCGCCGGCCAGATCTCGGATGATGGTGCGCAGCCGGGGTGAACGCAGGATCTCCATGCGCACGCGATCCGGGGATTTCTCCGCCGGGCCGGTGACGCTGCGACGCTCGCGCTCGAGTCGGCCGAGCATGGCGTAGGTGATGCGGCGAACGGCGACCTCTTCGCTGGGCGCGTTCGCGTCGCGTAAGAAAGCGGCGAGGTCCAGCGGTGCGCCGGATTTCAGCGCGACGTGTTTGTAGTTGTAGAGGAACTGCCCGACGGTGCGCATGGGACTCGGCCACTCGCGGGGGCCGAGCACGAAGTCGAAGGAACCCGTGCCCCGCGTGTCTGGCTCTTTGCTCCAGACGAAGACCTGCGGCACGAGCAGGATGGGCCGCTCGCGCTCGCGCTGCACGCGCATCAGGGTGCGGACGAGATCGTCGCCCTCGGTCAGTCCGCGGCCGTGGCTGCCGCCGGCCGCCACGTCGAGCACACCGGGGGGACGTTTCAGGAACAGCAGCGCGGAGCCCCCGCGGGTGAGCGCGTCGGCGAGCTCGTCGGATGGTTTGAGGTCCCGGCGCGGGAAGATGGCGTTGAGCCAACCCTTGCCCATCGGGTTGAGGATCCACAGGCCGAGATCCTGGGCGAAGCGGATCTGTGGTAGCGCGAAGCGCTTGGTCAGGTGGTCCAGCGCGAGAAAGTCGATGAAATTGAGGCTGCGCAGCACGTAAACGACGCTGCCTTCCGAGGCCAGGCTGCGCACACCCTGTACCCAGGCGTCATCCACCTGGATGCGATCGAAGAACCGCTTGTACAGCGCGCGGAGCGCAGGATTCGGTTCGTATTCTCGGGTCAGCTCGCGCTTCGGCATTCGCTGGCACACGCCGTCGGGGCGAGGCATCATGCGCCGCCGGGCCATGCTTTGCAATTCGCGTCGAACCTGCCACCTCGCCCTGATGCTTTCGGCCGCGCTCTTGGGTTTCTGGGGCTGTAAACGGCGTACTCCGGAGGTGGCGCCGAGCGCCCAGCCGACGCCCTCGGCAGCGCCCCAGCCCATCACACCTCGCTGCAGTGAGCCCCACCCGGGCCTCAGCTTCACGGTGGGCGAGCGCAAGAGTGTGCCCGCCGCGGCCGGGGAGGCCGACGAGGACGACGATGGCGTCGACCAACCGGCGCTCCCGTTCGCCGTGGCGCTCGGGCGCGGCGTGGCGTTCGGCGACGGGTTTGCCGTATCCGCCATCTCGACCGTTGGCAAGAAGACCTCTGCGGTCGTGGCGCTGATCGGCAAGGATGGGGGCTCGGGTCGGATCGCGACCCTGGCACAGCTGCACGCGGATCCGGACCCGCCGGAGCTCAGCGCCGACGGCAGCGATCTGATCGCGCTCTTGCACGACACGGACGCGGGGGGGGAGCTGCTCAGGCTGGCGGCCATTCGTCCCGGCTCGGACAAGATCGACGTGGTGCTGGGGGCGGAGATTGCCGAGAGCCGCGACGAGTCCCGGGCGGCAGATCTCGAGCTGGGCCCCGAGCGCGGCGTCGCGGTCTGGGACGAGTGGAGCCGCGCCGACAAACACGGGGTTGTCGTGAGCGCCAGCTTCGCCCGGGCGGACATCAGCAACGTCACGAAGAAGCGCATCGTCTCGAGCCCGACGGAGGACGCCGAAGCGCCGCGCATCGTGCGCCGGCCCGGCGGATTTTGGGCGGCCTGGATCGCCCGCACCATCGTGCCGAAATCAGCGCTGGCCCCCCGGATGAAACCGGCAGCCGCGCCGAGCGCGGCGCCGCGACCGAGCAGCGGCGAGGAGCCGCCGGAGCCACCTTTAGTCCAGCTTGGAGAGCGATACCTGAGCGCAGTGGCGCTCGACGCCAACGGTGTTGCGCTGTCCGAACCGAAGGCCGTGAGCGTCAAACACGCACACGTGCTGGTGTTCGACCTCGCGAGCGGGCCCGATGGTTCGGCCCTGCTCGCGTGGCGTGATGACGACACCGCGCCGGGAGCGGAAGAGCGACGGGTGTACCTGGGGACCCTGCGTGCCGACGGCAGCGTGGAGCGGCACGTGGTCGAGGACGAGGGGGTGGGAGTCGGCGCGCCAGCCTTGCTCATCGACGCGGCGGCAGGCGCGGTGGGGGGGCCGCTCGGGTGGTTGACCCTCGCCAGCATCAGCGACGCCACCCGGATCGGCGCGGTCGGTCCGAGCGGACTCATCGACAACCTCGGGACCGAGCCCGCGATTCGCAGCGCGGAGCTCCTGGCGGTCGCACGCGGCCGCTTCTTGCGCGCGCGGCCAAACGGTCTGGCGATGGAGTTATCTGTGGTGGAGTGCAAACCGGGCTCGGCTCCCGCGCTGCCGACCCCAGCGCCGAGCGCCTCGGCCGAGTGAACGCGAGAGGTTCGACGAGATGCCGAAGATATTGTTGCTCCTGGCCCCCGGCTTCGAGGAAATCGAAGCGGTGACCTTGATCGATGTGCTCAGGCGGGCCGAGATCACCGTCACGGTGGCCGGTCTGGACGCGACGCCCGTGCGCGGCTCACACGACATCGAGGTGAATGCCGAGTGTCTGCTCGATGACGTCGAGGGCGAGGACTACGACGGCATCGTGCTGCCCGGCGGCATGCCCGGTGCGGCAAACCTCGCCAAAGATCCGCGTGTTCGACAGCTGCTCGTCGAGCTTTCGTCCGCTGGCAAGCTGGTGTCGGCGATCTGTGCAGCACCCACGGTGCTCGAGGCCGCAGGGTTGCTCCGCGGCCGCCGGGCCACGGGGTATCCGGGGTTCTTGCTGCCGAGCGCCGAGTACGTCGAGGAGGCCGTCGTCGAGGATGGCAACCTGGTGACCAGTCGTGGCCCCGGCACGTCACTCGCGCTCGCGCTCAGCTTGGTCGGGCGCCTGGTCGGTCCGGAGCGGGCGCAAGAGCTGGCGGCGCGCATGCTCGTCAGCGGTGGCTGATCACAGATACGGATTGTGACAGGCCACGCGGTGGTGGCTGCCCGCTTCGATTTCCTGGAGCAGCGGCACCTCGACGTCGCACTTGCCCTTCTCCGCGCGCGGGCAGCGCGGATGGAAGCTGCAGCCGGATGGCGGGTCGATGGGGCTCGGCACGTCGCCTTCGAGCAGGATCCGCAGCCGCCGCCGCGCCGGGTCCGGCACCGGGATCGCCGAGAGCAGCGCACGCGTGTAGGGGTGGTGGCGTTTTTCGTAAAGTGACGCCGACGCAGCGACCTCGACGATCTTGCCGAGATACATGACGGCGACGCGCCGGCTCACGTATTCGACCACCTTGAGGTCGTGGGAGATGAACAGGTAGGACAGCTTGAACTCGTCCTGCAGATCCAGGAGCAAGTTGACGATCTGCGCCTGGATCGACACGTCCAGGGCGCTGACGGGTTCGTCACACACGATGAAGTCCGGCTGGACCGCCAGCGCGCGCGCGATGCCGATGCGTTGGCGCTGCCCTCCGCTGAACTCGTGCGGGTAGCGGTGCATCGCCTCGGGGCGTAGCCCGACCCGCTTCAGCAGGGCTTCGACCTTTGCGTCTTCTTCCGAGCGTCCACTGGCGAGTTTGTGGATCCGGAGCGCCTCGCTGACGATGGCTCGCACGGTCATGCGAGGGTTGAGCGAAGAGTATGGATCCTGAAAAATGATTTGCATCCGGCGCCGCAGCGGTCGGAGCTGCCGTTGAGACATTGGCGTGATGTCTTGACCGTCGAAGACGATGCGACCGAAGGTCGGCTCGATCAGGCGCAGCACGGAGCGTCCCAGCGTGCTCTTGCCGCAGCCGCTCTCTCCGACCAGGCCCAGGGTCTCGCTGGAGCGCACGTAGAACGTCACGCCGTCCACGGCGCGCACCAACTTCGTGCGGCCCAGGATGCCCTTCTTGACCGGGAAGAACTTGGCCAGGCGTTCGACCTGGAGCAGCGTCTTGCGTTTTTCGGGTGAGGCGTCGGTCGGCGCCGCCACCGCGCCGTTCGTGTCGGGAGCTTCGGGCGGTGCCCAGAGCGCCGCGCTGGCGAGCTCCCCGGCGTCCCT
Organism: Myxococcales bacterium; assembly: GCA_016706225.1. NCBI lineage: Bacteria > Pseudomonadati > Myxococcota > Myxococcia > Myxococcales > Myxococcales bacterium. The sequence goes on from JADJKB010000008.1 coordinate 211,749, forward strand.
ACTTTCGCCCGTTTCGTCCGGCGGGTCATCGGCGCCGCGTTCGTCGTCGCTGTTCGTCACGCGTCGGCCTCGGCAAAATGACAGCGCACCGTTCGCCCACCGCGGCGCGGGCTCACCTCGGGTTCTTCCTCGGTGCAGCGGGCGCTAGCTTCGGGTTTCTCCGCCAAGAGGCCGCAGCGGTCGGCGAAGCGGCAGCCCTTGGGCAGCGCCGCCAGATCCGGCACCACCCCTTCGATGGTCGGCAGCCGCCGGGGCCGCCCATTGTCGCGTGACGAGTCCATGGGCGGCACACTGGCGAGCAGTCCCCGGGTGTAAGGATGGAGCGGGCGCTGGAAAATGTCTTCCACGCTGCCGGACTCCACCACGCGCCCCGCGTACATGACCACGACGTCGCTGGCAAACTCCGCCACCACCCCGAGATCGTGTGTGATGAACAGGATGCTCATGCCGAGCTCTTCCTGAAGGCGCCGCAGCAGATCGAGGATCTGCGCCTGAATGGTCACGTCGAGGGCCGTCGTGGGTTCGTCCGCGATCAAGAGCGCGGGCTCGCATGACAGCGCCATGGCGATCATCACACGCTGTCGCATGCCGCCGGACAGCTGGTGCGGGTAGGAGTCGATGCGTTCTTCCGGGCTCGGAATGCCGACCAAGCGCAGCATCTCCAGCGCGCGGGCCCGGGCGGCACCTCGGCTCAGCTTGCGATGGATCCGGATGGCTTCGACGATCTGCGAGCCGATCGAGTACACCGGGTTCAGCGAGGTCATCGGCTCCTGGAAGATCATCGAGATCTGGTCGCCGCGGATCTTGCGCATGTCCTTGTCGGAGAGCGCGACCAGGTCTCGGCCCTGGAACTCGATCTTGCCCGCCTCGATCGCGCCGGGGGGTGAGGGGACCAGCTGCATGATCGAGAGCGCGGTGACACTCTTGCCGCAGCCACTCTCGCCGACGACCGCCAGGGTCTTGCCTTGCCGGACCGTGAACGAGACGTCGTCCACGGCGTAGAGCGCCCCGCGGTCCGTGTGGAACGCGGTCTTCAGGTGCTCCACCTGGAGCAGCGCTTCGGACATCGGGGCCGACGTTATGGTGGTTTTCGCTCCGATGGAACTGCCGTGGGCTCGAGCGTTCGACTGTGAGGCCCCGACCCGCGCCATTTCACCCGTCAACGCACGTAGAGCTCGAGCCTAGGGCTCCGACCGCCGCTCGAGCCGGTGGCATAACTGGCGCCGGCCCCCGCGCCGGGGCTCGCTCGAAGGGCGAAGCCGAAGTCGCTGTGCGGATGTTTTGCCAGGTAGGTAACGAGGGCCGTCACGTCGACACGCAGCGGGCTCGGGGGTGAGGAACGGGCAATGCCCTGGCTGCTCGGTGGAGCGAGCTCTGGCAGATGCGCTGGGGCGAGGGTGTCGGCGCTCCAGGGCTCGCGGACCCGCCAGACCTCCACCGTCACGTCCTCCGTCGAGCCGAATGACGCGGGCATGGGTTCGAGCAGCAAGAACGCTGCCTCGATGCGCTTGGCCTCGCGCCAGGCGCGGGGGAACTTCAAGTACAAGGTCACCTTGCCGCTGGCCCCGCCGCCGAACGTGACCGCGACGGGCGCTGCCTGGGGCTCACCCGCGCCGACCACGGCCAGCGCGTCGGGTTCGAGCACCAGACGCTGGCTGTCCTCCGAGACCGGTGCGCCCCCGGCGACGACGCAGCGGTTCGCCAGACACTCCTGGCCTTCGGGACACGTGCCGGCGGACGCGCAGGGTTCGGGCCCGCGCGAGCAGCTCGGCAGGCATGCGAAGGCCACGAGCAGCCACAGCTCGGGCCGGAGCAGCGGCGCGGGGTGACGGACTCGAAGAGGCATGGCGGGGGATGGGGCTGGCGGACGAGGCCGTCGCCGAGGCTTCAGCTGGCGTGAATACGACGATTTCGCCGCAGACGCCACGCGAGCGTGGCGGCGCTCACGAGCGCCGTCCGCGCCGCTTTGCCAGCAAGATCTCCGCCGCGCTCATCCCGCGCGCGGAGGGGGTGGGACCGGAAGCGTCGGGCTCGGGGGCCCGATGGGACGTCCGAGGGGCGCTGACGGCGCTCGGTCTGCCAACAACCGGGCGTGCCGCCGGGGACGCGTGCCCGAAGTGCGGCACGCTCGCCGGGGGCGCATCCGTCGTCACGGTGGGCCTTGGCAGGTCGGCGCCGCGCTCTTGTTTTCGCTCGCGGAGCGCGCCGAGCGTGGCGCCTGCCGATTGGGCTTCGCTCAGCTTCGCTTCCCGAGCCGCTTCGGCTCGGGCACCCCGAGCCTGCAGCCGCGCCCGCAAGCGGGTTGGAAGGTTGGAGAGGCGCTCCGGCAGCGCCAGCTTGCGCGCGCCCACTCCGAAGAGGAGCGTGAGCGCCGCCAGGAGCAGCAGCGGTGGCGTGAGGCTCGTGTACGCGAAGCGTTTTACGCTGCGCTCCTGGAAAATCCCCGCCAGCGTGTCGCGCACGCGACCGCCCGTGATCTCCGTGAGCCGTGTGAGCAGGCCGCGGTCCGTGCCCGTCGGACGTAGCTCTTCCCCGGCGCTCAGCACGGCGCCGGTGGTCGCGACCGGATCACCGGCCATCTCGTCGATGGCGGTGGCGATGTACGCGCCCGGGCGTGAGAGGGGCAAGGTCGCCGAGTAGGCTCCGGCGCCGACGGCCTCGAGGGGGACCTCCCGCGTGAACCCGTCGGGCCCGCCCACCTTGACCTTCAAGCGCCGGAAGCTCTCGGCGCGTCCGTCGTCGCCCACCAGATTGGCGCGGACGTGCAGCTCTCCACCCGCTGCGTCGGCTTCCAGGCGCACGCGCGGGTCGTCAGCGCGGCGGGTGATGTCCCGGGCGAGCTGACCGAACAGGCGCGCGGCTTCCGGCGAGCTCGTCCAGGCTTGGCCCCAGCGGTCCTTGAAGTCACTGGCGAAGGCCGCGGCGCGGCCAATGCCGATCGACCAAGTCGCCAGGATCGGATCTCCCTCGGGGCCCCGGAGGTGGACCTGCGAGCGACCCTTCGGGATGGTCACCACGTAGCCGGTGAGCTGCGGTAGCGCCGACAGATCGATGCCCCGGACCGCAGGCCCCGGTGAGCCGGCCTGGACCTTGAACGTGACCTCGCTGATCGAGCTCTTGGCAGCCAGCACCGTCTCTTGAGCGAAGATGCTGGGGAGCCGGCCGGCGTCCTCGACCAGGTAGAAACGTCCGTCGCCCAGGCGCGCCATCTTCTCCAGATCGGTGGAGTCCGAGCCACGCCCCAGCGAGATCACGCTGGTGGTGATGCCGCGCGCCTTGGCGCCCGCGACCAAGCCGAACGCGCCGGCCCGCTCCTCCGCGTCCGACCCGTCAGCGAACAGGAGCAGATGCTTCAGGTTCACTTTCTCTCGGTCGAGTGCCGCGTAGGCCTCGCGTAGCGTGAGGTCGACGTAGATGCCGCCACCGCCCGGGCCCACCGCGCGAATTGCCTTGGAAATGGCCGCTTTGTTCGTCACTGGTGCGAGCGGCACGGTCCATTTCACGACCGTGTCGACGTGCATCACACCGAGGTGGTCGCCGCTGCCGAGCAGCTCCGCTGACCGCGCTGCCGCCTCGTTGGCCAGCTCGAGCTTGGTGTTCTTCCCCGCTCGCATCGCCATGGAACCGGAGTAATCGATGGCGATCACCTCGGAGAGACTGGCCCGCCTTCGCTCCTGTTTCAGATCGAAGGACACGGGGCTGACCTCTTCGAGCGGCGTCTTGCCGTAGCCGCCCGGGCCCATGGACTTGTCACCGCCCATGAGCAGCAGGCCCCCTCCGAGGTCACGAACGTAGCTCGCGATGGCGTCGATCTGGGTCGAAGACAGGTCCGGCGCCGGGATGTCCGAGAGCACGAGCACGTCGTAGGAGGCGAAGCCCGCGATGTCCGCCGGGACGCTGCTCGGACCCACACTGTCGACGTGGAAGGCCGCCGCCTCGAGCGCGCGGACCATCGCCTGGGCCAGCTTCGGATCGCCCTCCATGACCAGCGCCGAAGCCTGCCCGCGAACCCTCATGAAGGTCGACCCGGTGTTGTCCTCGGGCCGGACGTCGAGCTTGGGGTCGAGCGAGGTGATCTCGACGTCGTAGCGGTGGAGCCCCGGGCCAGGCGCCTGCTCGCGCAGCCGCAGCACGTCCTCGCCGGCGGCGACCTTCGCGTTGCCCTTGCGCAGTGGCACCCCGTCCCGTGAGATGCGCACCTCGATCGGCGTCTCGGCGGTGGCAGAGGTGACGATTCGCATCTCGATGGTCTCACCCTCGCTTGCACGCGACGGCATGCGCAGCGCGGCGACCCGCACGTCGGGCACCTTGGCCTGATCGAGCGGGACCACGTCGATGGGGACGCCCGCCGCTACGGCTGCGGCCGCTGCCTCCTGCGGGTCCCCGCGGGTCGAGACGCCGTCCGAGAGGACCACGATGCGTGCGGCCGAGTCCGCTGGAACCTCGGCCAGAGCCCTGCGAATTGCCCCGGAGAGGTCCGTCCCGTCGCGACCCAGCTCGACCTTCTGCGGCGCCGGCAGGCGCGTGCGCGGCCGGAGTGGATCTTCTACCGAAGCCTCCGCGGCGAAGGCGATGGTGCCGATGCGATCGTCGTCTCGCATCGCCAGCTCCGCCACCTGGAGCTCACCGCGCACGCGGGCGTCGGCGTCCGGCACCAGATCGATGCTCCGGCTGCGATCGATCGCGACCAGGATCGCCAGCCGATCGAGGGGTTTGCCCAGCTCGGCGCCGCTGACGGCAAGCGCCGCAGCCAGCGCCGAGGCCATGATCAGCAGCTCGGTGAGTCCCCGGCGAAGCCGACCCTGTCGCGAGGACAAATCGAGCAGCCGGTGGGCGATGATGGCCACCACCACCGCGGCCGGGAGCGTGAGGATCGGGCGCTCGAACCGCAGGTAGTGTTCTTCGACCAGGCGCGCCCAGGTCAGCCCCAGATAGAGCGCGGGCAGGGCAGCGAAGACGCTGGCGCCGAGGAGCACGCGGCGCCGCGCGAGACCTCGGCTCCGGATCGCCCAGACCAGGTAGGCCGACCAGGCGAGCACCCCTGCCGCGAGCGCGATCCAGGGAAGCTGGGCGGTGAGGGCGGGAGGCATCAACGTTTGCCTCGCGCGAGCGGCCGGTCGGGAAGCCGGGGGGCCCCCGCCGTAGCCAGGGTGGTGACCCGCGGTTTTCGGGTCAGCCACCAGGCATCGAAGGTGATGAAGGCGAGTGCGAGGGCCGCCAACAGCCAAGCCCAGTCCGTGTGGGAGTCGGCGACTGCCGCTGCGTCCGAGACCTTGACGGCGGCGCTGCCGGTCGCGATGGCCTTGGGCGAGATGTCACTCTCGGCCTCGCTCGTCAGGTTGGCAGAGACCAGCACGCTGCCGGCGCGGTCGCCCTTCCAGCTGACGAAATAGAAGCCGGCGTGGGCAACCTCGGGGACCACGGTCAGCCCGGATTTGGCGGGGATCACCAGCTTCTTGCCAGTTGGATCCTCGACCTCGACGGAGCTCACGTCGGGGGGCACTCGCACCGTCATCGGCTCGCCCGTGCGCGCGGGACCCGTGACGCCGCGGGCGCGGTGGGAGCGTGCAAGCTCGACGATGTTGCGCACGAAGAGCACGAAGGATGCTCGGAGAGGCCAGTTGCTCTCCCCGACATCGAACCCAACGAGGGTGCCGCTGCGACCCGGGGACGACACGTCGCTGATGAGCACACCCTCGCGTGTCTTCACCAACGGGTCCCCGGGGCCCTCTGTCTCGATTTTGCGCGCCTGGGTGAGCTCGACCCCGTCCAGGGTCAAGAAACGCAAGCGCGGGTCTGCCTCGCTCCAAGAAGTGATGCTCGGTCGTTCGACCGTGTCGCCGACGGTCGCGGTGCGGCACTTTCCGGCTGGTGGGTTCAGGAGCAAGAGATCGCCTCCTGGCAGGCCCGAGGGGCAAGCGCCGTCGACCACCACCAGCGCATCGTCGGGCACCCCGGCGGCGGAAAGCCCTGCCAGGCTCGACCCGAGGAGCTCGACATCGGGGTCAGCAGACAGGGCTCGCCGCACCCACGGAGCCCCCTCGCTCGGCGCGAGCACGACCGGGATCCTGCGCCCCATGGGGACCCGCGCGTAGGCGCGGTCGTCCGTCGCGAGGGCGTCCTCCGGCGAGAGCTCGACCACGAGGCCGGTGCCGCGGTCGCCTGCGGTGGGTTCGAACGTCAGGACGACGGGTGCCCGCTCGCCCGGGGCCAGGGTCAGCTTTCGGGATGCGAGCGGCTCCGTCACGTTGCGCTGCCGCAGCGTCACGAACAGGTCGCGGCTCTGTTTTCCGTAGTGCGAGAGCAGGACGAAAGCCTGGACTTGATCGCGTTTTGTCGCTGGATCCACCCCGCTGCGCACGTCGATGCGGACGATGGCGGTGTTGGATGCGTCGCTGCCGACATCGACCACGTCCACCGGAAGCGAGACAGCCGAAAGCGACTCCGGATCCGTGAGCGCCCGATCGGTCACGACCACGATGCGTTTCTGACCTGGGAGCTGGCGCAGCCGGTCGACGGCAATGGCCAGGGATCGCCCCAGATTGCCCTCGATGTCGCCGGGCTCGAGGCGCGCGATGGCGGCCTCGAGGCGGCGGCCATCACGGTCGAGGGGGGAGGCGATGCGTGCCTCGCGCCCCGCTTCGATGATCAACGCATCGGCGCCGGGTCCGAGCGAACGAACGACGTTGCGGGCTGCCTCCCGCGCCGCCTGCATGCGGGTCGTGCCTGAGGCGGTACGCGCGCCCATCGACGCGCTGGTATCGACGATCACGGCGACGTGGTCTCCGACGATGGCGCCGCCGCGGGTTGCGGGGCGCGCGGCGGCCAACGCGAGCAGGCCGAGCGCGAGCAGCTGGAGCAGCAGCGGGATCTGCAAGAGCAGGCGTTTGAACGGGCTTTTTGCCAAAAGATCCCGCTCCGCGACGGCCCACAGCCAGGTCGATGCGACGCGCAGCTGCACCCGTCTGATCTTCAAGACGTAGAGCAGCACCAGTGGCGCAACGAGGCCGAGCAGCCAGAGACCTCCGGGGCTACGCAGCTCGAACGGCATGTGGGTGGGAGCTTAGCTACTTATGGTCCGGCGGTCTGCCGAAGGACGCGGGCGAGCGCCTGCCTCGGCGGAGAACGGAGCAAGAACGAGCTCGCCGTGGGGCTGGAAATCGAGCGGTCGCGGCGGCGAAAAAACCCGGTCTTTTCTCGACAAAACCCGGGATTTTCTGCTCGGGCGGGAAGCCCGATTTCGGCGCCGGGAGAGCGCGCGGAGTGCGCCACGAAAATCGCTCTCGGGCGCGGTCGCGCACGTCCCTCGCGCTCGCGGTCGCGCGTGTCGATCGAGTGTGCACTCGGACGTCGGTACGTGACGCCGTCGTCGCTCGTGAGCGCGCCGCTGCGCGACGTATCGACGTCGTTGATCACGACGCGTGAAAAGATCGTCTTGACGAACTCGGTATGAATGGATGAAAGTGTGTTCACCCTGCTCATACATTGAGCTGATACGGAGAACAGATCATGGCGGCTAAGAAGAAGGCATCGAAGAAAGCAGCAGCTCCGGCGGCAGCGCCCGCAGCAGCAGCACCGGCAGCGGCTCCGAAGAAGAAGGCGCGTCGCAAGAAGAAGGCGGCCAAGAAGGGCGCCAAGAAGGCAGCCAAGAAGGCAGCCCCGGCAGCGAAGGCGAAGAAGAAGGCGCGTCGCAAGAAGAAGTGAGCTCGTCTCGGTGCCGAGCCGCTGGGTTCGCCCGGCGGCTTGGTGCAGAGGGGAGCCTGCGGTACAGGGCGCGATGGCCACTGGCGTCGCGCTCCTACCGTATCTCACGTTCGGTCGTCCGTGGCCTCGCGGCCCGCGATCAGTCGATAGAGCGTGAGACGAAACGCCTGACGGCACCTTCCAGTGCTTCGTCGGTGCCGACCCGCACGTAGCTGGCACCGTGGCGACGCGCCCACGCTCGCAGCTCTTCGACCAGACCTGCGAAGCGCAGCACGTAAGCTTCGATGGTGCTCGCGTCCATCGTGATGTTCAGCGTCTGGCCCGACTCGGCATCCAGGAGCTCGTAGTCACCCTCGAAATCGGGCTCAATTTCCCGGCGATCGACGACTTGCATGAGCACGACGTCGTGGCCTGCAACCACGGCCCGTGTCAGCGCTTGGGTCACTGCACCAGCGTCGAAGAAATCGCTCAGCACGACCAGCATGCCGGGACGCGCCGACATGCTGAGCACCTCGTCGACCGAGCGGGCGAGCTCGACGCGACCAAGGGGTGTGTCTTGGCCGAGGTCCTTCAACAATCCAGCAAGCCCGCCGCGCCCGCGCCGCGCCGTGGCTCGACGGGACACGCCGGTGGTGCTCTCGCGCCCGCCTGCCACCAGCACCTGGGCTCGTTGTGAGCCGGCCAGCGCCATGTAGCCGATGGCCGCGCCCAGCCGGCGAGCCACCTCGATCTTGGGTGGGTCGCCGAACTCGAGCGAGGCCGAAGCATCGACCAGCAGTCGAACCACCACGTCCTCTTCGGCCCGGAAGAGCTTGACGACGGGCTGACCGGTGCGAGCGAACGCCAGCCAGTCCACGCGACGCAGATCGTCCCCGGGTTCGTAGTACCGATGCTCCTGGAACTCCGCGGAGCCACCTCGGCGCTTGGCGGCGTGCTCACCGGACGCGCCGGAGCGAGCACGCACCTCGAGCCTGCGGCGCAGCGCCTCGAGCTCGCGGACGAACTCCGGATCGAGGAGGCCTGCCGAGACACTCACGGGTCAAGCCTCCACTCGGTCGCCGGCTTCCGCGGGCGGCGCATCCGAGGCCTGACGGTTCGCGGACTGATCCTCGGCCGCGAGCATGGCGTCCAGCTCGCGCTGGGACTTCTGATGCTCCCGAATGATCTTGCGCGTGCGGCTGGCGGCGCCGCCGAAGAGGCCCAAGCCGAGCAGCGCCCAGCCGGCGGCGCAGGCCGCACCCGCGGCCAGCACCAGATCCCGCTCGACCGAGGTGCTGCCGATTTGTTTGAGCATTACGAATACATACGTGGGGGACGGGGAGGCGAACACGAACGCGCTATCGCTGCCGTCGGTGAGCACGCCCGCCACGGCCATCAGCAACCACGGGCCGGCGGTGGTCAAGAACAGCACGGCCACGAGCAGCGCGCGGGGCACGCTGGTCGTGGAAGAGCGGGCGCGGGAGAAGGCGCCGAAGCCAGCGAGGAACAGGCAGTAGGCCGCCAGGTAGCCGCCGAACGTGATGACCCGCAGCGCGTTCTCTTCAGCGTCGGGCGCCCCGGCGTGGAGCTCGAGCACCACGCCAACGGCCACTTGCAGTGCCAGGGCGCCAGTGCCCATGAACATCAAGAGCGACGCGGCGCGAGTGACCCCGGGCCCGAGGTAACGCCGGACCGGTCCGATCTTCTGCCGGTCCCAGTGGATCAGGACACGCCGGGACGGACCGAGGGGCTCACCGGCGAAAACGAACGCCATCACGATCAGGAACACGAACGTCAACGACAGCGCGATGGCGACCGCGGCCCACTTGTCGGTGGGGACGGTGAAGGCCGGCACGACGCTGGCGACAGCAAACACCGGCGCTGCAACCAGGAACCAACGGCGTACGCCGCTCGACCGGTCGTCGCTGACGCCCGCCATGTTTGCGACCGTGATCTCGTAGAGGAACCACGCCGGCAGCGCGACGGTGGCGAGCGGTGCCACAACCAGGAAGGCCAGGTACTCGAGACCGAAGTCGGCGCGCACGTAGGCGGTGGGCAACCAGACCGGCGCGCCCCGGGGGATGGCCGGCCAGAGATCGTGCACCGCGACCGACAACGCCACGCCACCCAGGAGGTAGATCAACAGCGAGAGCGGGATGGCGATGAGCAGCGTGACCACGATGGCCACCGCGGTGCTCGAGAACTGCGAGCTGATGCTGAGCCCAAAGGCGACCGACAGCACCCCAAAACAAAACAGCAGGGCAAACGCGGCCAGGACCTCGGTGGCGCTCACGCCGCCGAACAAGAAGGGCAGCGCCCCGACCGGGACCAACATCACGATGTAGAGCGAGATGTAGCTGACCGAGGCCAGGAACTTCCCCTGGGCGATGGTCGACGCTCCGAGCCCCGTGAGCGACAGCGCCTCCCAGGTGCGGCCCCCGCGTTCGCTGGCGATGGTGCTGGCGGCCACGGCCGGCGCAATCCAGGTGACCACGGCGAAGGCCAGGGAGAAGAAGGTGTGAAACAGCGCCACCCCGACCTTCGCAGGCTCGGTCGACACGCTTGCGACGCCGCCCACGGCGCACATCAAGAGCGCCATCAGGCCGGTGATGATCGCCAAGATGATCGGGGTGCGACCCAGGCGGGCCGCCTGCCGCATCTCGCGCATCCAGATCGGGTTGGGATCGTTGCGGAGCCGCTCCATGCGGATGCGGGCGCGGTCGATGCGTCGCGACGAGGGCGGGGCGTCCGCCAGCGCGGCACGACCAGTCTGGGCGCTCACTGCAGATCTCCCTTGGTGACTTCCAGGAAGATGCGCTCGAGCTCGTTGCGTTCGGGCTCGACGCCGACGATGCCAACGCCGCTCGCGACCAGGTGGCGTACGACGTCTGCGACGAAGCGCTCGTTGCCGACGTAGTAGACCGTGAGCAGGCCCCCTGGCCCGGGTTCGACCCCGAGGATCCCGGTGCCTCCAGCGATCAGCGGTACGACCGCGCGCGAGTCGCCGAGCACCCGCAGGCGCAGGCGTTTGCGCGTCGAGGACGGGATCTCCGCGCCGCCGGCGGTGATCACCGGCTGGTTGATGGCGGGCATCGGGAAAGGAGCCGCGGCGTCGGCGCTGGTTGGAGCGCCCGCGCTCGCGCCGGGATCGGTCGCCTCGCCGGCTGCGCCTTGCATGGGAGCCCGGACGGACGCGGGTGCTGGCACGAAGGCCTGGACCGTCCGCGGCACACTCTCGTCCCCGGGGTTCAGACCGACGGCCCCGGCGCGCCGCTGCTCCTCCAGGCGTTCGGCGATCTCCCCGATCGGCCCGGCGATGACCAGCCTGCCGCGTTCCAGGATGCCGACGGAGGTGCACACGTCACTGAGCTCGGTGAGGATGTGGCTCGAGAGGAAGATGGTCTTGCCGAGCTCCCGGAGCTCCAGCAACAGATCGCGGATCTCGATGCGCGCGCGGGGATCGAGGTCGCTAGCCGGTTCGTCCAAGATCAAGATCTTGGGATCGTGGAGCAAGATGCGGGCGAGCCCGAGGCGCTGTTTCATGCCCTTGCTCAGGGCGGCGACCAGGCGATCTTGCAGGTTGCCGAGGTCGGTCAGCTCGATCACCGCGTCGACGACACCGATGTTGGCCACGCGGTAGGCGTCGGAGAAGAACTCCAGGTACTCGCGCACCGTGATGCGGTCGTAGACCCCGGCGTGGTCCGGCATGTAGCCGATGATTTTTCGCACCTCGTCGGGATCGACCGAGACGTCGGTGCCGTCGATCTCCACGCGACCGGCCATTGGATCCAGCAACGTCGCCATGATGCGAATGGTCGTGGTCTTGCCGGCGCCGTTCGGTCCGATGAAGCCGAAGATCTCGCCGTGCCCCACCTCGAAGCTCACGTCCCGGAGCACGTCCATCGAGCCGTAGCGGTGCCACAGATGGCGCACTCGAATCGCGGGCGGGTCGTAGAGTCCGCCGCCCGCGCTCGGTCCCGGAACGATCAAGCTGGCCGAGGTCACGGAACCCCCCCGACCCCGACCACACGGATCAGCACGCGGTCCATGTCCATGGCGAGGCCCGAGTCGCGCGTCTTGCCTTCGCCGCCCTCGAGCTGCCCGATGAGGATCGGTGCGTCGTCGGGCCACCAGTTGACGTTGTTGTCGATCAGCTCGTCCAGGGCCTTCCAGGCCTCGCCCGCGCCCTTCACGTCCGACTCGATGGTGGGGGCAAACTCGATGGCGTCGAGATCTCTGAGGTTGAGCGTGCCGAGGAATCGGCGACGGCCAATCTTCTTCGGCAACGGGCGCCCTGCCGACGCAAGCACACTCTCGCCGTCCTTGATGCGGGGGAAATAACTCACACCCTCGACCGGGCGCCAGACCAGCACCCCGATCAGATCCCGGGCCGTGCGGTTCTTGACCTCCACGTCCGTGCCGCGCTCGACCAGGCTCACGCCGCCTCCCAACGAGGTGAAGCCGTCCTCGCGCACGATCAGCGTCTGCCAGGGTTTGGCCTGGAACTTCTCCAGGCGTGCGCCGTCACGGTCGACCACCAACTCGCGAGAGGTCTCGCTGGCGTCGTCGCCGGCCACGTCGAGAACGTTGCCTCGATCCGAGGCACGCACCAGCAACTGCTCGGCGGCCGAGGCGTAGAAACCTCGGAAGCGGGTGATGCTGCCGCGGGTCATGCCCGCGCCGACCTCGATCAGCGACAAGTGGCGCGCGCGTCCTGTGACCCCCTTGGCGAAGGCGCCGAGCACGACGATGGAGGCCATCGTGGCGCCGGACCAGATCGGCAAGTGCCAGAGCGCGCGCAGCGGTCGACCCTTCTTCGACGCGAGATAGAAATTCAGCGGCCCTGCCAGCATCGCGTAGACGATCAACAGCAAGAGGGCGACGACGATGGCCCAGCGGGCGCCTTCGTTCGGATCGAGTTGTTTGCGGATGCCGTCGACCGCGCCGGTATCGAGGGCGGTGGCTGCGTGGGGCAGCGCGATGGAGACCTGGCGATCCCAGGCGTGGCGGACCAGCTCGGCGATCTTGAACCGGGCCCACTCGTCGCTCGCCGCCGGATCTCTCGTCGCGTCGAAGCCGAGCAGCGTCAGCTCGCCGAGGCCGTAGCTGGCCGTAGCGCCCCACGGGCTCGGGTGAAGATTGCCGCCGCTGTAGCCCACGAGCTTGGCCTTGACGTCGTCGCTCGGCGCCGCGCGCTTGAGGATGTTGCGGGGCGCGTAGCCGTAGCTGCCGCCGGAGTCCATGGGCACGACGAACTCGGCCTCGGCGCCCAGCCGCGCCGGCGCCGCGGTTGCCTGGATCACCGCGCCGACCATGGCAGCGAGGCTCGGTGAGCGAAGATCTTCCGGGCGCGAGATGGCCACGGCAAGCGAGCCGCCACCGATCACCCAGTGGGTGAGGGCGTCGAGCTCGGAGCCCTGCAGCGCGGCGAGCTGGTCGCTCTTGCACAGGACCAGGGTGGCCGAGGCGTAACCCGCGGACCGATCCGGCAAGATCGGCTCTCCCGTTGCGCCATTGACCTGCGGCGACGAAACGCCGAGGGTCGGCGAGCTCGAGCCGTAACCCGAACGCAGGCTCGAGGTGTGTTGTGCGGCGATGTGCATGCCGCGCACGCCCGGTCCAATTCGGGTCGGCAGGGTCAGATCGAGCAGCGTGGGCTCGAGGGGGCGCGGATCCGGCAGGTCGACGAACCCGAGCACCGCACCCTTGGTGTCGAACGCCTTGAGCCGAAGCTGGGGTGGCGTCCCCATGAAACCGTGGGTCGGAAGCTGGAGCGTGACCCGCGCCTTGCCTGCGATGGCAAACGGAGCGCGGGTCCGCAGGCGTTGTTCGGCGCGGCTCCACGCGAGCTCGCTCGTCAGCTCGACATGACCCTCGATTTGCTGATCCGTGTTGTTGACGATGCGGACCACGGTGGTCAGCCAGCGTTCGCCAGCGGGTGACCCGGGTCCGAGTAGCGGAACGGCGTCGAGCAAGAGCGCGGGAGCGAGCGTGGGGCCGGGGGGCTCGCCGGATGCGGTCGGCGCCTGGGCATGTGCAGTCAGGGTCGAGAAGAGCAGCGCGACCCAGCACAGAAGTGCGCGAACCGAGCGGAGCGTCATCGACTGCCTTGCACGGCCTGCTCGACCGCACCGGGCCGTGTGGGGACACAACGCGTCAGCTCTTCCACGATTTGATCCGTCGTGACGCCGTCGGCTTCGCCTTCGAAGCTCAGGATCATGCGGTGACGAAGCACCGGTGGCGCAACGCGCTGAATGTCGGTGAACGCGACCTGAGCGCGCCCCTCGAGCAACGCGAGCGACTTGGCGGCGAGCACCAAGGACTGACCACCGCGCACGCCGGCGCCGTAGCGCAAGCCCCGCTTGACGATCTCCGGCGCGGCGGGCGCGTCCGGCACACTCGCGGCGACGAAGCGAGCAGCGTAGCGCAGCACCGGCTCCGCCACGGCGATGTCGCGGCACAGGGCCCGAAGCGACAACACCTCGTCTCGGTGCAGCACACTCCTCGGCGGCTCGACCTGGTGGCCCGTCGTGCGGGCCAGGATCGAGGTCATCTCGTCCTCGGAAGGGTTCGGGACCAGGACCTTGAGCAAGAAGCGATCGAGCTGCGCCTCGGGCAGCGGGTAGGTGCCCTCCATCTCGATGGGGTTCTCGGTAGCAAGGACGAAGAACGGCTGGTCCAGCACATGCCGTGTGCCTGCGATGGTGACGGCGTGCTCTTGCATCGCTTCGAGCAGCGCGCTCTGAGTCTTGGGGGTCGCGCGGTTGATCTCGTCGGCCAAGATCACCTGACCGAAGATCGGTCCCCGGTGCAGCTCGAAGCGTCCGGTGGCGCCTCCCGTCGAGTCCATCACCAGCACGTTGGTCCCCGTCACGTCGCTTGGCATCAGATCCGGCGTGAACTGGATGCGCGAAAAATCGAGCTCCAAGCTCGAGGCGAGGGTGCGAACGAGCAAGGTCTTGCCCAGCCCCGGCGCGCCCTCGAGCAGGACGTGACCGCCCGCGATCAGGCCCCAGAGCACCTGGTCGACGACCGCATTCTGGCCGACGATCACGGTGCCGATGGCCTCGCGCAGCCGAGTGGATGCCTCGCGGGCTTGGGCGAGGCGCGCCTCGAAGCTCTGGATCGGGTCTGTCATGGCCGGGACTGAAGGCTAGTCGGATTCGCCGCGGACGTCCCCTCGTGTCGAGCCCTACGGCTGGAAATATCGGCCGACTTGCTCGCGGTATTCCTCCGGAACTTCCGAACCCTCGACGCCGCCGAGCTCCGAGGGCCCAGCCTGGCCGAGGGCGCCGGTGCCAGCTTGGTTTGCGGTCTCACCCGGACGCGCCGGCGCCCGGCCGAGCGTCGTGCCCTGCATCGGTGCACCGGGATTGAGCTTGGCGCCGGCCTTCGAGCGCAGTCCCTTTGCCTCCAGCTTGGCGGTGTTGCCCGCGTGGTCGCCGGTGCCTTCGTCCTTGTGGCTGCCCGGTCCGCCCTTGCCGGCCTTGTCGCCTTTGCCCGGTCCGCCCTTGTCGCCCTTGCCGGCCTTGTCGCCTTTGCCGAGGCCTTGTCCGCCCTCGCCCTCGGTCGGCACCGGCGTCATTCCGCCGAGCCCGCGTTCGGCCTCGGCGCCACCGCGATCCGCGTCGCCGAGTCCCTTCTCTCGCTCGCCCTCTTTGCTCGCGTCGGGTTTCGCCAGCTCCTTGAGCTGCTCCTCGAGTTGTTTGCGTCCCTCCGGCGTGCCGAGTCGTTTTGCCAGATCTTCGATCTGGTCCTTGCTCATCGGGTTGCCGCCCTGTTGTTCTTCGAGCTGTTTGCTCAGGCGCTCCGCGAGGCGCTTGCGCTCGTCGTCGCTCATGCCCTCGAGGGCCTTCTCCAGGGACTCCGCCAGGCGCTTCTGAGCCTCGGGGCTGCCGCTTTGCCCGAACTCTTCCAGATCCTTTTGTGCCTGTTCACTCAGCTTGCCGCGCATGGCCTTGCCCAGCTCGCGCAACGCCTCGGCCTTGGCCTCGCGTTTGTCGAACAGCTTCTGCTGCTCCTCGAGGGCCTTGGCTAGATCTTCCGACCCCTTCTCGCGAGCGGCCTTCTCCGCCTCTTTCAGCGCCTGCTTGGCCAGCTCGCGATCCTCTTTTTCGGCTCGGTTGGCGAGCTCCTGCATCTTCCTGTCGAACTCGACCAGATCGCCGTCGCCCAGGGCCTTGGCGGCGTCCTTCGTGCTCTTGTTCTCGGCGAGCTTCCCGACCGCGGCCTCCAGACCCGGGCGGTTCTTTTGATCACCGAGCTTCAGTCGCTCCGCCGCGACGTCATCTCGCAGCTTGGCGATCTTGGCTTGGGCCTCGCGCTTCTCCATGCCCTTGCCCAGATCGGCGCGCAGCTTCTTGGCCTCCTCCGCGATTTGCTTCAAGCGTTCGCGCTGTTCAGCGCTGCGCGCGTCGAGCCGCTCGAGGTTCTCGATCTTCTCGAGCCCTTTCAGATCCGCGAGCTTGATCAACGACGAACCGGGCGGGGGTGGTGGGGCAGGGGGGGCTGGCGGTAGGGGGATCAAACACAAAAAGACCAGCGCGCCAGCGCCGAGCGGAGCCAGGGCGTGGATCCAACCGAGCACGCGGGGGCGCGCGCGTTTTGGATCACCGCGATCGAGGGCGTTCGCCGCGTCGCCGAGCACCACGGCCCGCGCTTCGTCGGCGGACTCAGCGCCGGCGCGCAGCTCGAGGGCGGTGCTGATCGCCTCCTTCGACTCGAGGCGCGCGTCGAGATAGAGCGCGACGTCGGTGTCACTCCAGCGCCGGCGATTCGTGACCAAGAGCGCGGCGAGCACACCCACGAGGCCGAGGGCGGCGGCGAGTGGCCGGAACGAACCAAAACGTTGCCACCACAGTCCGGCGGCAACGACCGCGGACAGGAGCGAGCCGATCGCGAGACCGGTGAGCATCGAGCGGGCCGCGAGCCTGATTCGTACGCGGCGTGCCCAGCGCTGGAACAGCCGCTGAAAGCGGCCGAGGTCGGGTTCGGCTGAGGCCATGAGGTCCTATTCTGGGGTCTTCCCCCGATTCTTTCTACGCACGAGGAGGGGACAAGCGTCCCGCGGCTCGATCGGCCTTCTGGCCGATGGCCGTTTGCAGGGGTTTTTGCGCCATTGCGCCGAGTTGGGCCCGCCCTCGTCGGCGCGGCGTTAGGCTGCCGCCGCCGCCATGAAACCCCCCGACAAGGTCACGGTCCCCATCCTGCGCGCCCGCAAGGGCGCGGGGCCGAAGATCGCGATGGTCACCGCCTACGACGCCACCCTTGGACGACTGCTCGACGAGGGCGGCGCCGACATCCTTCTAGTGGGCGACTCACTCGGCATGGTGGTGCAAGGGCACAGCAACACGCTGGGTGTGACGGTCGAGGAGATTTGTTACCACGGCCGCGCGGTGGCCCGGGCGGTTCGGCGCGCGCACCTGGTCGGCGACATGCCGTTCATGAGCTTTCAAGTGTCGCCGGAGAAAGCACTGGAGAACGCCGGGCTGATGCTCAAGACCGGTGGCTTCGAGGCGGTGAAGCTCGAGGGCGGTGCGGTGGTGGCGGAGCAGGTGCGGCGGATCGTCGAAGCGGGCATCCCCGTGATGGGTCACGTCGGGCTCTTGCCGCAGTCGGTCCACGCGATGGGAGGGTTCCGCGTTCAGGGCAAAGGTGAAGACGCTGCGGCGGGTGTGCTCGCCGACGCAAAGGCGCTCGAACAGGCGGGTGCTTACTCCATCGTGCTCGAAGGGCTGCCGGCTCCGGTCGCGCGGCGCATCACCGAAGCGGTCGGCATTCCCACGATCGGGATCGGCGCGGGGCCGGACTGTGATGGGCAGGTCCTCGTCTGTTACGACTTCCTCGGCATGTACCAGGACGTGCAACCGAAGTTCGTCAAGCGCTTCGCGGAGCTCGGTGACGCGGTGGTGGCAGCGATGCGTGACTACGTGGCCGAGGTTCGATCCGGCGCGTTTCCGAGCCCGGCTCACAGCTTCGGGATGGGCAAATCGCACGCGACAGGCGAGGCGACCGGTGCACGCCCGGTGGTGGTCTCGGAGCCGCCCGGTTACGGCCCGACAGAAGACTGAGGCTCGCATGCGGCCATCCCGCGACGCCGATCCGAGTCACGCCGAGTACCTCCGGCAGCGCCCGGCGCTGTTTGGCGCGTACGAGCGGCGCTCGTTCTATCTCGAGATGCGCGATGCCACGCGGATCGCCATCGATGTCTGCCTCCCGCGCGGGCTGGGTGGTGAGCGCATCCCGACGATTCTGCGTCAGACCCGCTACTTTCGGCGCTTTCGCGTGGCGCCTCCGCTCAGGCCGCTGCTCGATGAGCTGACGCTCGATCCGATGAACGGCTCGATGCGCCGGCTGTTCCCTCGGGGGGCCCCGGGGGGGGGGCGGGGCCCGGGGCCGTTGGGGCGGGGGGGGGGGGGGGAAAACGGGCGGGGCGGCGCCCGGCGCCGCGACGGGGGAGCTCGTCGAGGAGAGGGGCGCGCGCGCGGCGGGGGGGCGGCGCCGGGGCGGGGCCGACGCAGGCGCGGGGGCGCCGGCGACGGCGCCCACGCGGCGCCGGGGGGGCGGGCCGGGCGGGCCGCCGCCCCGGGGCCGGCCCCCGGGCCGGCGGGGGCCCGGCGGGCGCGGGGGGGGCCACAGAGGGGGGCCCCCCCCGCCGGGGCACAAAAAGGAGAAGCGCCCCCGGGCGCAAACCCCGGGGGCGCGGGAGCCGAGGGCCCCGGGGGGGCCCGGGAGGAGAGAAGGGCCCCGCCGGGGGGGCGCGCGGGGGCGGCGCGCGGGGGCTGGGAGCCCCGGCGCGCCCGCCCCCGCCGGGGGGGGCGGGCCGCCCGCGCGGAGGGGACGGCCCGGCGGGGCCCCCCGCGGCGCTGCGCCCCCCCGCGGGGGGAAAAGGAGGGGCGGGCGGGGGGGGGCGGGCCCCGAGAACGCTCGGGAACGGAAAAGAGAGCACCCCCCCCCCCCAACCGGGGAAGGAGAAGGGGCCCCCCCTGGGGGGGGGAGCGAGGGGGGGCGGGCCGCTAAACGGAGGGGCAGGGTCACGGGGGGGGGCGGGCAGCCGAGGGCGCGGGGGGGCGGGGCGACGGGGGGCCCCCCCCCGCGCCCGCCCCCGATCCCGCCCCGGAGGGCCCGGCCGGGGCGGCCCCAAGGGCGGTGGTTGCGCCGCCGAGCGGGGGCTTGTGCCCCCCCGCGGGGGGGGGGGGGGCGGCGGACGGCGGCGCGGCACGGGGGGGCGGGGGGCGGAGGCGCCGGCCGGGGCGGGCCCCCGGCTTTGGCGGGGGCGGCCGCGGAGGGGGCGAGGGGGGAGGGGCGCGGGGACGGGCGCGCCCGGGGGGGCGCGGGGCGGGCGGGGGGCACGCCGGGGGGGGGGCGGCCGCGCGAGCGGGGGGCGGGGGGGGGCAGGCGGGGACGGCGGGGCGGGGGGGGTCTCCGCGGGGGGGGGGGGCGGGGGGGCCGCCGGCGGGCGGGGCGGGGGGGGGGGGGGCGGAGGGGGGCCGCCCGGGGACCCGCGGGCCGCCCCCGTCGAGGGGGAGGGGAGCCCCCGCGAGTGAACGCGACCTTCCTGCGTCGCGATGCGCTGGTCGCTGCGGTCGGAGAGCGACTCGAACACGTGATCGAGCTCCTGCCCTTGGCGTTTCGTTTTGCCCGCGGCTCGCGTCTGCGCCTGTGTCTGGGCGCGGCGGACGTCGACCATTTCACGACTCCTGGCCCGGCACGCGTGACCTGGCGAATCGAGCGTGGGGGCTCGCGGCTGCTGTTGCCGGTGCTCTGACTCGTGTTTCGCCGGAGAGGGCGAAACACGTCAGGTCGGCGCCGCGACGGGCAGCGGCTCGCGCCGGGCGGGGGGCAGGTGCTCGCGCAAGTCCGCCAGGAGCTCGTCGCGCCGCGCCCGATACTCGGGCTCGCCGAAGCGATTTTCGAACTGATGAGGATCGGCGTTCAGATCGTAGAGCTCACCTTCGCTGCCGTCGAAGCGCGGGATCTCGCAGCCACGACCCCAGATCGGCCAGTACAGTGAGAACTTGCCGCCCTGGTCTCGGGTGCTCGGCAGGTAACGGGTGCACAGCTGCCCGTCCCGATAGATCGTCTCGAGGTGCATGCCCACGCGGGCAAACTGACTGTCGAACGTGGTGATCACCCGCTCGCGCTTCGAGCCGGAGGTCTGCGGCAGCGTCGCACCCTGCATCCAGTCGAGCGTGCCGAGGCCCGCTACCTCGGCGAAGGTCGGCGCCAGATCGACGTGTCCCACGGGCTCGGTGATCTCCGCGGGGGAGATGCCCAGCGACGGCGCCGGGCGCCAGAACAGCGGGATGTGGAGCAAGGACGTGACGTGATAGGGCCCCTTGAAGAACAACCCCAAGTCCCCCTGCAGCTCGCCGTGATCCGAGGTGTAGAAGATGTCGGTGTTTTCGTCGACGCCGCTCTCGACCAAGAGGCAGAGCACTCGCTTCACGGCGTCGTCGATCAGCTCGTTCTCGACGTGGATCATCGCGTGCATCTCGCGCAGGGCGTCGTCACTCAATGCGCCCGGGCGAAATGCCGTCGGGCCGCCCTCGGGATTCGTGAAGCGACCCTGCCACCACATGCGCCAGTGGGCGGGCTTCTTGGCCAGCACACGCTCGATGTCAGCGCGCGCCGGGCGCCCCGGCGGTAGCGCCAGGTCGCGCCAGTCGATGCGCCGCCTCACCTCCGACAGCGGCGGATCGAAGGGATGGTGCGGATCCGGGAAGCTCATCCAGCAGAACCAGCGCTGCTCGGGCGTGCGTGTACGCTCGCGCAGCCACGCCAGCGTGCGCTCCGCCACCCAGTCGGTGTGGTACAGCTCCCGCGGGATGGGATTGTGGGCCACCTCGGGCGCACCGGTGTCGCCGCCGCCCATGCCGGTCAGCACCGACGAAAACCCCGCGACCATCTCCGGGTGCTGGCGCCGAATGAAGTCCGCGTAGTGGTGGCCGCCGATGGGCCCGTGGGTGGCTAGCTCGAGATGCTCGAAGCCGTGCCAGCGGCCCGAGTGCGGACGGGCGGCCAGCTGATTCTCGGTGTAGCGCAGGGTCGGATCGAGATGCGGATCGAAGTGGGCCTTGCCGATCAGCGCGGTGCGATACCCGGCGCGCGCCAGGGCCTCGGCGACGCTGGGTGCGTCGTCCGGCAGCCGGATGCCGTTGGCCACGACGCCATGTGTGCGCGGATGCTGCCCGGTCAACATCGTGGCTCGCGACGGCATGCACACGACGTTTTGCACATGCGCTCGACGGTAGTTGATGCCGCTCCGGGCCAGAGCGTCGAGCGTCGGCGTCTTCGCGACGCGACCGCCGTTCACCCCGAGCGCGTCGTAGCGCTGTTGATCCACGGTGATGAACAACACGTTGCGACCGGTGGTCGATGCCGGCGTCGAGGCGCGCGGCGCGGGCGCCCTGCGCCCTTCCAACCGGGCTTGAGCACGCCGCAGCGCCAGCATCGCCCCCGTGACGTGCACCAGTGCGCGCGCGCCCCGCTCGATCACGCTCATGGGCCGAGTAGCGCCGAGGCCTCGGGCTCTGTCAAGCGCGAGCGCTGTGACACGCCCTCAGTAGGTGACGACCGTACGGATGCTCGTGCCGGCGTGCATCAGCTCGAACGCTTCGTTGATGCGGTCGAGGGGCAGGGTGTGGGTGATCAGGCTGTCGATGTCGATCTTGCCGTCCATGTACCAGTCGACGATCTTGGGCACGTCGGTGCGGCCGCGGGCTCCGCCGAACGCGCTGCCGCGCCAGACACGGCCGGTCACGAGCTGGAAGGGTCGCGTGCAGATCTCCGTGCCCGCAGGCGCTACCCCGATGATGATCGACTCACCCCAGCCCTTGTGACAGCACTCGAGCGCCTGCCGCATCAAGTTCACGTCTCCCACGCACTCGAAGCTGTAGTCCGCGCCGCCGCCAGTGAGGTTCACCAGGTGCGCTACCAGATCGCTGCCGAGCTCCTTCGGATTGACGAAGTGGGTCATGCCGAACTTTTCGGCGACCGCACGCCGGGCCGGGTTGATGTCGACGCCTACGATCATGTCGGCGCCGACCAGGCGAGCGCCCTGCACGACATTGAGGCCGATGCCGCCGAGGCCGAAGACCACCACCTTCGACCCGGGTTCGACCTTGGCCGTGTGGATCACGGCGCCGATGCCGGTGGTGACACCGCAGCCGATGTAACAGACCTTGTCGAAGGGCGCGTCGCTCCGGATCTTCGCCACCGCGATCTCCGGCAGCACCGTGTGGCTCGCGAACGTGCTCGTGCCCATGTAGTGATAGAGCGGCTGGCCGCCCGAGGAAAACCGACTCGTGCCGTCCGGCATCAGACCCTTGCCTTGGGTCGCGCGGATGGCCTGGCACAAGTTGGTCTTGGGATTCAGGCAGTACTCACACTGGCGACACTCGGGGGTGTAGAGCGGGATCACGTGGTCGCCGGGGCGCACGCTGTGCACGCCGGCCCCGACCTCGAGCACGACACCCGCGCCCTCGTGGCCGAGGATGCTCGGGAAGATCCCCTCGGAGTCCTTGCCGCTGAGGGTGTACTCGTCGGTGTGACAGACACCGGTTGCCTTGAGCTCGATCAGGACCTCGCCGGCGCGTGGGCCGTCGAGCTCGACGCTCTCGATGCTGAGGGGTTGGCCAGCTGCGCGGGCGACTGCGGCGCGGATCTGCATGCTGTTCTCCGGAGGATTCAGGCTCGTTAGGGTTTGGCGGTCGCGACGGTCAGGTCGTCGACCCAGAACGACTGCGCGACGGGCGAACCGTCGCCGATGTACGGCAGGACGGCGAACTGGTTGAAGGCGAGGGTGGGGTGGGCGTTCGTGCGCATCAAGATCTTGTCGGATTTGATCAACGTCACCCCGTCCTGAACCCAGCGGATCTTGCCGTCGGCGACTCCCTTGCCACCCACGATGGAGTTCATCGCGAAGTAGACCTCGACGAAGTGCCAGTCGCTCTTCAGGTTCGGCCCCGCCGCGTCCACGAAGGCGTTGGGGCTCGACCAGCTGCGTGAGCTGTACCAGGTGCCATTGCCGTTCGAGAAGCAGTCTCGGCCTTGGAGCTCTCCCAGGAGGCCGTTGCACGCACACACCGAGCGGTTCTCGGTGAAGGGATAGGTCGAGAAGCTGCCGCTGCAGCCGTTGAAGCTGTCGTCGTTCTTCAGGATGCAACCGAGGTCGACGTTCTTGCTGTCTTGCAACGCCAGGAGCGCCTTGCCCTGAACGACCTCCATGTAGGTCGTGAGGTAGGTGTGCGAAGGCCCGACCCACTGATCATCCAGGTCGTTGATGAAGTGGAACATGTGCGGGTGATAGGCCTTGCCAGAGCCTTGCCAGTTCTGGCCGAACTTGAGCCAGAAGCTCGCGTAGACCGTCGGGCTGGCGGTGAGCTTGTGGCGCGCGGGTTTGCCCGCGGTGCACGTCGTCGCACCCTTGGCGAACGCACACTCGAACGAGCTGGTGCTGCCAGGCGCGTGCTCGGTCGCGCTGATCGTGCCTTTCGAACCGTCGTACCAGCCGCGCGCGGTGAAGTTTTCGTCAGCGAACTTCTCTTGAAACAGGATCGTTCCGCCGCCGGGAATGTCGGTATTCGCGCCGCCAGTGCCGCCGGTGTTGGCGCCGCCGCCTCCACTCGCGCCGCCACTTCCGCTCGCGCCGCCACTTCCGCTCGCGCCGCCACTTCCGCTCGCGCCGCCACTTCCGCTCGCGCCGCCGCTTCCGCCCGCGCCGCCGCTTCCACTCGCACCGCCGCTTCCGCTCGCGCCGCCGCTTCCGCCGGTGTTGGCGCCGCCGCTGCCTTTGCCGCCACTTCCGCCGCCGCTACTGCCGCCGCTGCCGGGCTTGCCGTCGCTTCCCCCATCGTCACCGCAGCCGCTGGCGCCAAAAGAAACCAGCAGCGCGACGAGCCCCATCGAGATGTGCCGCATCACAGTAAGGGACCACATCGAGGGTGAGCTCGACAAGCTCCGGCGTTTTCTGCGGCGTTCTGCCGGGACGCGCGCAGCCAGCGGGGCGCGTGCGCACCCGATCATGGTCATGGCCGCCGCGTCGAAGCTGTGCATGAATCCGCGCTCCCGATGCCTCCCGAGATCCGCCGAACCGTCGCCGAGTTTCGCGCGCACTGCGACCACGTCCGCGGCCAGGGTCGCCGACTCGGGCTCGTGCCAACCATGGGTGCGCTGCACGATGGGCATCTCGCCCTCGTGCGGGAGGCCGGCCGGCGTTCGGACGAGGTAGCGGTGACGATCTTCGTCAACCCAACCCAGTTCGGGCCCAAGGAGGACTTCTCGAAGTACCCGCGCACGCTGGCCTTGGATCTCGAGAAATGCGCGTCCGCCGGCGCATCGGTGGTCTTTGCGCCGGACGTGTCCGAGATGTACCCCGGCGGAGAAAAGACGCGCGTGCGGGTCGACTCGCTCACCGATCACCTGTGCGGGAGCTCGCGGCCCGGGCACTTCGAGGGCGTGACGACCATCGTCGCGAAGCTCTTCGCCGTGGCGGGGCCGTGTGTCGCGGTGTTCGGGCGCAAGGACTACCAACAGCTGAAGGTAATCGAGCGCATGACCCGGGATCTGCTCCTGCCCGTGGAGATCGTCGGGCACGCTACGGTGCGGGAGCCGGACGGACTCGCGCGCTCGTCGCGCAACGCGTACCTGTCGGCTGACGATCGCCAGCGAGCGGTCGTGCTGTCGGCTTCCCTCAGCCAGGCGGTGCGGCGATTCGCGGCGGGCGAGCGCAGCGTGTCGCGGCTGCGCAAGCCGGTGGAGGAGGCCATCGTCGCCGCGGGGCTCAGGCCGGACTACGTGACCTTGGCCGATCCAGAGCAGCTCTCTCCCATCGCGGACGATGCGCTTGCTGGTGAGCGGGCGCTGCTGGCGCTGGCGGTCTTCTGTGGCCCGGCGCGCCTGATCGACAACGTGGTGCTGGGAGAGGACCCGCCTCCGACGCCCGGGGCGTCGTCGTGACCTTTCAGCGCGGACACTTCATCGTTCTCGAGGGTATCGATGGCGCGGGCACGACCACCCAGCTCCAGCTGCTCGGGATGGCGCTCGAAGCGCGCGGGCTGGCCGTGCACAAGACGCGTGAACCGAGCGACGGCCCCGTGGGTAAGTTGATTCGGCAGTACCTGCGCCACGGCCTGACGCTCGAGAGCGGCGAGCCACGTCCGGTGAGCTGGGACACGATGGCGCTGCTCTTTGCGGCCGACCGAGTCGATCACGTGGCCAGCGAGATCGAGCCGGCGCTGGCCCGCGGGAGCTGGGTGCTCTCGGATCGCTACGATCTGTCGAGCCTCGCCTATCAGTCGGCGACCGCGCCGAGCGGTGACGTGGTGGCGTGGATCCGAACGCTCAACGCTCGCGCCATGCGCCCGGACTTGACGTTGGTCCTCGATGTGCCACCGGAGCTCGCCGAGGGTCGACGGGGCGCGCGCGGAGGGGCCGAAGAGCTGTACGAAAAGGCCGAGCTACAGCGGCGCTTGGCGCAGGTCTACGCCGGGGCAGCGGAGCTGATTCCGGGCGATCGGATCGTGAACGTCTCCGGCGAGGGAACGCGCGAAGAGGTTGCGGCACGAGTGCTCGGCGCAATCGACACGGCGTTCGGCTGCCCATGATGCGAGCGGGTCAGTCGCACGCCCAGCAGATGAACTCGTTCTCGCCGTTGAACGGGTAACTCTCGGCGCAGCCGGCGTTGTGAAAAAGCTTCGTTCCCTTCGGGTCCGTCTCCGTGACGTGGACCGTGGTCGGCGCGAAGCTCTTGCAGTACGTGAGCTCCCCGACGGTGCAGCCGCTGGAGCACGCCGGGTCGGTCTTCCAGTCCGTGCCTGGCACCTTCTGGACGTTGACCTTGCCACACCAGGTCGCAAAGCGTCCCACCTCCTTGCAGCTAGCTGGGTTCACGCAACCACAGGAGGGTGCGCCACCCGAGCCGCCGGCTCCACCGGTCGCGCCGCCCGCACCGCCTGTTCCACCGGTTGCGCCACCCGAGCCGCCGGCTCCACCAGTTGCGCCGCCCGCACCACCGGTTCCGCCAGTTGCGCCGCCCGCACCACCTGTTCCGCCAGTCGCGCCGCCCGCACCGCCTGTTCCACCGGTTGCGCCACCCGAGCCGCCGGCTCCACCGGTTGCGCCGCCCGCACCACCTGTTCCGCCGGTTGCGCCGCCCGAACCACCGCTGCCGCTCACGCCGCCGCCGCTGCTAGTGCCACCCGGGCCCGCGTCGCCTCCCGGTACGACACAGCGGTTGCTCGTGACGTCACACACGTAGCCTGAAGCGCAGGGGCAGGCCTTGCCCTCGACATCGACACCGTCCACGGTGCAGCCGGCCACCCAGACCGCAAGCAGCCATCCTGCACCCGTCAGCGCCCGCACCCCGGGATTGTCACTCACGTCGGCCTCGGACGCCACCGTCGAAGGAAAATCGCTGACTCTCCCTCATCCCGTCACCCTGCGCAGTGCGGCCTCGAAGCGGGCATGCCTGGCGAGCAGTTGAGTCGCCTCGGTCTCACTTGCTCCGCCCTTGCCACGCACGCGCCCCGTTTGGGGGACAGGGCTCGGGGATCCGCAGTGGGTTTCGGATCTCCGGGACCAGCTCGAAGCGCTCGTTCTCGAGCGGCTCGGGCTGAAAATACGGCGGGCGCCCTCCGATTTCGATCTCGGCGCGGGCACTGCCTGGTTGACTCGCGGTGAACCGGATGGGGATGTCGCAGGGCGATCACCTGGCGCGTGGCAGCGAGCACCTCCGCGTCATCGGGGTAGGCGCGCAAGAACTCGAGCAGCTGGCAGAGTTCGGGCAACGCGCCGTTCGGCGCTCGAGTCTCACAGCTGGCGTCCATTCACCGCGAGCTCGGGCAGTAGCCGCTTCTTCTCTCGCCGCGCGCGAGGCCGAAGTCGGGGTTTGGGGCGCAGCCCCAACGTAAAGGTCCTAGAACACGAGCAGCGCAAGCTGATCGGTGTTCTAGGCTCGGGGGCATTGGCTCATCTCCTGCCGAACGTTCGCGCGTGTTCCGGCACGTCGTCCAGGAACGCGCGGCGTAGCTCCGGATCACTGATCTGCTCCGCCAGCTCGCGAACGCGGGCTTCGGCAGCAGTCAGGGCGAGCTTGGCGCGCTCGAGCTCACCGACGCCACGGAGCGCGTCCACCCAGGCCAGGCGCACCATGAGCTCGCCCTCCTCGACTCCGACGCTCTCGAGCAGCTCCATGGCCTCGCGCGCTCTCTCCAGCGCCAGCGTGAGGTCACCTCGCACGAGCGCGACCCGAGCACCGACCGCCAGGGCGTAGGCGCGCACCCGACCCAGGCTCGAGGAGCCGGCCGCCGCCGCTTCAGCCTCGGTCTCGGCCGCTTCGAGTTGGCCCAGCTCGAGCAGGATCCAGCCGAGATACGCGCGTGACGCCGCAGCCATGCGCACGTCGCCGAAGCTGCTGAACGCGTCGACCGCTTCCCGTTCGACGAGCTCCGCTTCAGGGAGTCGGCCGCGGCGCATCAGGACCAGGCCCAGGTTGTTCTTGGCCATCGCGCTGGCGTTGTGCAGACGCAGTTCGTTGGCCGTCGCGAGTGCCTCGCGCAGGTGTCGCTCGGCCGGTTCGTACAGGCCGAGCAGCGACTCTGCGTAGCCCAGGTTTACGCGCTGCAGTGCTGCCGTGCGCACGTCGCCCGCGGCGTCGAGCTGCTCCACCGCAGCCTGCGTTCGGCTCAAGCACTCCGCCAGGTCACCGACGTGCCCGGCACGGGTGGCGTGCGCGCGGTTGATGGCGGCAGCGAGCAATGGGTCGGTGCCCCCCACCTCGGGCGCGTCTTCCACGCGCGCGAGCAGCCGTGCCGCGAGCTCGAATGAACCCGCGTTGAACGCCTGAACCGCCGCCTGGGCCAGCGCAAGCTGGTGGGCGCGGCGGGTAGCCGGACTGGGCGCGACCCGCACCAACTGCTCAGAGAGACTCGAGAGGCGATCCAGGCTGCCGAGCCTGCCCGCGGCGGCGACGACCTCGCGCGCTGCGCGGCACCAGAGCGGCGAGCCGGGTGGGAGCGCGTCGAGTGCCTGGGCCCCGGCGCGTTCCGCCTCGGCGTTTTCCCCCCGCCACTGATGCGCTGCGGCCTTCACCCAAGACAGACCACCGAAGAGGACCGCGTCGGCGTCGCCGGCGGCGTTGCAGGCAATGCCGCGATTGGCCCGCGTGATCGCGGCCTCGAGATCGTCGGCGTGCAGCGCCGCGATGGCGGCTCGCTCCCACCAGGGGCCTGCGCTGGCGGGGCTCTGGCCGCGCTCGAAATGCTCGGCGAGCATGCCCGCGTCGGTTTCACCCGCCTGCTCGAGCCACTGTGCAGCCAGGCGATGTCCGATGGCGTGATCGCGCTCGGTCAACGTTGCGTAGGCGCCCTCCCTCACCAGAGCGTGACGAAAGACCAGCTCCCGCTCTCCGGGAAATCGGCTCTCGCTGCGCGGGCTGAAGAGCTCCCGCTCCGACAGCACCTTCAGCCACTCGCCGAGCCGCTCGGCTTGGTTGTCCCCACCGAGCAGCGCAAGCACTCCGCCCTCCCAGAACGCTTGACCAAAGACACTCGCAGCACGCATGACCTGTCGCGCCTCGGGTTCCAGCGCTTCGAGTCGCGCTTGCACGGTCGCGAGGACCGTCTCTGGCATATGCTCGCTGCCTCGCTCCGACACCGAGCGCGCGAGCTCTTCGAGATAGAAAGCGTTGCCGGCGGCGCGGTCCACGATTTGTTTCACCGTCGCCGCGGACACGTCATCACCCAACGCCGAACGGACCACACGTTCGCTGGCGCGCCGCGTGAGCTCGAGCAGCTTGAGCTCGCTGAGCCCGCGCTC
The DNA here is from genome assembly GCA_016706225.1 of Myxococcales bacterium. Lineage (NCBI taxonomy): Bacteria > Pseudomonadati > Myxococcota > Myxococcia > Myxococcales > Myxococcales bacterium. Next base: position 240,249 of record JADJKB010000008.1, read on the forward strand.
GGCGAACAAGCGGGGGAAGATGTCGTGAACCTCCGGGCGACCCAGCGCGAGCAATAGCAGCGGACGCTCCGCGAGGGCGTCCAGCGCTGCGTCGAGATACTTGATGGTCGGCAGATCGCCCCACTGCAGATCCTCGAGCACGAGGGTGAGCGGCGCGGCCTCGCACTCCGCGCGCAGGAAATCGATCCAAGCGCGCAAGGTCTGGTCGTGCATGAGCTGGGCGCTGTCCCGCGCCATGGCCAGCGCCCCATCGGGGTCCGCCTTCAGTCCCGCGACCTCGCCCAGGAAGGCGGTCACCCGCGCGACCTCGGCGCTCGCCACCCGCTCTTTGACGCGGGTCTCGAGCGCCTCGCGCTGCACCTCGACGGGGTCGCCATCGCGCATGCCGGCGGCGCGCCGGATCAACTGGCCCAGCATGCCGAACGCCGAGCCCGCGCTCATCAGCTCGCCGCGGGCGATCCACACGCGAGGTGGTTCGTCGCGGGTCTCGAACAGCTTCAGCAGCTCGTAACGGATGCGCGATTTTCCGACCCCCGCCGGCGCTGTCACCAGCACGGCGCGGGCGACGGACTCGGACACACACTCGTCGAAGAACGCGAGCAGCGTCGCGAGCTCCCGCTCTCTGCCAAAACACGGCACCGCCCGACCGAGCAGCTTGCGCACGCCGGGGGACACCGCGTGTTCGCCGACGAGCTCCTGTCCTTCGGCGCGGCTGCGCACGTCGAGCTCGGGACCGAGCAGCCCTGCCGTTGCGTCGTCCAGCCACACACTGGGCAGCGTGAGCGTCTCCGCGCGAGCGAGCAGCGTGATGCCACGATCCACCAGGTCGCCGGTGGGTTTGCCCTTGCCGAGCACCTCCCCGCCGGACACCACCACGATGTGTGACTCCGGGAGCGCGGCCCTGAGCGCCAGCGCGCAGCGGGCGCCGCGCTGGGCGAGGTCACTCGCCTCGGGTGTGCCCAGGAGCACGGCGATGGCGAGGTCTTCGCCCAAGATTTCGACCCGGACGTTGAAGCGGTCGAGCACGGCGTGAACCACGCTTGCATGCGCCGCGATCACACTCTGAGCGAGGGTGACCTCCGGGTCGCCGAAGGCGGAGAGCCGAGCCATCACCAGGCACATCAAGCGCCGCTCGGTGGTCGTCAGTCCTTCACTGAAGGCCAGGCGCTCCGACAACGGTCCGCCCTCCACGAGCGTCGCGAGCAAGAGATCGATTTCCCGCGTGACCAGGCTCGCCTGCTCGGGTCGGTTCTCGGCGGCCTTGGCCAACAGGTGCTGGACGAGGCCGTCCACCTCCGGCGGGACGTCAGGGACCAGCTCGACCAAGCGGGGGGCGTCTTCCAGCAGCAACTTCAGGACAACGCCGATGGCGTCGTCGCCGATGAACGGTGGACGTCCGGCGATGCAGCTGAACATGATGGCGCCCAGCGCAAACAGGTCGGCGCGCGAGTCGATGCCCCCGGCGCTGCGCGCTTGCTCCGGCGCCATGAACGACGGTGTACCCAGCATGGCGCCGGTGCCCGTGATGGCGTGGGTCTGGCGCACGCTGCGAGCCAGGCCAAAGTCCAGGAGTTTTACCCGCGTTATTTCGCCATCGACCAGCATGATGTTGCCGGGCTTCACGTCGCGGTGCACCAGCCCGCGCGAGTGAATGGCGCCGAGGGCGTCGGAGATGTGGCGCGCCACGGTCAGGGTCTGCACGAGCGTCAGCGGGGCTCGCTTGAGGCGGTCCGCAAGTGTCTCGCCCTCCAGCCACTCCATTGCCAGATAGAGCTGGCCGTCGTCCGCAACGCCGTGCGCCACGTAGCGCACGACGTCGGGGTGACTGATGCCGGCCAGGACCTGGGCCTCACGCAGGAAGCGCATGGGTTCGAGCTCGTCCCCGCCGTGCAAGACCTTCAGCGCCACGTCCTCCCCGGTCACTTTGTCCCAGGCCTGATAGACCACTCCCGCGCCACCCGCGCCCACTCGGCGCCTGACGTCGAAACGGTCGCTCACGCGGATCTGCACGCTCACAAACGCACGAGCCTAGACGCAATCAGTCCCTGACGCGAGGCCATCTATGCTTTAGAACACCGATCAGCTTGCGCTGCTCGTGTTCTAGAACACTTACGTTGGGGCTGCGCCCCAACCCCGCGGCCTTCGGCCGTGCGCGCTCCGCGCGCGAGCGCCGAACACATTGCAAGTCGCTGAAAACAAACGACGTTCAACCTGCTCGGCGCTCTAGAAGAGCCAGCCGACGCTGAAGTCTGCGCCGAGCGTCACGCGAGTGTTGGGCGCGAGGCGCCCGCCTTGGTCGAAATCGTGGCGCACGTCGAACGACGCGGCGAGGCTGATCTCCTGGAGGCCCCAGATGACAAAGCGGTTGCCGAAGCGGAACGACTCCTGGAGCTGCCAGAGTGTGCCGACGTCGCGATCCGTGGGCACGTAACGCACGGAGGTGCGGCCGGCGTCGAAGGCGACGCCGAGGTAGGGGCCCGCCATGCCGCGGAAGCCCGAGGCCCAGTCCCGGCGAGTGAGCCAGTATCTGCCCTCGCTGATGAACGACAGCGTGTACGAGTCGAAGTCCTCGCGCGCGGCACGGCGCGCACCCAGCCCCGCGAGGGCGCTCCAGCGCTCCGCCAGCTGACGCTCGTATTGCAGCGTCAGCCCGCTGGCAGCCAGGGCGAACGGTTTGTGGGAAATGGCGTTGTGTTTCGTCACCGGAGCGGCCTCGGCCGCACCGGGCAGCGCCAGCAGCGCGAGGCCCGCGACGAGCCCGCCGAATTTCATGGCTCTCCGATGTGGCGAGCCAGAAAGTCCGCGATCACCAGCCACGCTTCGGGGGTCTCGGTCAGGACCTCGAAGGCCAGCTCGCCTGGATCGACTCCAGGCTGCAGCAGGTGACCGCCGCCCGCGAGCCGTAGCTCGTCGGCCTCGGTACCAACGGCGCGCAGCGCGTCACGCATCGGGCGTGCTTGTTCAGGCGCGCCGATCCAATCGCCGCCGCCGTCGATCAACAAGAAGGGCGGCTCCCCGGGCTGGATCTGCGCAATGGGGGAGGCTTGCTCGTATTTGTCGGGCAGCTCGTCCAGCGTACCGCCCATGAAGTCCTGCACCCACTCCGCGTCGGCGCGCGCGCGCAGATCGTGGGCGCCGGCGCCAGGGATCACCGCTGCAGGTCGGGCTGGGCGTCCCCACTCACAGTCCGGCGCGATGCTGTCTTCGTCCCACGCCACACCCAGGAGCGACGTGAGATGCCCACCGGCCGAATAACCCATGATGGCGATGCGCTTGGGATCGATGCCGTACTCGTCGGCGTTGGCCTGCAAGAACGCCAACGCGCAACCACAATCCTTGGGTGCGTTGGGGTACACCCCGGAAGGGACCAGCCGGTAGTTGATGCTCGCGGCGACGTAGCCCGAGCGCGCGAAGCGACGGGCGGCGTTGGCGAAGTGGCGTTTGTCGCCCCAGCGCCAGGCCCCGCCATGGATGAGCAGGATCGCTGGCTGCGGGCCGGACTCGTCGGGCAGGTACAGGTCGAGCTTGGTGTCGTCGCCGTAGCGGGAGTCGTACGGGACATCGTCGATCTCGGTCGGGGCCCGGCAGGCCGTCGAGATCCCCACGACCGCCAGCGAGGCAAGAGCGCGGCGCCACATGACCCGGGAGTTTTACGCCGGAAACGCGGCGCCGACCCGCCCGAAGCACCGACTCGCTCGGATGCCGTGGAAAAACCCCGGGCGCGGCGCCGGGCTCGGCGCCCGGGAGCCCCAGAAGTTGCCAGCGCCCGGGGGCCCAGCCCATATTGAGGGCCTGATGCGCCGGCTGTTCCTGATTCCGATCTTGGCGTTCGCCCTCGGCGGCTGTGCCGGACGCGACAGCGAGGCCGAGTACCCCTCGGACGACGCGCTGTCCGCCGAGGCGGAAACCTTCGAGGCAGACGAAGACGACGCGGAGGCTGCCCGCCCGGCGCCGCCGCCCGGCACACTCTGGCGCGACGAGGTGCACTCCATCGTCGACGCCGGCCTCGGTTGGTTCTTGCAGCGGGTCGACGTCGAGGCCGCACTGGAGGCGGGGCGCTTCCGTGGCTTCCGTGTGGTTCGGCTCAAGCCGGCGGACTTCTGGCAGGGCGTGGATCTGAAGCCGGGTGACGTCGTTCTCAGCGTGAACGGCATGTCGATCGAACACGAGACCGAAGCCTACGGCGCGTTCCAGTCCCTGAAGAAGTCGGACGAGCTGCGGAGTCAAGTACGTGCGCGGTGGGAGCGAGCGTGAGCTCGTGTATCGCATCGTGGAGCCGCCCGCAGAGGCGCAGGTCAAGCTGAAGACCGACAAGAAGCTGGCGGCCAAGGCAGCGCGCTGAGCGCGGCGGCTTGGCGCGCGCCGAGCTCAGGTCGCGAGCTGGAACTTCGCCACGCTGTCGAGTAGCGAGTTGAATCGCTGGCGATCGAAGTGGGCGCCGCTGGTCATCCAGTCGACGTGTTCGCCATCCGGTTGGTCGTCGTGGAAATGCCCGAGCACGTCCAGGTGGTCACCGTCACCACACCACAAGAGCTCACCCCAGATCTGACTCAAGCTGGGCACGATGCCGTCGCTGCTCTTGTCGGTGACCTCGCCGCGAATGCCGGCAGCCAAGAGCTCGAGCTGCTCCGGCGACGGCGTGGCGTAGGGGTACATCTTGTGACGCTGGCTCGTGAATTGGTACAGCGTGGTGTACATCGCGGCGGTCAGCGCGGCGTACGGTGAGCGGACTTTCTTGGCGAAACGCACGGCCTGGGGCGGAGGCGCGGCGGTGACCACCGAGGCGTAGCGCACCTGCGGAGCGTCCTCTGCGGTGGCGTTGAACAGGTCCATCGCCTCCGGCATGATTTGTACGACCCCGCCCTGGTCAGTGCGGATCTTCTCCAGAAATCCGGAGATCTCGCCCCGACCATTCTTGTCGACGAAGCGTAAGATCAAATCTGTGGCACCGCTGATCAGGCGCACGTCGCCGCCGAAGAGTTGTTCCACCCCGCCGAGAGCCGCCAGGAGCTTCGAGAAGACCGCGAGTGAGGGCTCGCCGACCGAGAGTGAGACGACGGTGAGCAGCGAGAGGGCGTACAGCACGCGTGTGCCCGAGACGGTGGCGAAGTAGCCGGCCAGCGGCGTCCCGTAGTGCGGTGTGTTGAAAGTGACCGCCGTCCGGACCCGCGGGCGCCAGCGCAGGCGTTCTGCGTCGCTCTTCAGATCCGTGGTGGGCGACAGGACCAAGCGGATGTCGAGACCACCCGTGGAGTGACCGACCAGGTGAATGGGCCCGTCGCCGGTGGCGCTGCCCTGGACCGCCTTCGCCAACATCCGTGCGCGGTGCCGCAGCGACGAGGTCGGCGGCGTCGGCACGACGTCCGCGACGAGTTTCACCCCCGCGTCGTCGAAGCGTCGTTCCAGCCCGCGGCGCAGATGGCGAAAGTAGTCGTACCCAGCCAGGCTGCCGAAGCCGAACATGCCCGGCACGAAGTACACACGGTGAGTGGGCATACGGCGGGGGAGCGTAACACTCTCGTACGGGATTTTCGCCGCGCGCGCGACGATTCAGGCCAGAGCGTTCAGGTCCGCGAGGTCGGCCTCGGGAGCCGAGTCGCGCTCGGTCAGCGGAAACGAGAGCACGACGTCGCCGCCACGTCGAACGACGTGCGCCCGATCGACCGCCCCGTGGCGGCCCCCCGCGCGGTGCAGCGCCTCGAGCGCGTCGCGGAGGCGGGCATGCTCGGCGCGGCTCAACGCGCCGTCGAGGGGGGTGCCCACGACGACCTCGACCCAAACGGTGTCGTCGCCGGGTTGCACGGCGAGCACGCCGGCAAGAGCCGAATGATCCGCCTGGGCAAAGGCCCGGGCCCGTTCGAAGCTCGGGCCGTGCGTCGGCAGGACCACGAGCTCGCGCCCGAGCCAGGTGTCTCTGAAACGATGCGCGTCGAGAGCCTGGAGTCGGCCCTCGGTGTTTTGTCGTCGACGTGACTCCGGGGGAACACTCGCGTGCCGTCGCTCCAGTTTTTTCTCGGGCCAGCGGAGGCCTGCCAAGAGCTCGCGGGCCTCGCGGGCGCTCTCCGGCCGCTCGGCTTCGGGCCCAATCAAGCGCCGGACCAGCGCGCACTCGGCCTCACCGAGCAGGTCCGACGGCAGTTCCATTGCCGCCGCCGGTGGCGCGTCGGTCAGCGCGTGCCAGAGCAGCGCGCCGACGCCGTAGATGTCGCTCTTGGCGTTTGCTGGAGCGCCGGAGCGTTGCTCCGGTGCCATGTACGCCAAGGTCCCGATCAGTCCGCTCGTCACCGTCTGGGCGGCGTCCGCCACGTGGGCCGTGCCGAAGTCTGCCAGGTACGCGGCGCCGGCGGCGTCGAACAGCACGTTGGCCGGTTTGATGTCTCGGTGCAAAATCCCGCGGCGGTGGGCTTCGGACAGCGCAGCGAGGACTGCGCTCGCGATCTCGACGGCGCGCGCGGGCGAGACGCTGTCCTTTTCCAGCAGATCGGCCAACGAGCCGCCAGCCATCCACGCCAGGATCACGGCGGGACCCTCGGGAAAATACGCCTTGAGCGGCACAATGGCGGGGTGCCTGAGCTGGCCGAGCACCACCGCCTCGCGCTCGAAACGTTTCAGCGCGTCGCGACCCGTGTCGCGCAGCGACGCAGCCGAGAAGAGCTTCACGGCGACCTCGCTGCTCGTGAGCTGATCGACGGCGCGGAGCACACGCGCGGTGGGAGTGCGCGCAACTTCGGCGACGACGCGGTAGCGTCCGAAGAGCACCGTCTCATCCGCTTTCGCGGGCGCGCTTGGCTCTCGGGCGGGCGTTGGGACGGCGGCCGGCGCCTCCGCCTCGAGATCGCGAAGCGCGTCGCTGAGTCCGAGTGCCGCGAGGGCGCGTCGGAGGTGGGGCAAGGCGGCCGCGCGTTCGGGGGCTTCGCGCGGGATTTTTTGCAGCACCCTGAGCGCCGCCTCGTGTCGGCCGTGGTCGAGATAGAGCGCTCCGAGCAGCACACTGGCTTGGTTGCCGAGCAAGGGGTCTTCCCTGGCGCGCTCCAGACAACGCGCCGCGCCCCGCGGATCGCCGGACTGGTTGTGGGCCGTGGCTGCGTCCAGAAATAGCCCCGCGCGTTCGAAGCTCTCGGCGGCGCCGCTGGCGTCCCCCGACGCGAGCCACAGCCGTGCGGCACTCGCGTGGCGGCCTTGCTCCGAGAGCCCGCGCGCAACTCGCCACGCCGCATCGGGCGTCGCAACCAGCGCGGCGATCGCTCGGGCCTCGAGCGCCGCGTCCCCAGCCCGGCTCGCGAGCTCGACGGCGCGTGCGGCGTCGCCGGCTCGCAGGGCGGCGTCACCGGCCCGTTCGAAGCGGCAGGCCTGCTCCCACAAACGAGCCGCATCTGCCAAGAGACCGCGCTGTTCAGCGAGCGCTGCGGCCTCTTCCAGTCGATCGCTCTCTTCGAGCTCGCGGATGGCGTCCCGGGGCGGAGCGGCCTCGTGTGTCATCCGCCGTGCTTGCGCGCGCCCTTGCGCGCGCCCTGCTTGCTCACGGGCTTTCGGTGCTTCTTGTGGACCGGACGGCTCCGCTGTCCGGGACCGCTCGAGTCGACCCAGTAGTGTGGGCTCGACCTCACGTCCACGTGAACGAAGCCGCTCCTCGGGTAGAGACCGACCCCGGTGCCGCCGAGGGAGCGCGCATGGCTGGCGAGCGACTTGTCGTCGACTCCGGGGAGCACGATGTCCGCCGCGAGACCGCGGGCGTGCTGGGAGCGCCCGCCGGCCCGGTAGGCGCTGATGATGCGAACACACGGTGCGTCGAAGTGGCGCTGCAAGCCGTACAAGAGGTCGATGAGCCCAGCGTCGACGCTGTGCGCTTCGCCCTTGCGCGTGTCGCCTAGTACCTGGGCCGCGCGCGCGCGCTCGCTCTCCGCGAACTCACCGGAGTCGGAGCCAGCCGTCAGCTCCACGCGTTCTTTGGTGTTGATGTTCTCGAGCACGAGCTTGGGCCGACCGCTCGCATCGAGCGGCGCGCGGGCGCCCGCTTCGCGCAGGTGCCAGCGCGCGACATGCGCCCGGTACGCGGCGCCCGTCGCGCGTTTCGCTGCTCGGCGTGGCGCGGGTTTGGCCTGGCTCGTTGTCGTAAACGAGAAGAGTGCGAGCGCAAGCGCCAAGCCGAGAAACGCCCGAAGAGCCCGCATCATCCTCCGCAGCGCTCCAGCGCGTCAGGGCTTGAAGGCGACGCTCGTGGAGAGCTCGAACTGGAACGCCAGCTCACCGAAGTCGACGCCGGGAGCCCGGAAGGTCGCGGTGCGGACGCGCTGCAGCGAGACTCTGCCGGCGCCAGCGCGATCGAACGCGCTCGCGGGGATGGTGCCAGCGCCCACGTCGTCGCGGAAAGCGCAGGCGAGCACCCCGTCCGTCGTGGAGAGCTCCACCACGACGACGTCTCCCGCGGAGCCCACTCCCCACGTGACGTCGATCGGAGTGCGGAGGTCGACCTCTTTCAGATCACCGAGCGCTACGCCGCCCAAGGTCACGGTGTCGAGGTCGAGCGGCGCCTCGGTCGTCAAGTTGATGGCGGGCGCGTTCGGCCCACCCGCGGTGCGTACGACGTAGCTCGACGCCGAGGGAAGCGCGCTCGCCGAGCGATCCCGCGAGGCGTACAGCACGCCAGCAATCTGATCGGTGACGGTCGGGAAGGCGTGGGGAGCCAAGGTGGACTCACTGCCCGCCGCGCCGACCCATACATCCCCTGCTTCGAGCAGCTCGACGCGTCCGATGCCGGACAGCGGTGGAGTGCTCTCAAGGCCAGCCGACTTCGCGCGGCACTGCCCGATCGGCGGTGTGACGGTTCGCAGCCCGAGCAGCTGATACAGCGGCCGGGTCTCCACGTCCGCCGGCACCCGCACGAACCCAGCCAACACCTCGGCCCGGGGCGGCGTGCCGTCCGCGGTGAGCGAGCGCTGGATGGTCACGAGCGCGTGGGCACTCTCGTTCGTGTCGGCGTCGGTGCTGTAGTGCTCGAGCTCGGCGGAGCACCCGAGCGCGGCCGCGCCCATGAGCGCGAGCGCACCACTTCGAAGAGAGGCGTGACTCACGGAAGGCATGGTAGGACGCCGGGCGGGGGTGAGCAAGCTGGGTCTGGCTCGTGGCGGGGCGGAAGGGCCGGTTCTACAAAGGTTTTTCGACTCTCTTGATACGTTTGTCACCGTGCATCCCTTCCTTAAAGAAGGGTTTATGTCACTTCCACAGGTGCACGATGACCGCCGCTCCGGGGGTGATGGTGAACCCTTCGAGCTTGCCGTTGCGCCGCGTGCGCCCCCCGCTGGCATCGAGCAGCTGAATGGAGCCCTTGCCGTACTGGTACCCGGCGTCGAGCTCGAGGGCGATGCTGATGGGGTGCACCGTGGCAGCGACGCCGAACACTCCCAGGGCGAACCAGCGCTCCGCCTCGAAGGGAGCGTCATCCGCCAGCGAGGGGTCCGGGTCGATGCGGATGATGGCGGTGCCGCGCAGCCGCTCGTACCCGCCCCGCCCACCGAGCCAGAGCTGGAACAAGCTGGCCTGGCTGCGCCAGCCCACCAAGAGCGGAACATCGAACCCCACGCCGGATACACCGCCGGCGTCGACTCCGGGGATCTGCTCGTCGCTGTCGCCGCGAGCTTCACCCGGCGGGTCGTGCCCCGGACGGGCCAGCACTCCGGTCGCGCCGAGCCCAGCGCTCGCGGCGAAGCTCTCCGACGTCAGGGCGTAGCGGCCGTCGATGCGCGCGCTGCGCGCGGTGTAGGTCAAGCCAGCCTCCGTCGAGTAACCGAGCCCGGCGCGCGCGCTGACCCACGGGGCGAGGCCGGGGGCGAGCAGGCTGTGGGCGAGCGCGCCGGTCACGAATCGGTCGCGCTCCACATCGGAGTCGATGGCGCCGTTTGCCATCGCGTCGCGCGCCTCCTGGATGTGCGTCTTCGCGGTCCCCGCAACGAATTGAGAGCTGACCCCGGAGCCCATTGAGACGTGCTCTTGGGGCAGAGGATGCGCCGGGTGCAGCAGCGGAGCTCCACCGCCACACGCCGTCGAGAGGAGCGCGCCCAGCGCGCCCACGCGCAGGCAGGCTTGCCTCTTCATTTTGCGAACCTCGACGGCACCTGCCCGCGGCCGGCCCGCTCGTGCAGGTCGCGGTCGTCGGGGTGCAGGCTCAGGGCGCGCTCGAGCAGGGTCGCCTCACTCTCGGGTCGGTTCGGGTCGGGCAAGCAACACAGGACGGGGCAGACCGCCTGGCAAGCTTCGTGGTCGAAGTACCCCACGCACTCGGTGCAGCGCGCCGGATCGATGACGTAGATCTCGTCACCCTGGCTGATGGCGTCGTTGGGGCAATCAGGCTCGCACGCGCCGCAGTTGATGCAGTCGACGGTGATGTGCGTGGCCATGGCGCGTTTCTCGGGCTTTTAGGGGCCGACTCCGGCGGTGTCAACCCGGCCGGCGGGGTGCCAAGCTGGCGTTTCATCGTGACTTTTGCGGCGATGCCGCTAGAGTCCGCGCGCTCTCCATGGCGCAGCAAACTCTCGAGCGTTGGGCGGCGGTCATCGCCCTCTGTGCGCTGTCGCTGCTCGGCTGCAAACCCGAGATCGGCGACGAGTGTTCGGTCTCGACGGATTGCTCCAACGTGGGGGACCGCCTGTGCGACACCACCCAGCCCAACGGGTACTGCACGATCTTCAACTGTGAGCCTGGCACCTGCCCGGAGGAGGCGATCTGCGTCGCCTATCACACGTCGGAGAGTCTGGTATGCGAGGATCCGCAGAGCGGGCAGCGCCTGCAGCGCACCTTCTGCCTGCGTCGCTGCGACGGGAACGGTGACTGTCGTGTCGGTTACTCCTGCGAGGACCTGGGGAAGAAGAACCCCTGGGGTGCGGACGTCGTCGAATTTGGACCTACCAACGGCAAGGTGTGTGTCGTGCCGTTCTCCGGCGCTCCGCTGCCGGATGATCCCAACACCGAGGTCTGCACCGGCACCGACGCGGGTTTCGACGTGACACCCTGGCAACCCGATACGGGTACGAGCGGCGATGCCGCGTCGGATGGCGCCGACGACGCTGCGGACGCAGGCACGGAAGCGGGCGACGCGGGGGATGACGGGGCCGCGGACGCGGGCGCTGGGGACGCCGGCGACGCCGCGGCCGACGCGAGCGCCGACGCAGCCACCGACGCATGAAAAGCCAGAGCGGCGCGGCGCACCGCCGTCCGGCTCGACGGCTCCTCGACGCGCTCGTTTCCATCGCGCGGCTCGCGCGCACGGTGATGCTCCGAACGGGAGGCGCCTTCGCGACCCTGATCGCCCTCGCCACGCTGGTGTTTCTCGCGCTTCGGCTGCTGCCCGGCGATCCCGCCGCCCTGGTGCTCGGGGAACAAGCGTCGGAGCTGGACCGCGCGCTCCTGAGACATCGACTTGGGCTCGACCAGTCGCTGCCGCAGCAATACTTGCGATTCCTCGTCGGCCTCCTGCGACTGGATCTGGGCGACTCGCTCGCGCGGCCGGGCACCCGCGCGTTTGCGGAGGTCGGCCGCGCGCTCGGCCCGACCGCGAGCCTCGCAGGGATTGCCGTGCTCATCGGCGCCGTCGTCGGCATCGCGGCGGCGGTCTTGTGTGTGGGGCCGTGGCTTGGTGCTCGGCGCGAGTGGCTGCACCGGAGCGTGCTGCTCGTGGCGGCGACGCCGCTCTTGGCGTTTGCGCCCCTTGCGACCTATGTGCTCGCCGTGCGGCTGCGCTGGGTTCCTCTCCCGGGTGATCCCGACAGCGGCGCGAGCGGGCTCCTGTTCGCGTCGGTGCTGCTGTCGATCCCGCTCGCGGCCCAGGTTGCGCGCATCAGTCGCGCGGCGTTGCTCGATCTGGGGCGAGCCAAATTCCTCGATGCTGCCCGGGCCAAGGGTGGTTCACCAACGCGCGTCTGGGTACTGCACGCGTTGCCCGCGGCGTCGGCACCGATCTCGGTCGTGATCGCCGCGCAGCTGGGTGCGCTGCTCGGCGGCGCGGTGGTGCTCGAGCGGCTGTTCGAGCGCCCGGGGCTCGGCACCCTGATGCTGGGCGCGTACGCGGCCCGCGACATCCCCGTGCTCGAGGCCAGCGTCGTGGCGGCCGGGCTCTTGTTCGTGGCGGTTCAGGCGATTGCCATCGCGCTGCATGCAGCGATCGATCCCCGGGGGAGGGAGCAGTGAGCGCGGAACAGGCCGGCCGCGCTCGGCGCCGAAAGGCGCTGTCCGCCCTGCTCCCGGCGCTCTTTTTGGGCGTCACGACCGGCCTCGTGGCGCTGACGTCGCAGCGCTCTCCCTCGCGACTCCACCTGGACTTCGCCTGGGCGCCGCCGGATGCGGGGCACCCTTTCGGCTCCGGTGACGCGGGCGTGGATCTGTTCGCGTTGGTCAATCACGCGACGTTGCGCGCCATGCTGCTCGCGCTCGCGGTCAGCTGTTTTGGGTTCCTGGTAGGCACACCCCTCGGCGCAGCAGCAGGGCTCCTGCGCGGGCGCTTCGAGCGCTGGACGCTCGGCGCCTGTGATCTCGTGCAGTCGTTCCCGACGTTCCTGCTGGCCCTGGCGGTGCTCTCCGCGGTGGCGGTGCCGTCGCGGATGCACATTGGCCTGGTGTTCGCCGTGACCGCCTGGGCGCCGTTCGCCCGCGTGGCGGCGTCGCAAGCTCGGATCTTGGGAGAGGCGGAGTTCGTGCACGCCGCGCGCGCGCTGGGTCTCACACGTCCGGTGATCATCCTGCGGCACGTGATCCCGAACCTGCTCGGGCCCGTCTCGGTTCAGCTCGGCACGTCCGCCGCCGGCGTCGTACTGGGTGAGACCGCGCTGGGCTTCGTCGGCCTGGGTCCGCCGGATGGAGTCAGCCTCGGCTCCCTGCTCGAGCAGGGCACCCTGGCCATGTTGCGTGCGCCGCACGTGCTCGCGGTCGGGGTGCTGAGTGTGATGCTCGTCAGCGGCACGCTGCAGCTCGCGAGCGAGGGCATCCGCCGCGCCGCCCACGTCGAGTGACGGCGGCGTCAGGCGACCAGATCGCTGCGCCGGAGCCGACGCGCGGCGAGCAACATACACAGGCTACCGAGCAGCACCGGCCAACCTGCACCAACGAGCAACGTCAGTCGCGGCCCGAACGAGTTGGCGAGCCAGAAGCCGACCGGTCCCAGCACTCCGAGCTCGGGATCGACCCCGGACAGGAGCGCCACCCGCGCGGCCTCGGCGGGGTTCGCCGCCGCGAGGGCAAAGACCGCGGAGGGCGCCAGGCGGAAGCGCAAGAGCGCGCCGATCAGCGCAAAGTCGTGGAGCGCCGCGCCCAGCAGCCAGGCAAAGAGCGCGTACACCGTGGCACGCTCCGGGGTCTTGGCGAGGGAGCTGGCCAGGAGCCCGATGCCGAGGAAGGCCCAGGCCAGGGCCGCCGTGACCGCCAAGCTGCGCGCGACGAGCGGTGCGAGCGCCGCGTCCGACTCCCGCAAGATGGCGCTGGCGACCAGCGTTCCCAAGAACAGCACCACCAGCGGTCCGAGCACCACCACCGCACGCGACGCGACGACCGCAACCAGCCAATCGTTGCGCCGGCAGGGTTGCGCCAGGACCAGCTCGAAGAACCCGCTGGTACGAGCCCGGACGATGGTCTGGCTGGACGCGACCAGCGCGACCAGGGGCACCGCGATGACCACCGCGTTGGCGACGTTGAGCACCACGCGGGACAGTCCGGTGAACCCGAGCACCGTCGACTCGCGCAGCCCGAGCCAGATGAAGGCGGCGAAGACCACGCCGTAGACCGCGGTGGTGAACACCACCCAGCGCGAACGCAGCGCGTCGCTGAGCTCCAGCCGAAACAAAGCCTGCTGTCGGTCGGCGGCGCTCACGGTTTCTGCTCCCGCCGCTTGCGCGCGGCCGCTTCGAGCTGACTGAAGTCGGCGTCGCCGTCGCCAGCAACGACGAAGCCGTAGTCCATGGGGGTCTTGCCCGAAGCGCTGAAGCGGGCGCTCTTTGCGTCGAGCCACTTGCCGCTCGTATCGCGCACCCACATCTTGGTGGCGGTCACACCGCGCTCCTGAAGGTAGGCCGCCATGCACCCCGGGTCGTCGAAGAAGACTCGCTTGCCATCGCTTGTCACCAGCTGAGCGGCGTGGGCCGGATCGCTGACCAGCATGGCGCAGCTGCCGCAGGGCTGTTTGCCCCAGATCGGGTCCGCGGGCTCGTTGGTCGCCTCGCAGGCCAAGAGCGCAAACGAAATCAGCACGGCGGCGCAGCCCCGAGTCATGTCCGCACCGCCTTGAGTCGGGGTTTGGACCCTGGCTCCGCGTCCGTGGCCGGGTCGCTCAGCGAGAGATCGTCCACGTGGTACACGCTGAGATCCGAGATCGCCGTGCCGTGTTCGCGCACCAGACGCGCCATCAACGCGATCTTGTCGTCCTGGGTGACGAGGGCTTCGAACTTGTTCGGTCCGCCGAGAACGAAGCCGTTGTCGTGCAGGAAGGCCCGCACGGTTTCCGGAGCGCTGCCGCTCAGGGTGACCTCGAACTGGAAGCGGCGACGATCCGCCAAGATCTCGTCGACCGATGCGTCGCGCTCGACTCGCCCTTCACGCAGTTCGACCACGCGCTCGACCAGCTGCCGGACCTCGTCGATGCGGTGGGAGCAGAGCACGGTGATGTGGTGTGAGGGTCTTCGATCCAGCTCCGCCAGAAATGCCGCGCGAGCCTCGGCGTCCAGGTTTGCGGTGGGTTCGTCACAAACCAGCACCGGCGCGTGAGCCGCGAGCGCCAGTGCGCCGAGCAACTTCTGTTTCGTGCCGCCGGACAGATCGCGAAAACGAACCCGCGAGATCTCCTCGAGGGAGAGGCCGAGGCGAAGCGCGCGCTCGACTACGGCCTTCGGCGCCATGTCGCGCATGCGGCACAGCGCAGTGACGACCTCCTTGACCGGAGCCTCGATGGGCGGGGCGATTTGTGGCATGTATGCCACGCTTTTGAGCGCAATCTCCGGGCTCACGGCGACGTCGATGCCACCGATGCGCACGCTGCCTTCGACCCGAAGCAGACCGAGAATGGCTCTGAGGAGGGTGGTCTTGCCGGAGCCGTTCGAACCAACGAACGCAACCCGTTCTCCGGGCTCGACCCGCAGGCTCACGTCGTTGAGCGCCGTGACTCGCCCGAACGCCTTCGACACGTGGGAGATCTCGATCATGGTGGCCTCCGCTCGAAGGCGGGCCGGGCATCGACGAGCAGCTTGCGCTGAGCGAACGTCGGGACGGCTTCGGCAATGGTGTCTACCAGACCCATGGCCGCAGTGCCGCGAAAGAAGCGCAGACTAGGGTGGGAGTCGGTCAGCTCACCAGAGAGCCGCTTGACCTCGTAGGCCACGTCGCCGACCCCGTCCCGATTCAGGTCGTAACCGGCGTAATCCGACCAGTAGTTGCCCACGAACGACAGACCTAGCATGTCGCCGCCGCCATCGACCTCACCCACCGCGCCGTTTCCAGACAGCTCGTTGTCGGCGAAGCGGATGCTGCGGTTCGAGCCGTGGGTCCGGAGGGCCACGTCGTTGAGAGCCAGCAGGTTGCGCTCGAACACCACCTCTTCGTGCGGGGAGCGCGGGGTGTTGTCGAGATAGATGCCGGTGGTGTTGGCGACGATCCAGTTGTTCTCCAGGTGAACCGTCTCGCTCTCTTTGAAGCCGAAACCCATGCCGGCAGCGCCGCGTGCTCCGGCCAGGACGTTGCCTTGGGCATGCACGCGGTTCGAGTACATCACGAAGATCCCGACCTCGTTCTCGAGCAAGCGGCAGTTCTTCGAGAACGAGTCGTGGGCGTACATGAAATGCGCGCCGTAGCGGCTCTTCTTCACGATCACGTTCTCGAGCGTCACCCGGCGCGAGTACCAGATCACGACGTCCCTCGCGTTCTCGACCAGAGAGTCCCGCACGACCGAGTCGTGAGCCTCCCACAGTCGGATGCCGTCACCGCGCAGCAGGTCGCCGGAGGTTCCCGCGACGTGCACACCGCGGACCAGGCAATGGGTGCACTCGCTGAGCTCGAGACCAAACAGTGTGTCCTCGGTGCGAAGCTGCTCCAGTCGGATCCTCTTTCCACTCGCCTTGACGCCTGCGTCTTCGCGCGTGTTGCTCCTGCCCGAGTGCGCCAGGGTCAGGTTCTCGACGCTGACCCCGTCGGCCTTGATCGTGAGGACCGTGCCCGAGCCCTGGCCGTCCAGCACACTCTGGCCGGTTCCGCGCAGGGAGACGCGCCGATGGATCGCGAAGTTGCCGCTGAACGTCCCCGGTCCGAGCCAGATCTCCTGCGGCCCGGTTGGGTCCGCCAAGAGGCGCGTGAGTGCGGTCGCGTCCTTGGCGATGGGGGCTCCCGCGGGCGGCGAGAGGGCGCTCGGTCCGCCGGGCGCCGGGACCTCCGGGGGGGTGCGGAAGGTGGGCCGCAGATTGCGTGCGGCGAACGCCGTCGCGGCGAAGGCCACGGAGAGCGCGGCTCCCCAGGCCAATCGCCGCCACGTGCGCGGCGTCACGGACTAGCCCCGGCCTGCGGTCCCACGAATGCATCCCGACACACTGCGCCGCAGTTCCCGGCCTTTGCGCAGCTGTTGCAGACCCGAGCGCGCAAGACCGCGGCGCCAGCCAGCAGCACGAACGCGGCCACGGCCATCCAGAATCCCGTCGTGGGCTGAGCGAAGGTCATGAACTGGCCGATCTTGCCGTTGCCGAAGAGCTGCGGGGTGAACGAGGGCAGGCGGATGGGCGCCTCGGGGTTCAGCGAGTGCCCAAAACGGTACATCCAGTAGTAGCTGTCGGCGATGAAGGCGAAGGGAAACACGAAACCCACCGCGGCGAGCAGCCGTCCCAGCTTCTTGCCGGCGATCAAGGTCAACGCGACCACTGCCACCGCTAGCACGGCAATCCCGTAGCCGGCCAGCTGCCGCTCGGTGGGAGCGGCCTGGGTCAGGCTGGCCATGCCGATGTAGTGGTTCAGGATGTCCACCTCCTTGGCGTCGCCGGAGACGCCGGTGAGGGAGACGATGATCTGCAGACCCTTTGGGTACTGCGGCGCATACAGCTTGATCCACCACCAGGGCTGAGAGAGTGAGCTCACCTGCAGGCCCACGGCGGCGAGGGCGAGCACAATCACGCTCCACCTCGCCGCCCACCGCCGCCGCACGCCGGGCACGGGCGCCACGACCTTCAGGTGGTGATGCCCGTCCGCGGTTTCTTTGACGTTCTCTCGCTTCGATTCGGCAGCGGCTGTCATCGTGGCTTCGGTGCTTTCTCCCCCCTCACTTCGGCTTGACCAGGAAGTAGCCAGCCATCTCCAGGTGCAGGGCAGAGCAGAACTCGGTGCAGTAGAACGGGAAGACACCCGGTACGTCGGCCTTGAAGGTCACGTTCTCGTGTTTGCCCGGCTCCAGGCTCAGGTTGACGTTGTACATGTTCAGCGCAAAGCCGTGGGTCTGGTCCTCGGCCGCCTCGAGGCTGGTGATGTGGAGATTCACGGTGTCGCCTTCGTTGACCTCGATCTGATCGGGGACGAAGTGGCTGCGGATTGCCGTCATCCAGACGTCGACGGTGGTGCCGTTGCGGGTGATCTTGGCGGCCTTCTCGTTCGCCACTGCGTTCGGATCGACCTGCCCCGTGTAGGGGTTCTCTCCCGCTTTGTACGCCTGAATCGGCTTCAGCTTGTCGCTCTTGATCATCTGCGAGTAGTGCGGCTCACCGATGCCGATTGGGGTGTCGCTGAGCAACCGCATGTTGTCGCCGGCCACGTCGAGGAGCTGGAAGTTCTGCGGGTACAGCGGGCCGACCTTGGAGAACCGGTCCATGCTCATCTTGTTCATCGCCACGACGTATTTGCCGTCCGGGCTCACGGTGTCCCCTTCGGCCGCCATGATGTGGCCGATATTGTAGTGCACCGGGAGCTTTTCGACGAGCTTCAGGTCCTTGAGCGACCATTTGGCGACGACACTCTCGATGAACACCGAGGTGTAGGCGAAACCCTTGTCGTCGAAGACCGTGTGCAGCGGTCCGAGGCCGATCTCCGTCTGGCCGCGGATCGACTCCTTGAACGACAAGATGGGCAAGCCGTAGGCGTCCTTGCCCTCGAACTTCTTCTGGTCGATGAGCGCCTTCATCTTGGCGAAGTCATAGACCGTGGCATGGGTGTCGAGCTTGCCACCGACCACGATCGCGGTTCCGTCGGGCGTCACGTCGCAGCCGTGGGGGCTCTTGGGCTCGCCGACCAGCGCGATCACGTTCTCTTCGGCGCTGACCTTGAGCGGTAGCACCTTCATGCCCTTGATCGTGACGGCCTTGCCATCTTTGACCAGCTTTTCGGCCTTCTTCCAGTCGATGATGTGCATGTAGTCCATGTCGTTCTTGGACGCACCGCTCTCGATTGGGGGTTTGCCTTCCAGCGTGCCACCGATGGCCATCTCGGTGTTGAACGAGTTGATGAAGGCCCAGCCGTCGCTGACCAGCTTGCCGGCGTCGGCGAGATCCTGAGTGTAAGGCGGCAGCTCGATCGCAAAACTCTGCGCGGTGTCGATACGGCCCTTCGCGCGGTCGAACTTCCAGAACATCGCCACGCCGCGGTACTTCTCTTTGTACTCCGACAGCGGCGCGTACTCGCGGCCCAGTGGGGCCGGATACTGGCTGGTCTCGATGATGTAGTTGGTGTTCGGATCGACGAAGGCGCCGCCGTGATCGCTGGCGACCAGGGGATTGGGCACCAGCTGTTTGGTCATGAAGTCTTTGAGATCGACCACGGCCACGCGGCCGTTGGCCTTGTCGTTCACGAACAGGTACTCGCCGTCGTAGTCACCCTTGGTCTCGCTCAGGTTCGGGTGGTGCACGTCGGCCCACGAGAGCTTGCGCGAGGTCTGCGCACCTTGCGCGAGGATCTTGTCGCTCTCACCACCGTAGCCGTAGCCCTGCCATGGCTCCGGGGAGAACACGGCGATGACCTTCAGCAGGCGCATGGAGGGCATATCGATCATCAGGATCTGGCCAGACTGCCCGCCCGACGCGAACACGATGTAGTCGTCACTCTTGCCGCCGGGCACGTAGGTCTTGAGCGCGCCTTCGACGTCCGCTTCGGTCAGCCCGCGCGCGTCCATGAGCTGTTTGATCGACGCCGACGCGCCGAGTGCCCCGCTCGCGGTCTGAGCGCCTTTCTTTTCGGCTTTGTTCTCGCAAGATGCGGCCAAGGCCGCCAAACCGAGGACTGCGCCGCCCATGAGCAGCGCTTTCGTGAGGGTCAGTTGCATCACATGTCTCCTGATTGTGCCGAGTGCCGCGAGGCTGGTTCCGGTGTCGACTCACTGGCAAAGGTCGTTCCGTTGCGAGTCAGACCTGACGGACACTGGGCTCGGGGCCTTGGGGGGCTAGTTCTCGTGGTGGATAGGGGATGTTCGGTGGAATTTGCGCGACCAAGATCGCGCAGTGGGTGCGCGAGCGAGCGCCGAGGGCGCAGTGATTTCGGCAATCTGGACCTCTGGGTCCACTATTGGGCCGGCGGGAGCAGCACCCCATCGATGACGTGAACGATGCCGTTCGACGCCCGGATCGAGGCCGTTATCGTCGCGTCGTTCAGCATGACCTTGTCGCCCTTGACGTGGATCGTGACCTTCAGACCGTTGGCCATCGCCAAGGTCTCGCCGTCCTTCAGATCCTTCGTTTCGTAGACCGACGTGGTCACGTGAAATTTCAGAATGTTGCGGAGGTCGTCCTTCTTTTCGGGCTTGAGCAGGCCGTCGACCGTGCCCGCAGGGAGCTTTTCGAAGGCGGCGTTGGTGGGCGCGAACACCGTCAATGGACCGGCGTTCGACACCGAGGTGACGTAGTCCGCCGCCTTGAGCGCGGTCACCAGGGTCGTGTGATCCTTGGAACCTACCGCAATGCTGACGATGTTTTTCGGGTCGAGCGGGGGCAGGTTGCTGGCGGGCGCTCGAGAGGCGGCGGGCGCGGCAGCGGCGCTCTCCGCGGCCGAGCCGGCCTGGGCCGCGGCATCGGTCTTGTCGCAGCTCGCGAGCGAGAGGCAGATCCCCATGGTGATGAGCGACTTGTGCATTTGGCTCCTCCAGAGCGACGGGCGAGCCGGACAATTCGGAACCCCGCGTCGTGCGGCCGTAGGCAGCATGCGTGCCAACCGTGCTGCTCGGTGCTGCTAGGCTCCGCCCAGCCCATGTTCGGCCTGGCTCCACTGCCCCGCACGCTGGCCGCTGCGCTGCGTGATGCGGGCCACAAGAAATTCGAGGTTCGCCTCTCGGCGCTGCGTGACCTCGGTCGTCATGCTGGGGAAGGGAGCCAGGACGCCGTCTCACGCCTGCGCGCGGCGCTGCTCGAAGACGCTGCCGCGGGGGTTCGGGCGGAGGCTGCGCTCGCCCTCGCCGACGCAGGCGTGAAAGGGGTGCTCCCCGATCTGGTTCGAGCCGTGACCGAGGACGAGTCGCTACGCGTGCGACAGATGTGTCTGGTTGCCCTCGGCGAGATCGCGGGCACCGACGCGGAGGCCGCCGTCGAGGTGGTGGACGTGGTCGAAGCGGCGCTCGCAGATCCTCGACCGGAGATCCGTTTCCAGGCCATGGTTGCCTTCGCGCAGGTCGGGGGAGAGCGCTCGGTCGATGCGCTGTTTCGCGCGCTCGAGGATCCCGACGGCCACGTGCGTTATGTCGGCCTTAGACTGGCGGAGGAGCGCTGGGTTGGTGAGCACACATCGGTCGCCCCCGCTCGGCTCGCGTCGAGAGCGCGTGTGCTGCTCGATGACGAGGTTGCCGAGGTGCGCTTGGCCGCCGCGCTGCTCCTTGGGCGGCTGGGCGACAAGAGCGGCGCGGACGTGTTGGTGGTGGCGGTGGGGACTGGCAGCGGCACTCACGAGCCGGAGGACGCCGAGGCGGCCATCGAGCTCGCGGGGGAGCTCGGGCTCGCCGCGGCCCGCGCCGGCCTGGTGAAGCGGGCGTTCGGACTGTTCGGCGTGAGCCGCGACCCGTTCGCGTGGCAGGCCAAGGTCGCGCTGGCTCGCCTCGGTGATGCGCGGGCCCGCAGCAGCATTCTCCAGGGGCTCGACGCCTGGACGCGAGACGCGCGGACCCTGGCGGTCGCCGCCGCCGGACGTGCGCGGCTAAAGGAAGCGCGTACGCTGATTCTGGCGATGCGGGGCCGGCCGGAGCGGGCGGAGCCCTCGGCCGTGGAAGAATCACTGCGGCTACTGGGCGCTGCCGATCACATTGACGCCGCGCCGGGCCACGGCGAAGGAGGAGACCATGATTCAGCTGCGCGACAAGACCCTGGCCAGGATCCGTGACGAGCTGCTCGAGGTGGGTCAACCCCCGAGCGTTCACTTCATGCGTGCCGCGGCGGAGGACGACCCGTTCGCGGGTGATCCCGACGCCAAGCAACGCTTCGAGGCGCTGTTCGAGGTGATGTGCCTGATGGTCATGGCGGACGGTAAGGTCACCGACAGCGAGCGTGACGTGTTGCGCGGCGCGGTGCGGGGGCTGACTCAGCACGCCGTGCGGACGCACCACATCGAAAAGCTGTTCGAGCAGTGTGCCGAGCTGGCGAAGCAGGGCATGGAAGCGCGCCTGGCCGCCGTGGCGCCCACGCTGAAAGAGGACCCCGCCCTCGCGGACGCCGCGTTCTCGCTGGCCGCCGCGCTGGCGTTTGCCGACGACGAGATCGAAGACAGCGAGAACGAGGTGATCAACGCCCTGGCCGAAGCCCTGGAGCTCGATGGAGATCACGCGACGGAGCTCCTGAACCAGCTCGAGACGGAATCCGAGTGACCGGCAAGCGGTCCGAGCGCAGCGCCGATCCGACGCTCGGGTTGCTCCGAGTGCTCACGGACGACGGCAGCACCGATCCCGCAACGGATCCGCGCCTGCCGCGGGAGACCCTGCTGCGCATGTACCGCGAAATGCGGAAGATGCGCGTGCTCGAGACACGCATGGTCGGTCTGCAGCGACAGGGCCGCGTCGGGTTCTACGGCACCTGTACGGGGCAGGAGGCGACCCCCATCGCAACCGCCCTCGCCACCGCAGAGAACGACTGGATCTTCCCCGCGCTACGCGAGAGCTCCATCATGCTGGTCCGGGGGTTCCCTCTGGACACGTACCTCGCCCAGGTCTTCGGCAACGACCTCGACGTGCTGAAGGGGCGCAACATGCCCAGCCACATGGCGGGCCGAGCGGTGAACCAGGTGTCGTGGTCGAGCTGCATCGGCCCCCAGATCCCCCAGGCGGTGGGCGCGGCTTGGGCTGCGAAGCTGCGCAAAGATCCGACGGTTACCATCGGCTTCATGGGGGATGGCGCGACGAGCCAGCCGGACTTCCACAACGCGATGAACTTCGCTGCCGTGTTCCAGGTCCCGTGCGTGATGATCTGCCAGAACAACCACTGGTCCATCAGTGTGCCAACAGCTCGCCAGACCGCGTCCGAGACGCTGGCGGTGAAGGCCAAGGCCTACGGCCTGCCTGGCGTGCGCGTCGACGGCAACGACGTGCTCGCGGTCTACCGAGTGGTCAAAGACGCGGTCGACCGCGCGCGAGCCGGCGGCGGACCGACGTTCGTCGAGAGTTTCACCTATCGCATGGGGGCCCACTCGACGAGTGACGATCCGACCCGCTATCGCTCCGAAGAGGAAGTGAAGAGCTGGGCCGAGAAGGACCCCATCGACCGCATCCGGCGCCACCTCGAGCGCGAGGGCCACCTGGACGCGGCGCTCGTGGAGCGCATCGATCAGGAGCTCAACGAGGAAATCTCGCGCGCCATCGAGGCAGTCGAAAAACGCCTGCCCCCGCCCCTCGAGTCACTCTTCGACGACGTGTACGCGGTGCTGCCCTGGCATCTTCGCGAGCAGCGCGACGCGCTGGCAAACGCACCGCGGGCGCCGAGCGGGCACTGACTCGTGACTCGCCTTTGCGGGCGAATCACGAAGGCTTCCGGGGTCAGGCGTCAGGCCACCGGCTCGAGAGCGCACCGCGAGCGATCGAATGAGGCCATCGAGTGCACGGAGCCAGGAACCGGCCCTGATCGGGAGTCGGGCCGGCCAGCAGCAAAGGGGCACGGCCGAGGTGCCCCCGCCTCGCCCGGCGAGAGCTGGAAGGCCAGCGCCGAGGACCGAGCGGTCGGCGAAGGCAGCGGCCGCGAGAAGAGAGCAAGGAAGACGAAGTAGTCACTCTGCGGCGCAGGGCGAGACGATGCCCGCGCGGACGTCGCGTCTCGTCGCCTGGGAGCGGCCACCGGAAGAGCGGTCTCAACGCGCACGGTGTGCCCCGCTCGGGCTCGGTCGCGTTGCTTTGCTGCGCGAGCCGGCGAGCCCATGCCGCTGCCGCTTCCAAGACCACCGAGGGCAATCCGTGCACCCCTCTTTGTTCGAGGGGTGCGAGAGGCGTGGTTCCGAGCTCTGCGCCGCGCCGAAGCGCGTGCTTGAAAAGAGCATGTCGAGCGCGACACGAGCACGATTTTTCTTGACCGGTTTCCGGGCGCGCAGCGCGCGCTTGCGACGAGTCACGCGGAGACCCTCACGCGCTGCCACGAGGATGAGCGCTGTGCGCGCTTCGCGCATCGCGGTGACGTTCGAAGCATTTCACGTCGTGAGCGTCGCGCCTGGTGGCAGCGGTGAGGGCGAAAAATCGCGTGGTATGCGGAGATATGCGCGCCCCTCTCGCTCACTGCTCTCACCGATGACGAGCTCATCGCTCACTTGCCGGAGGCCCGCCGCGCCGAGCGCCGCGCCGTCGCCCGGGTCATCGCCTACCTCGGCGAGGTCGAGCGGCGGAAGTTGTATCTCGGTCAGGCCTGCTCCTCGATGTTCGCGTACTGCACGGAGCGGCTCGGGTACTCCGAAAACGAGGCGCAGACGCGCATCGCCGTCGCCCGGACTTGCCTTCGGTTTCCCGAGGCAATGGCCGACCTCGAGTCCGGCGCGCTCCACCTGACCGGCCTCTGGTTGCTCGCGCCTCGCCTCACGGACGAAAACGTGAGTGCGCTGCTCAGCGAGGTCCGGGGCAAGAGCCGCCGCCAAATCGAGGCGCTGCTCGCGCGCCGCTTCCCCAAGCCGGACGTGCTCCCGAGCATCACGCCGCTCGGGGGACGCACCATGCTCGAGCAAGGTGACACGGGGCCCGGCGCCCCGGTCGCCCAGGGCGACGCGACCCCGGGCGCGCCGGCGAGCTCCCGGGCTCGGGTCGAGCCGCTCTCGGCGACGAGCTTCCGCGTGGAGTTCACGGCCAGTGCGGCGCTCAGGGACAAGCTCGAGCGCGCTCGAGACCTGCTCAGCCACGCCGAGCCGGGCGGGGAGCTCGCCGTCATCATCGAGCGGGCCATCGACGAGCTCATCGCCGTCGAGACCAAGCGCCGCGAGGGCGCGGGCAAGCCGCGCAAGCGTCGCGAGACGAAGCCGGGCTCGCGGCACGTGCCCGTCGACGTCCAGCGGGAGGTGCGGGAGCGGGACGCTGACCAGTGCACCTTCACCGATGCTGCCGGTCGCAGATGCTCGGAGACCCGTTTCCTGACCATCGAGCACATCGTTCCCTTCGCGAAGGGCGGGCCGACCACCGTGGACAACTGCTGCCTGCTCTGCTCGGCTCACAACTCGTATCGAGCGCGACAGGTGTTCGGCGAAGAGCACATCCAGAACGAGATCGCCGGGGCTCGAGCTCGCCGCGAAACGAACCGCACGCCGGCACCTGCGGTCGCGGCCGCGCCCGAGCCCGAAGTGTTCGAGAAGGTGCGCTCGGCGCTGGTGCTCTCGGGGTTCAAGCGGGCCCAGGCACGGCAAGCTGTCGAGCACGTGCGACTGCGCGGGATCGAGCCTCGGGTCGAACCCCTGCTTCGCGCCGCCATCGCCGTGCTCACACCCTGAGACGGTCCGGGCACACCCGCACAAAGGGTGTGCCGGCAGGTGCTCGTGGTCTCGGCAGCGGCAGCGTTGTGGGCACCAATGCGAGCGCATCATGACTCGAAGGGGACGCACCAGGCAGAGGCTCATCGGCATGCTGCAGAACCGCATCGGCGAGGCGAGGCTCGACGAGGTCCCCGACTCGCGCGACCGGCCCGGCCGCCGGCGGGAGCAGAGCGCGCTCTTGGGGGATGAGCCAGGAACCGGGTGGCTTGCGGGGCAGCGTGGCCCGGACTAGACGATGCCTTCACGACCGAACCAAGCGGAGCGGAGCCCCATGAAGAAGTTTCTCGTCCTCTACAAAGCGCCGATGGCCTCGTACGAGCAGGCGAAAAAAGCCACGCCCGAGCAGCAAAAAGCCGGCATGGACGCCTGGATGGCGTGGAGCAAGAACTCGAGCGGCACGATTGTCGACATGGGGGCGCCGCTCGGCAAGGGCGTGCATGTGACGACTGCCGGTGCCGCCGAAGTCCCCAACGATCTGGGGGGCTACTCGGTGCTCCAGGCAGAGTCCAAAGAGGCTCTGGCCGAGAGCCTGAAAGGGCATCCGCATTTCATGATGCCCGAGGGGTTCATCGAGGTCGTCGAGATCATGCAAATCCCGGGGATGTGAGTCGGCGCGTTGCTCCCGACGCTGAGGTCACTTGCGCAGGATCCTCAGGGCTCGGAGCGCGATGTTGTCGTACTCGTCGGTCTCCGCGACGGTGTCCCCATCGTCCACGGCCATCAACACGTAGTGGTAACCCTCGCCGGCGTCGGCGGGCACCTGCGTTCGCAGCACGTGCTCGCCGCGCTCGCCGCCACTCTGCAGGCCGAGGACGGCGAAGTCCGTCAGCCGCTGGTCTTTCGCATCCAGGCGCGGGTCGGCGGAGAAATAGAATGCTACCTTGAACGGACCGCTCCGATCCGCTCCCATGTTGCGCAGCGAGAAGCGCAGCTCGAGCGGGTCGCCCGGCAAGGCCGATGACTTGTCGAGGAAGAAGAAGCGATCGCTGAGGTTGACTTTCCGGATGGCGAGCGGCACCGCCTTGATGTTGTTGCGCTCCTTGAGCTCGCCGTTCTTGTCGTCGACATCGACGATCACCCCCACGAAGTACTTGCCGCTGGCGAGCGCGGGGACGGTGAGCTCCTGGTGGAAGGTGCCGCTGGTCGTGTTGGCGGCGAGCCCCGTGATCTCCAGCGTGTCAGCCAGCGTGTCGGTCGGGTCGATGCTCGCATTCTTCGAGATGTAGGCCGCGACCTTGAACGGCAGCGCGGCGACCTTGCCCTGGTTCTGGAGGCGGTACGCGAGCACGATGCGCGAACCCGGCGCGGCCGCATCCCGGCTCACGGAGAGCTGTCCGACGACCAGATCCGGCGAGCGGAACACCCAGTAGGGAGCCGACTCGGAGTTGTCGCTCTCGTTGGCTTCCAAGACTGCGCCGTCGAGGTCCGCGACGATGCCGAGCTCGACCTGCTGACCGCGGACCGGACAGCGGGTGTCCACGGCAAGCTTGCGACTGATTGTGAGCTGGCCATTGCCGGCGATCGCCCCGTGGATGAAGGTCGTGAGGATCAGATCGTCGTGGGTCAGCTCCGCGTCGTCGGAGCAGTAGAGCCCGAGCTTGAAGGGCCCCTGGGCGGCGTAAGGCGTCGTGTTCTTGACCGTCGCCGACAGCTTGATCTCCCGGGCTGCTGGCCCGCGGTCGGGCGTGAGCGAGACCTTCTCGACCCGCAGGTTCGGCAGGAAGCTCGGGTCGACCGTGATCGGAACCGCTTTGAAATTGTTGTCCTCGGAGCGCTCGAGCACCGTGCCCCAGGCATCGGCATAAGCGTACACACTCCCAGGCTTGCACTTGTCGCACGGGGGCAAGCGGACTCGGGCGGAGAACGTCGAGCTCTGCCCGGCGCCGAGTCCTCGGTCCACCTGGATCGCACCGATGCGCGTGACGTTGCCGCGCTTGGGTACGATGAGTCCGTCGCTGTGATAGATGGCGATCCGGAACGGACCCGCATCCACCGTGCCCGAATTCGTGGCGGTCAGCTCGACCTCGAGCCACGAGTCCGGCGCGGCCTGATCGTGACTGAGGGCGAGCTTGCTGATGACCAGATCCGGTCTCGCCGCCGGGACCTGCGCCGCGACATCGGAGGCGATGCCTAAGCACAAAACCGACGTGAGCAAGCTCCCGTTGCGTAGAAAATTCGTGCGGGCCATGTGCAATCGAAGACGCAACCGACATGCCAGAGGGTGAGCTCGCAAAGTGGCCCAGAAGATCGCGCGCGCCGCAGAACGCGGCGGCAAGGCTTGCGCTCGGAGCCGCCAGATGCGGGACATTTGCGGGGCGGCTACCGGCGCCAATTGACTCGTGTAGGCTCGCGCCGTGGTGACGCCGGAGGCGAGGGAGGTGGTACCCGAGCTGCCCGCTTTCGCTCGCGAGCTCACTCCCGGCGGCACGACGAACCGCGCAGTCCGGCAGCTCCACGCGAGGCTCTGTCAAGTCGAGCCAACGAGCCCGCTGCCCGAACGGCTGCACGCCATCGAACAACTCACCCGCTGGGTGTGCGACGGACCGAAACCGCCGCCGCTCGACGGCGCTGCGACCGAGCCGTACGCGACTACGCGGCTGAGGCTGCTCTTGCGGGCGCTCGTCAACGTCCCGGAGCTGCAGCGTCGGCTGCGCGAGACCACGACCAGCGTGCTGTCCGAGGCCAACGCCCTCGGGCTCCTGTGCGAGGTGGGGCTGCCCAACGACCGCGGACTCCTGGACGAGACGAGTGATCGGCTGGCGCGCCGTCTCTTGCCTCGGGCACCCGACCCTCGCGATCTCGGTGAGCTGTTCGCGCACATGTTCAAGACGTCGCGGGATGCCGACTGGCTCGCCGGGCTCCCGACGGAGCTCGTGGTCGAGTTCTTGACGGTGCTCGGCGACGTGTGGCAGCCGCTGCGCGACGCAACGGAAGACGCGCTGGCGCTGCTCACTACCCGGGTCTCGGCGCTCGGCTTGTCGGACGACATTCGACGGCGCGGGCCTGCCGGACCGGTGCGAGAGAGCCCGTTCTTCCGGGTGCATCACGCCGCCTTTGACGAGCTGCCGGAGCTCTCGACGTTGTGTCGTAGCGATCTGGTGGTCGTGCTCGACAACCTCGAGCGCTTCGGTGTCAGCGTCGACGTCGTTTACCGGCTGGAAGTCATCGCGAAGTGCCTCACGCGCATCGAGTCCATCTTGGTGGCGCGGGATCCCCGGAAGACGCCCGAGATCGTCAGTGCCGAGGCGGCGTTCGTGGCGGAGCTGGTGCGGGCGCGGCTGCGTGAGCAGAGTGTGCGCGGGGTGGTTCGGGACAATCTGCAGCTCCTGGCGCGCAAGGTCATCGAGCGCGCGGGCGAGACCGGTGAGCACTACATCACCGTGTCCCGGGGTGAGTGGTGGAAGATGCTGGCCTCGGCCGCGGGAGGTGGCTTTCTCACTGCGTTCACCTGCGCCGGGAAGTTCCTGACGAAGTGGGGCGGTTTTGCGCCGGCCATCGAGGGCATGGTCAACGCAGTCAACTTCGCCGGGAGCTTCATCGGCATGCAGCTGCTCGGTTTCACGCTGGCGACCAAACAACCGAGCATGACCGCCGCTGCCCTCGCCGGGTCGATCCGCAGCCAGGAGGGGGCGCACCAGCTCGATGACCTGATCACGACCATCGCTCGCATCTGTCGTTCACAGCTGGCGGCGGCGCTGGGCAACGTCGGGGTCGTGATCCCGTCAGCGATGGCCTTCGACCTGGTGTTTCGCGCGGTCGCCGCGCGCCCGTTCCTGGATGGCGAGACCGCGCACCACGCCATCGAGGCGCTGCATCCCGGCCACAGCGCCACGATCCCGTTCGCCGCTCTGACCGGCGTCCTGCTCTGGCTGTCGAGCCTGGGGGCGGGCTGGCTGGAGAACTGGGCCGTGTATCGCCGCATTCCCGAGGCCATCACCGAACACCGGCTGGGGCGGCTCTTCGGGCGTCGCCTGTTCGGGTTCTTCGGGCGCGCTTTCAAGAAACACATCGCGGGATTCGGCGGCAGCGTCACCCTCGGCCTCTTGCTCGGCATGCTCCCGGCGTTCGGCAAGTTCTTTGGACTGCCCGTCGACGTGCGCCACGTCACACTCTCGACCGGCTCGCTCGCGCTCTCGGTCACGGCGCTTGGCGTCGACGCCCTCAAAGATCCAGCCGTGGCCTGGGCGGCGCTGGGCATCCTGTGCATCGGGAGCATGAACTTCGGCATCAGCTTCGTGCTCGCCTTGGGCGTTGCGTTCCGCGCCCGCGAGGTGCCATTGCTCCGCGGGCTCAACCTGCTCGGTGCCGTGCTCGGCCGCTTCGTGCGCTCGCCGCTCGAGTTCGTTTACCCGCCGGCCAGCCAGACCGAGCAGGTATTTTCTCACAGGCCCAGCATGGTCCCGCGGGGTTCGGCGGCCTCACTGCACCGGATCAGCCGGCCGCCATCCTAGAACACCGATCAGCTTGCGCTGCTCGTGTTCTAGGACACTTACGTTGGGGCTGCGCCCCAAACCCCCGGCCTTCGGCCGTGCGCGCTCCGCGCGCGAGCGCCGAACAGATTGCAAGTCGCTGAAAAACAGACGGTCCTGTTGAGCGTGTAGGGTGGGGCGCCCCGGCCTTGGCCGCGCGCGGAGGCCGAACAGATTGCAAGTCGCTGAAAAACAAACGACGGTCACCTGTTCGGCGCTCTAGAACACCGATCAGCTTGCGCTGCTCGCGTTCTAGGACTTTTACGTTGGGGCTGCGCCCCAAACCCCCGGCCTTCGGCCGTGCGCGCTCCGCGCGCGAGCGCCGAACAGATTGCAAGTCGCTGAAAAACAAACGACGGTCACCTGTTCGGCGCTCTAGGCTGGTGCCACGGCTCGGCTTCGATGTTACAAACGCCGCGCGATGGCAGAACGTGTCTACGACGTGGTGGTTCTTGGCGGCGGTCCCGGCGGGTATCCGTGCGCCATTCGGCTCGGTCAGCTGGGGTTGAAGGTCGCCTGCGTCGAGGCCGAAGAGTACGGCGGCGTGTGTTTGAACTGGGGCTGCATCCCGTCGAAGGCGCTGATCAGCACCGCACACCAGTACGAAAAGGCGGGCAAAGCCTCGGAGCAAGGGCTGTCGTTCGGTGAGGTCAGCATCGACGTCGACAAGCTGCAGGCCTGGAAGAACGGCATCGTCAAGAAGCTGACCTCCGGCGTCCGGCACCTGCTCAAACAGAACGGCGCCGAGGCCATCGAGGGCATGGGGCGCTTCGTCGACGCGCAGACGCTCGAGGTGAAACAGAAGTCGGGTGAGCTGCTGCGGGTGCGGGCCACGCGCGGCATCGTGGTTGCGACCGGCTCGGCGACGATCGAGGTGCCGGGCTTCGAGTTCGACGGCAAACAGATCATCGGCGCGCGGGAGGCAGTCAGCCTGACGCACGTGCCAAGACGCCTGGCCGTGATCGGCGGCGGTGTCATCGGGCTCGAGCTCGGCATGGTGTATCAGGCGCTGGGCAGTCAGCTGACCGTGATCGAGCTGACCCCGAATCTGCTGCCTGGCACCGACCCCGATGCGGTGAAGATCGTCGAGCGTTCGCTGGCCAAGAAGGGTGGCCGTGTGCTCAAGCAGGCCAAAGCCGAGCGCTGGGAGCGGAACCCGGACGGCAGCGTGGCGGTCATCGTGTCGACGGGCGGCGCGACTGAACGCGTGGACGCGGACGTGGTGCTGGTTGCCGTGGGCATGCGCCCACGCTCTGGCGGGATCGGGCTCGAGGAGATCGGGGTGACAGTGGACGCGCGGGGTTTCGTTCCGACCGACCCCGAGTGCCGGACCAACGTGCCTGGTGTGTTTGCCATCGGCGACGTCAGCGGCGCGCCGATGCTGGCGCACAAGGCCACCAAAGAAGGGGAGGTGTGCGCCGAGGTCATTGCGGGCAAAGCGGCCGCCAAAGACTGGGTCACCATTCCCGGCATCATCTTCACCGACCCGGAGATCGCCAGCGTGGGATTGACCGAGGAAGCCGCAAAGGCGAGCGGGTTCGAGCTCAAGGTCGGGCGCTTCCCGTTTGCCGCCCTCGGCCGCGCCATGAGCATTCGCGAAACCGACGGCTTCGTGAAGATCGTGACCGAGAAGGGGTCGGCGCGGATCCTCGGCATCCATATCGTCGGGCCCTCGGCCAGCGACCTGATCAGTGAAGCGGCGCTGGCGATGGAAATGGCCGCGACTGCCGAGGACATCGCGCTGACCGTGCATCCGCACCCCACGCTGGGGGAGGCCCTGATGGAAGCCGCGCAGCACGCCCTGGGCCACGCCATTCACATCGCGAATCGCTGACCGGCGCGAGCCGCCCTCGCCCCGGGGTGATGGGCGCCGGCGGCCGCGCACGGCGCAAGAGTGGGCCGCGATTCGCTGGGCTGGCGACCCGGATTGGGTCATGGCATGGTGGCGCCCATGGGGATCTTCGATCGAATGGGCCGTGTGATCTCGAGCAACTTCAACGCATTGCTCGACAAGGCAGATGACCCGAAGAAGTCCATCGAGACGACGCTCTCCGAGATGCAAGATCAGGTGCGCGCCGGCCGCCAGGAAGTGGTCCGGGCCGTCGCCGCGGAGAAACAACTGCGGCAGAAGGTCGCAGACCTCGACACCGAGGTCGAGAAGTGGTCCCAGCGTGCCGAGCTGGCGGTGAAACACGACGACGACGATCTCGCGCGCGAGGCGCTGCTCCAGAAGAAGCGCGTCACCGGTGAACGAGATCGGGCCGAGGCGCTGCGAGCCGAACAGCGCGCCGCGGCCCTCGAGATGAAGGCCGAGCTCGAGCGCATGGAGCAGAAACACCAGGAGTACCAGTCGAAGAAGAGCACCATCATCGCCCGCGCCCAGCAGGTCAAAGCGGGAGGCGGACCTGAAGGGCTGGGCGTAACCGGTCCTGGAGGCAGTGCATTCTCCGAGTTCCGTCGGATGGAAGATCAGATCGAGGGCGTCGAGACCGCGGCGCAAGCGCAGCGTGAGCTCGACGAAGCGTTGGGCGGCGGGCGTGGCCCCGGCGGGCTGACCCGCGAGGAGGTCGAGGCGAAGTTCCGCGCGCTGGAGTACGGCGGCGGCGCGGACGCACCCAAGGGCGGAAGCGAAGTCGACGACGAGCTGGCCCAGCTCAAGAAGAAGATCCGCATCGGAACCTGAGCGCCGCCTTCATGCCCGAAGACGACCGCATCGTCGCGTGTTTCCGCTGGCGCGGAGCGGCGTCCTTGGCCGAGCGTGTCGCAGAGTACGCGAGCGCCGCGGAGGCAGTCTTCACTCGCGCCGAGGATCTCGGTGCGCAGCTGGTTGCGTGGCACGCCGCCAGCTTCGCCGTTGCATTTCCCAAGGACGGCGTCGAGCGACTGGTCGAGCTGATCACGGCCGACGACAGCGCGGCGCTGGGTTTCAGCGTCGGGATCGCGGAGGGGCCGCTGAGTGAGGTGGGGGGCACCGGGCGCATGACGTACGCTTGGGGGCAGTGCCTGGTGATGGCCTGGGCCCTGGCGCGGGTCGCGCGCTCCGGGGAGGTGCTGCTCGATCCAGCGGTCTCGGCGGTGCAAGACGAGCGGCTCTTGGTGCGCGGTTCGCGCATTGGCCTCCTGGGCGAGGCGAGAGTGCGGGGTGTGCGTCTCGATCTGCGCCACCCCTTTCAGCCGGCGCGCGGGTTTCCGACCATCGCGCTCGTTCGAACTCCGTTCCTCGGGCGTGAGCCCGTGGCGCCGCCGCCCGGCACGCTGGGCTTGGTCACGGGGCGTCGCGGTTCGGGTGGCACGCGCTGGCTCGAAGAGCTGGCCGCACGCGAGCGCGAGCGCCGCACGCTGTGGTTGCGGCCTCGGCTGGGAGAGCCGCTTGGCTCGCTCCGACGGGCGCTGGCCCGGGCCGAAGAGGCTCAGGCGGAGCTCGATCCCGAGCTGGGCGCCTCACTGGGCAGTGTGCTCGCGGGGGAAGGTCTCGATCTCGACACCGCGAGCCACCTGTTGTCGGCGCTCCTCCGGCGTGAGGACAGCACTGGGCTGATCCTGATCGACGATGTGGAGCAGATTGATTTCGACAGCCTCGAGGCGGTCGTGCATGCCTCCAAGTCTGGAGCCTTCGCCGTGGTCGCCCGCGCGGTCGATGGACTCGCGCTCCCGGAGGCGCTCGCGTTTTTGCCGACGGCGTTCGAGGTCGAGCTCACGCCGTTCCCGCGGGAGACCGCCGAGGAGCTTGCCCGAGAGCTGTCGAGCGGACGGCTGCGGGGCAGCGAAGCGACGGCGTGGGCCAAGCGAGGGGGTGGCCTTGCCCTCGGGGTGGTCGCTGCCCTCGCGGATGCGCTCGAGAGCGGCGAGCTCGTGTTGCGCGAGGACGCCACCACCACGCGCAGCGTGAAGGCAGAGAGTTTTGCTCCGCAGCAGCTGATTTCGCGACGGGTTCGCCGCTGGGATGCCGGAGTGCGCAGCGTGCTCGGTGCCCTGGCGGTGCTGGGTGGCGATTCGGACGAGGAAGAGATCGCCGCGCTGCTCGGCATGCTGAAACAGGCGCCGCCCGCCGAAGAGACCCTGCACGGGTTGGAGGCTGGCGATCTTCTGCGGCGGGACGGCCGACGACTCACGCTTCCGTCCGCGACACTTCGCTTCGTCTTGAACGACGCATTGGCGGAGGCCGAGCGCGCGCGCCTGCACCGCGCCGCCGCCGCCGTGCTCGCCGGAGCAGACTTGCCGATGTGCTCCGTCGCCGCTTCCGTGCACTCCATGCTGGGTGGTGACGTCGATCGCGCACTGCCGCTCGCCCGGCGCAGTGCTGGAGCGCTGCGCGCCGGCGGGCTCGAAGACACCGCCCGCGCACTCGAGGCGTTCAGCGAGACCGGTGATCCGGCGCTGGTTCATCGGCGAGGTTTGTTCGGGGGTGCAAAGTCGGAGCGGGCCGGATTGCAGCGCTCCGACGTGCCTCCGCCGCTTTCCATGCAGCCGGCGCCGATCACCGATCGACCCTCACGCGCCCCGCCGCCGTCGGGCGAAGAAGCTGGCAAGCGCTTCGTGCAGGCGTTGAGGCTCGGAGATCACGCCGCGATGGAAGTGCTCGCGTCGGAGTTGCGCGACGATGGGGCGCAGCATGTGGTCGCCGATCGACTCGAGGGCATGGCCTGCCTCGCCCGCGGACAGCTGACCGACGCGCTGCGCCGATTGCGGCAGGCCAAAGACGGTGCGCGCAAGCTCGAGCCTCGGGCGCAGAGCCGCGCGGCGCTCGCCCTCGGGGTTGCGCTCGCCAGTGCCGGACGTGGAACCGAAGCCTTGCTCGAGGGGCTCGAGGCGTTGGCCCGCGCGCGCGCGGCTGACGACTCTCGCGGAGAGGCCGCTTGCGCGCGGTTCCTCGCTCAGCTCTCGGCCGCGGCAGGTAGCGACGCGGCCGCCAGTCGCTGGACGCGCGTGGTCGAGCAGACGACTCAGGTTTGAGGCTCGGTCTCAGCCTTGGCGTCGGCCCAGGCCTCCCTCAAGATCTCGGCGACGGCTTCGTAGAGCGCCTCCGGGATCTCGTCGCCGACCTCGAGGTCCATCAGCGCCTGGGCGATGGGCACGTCGCGGACGACGGGGACGCCGTAGGCGTGGGCCGCGGCGATCATCTTCCGGGCGAGCTCCCCGCTGCCCTGGGCAACCACCCGGGGGGCGCTGTCCCCTTCTTCTTCGTAGTGCAGCGCGGCCGCCAGGTGCGTCGGGTTGACGATCAGCACCGAGGCCTTCTGCACGGCGTTCACGCTGGCGCTCGCCAACATCTCCTGGTGCGCCCGGTGGCGCGCGCCCTTCAGCTCGGGATCGCCCTCGCTCTCCTTGTGTTCACGCTTGATCTCGTCGGGGCTCATGCGATTGCGGCGCAGCCAGGACTGGCGCACGAACAGCACGTCGACGGCGGCGAGGGCGACGCCCACCAGCGCTGCAATCCACGCGAGCCGGCCGAGGAGATGGCCCGCCACGAGGGTGCCCTTTGCCGGCTCGCCAACGCTCGCCGCGATGTCCGCGGCGCGCGCGGCCAGCAAGCGCGACGCGAGGTAGGCGATCAGCAGCGAGGCCGCGAGTGCCCGCACGATTCCGAACATGCGCTCGCGTGAGAGCAGAGATCCGAGCCCCTTGGCTGGGTTCAGCTTCGAGAAATCCGGACCCAGCTTCTTCCAGGCCACGAAACCACCCGCCTGGACCGCGCCGGTTGCTGCGGCCGCGAGCGCGGCGCCGAGCACGAGCGGCGCCGACAAGGTCACGACCTCGGTGGCGACTCCGAGCGCGATGCCGGACGGGGCGCCCGGTGGTTCGCGGATGGCGGCGGGGAGCAACTCCGCCACGCGTGCGAGAGTTGCCGCGATGGCCGCCGGCGCCAACGCCACCGCAACGATGAACGACAGGCTCTGAGTGAGTGGCTGCGAGATCGGGCTGTCGCCCTGCTCGCGCGCCTTCCTGAGCCGTCCCGGTGTGGGCTCTTCGGTTTTCTCACTCACGCGCCCCGAGCCTAGCTCAGAAGGGCAAGGTCGGGATCTGCCAGCCCTGACCGCCGCCGGAGCGCCAGGCGGCTGCGGCCTGCTGGATCACCGGCGTGCGGATCTGCGGCGGAGGGTGTGAGCGCTCGAACCCGAACACGATGTCGATCGGACTCATGGCGTCCAGTCCGGCGAAGAACTGCATCGTCAGGAGCCCCCCGGCCTCGGTCCAGTTGTAGGCAGGAACGCGCTTCTTTCCCGCGGCCAGCACGTTGTTCGTGCCGGAGACGTCCGCCGCGAGCTCGTTCGGCTGATTGAAGAACGGTACGGCGCTGGTGAGCACTTGGTTTACCTCGGCGGCGGTGGCGCCGCCGCCGCTGGCAGTGCAAGGCAGGTGCCCGAGGTAGTGATGGCCGAGCTCGTGGCCGAGCACGAAGGCGATCTGTTCGTCCAAGATCTCGTGCTGTCGCTTGACCTTGCGCCCGTCTGCATCTTGTCCGGGATCGAAGAAGCCGGGTGCCGGGCGAATGATCGGGCTGCCGGGCTTCTGGTTCTTGGCAATCAGCTGGATGTACTGCGCGGTCTTGTTGGTGCCGAAGATCTCGTCGGTGGCCTTGGAGCGGGCCAAGTGCGATTCGATGTCGAGCAGGCCGTCGCTGATCGCCATCGCGCTCTTGCCGCCCTTGGTGCAGGCGGCGAAGGCGTTCACTTCTCCGACGCGGTCGTCGACGATCAGAGGGATGCCGGCGACCTTCTGGGACTTGCCCGCGTCGAGCGCACCCACAAGCTCTTGGATCACTGCTTGGGCGCGGCCGCGCAAGAAGTTCACGTCGGTCGCGTTGATCGGATCGTACGCGACCGGGGGAAGGACCGGCTGCGCGGGCTGCGCCGGTTGTCCAGGTTGCGGCGGCTGTCCCGGAGGCGGCTGATTCGGATAGCCGGGTTGCGGCTGGCCGTAGCCCGGCTGCTGGCCATATCCGGGTGGCGCCTGTCCCGGAGGATAACCGCCGTAATAACCCGGCGGCGGTTGGTTGGGGTAACGGGGCCGCGAGTTGCCGCTGTCGAGCTCACACGAGAGTGCCAAACAGCTCACACCGACGAGCAGGAGCAAGCGCAAGGAGCGAAGTTGGGCCATGGCGGGAGGATAGCAGGGGGTTGGGAGCCCGGGGCGCATGACCCCGAAGCAGCCTACGTCCGGCTGCCTTCGGTCCGCTGCCGGCGCCGCCCGCCTCGGCGGTGTTGCCGATCGCGGGCCGCCGGGGCGGCCGGGCGGCGCGGCGAGCCCCAGCATGAGGCGTTTCGGAAGGGCGGCGCTATGCTTCGCCGGATCTTGGAGCTCCGCACTCACGAATCGATACGCGACGTCGGAGAGAAGACGTGGAACGAGCTCGCGTGCGGCGCGGGGCCGATGCTCTCGTTCACCTGGCTCGAGGCGCTCGAGGCGACCGGTTGTGTGCGCCCCGAGCGCGGCTGGCTTCCGCTCCACCTGACGCTGGAGGAAAACGGACGAGTGCTCGCGGCGGCACCGGCTTACCTCAAGGGCAACAGCGAAGGGGAGTTCGTGTTCGACTACGCTTGGGCGAGCCACGCCGAGGGCCGCCTCGGCATCGACTACTACCCCAAGCTGCTCGTTGCGGTGCCATTCACCCCTGCGACGGGGCTGCGGCTCTTGACCGCGCCGGACGTCGACGAGGCCAAGCTGCTGCCAGCGTTTGCAGAAGGGCTTAGGGCACTGGCGGAGCGCATCGGAGCCTCAGGCGCTCACGTGCTGTTCCCCACCGAAGCCGAGGCCGCCGGTCTCGAGGCGGCGGGCATGGCTCGGCGGGCAGGCGTGCAGTTTCACTGGCAGAACGCCGGCTATACGAGCTTCGATGATTTCCTCGGGTCGTTCGACGCCAAGCGCCGTCACCAGCTCCGCCGCGAGCGACGCGAGAGCGCGGCGCAAGGCCTGGTGTTCGAGACGTTGCTCGGCTCGGAGCTGGACTCGGCGCGGATCGACAGCGTGTTCGAGCTCTACCTGACCACCGTCGACAAGTTCGCCTGGGGGCGGCGTTATCTGTGTCGCGAGTTTTTTCACGAAATTTGCAGCAAGATGGGCGAGCGCATCCACGTGGTCTTCGCCCGTGACGGTGCGGGCGCCGAGCCCCTGGCGATGGCCTTCAACGTGGTGGGTGACGACACACTCTATGGGCGCTACTGGGGCACCCGCGAGGAGCGAAAATTCCTCCATTTCGAGGTCTGTTATTACCGTGGCATCGAGGACGCCATCTCACGCGGTCTCCAGCGCTTCGAGCCGGGCGCTGGGGGAGAGCACAAAGTTGCGCGCGGATTTCTGCCAACCATCACCCACAGCGCTCATTGGTTGCTCGACGGGCGGCTCGATCTCGCAGTCCGCGATCATGTCGAGCGGGAGCGCGCGGCGGTGATCGAGCACGTTGCTCGGGAACGCGACTCTGCGCCGACCCCGGCGCTCAGTCGGAGAGCCCGCTGAAGAAGATGCTGTGCCAGGAGAGCACTGCGACCAGCGCGCCGTCCGCCCGTTCGCCGGCCCCCGGATTCGGCCACCTGAGCAGTGCGCGGCCCTCGAGCCAAGGTCCGCCGGCGATGCCGGCGAGCGGCACACCCAGGCCTGCGGATAGCTCGAACCCGCGCGCATCACCGAAGCTCCTGCCGGGCGGCTCCGCGTAGAACGCACCGACACCCACGGCGAGGCTGTCGATCGTCAGGTCCCAGCCGCTCGGACCTTGCTGGCGATCCTGCAACCAACGCGGGATGAAGAGCGGTCGCAGGTCGACACCGAAGGAAATGCTGCGGGCTAGCTCGCGCTCGCGACCCAATGCGTCGGCATAACTCGCGTAGACCCCGAGGGAAGAGAAGTAGTGCAACGAGAGGCGGGCTGCACCGGCGGTGCCATCGCGCATCGCGTCGACGCCGAGCCCGGCCCCGAGGTCGAGATCGCCGTCGAGGCGGCCGTACACCCCATCGCCGGAGCGTGCCGTACCGGGTGTGTCGACCTCGCCCTTCAGCGTCGACGTCGTTCGTTCACCCGGCTCCCAGTGGGAGTCGGCTGCCTGCGTCGTGGCGGGTCCGCCGAGCGCGACGGACGCAATCACGAAGCTCACCCCGCCCGGACGCATCTCACGACTCCACGGCGCTGCTGATGGCGTCCCGCAGCTCCTCGGCGAAGATCAGTCGGACTCGCAGCATGCGTTGCCCCCGAAGTCGCCCGAGCAAGTAGGAGACGTCGCCGGGACGACGCGGCGCGCCGGTGGGAAAAATCACGGAGAGGGAGCCGTCCGTGTCGTCGAACGGCAGATCCGACGCACAGTCGAGGCCGACGTAGATCTCCGGGTCGAACCCGGCTTTCTGCGCGACCTCCCGCGCGCGGTCGAGCAGCTCGCGCCGCGCCTCCGGCTCCGCGTCACTGCCGTACAGCTCGTAGGTCTTGAACAGCCGGCGCGTGACCAGACGGGTGCAGAGATCGGAGAGGACCTTGTCCTTCGAAGTCTGCCAGCTCGCGAGCGACGTCCAGAGCACTGCGTCATCCAGTGCAAGGTACTCTCTCAGATCGGCGTCGCCGTCGCGGGAGAGGCTGGCGATGGCGGGGGGCACGGCCGGCAGACGTGTGCCGTCCACCAGCAGCTGGCGCACACGACCCAGGATGCGCGCGAGCAGCCACTCACTCGCGCGGCAGGTCTTGTGGAAGTAGACCTGCTGAAACATGAAGAGGCGCGCCAAGATGAAGGACTCGATGGCCGGGAGCCCCTTGGCGCCGTCGATGGCCAGCGGCGGAGCCTGGCCCTCACGGGTCGAGACGCCCAACCTCAAGCTGCGCAGCAGCCAGTCGAGATCGAACGAGCCGTAGCCGACGCCGGTGAAATAGGCGTCGCGCAACAGGTAGTCACAGCGGTCGACGTCGAAGGTGCCGCTGACCGCCCGCGCCAGGAAGGTGAGCTCGTGGCGTCCATGCACGAGCTCGGCGACGCGTTGGGGCAGGGTCGCGTCATGGCGCACGAGGATGCGATGCACGTCAGTGTCCGGGTCCAAGATGATGCGCTCGGTCCAGGTCTCGTGGCGCGGACCTTCGGGGAGCGCCTCCTCGAACAGATGCGAAAACGGTCCGTGCCCGACGTCGTGCAAGAGCGCGGCAGCCAGCGCGTCGCGCGCCCGCTCACTGGTGACCCGCTGCCAGAACGGCAGCTCGTCATGCACCTGACGCATGCGCCGGATGAAGCGCGTCATGACGAAGGCGGCGCCGATGGCGTGGGAAAACCGTGTGTGGTCGGCGCCGGGATACGCGAGGGCTGCGAGGCCGAGCTGCCGAATGCGGCGCAACCGTTGCACTTCGCCGGCCTCGAGCAGCGCGGACACAATGTCCTCTTCGTCTGTCTCGAATTCGACCAGTCCGTGTACCGGGTCTCGGAGAATCACGCTCGCCTCCACCGGGGCAGTGCCCTGGGTCCCCTCATTAACCCGGCCCGGTCGCGAAGTGGACGCAGTGTGGCCACGGGGCGTCTTCCCGCGAGCCGGAGCGGCGTTCACCTGGGTTCCCGTGGCAACGGCTGGACAAGCGGCCTGAATCCAGGTTTCCTGGGAGAACCGCGAAAGTCTGACCTTCGCGTCGGAGACCCGAGGATGAAGCACCGGGATTCAGAGAGCGGCTCGCGGGCGCAATTCGCGCTCCGGGTCGCGGACGTGCTCCGGCAGCTGCCGGACCGCGAGATCGAGTCGCTAATCGAGCGGCTCGAGATCGGCGTGGATCCGGCCAAGCGCATCGATGTTCCCTCCCAGGTGGCGCGCGCGCTGGTGTGTTTGCCCGAGGTGCGCGACCCCGCGAACTACCTGCCCGGCCCGACGGCAGAGCTGTTCTTTCGCATCGCCGAGGCCAAGGGTGTGCTGGTGCTCGAGTCGCTGCCGCCCGCCGTGGCGCCGCTCGTCCACCGAGGGATCGTCTTTGCGCGAGGCGGATCGCACGGCGGTGTGGAGCTCGTGCTGCCCATCGCCTACATGGTTCAGGTCAAGAGCTGGGAGGGCGATGACCCGCGGGGTGCACGTGCGCTCTTGTCCCAGGCGTCGCCCGAGGTCGCGAGCAGCATCGCGTCTCACTATCTGGGGCGACCCGCCACGCCGCCTCTGGCGCTGTCCCTCGAAGCAGCCTGGGAAATCATGAACGACCCACAGGCGCTGGCCAAAGAGGTCGAGGCGCTGGCCCCGCTCGAGCGCAAGCTGCTGCGAGCCGTCGAGAAAGTCGGCGGTGAGGTCGACACCGAAGAGCTGCTCGATCTGGAGCGCGAGCCCATGCGGCTTCGCGGAGCAACCGGAGCGACGCCGTCGCGGCGGGGCGTCGGCTTCGCCCTCGAGCGACGCGGCTTCCTGATCCCGGTCTATCCCAATCGCCACTTGATCCCGTCCGAGGTGGCCGCGGTGGTGGGTGCCCAACGCAGGGCCGAGCGGGACGCCCAGCGGCGTGAAATCTTGAGCTTCGTGCTGGCGGAAGATCACGCGCCCCGCCGTGCGCGATTCGCCGAAGATCCCGTGCCGCTCGCCCTGGCGATGGCCTTGGCCGTGCGGGACCCATCGATCGACGTGCGACCTGGGGTTGGCACACCGCGCTCGCTGGTGTCGAAGCTAGCCACGCGCTTCGGCAAGCCCCCGGACGCGGTCGCGTTGATCGCGGCGCTCAGCCGCGCAATGGGCCTCTGGGATTCGTCGGTGAGCAGTGTGCTGTCGCCGCCGGGGGCCAGTCGGGTCGGGGATCTCGGGCGACTGCTGTTCGAGACCTGGCTGCGCGGTGGAGCGTGGGACGAGGCGCGGCCGGATGGCGAAGTGCTGCGCGTCACGAGCGAGGCGCGGGAGGCGAGCGCCGTTGGCGTGCTCCGGCGCATGGTGCTCGACGCGCTACGCGAGCTCGGCGATGGACGCTGGGTGCCGTGGGAGGCCGTGGCGGCCTTCGTGCGCGCCGACTCGCGCACGCCGGGTCTGCTGCGCTTGCTGGAGCGCTGGGCGCAGCGGGCCGGGCTCGAAGGGTCCACGCCGGCGGAGATTGCTCGGCGCATCGCCTGTGAGACCTTGCACGCGCTCGGCGTCGTCGACCTTGGTGATCCATCCGACGACAGCGAGCAGCCGACGCTGCGCATCACACCGCGGGGCCGCGCTTACATCACGGGCACAGCCCTGCCGAACCCCGAGGCTCAGCGCGAGGGGGGCCGCTTCTTGGACGGGCAGGTCCTGCGCATTGGGCCGGCGGATAAGATCGGAAACGTCGTTGCACTCTCGGCCTTCGTCGAGATCGGCTCGGTCACGGCGCACCTCGACGTGAGTGTCACCCAGCAGGCGCTCTCGGCGGCACTCGCCGCAGGGTTCGAGAGCGACAACCTCAAGGCACGGCTCGAGGCGCTGTCGCAGCTACCGGACCCGATCGAGCGCATGCTGACCCAGGCGTCGGCCATCCTGGGGCGCGCCGAGTTCGTGCAGACCCAAGGGTTCTTGTGGGTGGAGGACAACGAAATCCGCGAGCTCTTGCGGACCCGACGTCAGACCGCGGATCTGTTCGTCGACCCGTCACCCCCGTCCGGTTTGCTCCTGAACCCTGGCGCGGACATCGAGCGCGTGGCGCGCCGTTGCCGCGCCCTCGGCGTCGAGGTCGTGGTCGACGGCGAGGTCTATCGAACCCGGAGTCTGACGCCGCCGCCGCGCAACTCGAGCGCCGCCCGGCGCTACGACCGCACGGAGCCGCCGCCGCGAGACGCCAGCCGCAAACACACCGGCACGCGCCGGCGATCGTCGACCCAGACGCCGGCCGTATACAAACGCAAACCCTGAAGCCTCAGGCCTCGAGCCGTCGTTTCACCCAATCGTCCATGCCGCGCGAGCGGGCGACGTGCGCAACCCGCCCTTCGGCCACGAAGACCTCACTGGGGAGCGCGCGACCGTTGTACTCACTGGCCATGGTGAAGCCGTAGGCGCCGGCGTCCCGCACTACCACTTGTTTCGGCAGCGTCGCGCCCAGCGCGTGCAGACCGAAGTCGTCCGCGCTCTCACACACCGGCCCCACGACTTGCCACTCGGGAGCGGACGGCGCCGCCTCGACGGGCTCGATGCGATGGCGGGCGCCGTACAGCGCGGGACG
This sequence comes from Myxococcales bacterium, assembly GCA_016706225.1. Taxonomy (NCBI): domain Bacteria; kingdom Pseudomonadati; phylum Myxococcota; class Myxococcia; order Myxococcales; species Myxococcales bacterium. The sequence goes on from JADJKB010000008.1 coordinate 282,704, forward strand.
CAGCAGATCGTTCATGCCTGCATCGATCATGCACCAGCGTCGTGCGCCGCTCTGCTTGCCCTGAACGACCCGGGCCACGAGCACCCCGAAGGGAGCGACCACCGCGCGGCCGGGCTCGACCACGAGCGCAAGCTCCGCGAGGCCCTCGTCGCTCAAGAGCCCGAGGGCCGCCCGCACGAAGCTCGCCGGGGCGTCCGCCGGCGCGTCGCCGTAGTCGATGCCAAAACCGCCACCGAAATCCAGAAAATCCAGGGAGCGCCCCGCACCTCTCAGCTCGCGGGCGAGCTTGCAGACGACCCGGGCGCTGTCGAGATAGGGGCGAGGTGTGGCCAGCATGGAGCCCACGTGGGTCGAGAGCCCCGCCAGCGTGATGCAGTCGCCGGCGCTCGCGAGCTGCGACAGCGCTGCGGGAAGATCTCGAACGACAATGCCGAACTTCGCCTCGTCGTGCCCCGTCGCGATGTGCGCGTGGGAGTCGATCTCGACGTCCGGATTGACCCGCAAGCTGACGCGCGCAGTCTTTCCGAGCGCTGTCGCCCGAGCCTTCACCCGCGCGACCTCCTCGACGCTCTCGAGCTGAATTGCACGAATGCCCTCGGCGATCGCCAGCTCGAGCTCGTGATCCTGCTTCGCGACGCCGCTCATCACGATTCGGTCCGGCGCGATCCCCGCGCCGAGCGCCACCCGCAGCTCGCCGCCGCTCACCACGTCCGCGCCACCGCCGGCGCTCTCTACCGCGCGCAGAATGCTGCCCGCGGTGTTTGCTTTCACGGCGTACGCCACCAACCCCCGCGCCTCGCCGAACGCTCCCACGAGCTCGGAGGTGACCCGGGTGATGCCGCTCAGGTCGTAGAAATAAGCGGGAGTGTCGACCCGAGCTTCACGGCAGAGCTCGGTGAGCGCCGTTCCGCCCAGGGTCGCCGCACCGTGTGCATCTCGCTGAAAGCCCGACATGCGGGGCTTATAGCGTTTTTTTGCGGCTCCCACCCCTCCGAACCCCGCGCCCGGTCGGCCGTTGACCCGGCGCCGGCACGCTGTGGCACCATGGGCTCGGATGAGCCCGAGGCGCGCCAAGATCGTGTGTACCCTCGGGCCAGCCGTCGGGTCCGCCGAGCGCGTCCGCGAGCTGGTCGCGGCGGGCATGGACGTTGCGCGGCTGAATTTCTCTCACGGAACCCACGAGTCGCATCGGGAGCTGTACGACATCGTGCGGGCCGAGAGTCTTCGCGCCGGGCGCCCCGTGGCCATCCTGCAAGATCTCTGCGGCCCCAAGATCCGAACCGGCTCGATCATGCCGCCGCCGCTCGAGGTGGGACAGACCATCGACCTCGTGTCCTGGGCTCGGGGTGACACGACGACCATCGGCGTCGAGTACGAGGGGCTGCACGAGGACGTGCGTGTTGGCGACCGCATCTTGCTCGGCGACGGGCACGTGGAGCTCGAGGTCGCGGCAGTGGCGGGCGAGCGGGTCACGGCCCGGGTCGAACATGGCGGGAGCCTGCGGGCGAAGATGGGGGTGAACCTGCCGTCGGACCGGGTGCGGGTCTCCGCGCTCACCGACAAAGATCGCGATGACCTCAGATTTGGTCTCGGGTTGGGTGTGGACTACGTGGCGCTCTCGTTCGTGCGCTCGGCTGCCGACGTCGAGGAGCTGCGAGCGCTGTGTGTGAAGGAGGGTAGGCCGACTCCGATCGTGGCGAAGGTCGAGACCCCGGCGGCCGTCGAGCACATCGATGCGGTGGTCGCGGCGGCCGATGCGGTGATGGTCGCGCGGGGTGATCTCGGAGTCGAGCTGCCTCCGGAGCGCGTGCCCGTCGTCCAGCGGCAGCTGATCGCCGCATGTCGCGCCCAGCGCAAACCGGTGATCGTTGCGACCGAGATGCTTCAGTCGATGGTCGACTCACCGCGGCCCACACGGGCCGAGGCCAGCGACGTTGCCGGGGCGGTGTTCGGTGGGGCAGACGCCGTGATGCTCTCGGGCGAGACCGCGACCGGCAAATATCCCATCCGCGCCTGCCAGATGATGGATCGCATCATCCGCGAGGCGGAGGCGAGCGCGTACTTCGAGCCCATTCCGTCGGAGTGTGGCAGCGACACCGCCGAGGCCATCGCCCACGCTGCCTGCAGCATCGCGAGCGAGGTCGGGGCCAAGCTGATCGTGGCCTTGACCCAGAGCGGCGGCACAGCGCGACTCGTCTCCAAGGCCCGGCCCAGGGTGCCCATCCTGGCGCTTTCGCCCGAGCCCGAGACGCTGCGCAGACTTGCGCTATTCTGGGGCGTGTCGCCCCTGCCGCTGGATGTCGTCACCGATCTCGAGGTGCTGGCCAGACGCATCCGCGAGCTGCTCGTCAGCGATGGCATGGTCGTTCCGGGGGATCGCTTCGTGATCGTCTACGGCGCGCCGGTCGGGGGCCGCGGCTCCACCAACGCACTACGGGTGGAGGCCGTCACCTGACATGCCCCTCGTCGCCGAAGAGCTGCCGCGCCTCGCGAAGTACGAAGTCGAGGAGGAGATTGGCCACGGCGGCATGGCGACGGTGTACCGCGCCAAGGACCGACGCCTCGGTCGAGACGTCGCGATCAAGGTCATTCACAAACACCTGCGCGAGAACCTCGAGGTCGCCGCGCGCTTCGTCGCCGAAGCCCGAGCGGTGGCCAAGCTCAAACACCCGAACATCGTCGAGGTCTACGACGTCTCGGACGAGGACGACAGCGAGCGTTACCTGGTCGTCGAGCTCGTGCCTGGCACCACGCTGCGCAAGCTCTTGAGCGAGCGTGGCCACATGCCGGCGGAGGTGGCCGCCGCCGTCGGCATCGAGATCGGTGGCGCGCTGCACCACGCTCACGATCAAGGGGTCATCCACCGGGACGTGAAGCCCGAGAACGTGCTCGTGGATTTCTCCGACCGCGCGCCGAGCAAGCGCAGCGCTTCGCAGGAGCGCCCCCTGGACGCCGAAGCAGGTCGGGTGAAAATTACCGATTTTGGCATCGCCAAGCTGCTCGACGCCCAAGGGGTCACCAGCACCGGACAGGTGCTCGGTTCTCCGGCGCACATGGCCCCGGAGCAGATCGAGGGCGGAGACGTGACGGCGCGGGCCGACGTGTTCGGCATGGGGGTGATGCTCTACGAGTGCATGGTGGGTCGCCTGCCGTTCGACGGGAAGAACCCGGCCCAGGTGCTGCGCAAGGTCCTCGACGGCACATTCACGCCGCCGGAGCGGGCGCGTCCCAGCGTCGGCGCAGGATTCAGTCGCATCGTCGAGCGTGCATTGGCACGCGAGCCCGAGGCTCGCTACGCGAGCTGCGCCGAGCTGTGCGACGCGCTTCGCCAAGAGCTACTCTCCCTCGGGTTCGAGAACCCCCGGCGCGAGCTGGCCGAGTATCTGACGTCGCCCGAGAGTTATGCCGCGGACTACGAGCGGCGTGTGGTGCGCAAGCTGGTGGAGCTCGGAAAACGAGCGCGCGCGGAGCGTCAGGCGCCCATCGCCGCGGCGCACTTCAACCGGGCACTGGCGTTTCGCCCGGACGACGCCGAGCTCCTGAAGCAGGTTGCAGGGCTCGCGCAGAGTGAGCGCCGTCGGCGCCTCGGTTCGCGCGCTGCGGCGGTGCTCGGCATGAGCTTGGTCCTCGGGGGCATGGCCTATGGCGTGGCGCGCCGCGCACGTCAGCCGACCTTGACCATCAACCCGGATGTCCCGATCGAGCGCCGTGGTGTGGTCGAACGCATCATCGAAGCACAGCGGACCTTGCCGCCCGTGACGAGCAGTATCGAGCCTGCTCCGAGCGCGCGGGCTGCCAATTCAAAACACGGTGTGCCGCTGCCGGCCCCGAGCGCTGCACTTGGTCAGCCGCGCAAGGTGAAGATCATCGTCGCGGGTGCCGGGAGCAGCATCGTGCACCTCGACGGCACGCCCTACACGGACTGGTTCGGGCGCATCTTCGAGCTCAGCGTCGGTTCGCACACCATCGAGGTGGTCCCACCGAACAGCGAGTGCTGCGTGAACCAGGGACGCAGGCCGTTCGAGGTGCTGCCTGGCGACGGAGTGCAGACGGTCCAGGGTGCTGCGCCCTTCAAGGATGCCACGCTCTCACTCAGTGGACCCGGGGGCACTGAGGCGACGTGCGGCCGCCTTTTCCCCGGCAAGCTCCTGGCGGGCAGCTCGCGTCGGATCAAGATCCCGGGGCCCCAACCGCTTGTGACCGCCGAGTGCACCATCTCGGGTCCCCCCGTCGGATCGGCCCCGAAAGTGGTGCCGGTCGTGCTCAACCCGTCGAAAAACCTGCAGCTGACCTGGCAAGGTGGTTGACTCGCTCTCTGCTGCGGTAAAACCTCGGGTTCCGGCGCGTCCCGCATAGCGATGCCGCGGCCCCGATGCCCCCGGCCCGACCCCAGCACCTCTTGGCTCTCTTCTCCGCGCTCTCCTGCGTGGCGGCGGGTGCCGGTGCACAGCCGAACCCGAAGCCGGTGACGGGTCTGAGTGACGACGCGGAGCTTGCCCGGGTCATCACCCTCTACGACGGCGGCAAGTACCTGGAGTGCGCGAAGGAGTTCGCGCAGCTGCTCGAGAGCGAGCCGCGCAAGATCGAAGACCCCGACGTGCTCGAGCGGGCGCGGATCTATTACGCCGCGTGCCTGATCGGAAATTCGCAGATCCCGCTGGCCGAGGAGCAGATGCGCAAGGCCATCCGGCAGAATCCGCAGATGCGCGCGCCCGACAGCCTGGTCTTTCCGGCGCCGGTCATCGACCGATTCTTCAAGGTCCGCGACTCGATGCTGGACGAGATCAAACGCTCCGAGGCGGAGCAGCTGGCAAAAAAACGCGCCGCCGCCGCCGCTGCTGCTCAGCGTGCGGCCGACGAAAAACGCCGCGTCGAGCGGCTCGAGGAGCTGGCCGGTCGCGAGGTACTGGTTACCCGGAACAGTCGCTGGGCGGCCGCGGTCCCGTTCGGGGCCGGCCAGTTTCAGAACCGCGATCCCCTGCTCGGGTACATCTTTCTCGGCACGGAAGCCGTATTGGCGGCCACCGTGCTCACCACGATGGTGCTGGAGCTGCAGCTCAACGCTCGGGCGGACGACGATCCGCCGCCGGATCCCGCAGATCTGAACCCGAAGCTGGCGAACGCCCAGCGCGTGCTCGTGATCTCCAGCTGGAGCTTCGTGGGTGTGGCGGCGCTCGGGGTGCTACAGGCCCAGCTCGCGTATGTTCCGGAGTTTCGTGACGTCGTCAAGAAGCCGCTCGCGCCGGATTTGAGGCGTCCGGCGGAGGCCGAGGGAATGTCGCTTCGCCCCGTGTTGTTACCGTCCCCAGGCGGGGCCGAGCTCAACATCGTGGGAAGATTCTGATGCGAGAGTCAGGCGGACCCTGCCGAGACGCGGCGACGGGGCCGCCGAGCATCCGGGACCTTGCCCGATGAGCTCGCGCTGGCAGAGGGGGTCGGCGTACGTCGTGCCCGGGCTCGCAGTGGTCCTGGCGACCGTCGCCAGCGTACACGGCTGCGGCCGAGGATCGCCCGGGGCCGGCCGGACCGAAGCGGGCGGTGACTCCGGGACGCCTGCGCCCCAGCTCCCGCTGCGCGAGCCGGAGCCGAGCCCGATGGGCAATGTCAGCTTCGACGTGCGCGACGCCGGCGGGGTGAACACTCCGTGCAAGCTGACCTTCATCGGCCGCGATGGGACCCGGGACCCCCAGCTCTCACGAGAGCTGCCGAGTCTGCCCATCGACGGCGGGATTGCGGCCAACCAACGGGTCTTCTCTCTGACCGGACACGGTTCACTCTCAGTGCCCGACGGCCACTACGAGGTCTACGTGAGCCATGGGCCCGAGTGGACCCTGCACGTCGAGCCGATCGAGGTCGGCCCCGCGCCGGTCTCGCTCGCGGTCAAGCTCGAGCATGTGGTCCGGACCGACGGCTGGTTCAGCGCAGATTTGCACGTACACGCGGCGCCCTCGTGGGACTCGAACGTGCCGGTTGGCGCGCGGGTGCACGAGTTCGTCGCCGAGGGTGTCGACGTGCTGGTCGCCACCGACCACAACGTGGTGACCGACTATCGCCCGGAGATCGCTCGCTCGAGCGCGGGGCGGTCACTCGGGACGGTCGCGGGCACCGAGATATCGACCGTCGACTCCGGCCACTTCGGCGCCTTCCCGGTTGCGGACGACAAGGGCTGGTGGTTCCTGCGCGGTGTCCGCATGAAGGGTCTCACCCCTGTGGGCCTCTTGGCCGCCGTGCGCCGTCATGCCCCCGGCGCGCTGCTGACCGTGAACCATCCGCGGCTCGGCAAGATGGGTTACTTCAACACGGGCGGCTTCGATCCCGGGTCTGCGCGCTTCACGGTACCCAAGGCGTCGCTGCAGTTCGACGCGCTCGAGGTGATGAACGGCGCCAAAGCCGGTGACCTCGAGCGAGTGGACAAGGTCTGCGTGGATTGGTTCTCGCTGCTCAGAAACGGTCATCGCGTCACCGCGGTGGGCAACTCCGACACCCATGACCTGGCCCGCAGCTTTGCCGGATATCCTCGGAACTACGTACAGCTCGGCGACAGCGGGGCAGACGTCGACGGCGAACGCCTGGCGGCTGCTCTCCGGGAGGGTCGCTCTTACTTCACCTCGGGCCCGGTGCTCGACGTGGACATTGACGGCAAAACTTTCGGTGAGACCGTGCGTGCCAAGGACGGCGTGGTGAAGCTTGCGGTGCGGGTGCGAGCAGCCCCCTGGATCTCGGTGTCTCGGGTCCGGGTGTTCGTGAATGGGCTGCTCCAAGCGGAGCGGAACGTGGCTGTCAGCCGCGAGCCGGAGCGCTTCTCGGAGCACATCGAGCTGGAGCTCACCGAGGACGCATTCGTCGTGGTTCGGGTCGAAGGCGACCAGCCCCTGCCGCCGGTGGTGGGTGGACTGCACGGCCAGCGCCTCAACCCCATTGCCATGACCAACCCCATCTACGTCGACTTCGACGGCGACGGGCGCTACCGCTGACTCAGCTTTCGCCCCTTCGGGCGGGCTCAGCGCTTGCGGATGGCGGCGACCCAGAAGCCGCCGAAGAACTTGAGCGGTGTGTCGCAGAGCGCGCGCTCCGCGGCCCGAAAGAAACGCCGGCCGAGCGGGTGGCGCATCACGCCCGCGGTGGGTGTGGCGATGCGCACGCCGCGGGAATCGATGATCTCGGTGCCCGGTGGCAACAAGCGTGCGACGGCGAGGGGGGAGTCGAAGCGGGTGTAGACGTGACCCTCGTGCGCTTGGTCCGCGATGCGCCCCGGCGGCGTGAGCTTCTTGGCCAGCCCGCGCAGGCTGAACGGATTGTAGAACTCCGCGATCATGACGCCGCCAGGACGTGTGACACGGGCCATCTCCGAGAGCGCGACGCGGATCTGGGGCACATGGGCCAGCACCTTGAACGAACAGGTCACGTCGAAGCTCTCGTGGGGGAACGGCAGATCGGTCGCCGAGCCCAGCACCACGTCGAGCTTGCGCGCCTTGGCCTTTTCCAGCATGCCGGGCGAGAGATCGACACCCTTCGCCGAGCGGGCAAAGCCGGCGATGCGCGTGAGCACCAGGCCGGTACCGCAGCCGACCTCGAGCACGTCGCGACCTTCGGCATACCGGCGCACGAACTCTGCCTCGAGCTCGTCCAACAGCTCGTGATATCCGCCCGGGTCGTTGTCTCCGCGGGCGGATTCGTAGCCTTCACTGAACGCGTCGTAATACGCGCGATTGGAGTCGTGGCTGCCGCTGGCGTCCATTTCGGGGGCAGAAGGTGTCAACGAACCCGCCGGCGGGCAAGTGATCTCGGCGCGTGCGAGCCAAAGGCTGGCTGCTTCGACGGAGATCAGGGACGTTGGCCCGCCGCCGCGGACCGCGCTTCCTCGGGAAAGCGTCGGACCAGCTCGTCGTAGACCCGCCGTGCTTGCTCCGTCTGGCCGAGGCGCGCGAGCACACGCACCAGGTTCGCCAGCAGCTTGGGGTCGTCCGGGTAACGGAGCCTGCCGGCGGTGAGCACGGCTCGGGCTCCGGCCAGATCTCCGCTGTCGACCCGGAGCTTGGCCAGGTTGTTCGTCGCGCGGCGGCCCACTTCGTCGCTGCCGGCGCTGCGGGCAAGAGCGAGCTCGTACGAGCGCATCGCGCCGACCGGATCCCCGGCGGCCTCTTTTTCACTCGCGAGCTGATACGGCGCGATCGGCGACAGCACGGTCTTTGCGGTCGCGTCTGCAAACGCCCGCGAGCTCGAGGCGAACAGGTACGCGCGCTCTGCGGTCGTCGCGCCAAGGGCGAACAGGGTCAGCGGCGCGAGCGCGAAGCTGGGCTCTCTCACGCGCTCGAACAGCGCACCCGCCAAGAGCGCCGGCCCCAGGAGCGAGAGAAACAGATAGCGGTCCGCCATCTGATTTTGCAACGGGAAGACCACTTGGCTGACGGGGAGCAGCGGGACGAAAAAGAGCAGCCAGGCGCTGAGCCAGAGCGGCTTTCCGAGGCGCGCCCGCAGCGCGCCAGCACCGAGCCAGACGAGCGGGAGCGCGAGCCCGAACGCGCCCGTTACACCCAAGCTCGTGCGGATGGGCACGTCCTGCACCAAGCTGAGCGCGGGCGGCCACAGCACCGATGTGAGATAGCGAACGACCACCGGCGCCATGCTGAGCGCCTGTACGAGCCGGCTCCCGCCCGCCGGCGCGACGGTCATGCCGACGCGATCGCCGACGACGGTGTGTGCCAGCAAAGCCCCGAACGCGACCGCCGCACCGAGAGAGTACAAGCGACCGTCGAGTCGGCGGCGCGACAGCAGATCCAGCGCCAGACACAGGCCCAAGGCGCTGATGGTCATCGACTTGGACAGGTGAGCGAGGCCCAAGCAGAGCGGAACCAGCCAAACTCTCCGGGCCGACTGACCGGCGTGGACCATGAGGGCGGCGCCGACGAACAGCAGGCCGAGCACGTCCTTGCGTCCCGACAACCAGGCCACGCTCTCGACGTGCAGCGGGTGGAGCGCAAAGACCCACGCGCTCACCTCGGCCCAGGCGAAAGAGCGTGTGCTGCGGTGAAACGCGGAGCGAAAACACAGCACCGCGGCGAGGTAGAGGGCGAGCCCCGTGGCGCGCAGCAGACGCGGGTCGAGACCGAAGAAGCGCGCCTCGAGCCAGAGCTCGGTGTCGCGGACGGGCAGCCACTCGGCGCCCAGCTCGAGCCGTGTCTCGCGGGAGAAATCCGTCCAGATGCGCGGCAGCGCGTCAGGGCTCGCCGAGCGGAGCACGGGGTTGTCGCGGATCAGCCAGGGATCGTCCCACGTGAGAAATCCGCCGCCGAGCGACGGCAGGTAGGCGAGCACGACGGCGAGCCCCAGGAGGTACGGCGCGAGCGAGCGTATGCGCACCGGGATGCGTACCCCGCTGCCATCAACGTCGCAGCGTGCAGCACTGCTCATTCCGGGCTTCCATACACGAGCGGTGAGTACCAGCGCAGCGCAACACGAGTCGGGGTCTCGCCGGTCGCCGCCGCTTCATTCAACAGATCGCGTGTGCCATCGCCGGCTGCGCGCTCGATCTCGGTGCGGACTGCGGCGAAGCTCGAGAGGTCACGCTTTCGATACACCTCGTAGCCGGTGAGGATCCCGCCCATGGTGTAGGTCCAGTCCGGCTGAAACAAGATCCCGCGGGCGGCCAGCAACTCGGCTAGCTCGAGCTCCCCCTCGCTGGTTGCGGCGGCGAGCTGGTTGTTGGCCGCGCCGTACACCATGCTGGTGCGGAGTCTGCCGATGCTCTCGGCGCTGAGCACACCCCCGAGTGCGCAGGGCGCGAACACGTCGCACTCACAACCGACGATGGAATCGGCTTGCACTGCCTCCAACGCGGGGACACTCTCGCGGCACAGGGCCACACGAGCGGCATCGACGTCCGCCGCGATCACGTGGGCACCTTGGCGCGCGAGCTCGACCGCGAGCTGTAGGCCGACAGAACCCAGGCCCTGGATGGCGACCCTGCGCCCAGCCAGGCTCTTGATGCCGAAACGATGCTCGGCGGCGCGCCCCAGCGCGGCGAGCACTCCGGTGGCGGTGGGACCGCCCGCCTGACCCAGCGGGCTCGACGAGCCGCACAGCACGTGCGGCGAGTGCTGGGCGAAAGCGTCCAGCAGCTCCGGAGCCAAGCCCACGTCGGGCCCCGTCATCAGCTGGCCAGCATCGATGCTGTACGCAATGAAGCCGACGTGTTCGAGGGAGTCCGGGCCGAAGTGCGGAGCGACGAGGGTGCTCTTGCTGCCACCGAAGGGCATGCCGGCCGCGGCGCACTTGAAGCTCATGGCGCGGGACAGGTTCAAACCGTCGGCGAGCACCTCGGCCTCCGGCGCGGTCTCCGCGTGGCGCCGCATGCCGCCCGCTCTCAGGGCGTGAAAGCCGTTTTGCCTGCCGAGCGCCGAAGAGTGGATGAAGTGGCAGACCTCGACACCGAGCTTGGCGTGGCGTCGCATCACGAACGACTCGTGGCGGCCCTGGCGCATGCCGCGCTCCAGGCCCTCGAGCGCGGATAGCTCCCCTCGGGATCGTAGGAGCTCACGGGCCTCGCTGTCGCCCAGCGCGCGCGGCTCCCTGCACACGAGCTGGTCAGAGGACCAACGCCTGCCGTAGGCCGAGAAATCCTGGTCCGGATCCCAGTCCCGCGAGAGGGTGCAGAGCAGCTCCTCCCCGCTGCGTTGCAGCGAGAGGGTGGTAAGCCCCGCTTCGAGCAGCACTTTGGACAGGCTCATGGTGTGGGCCCAAGGCTTGCGAAGTGCAGATCCGGCGTCAACTGCCGACGTCGGTTGCGATCAATTCGGTAGGCACACACTCGTGGAGATGGTCGAGCCGAGCTTGGGCTTCAGAGTGCAGTCCGAGTTCGCGGGGCACTCACTCTGGTTGGACGCTGAGGTGCAGCGTCGAGCGCAGGCCGCGCCGCCGAGCGCCGGGTCGTTCACGCAGGCGGTGACCGGAAACCCCGGCCGAAGCTCAGCAGAAAAAGCCCGGGACCACCAGATCGCCGGAGCGTTCACAGTGACTTCGCGAGCGCGGCGATCCGACCGCGGAGCCAGGCGTGGGGCGGCGACGTGTGAGTGCGGTCGTGCCAGACCTGACCCACCTTGCCGCCCGGCAGGGGCAGCGGGGGTGGCAGGAGCTTGAGGGGAAACAACCTGGAGAACGGCTCGGCCACGCGCCGATCGAGGGCCGCCACCAGATCCGTGGACGCAACGACCGCCGGCGCCATCAAGAAGTGCGGTAGGCGCAGCACGACCTCGCGCACGAGGCCCAGCTTGGCGAGGGCGACATCGACGACTGGTGGAGTCCTCGTTGGTGACGAGGTCCAGATCGAGATCGAGGCGGAGCTCACTCAGCGAAGAGGCTGAGCCGGGCGAAAACACTGCCGGTCGGCGGGGCCGGCAGCGGGCCAAGGGAGGCCCCGAAGAAGACCTCAAAAGCTGGAATCTACAAGAGTTTATCGCCCAGGCTGCAAGCTCTTCCCGTCTCGCCGCGTTCGGCTTTCAGCCCCGGGCGCTAGGCTCGGTGGTCGCGCGGCAGCACGAACGGACCCGTCGCGCGTATGAAGGCGGGACAAGACGATGGAGCGGATTGGCGAATACCTCGTCCGGAGGCTCGTGGGCGAAGGCGGCATGGGCAAGGTGTACGAGGCAGAGGAGCGCCTCAGCCACCGTCGGGTCGCGCTGAAGGTGCTCCGCCCCGAGCTGGCCAAGAGCGAGGAGGGCCGGCGCCTGTTCCTGAACGAGATGACCATTCTGGCGCACCTCGACCACGCCAACGTGGTGCGCTGCCTGGCCTGCACCGAGGTGGACGAGCAGCTCGTGATGGCGCTCGAGTTTCTCGAGGGCAAGACCCTGCGCGACTACCTGAACGAACACGGCGCGCTGCCTTGGGAAGAAGCCGTACACATCGCGGTGGAAATCGCGTCGGCCCTGGCCGCAGCGCACCGCCAAGATCCGCCGATTGTGCACCGCGATCTGAAACCCGAGAACGTCATGATTCTGGATGACGGCGGGGTCAAGGTGATGGACTTCGGCATCGCCAAGGTGCTGCAGGCGCTCAGCCGCACCACGACCCACAGCGTGGGCACGCTGCAGTACATGAGCCCCGAACAGATCGATGCCACGGGCGTCGACGCGCGCAGTGACCTGTACTGTCTGGGGCTGGTGCTGTACGAGCTGCTCTCGGGCAAACCGCCGTTCGAGTCGCCCTCGCCGCGGGAGCTGTTGAACATGCAGTGCACCCAGGCGCCGCCGCCGCTCGGTGACGGGGTCCGCGGCGCGCTGCCCAAGGGCATCGAGCGCCTGTTGTTCGAGCTGCTCGAGAAACGCCCCGACGATCGTCCGGGCTCCGCGGCGGACGTGTTGCACGAGCTCGAACCGTTCGCTCCTGCGAGCGGCGGCGCGCGCCGCCGCAGCCGGACCGACCAACCGACCGCGTCGAGCGAGGTCTCGGCCAAGTCCGCTGGGTCCAACGCCAACGGCGACAAACCCGCGACGGGCGCCAAGGGCTCGTCCGAGAAGGCTTCAGGGGCCGACAAAGCCGCGGCCGCGCCCGAGAAGAAAGCTCGCGCCGACACCATTGCGCTGGTCGAGAAGGCTGCGGCGCCGCGGGACATTCCGGCGCGCACCGGACTCATCATCGTCGTCCTGCTCAGCCTGATCGCCGGCATCCTGACGTACATGGTGCGGGGCGCCGAGAGCGGGACCGAGCCCGGTGACAAACCCGCGCTGACCGCCTCGCCTGGGTTCGAGGAAAGACGGTGAAGCGAGCACCGCCGGCGCTCGAGACCGGCGAAGCCCTCGGCGCGGTGGGTCGAGCCCGGCGCTTCGCGCTCGGTGAAGCGGCCGAGCTCTGGCGTTTGCCGGAGAACGATCGCAGAGTGGCCGAGCGACTGCTCCGGCTGGGAGGTGAGGGCATCGGGCGTTTCTTCGACGCGGGGGAGGATGATGATGGCATCTGGCTCGCGCGCCATCAGGGTGGCGAGACCCTGTCGACCTGGCTGAAGCGCGATCACACCGCCGACGAGGTCGTTCGCACGCTGCTCAGGCTGGCCAAGATCCTCTGCGCGGCCGAGGACGAGAGCCTGTTTCCAGGACCGCTCTCGCCGAAGCTCGTGCGCTTCGAGGGCGAGCGGCTCGAGCTCGTCGCGGACCCCCTGGTGCACGCTTTGGTCGGGGTCTCGGCCTCAGCCGGCCACGTGGCGGAGAGCGCCTCGCCGCGCTTCATCGCGCCGGAGCAAGCGGACGGCGCACCCTGGGACAACACGGCCAACCGCTACGTGTTCGGTCTGATCCTCTACCGCGCGCTCGCGGGGGAACATGCGTTTGCCGGTCAAGGACTGCGGCGCAGTCTCGAAGAGGCGGCACATCGCGCGCCGCCGCCGATCGCGGACGAGCGGGCGGCGAAGTTGCCGCCGGGCCTGCAGAGCTTCTGTCTGAGCATGCTGGATCCGAAGCCTCGGGAACGCCCGCGCTCGGCCCGGGAGATTGCCGAGCGGCTGGAGCGTCTCTCCGAGGTTGCGCCCTCGCCGGGCGAGCGCTCCCCCGAGCCGAAACAGCGCGAGTCACGCGAGCCTGCGCCGCCGACGGTCGCGCCGGAGACACCCGCGCGCGCGCCGCCGGCTCTGGCCAAGCGTCGTTCCTGGATGGCCCTTCTGCCCATCGCGGCGGGTGTCGTGATCGCGCTCTTGGCGATGCTCGGCATCGGAACAAAACCTGAAGCAGCTCGAGAGCGGCTACGCCGCGAGCCGCTCCGGAGCGGTGACACGCTGGCCCGGGACTGCGCCGCCTGTCACCCGCGTCAGACTGGTGAGTGGCACCGATCGGTGATGTCCCACGCCAGCAAGAGCCCGCTCTACCAGGCGCTCGAGATCTTGATCGAAGAGCAGGTGGGTCGGGACTTCGACTGCCCGAACGGGGCAGGGATCTTGCGCGGCGCAGACGGCAGCGCCTGCCGAGATCGCAGCTCGGGCCTGCCCGTGACCGGCTCCGGCGGGGAGCTCTGGTGTGTGAACTGCCACGCACCCGCCTACAACCTGGAGCCCAACCTGCCGGCGTGGGACGGCCGGAGCAGTGATGCCCGCTCGCGTCTGCCGTTGATCGACCTCTTGACGGAGCGCGCGATGGAGGGGGTGTCCTGTGGTTTCTGCCATCAGGTCCACGGTCCCGTTCAGCCAGCCCGCGGCGGTTATCAAGGCAATCCGTTCTGGACGAGCACCCGCACGGTCGCGCGCTTCGAGATGCGCCCCGAGGACAGCCGCGGACTCTTCGGCATTGCCAACAGCGGCTACGAGCTCGATCCGGCCGAGCTCTTCCCCCGCTCCGTTGCTCCCGAGGAGCGTGTCGCCGGCGGCGCCCACGCGCGGCCCACCCAGGCCGCAACGGCGTACCTCAAGAGCAGCCAGTTCTGCGGCAGCTGTCACGACGTGCGCCTGTTCGGCAGCGACGTGATCGGCGTACGCAAGGGGGAGCACTTCAAGCGTCTGCGCAACGCGTTCAGTGAGTGGCAGGACTACGCCGACCGGGAGGCGCGAGCCGGGCGCAAGGCAGCGAGCTGTCAGGACTGCCACATGTCGACCTTCCCGGGAGTGTGTGAGACCGAGGTCGGTGGGCTCGGCGGTCGTGGCTGTCCACCGGGCACGCGGTTCTCGAAGCGCGAGCCCGGCTCCCGGCCCAGCGCGCGCTGGGCCGGCTCGTCGGGGACCGCGGAGAAGAGCTCGCCGCACTACTTCAGCGGTGTGGATCTGCCGCTCGCCCAGGAGTTCTCCAAAGATCTGCTCGACGAACCCTCCGTCGACGTGTTCGGCATTCCGCTCGGCGCCAAGCAGCGGCGTCAGATGCTGCTCGCCGAGAGTGTGAGGCTCACGCTCGAGGACGGCGGCGTGCGTGGGAATCTTCTGAGCCTACCGGTGGTCGTCGAGAACGTGGGAGGTGGGCACCGCGTGCCCGCGGGTTTCAGTCAGGAACGCGAGCTGTGGGTTCACCTCCGGATCACCGATGCGCGGGGTCGGCTGGTCTACGAGGTCGGTCGCATCGAACGCGACGACGAAGATCTGCGCGACAAGCTGTTCCTGCGCGTGAACACCGAGGACAACTTCCGCGACGGCCAGGGCCGCCCGCTCGGTGTGTTTGGCGCCGACGTCGCCGATGGTCCTGACGTGCCTCGCTGGAACCCGAACCCGGCTCGCGGTGGCACACGTTTCAGCGGGCGGGGGCTGATCAACTTTCAGAACGGCTTCCTGCGCTGTGTGGTCTGCATCGGCATCATCGACGGCTCCGGCCGCTGTCAGCCCGCTCCGGGCCAAGAGCGCGCGCGGGCCGAGCGTTTCGCCGACGGCAACTACGATCCGGACACCGGGGAGTGCGGCAGCAACCTGTTCGGTGACGAGGCCTTGTTCGAGACCTACTTTCCCATCGGTGGGCTCGACGCCACCCGCGGCGCGACGCGTGGCCCCGACGCCATCATCGACACGCGGTCGCTGCCGCCGAAGCTGCCTGTCACCTATGTGTACGAGCTGCCGATCGGGGGTTTTGCGCCGCCTTTCGCGGTGGAAGCGCGGCTCTTGTTCCGCGCGTTCCCGCCGTTCTTGCTCCGAGCGTTCATCGACTACGAACGCCGCCAGGCTCGTACGGGGCGCCGCCCGTCCGGTCCACTCATCGACGAACAGGCCATCCTTCGCAACAGCATCGTCGAGCTTGGGCGAGTGAGCGCGGTGGTGCGGTGAGTGCATGAGCGAGTGGTCGAGCGCGGTCTTCGATGCTCCGACGCTGCGGGCGCTCGATGAGCGTGGCCGCGCAGAGGTCATGCGGGCGGGCCGTTGGCGCAGGCTCGAAGACGGGGAGGTGTTGTATCAAGCGGGCGGCGTGAGTGATGCCGTGTTCGTGATGGCGGCGGGCGCGGTTCGGCTCACCGCAATCCGGCGCGGCGACGAGCACGAGACGGAGATCCGGCGCGCGCGCCCGGGTGACGTCTTGGGGCAGGAGGCCGCACTGCCTGGTGCGGCGCGCGGGGCCACCGCCACAGCCGTGGAACCGAGCGAGCTGTGTGAGATCCCGATGAACGTGCTCACCCGCGCTCTGACCAAGAGCGGTGGCAGTGAGGTGATGGAGCGCGAGGGGCGCGCGCTTCGGCGCTCGGCGTCCCGGGATCTCCTGAGCACGCTGGCGTTTGCACGGGAGCTCGGGCCGGAGGACCTCGCGCTGCTCCTGGACGGCGTACGTTGGCTCGCGCTGCCGCGGCGCGCGCGCCTGTTCGGCCTGGGCGATCCAGCCGATTTTGCCTACCTGGTCGTGACCGGGCTGCTGCAGCTGCAGACCGAGGAGGACGGGCGCGTGCAGGTGCGCGCCTACGTCTCCCGCGGAGACCTGTTCGGCGACGAAGAGGCGCTCGCCGGCGAACGCCGCGCGGTGCACGCGGTGGCCCAGGGTGACTGTCAGCTGCTCGCCGTGCCGCGCGCGCTCTTGCGCTCGCTGGTCGACCGCAACCCGGGTGTGCTCGAGCGCATCCGGCGACTCCGGGCCGATCGCGAGGCGCGTCAGCGCGGCGTTGCGGATCGGATGGTCAAGTCCACCCAGCACGTGTTTCACGACCTGTATCGCCTGCAGATGGCGCGCTCCCTCTTGGCCATCGATCAGGATGCCTGCGTGCGTTGCGGGCACTGCGCGTGGTCCTGCGCCGATGCTCACGATGGCGTGTCGCGCCTGGTTCGCCGCGGCGACAAGATCGTCACGGAGCTGGCCGTGGTGTCGACGCAAGCCAAGAGCTTGATGCTGCCGAGCTCGTGCCAGCATTGCCACAATCCGGTCTGCATGATCGACTGCCCAACCGGGGCGATCGGTCGTGATCCCGAGGGCGACGTGTTCATCCGCGAGGAGCTGTGCACGGGCTGCGGGGCCTGCGCCAAGGCCTGCCCCTGGGACAACATCCGGATGGCGCCGCGCACCGCGGAGGGGCCCGCGGAGGTCGCGGTCAAATGTGATCTGTGCAAGGGCTTCGACGCGCCGGCTTGTGTGAGCGCCTGCCCGACGGACGCGATCGTGCGGCTCGATCCGCAGCGAGATTTCCGCGAGCTCGGCGCGCTGTTTGGCGCGCCGACCGACCAGAAGCTTGCCGTGGAACCCCGGGCACTCAGCCGATTCTTGCCCGGTGTGGGCCTTGCGCTGGCGCTCGGACTGGTCCCCGCGGGCGCGCTGCTGCACGCGCGGGGGGTGTCGCCGGGGCGCGGCCTGCCCTGGCTCTTCGGGCTCGTCGCCGCGCTCGCTTGTGCGGCGCTGGCGGGGTACGCGATCCCGAAACGCTTGGCCAGACACTGGCGGCGCACGCGCCGTGCGCCGACCAAGGCGGAGCGATTGCTGGGTGAGGCGACCGGCCCGGAGCTGCCGCGTTCTCAGCTGTCGCCGCACTACAGACTGCACGTCGGCCTGGGGTTGGCCAGCCTGGGAGCGGTGGCGCTGCACGCGGGTCCGCGCATTGGCAGCGGGGTCGCGGGCGCGCTGTCGTGTGCGTTCTGGCTGACCGCGCTGATCGGCGCCGCGAGCGCCCTCGCTTATCGTGTGATCCCGCGGCGCTTGTCGCGGCTCGAGCACAAGGGAGCGCTGCCCGAAGATCTCGCGCTGGAGCGCGACCTGCTCTTCGACCGCCTGCATCGCGCAAGCAGCGGAACGAGCGAGCTCATCAAGACGATCACGGCGCGCCTGTTGGTGCCCTACGCGCGGGCGCCGCTCGGCCCGGTGCGACTGGTGGTCTCGGGGCTCAGCCTGGGAGAAGAGAGGAGGGCGCTGCGGGCGCAAATCGAGGCCGTGCTCGCGGGGCGAGGCTCCGACCGCCTCGACGGGCTGGATGATCTGGTGCGCATCGTCGTCGAGTTGCGCGCGTTGCCGGCGCGACGGGCGCTGACGTTCGGGCTCCGGGGGCTCGTCCCGGCACACCTGTTGCTGACGGGAGTCGTCCTGGTGTTGTTGCTGCTGCACGCCGTGCAGATGACGAGGTTCTGAGGTGGCAGACGACAAACCCCTGGTCGAGCTCGCGGCCAAACCGGGCGCCGGTCGTCGGCGTGGTGCGCCGCGCGCCGAGGAGACGAGCGACGTCACGCGGTTTCGTGGCCTGCTTGCCGCGGCCGTGGTGGCGGCGCTCGCGACCCTGGCTTTTGCGACCTGGGGCGCGGGGCTGGGCGGACTCCGCTCGCCGGGACCACAGTCCAGGCCGCATCGCCTGGCCAAGCTCGAGTGCAAGAGTTGCCACGAAGGCGTCGACAAACCCGTCCAGGCGTGTCGGCGCTGCCATGGGGGCTTGCCGTCGGAGCGCCCCGGGCACCAGGCGCTCAGGCAGCGGGGAGAGCTGTCGTGCATCACGTGCCACGCGATTCATCGCGCCGACGAGGGCGTGGCGTTCACTCCCGAGGGAGAGGTGATTCGTTACGGTACCGGCTACGAACAGAAGCTCGCGCAGACCTCGCTGTATCGCCCCGTGAAGAGTGTCAGCGTGCCGCTGATTCCGGCCCGCGCCTGCGCCAAGTGTCATGATCTGAGCCGCAGCGACGATCCGATCCGTGAGTGTCTGATCGAGGGGCAGACCTCCGATGAGCGTCCGACCGTGTGTTTCGACGAACACCGCGCGCTGACGACTCGCGCGGGTGTGGGGGCAAAGGTGGCGCCGGGCGCGACCACCCAGCGGGACGCCGCGTGGGAGGCGGCGCGCACCGTCGCCGGTCTCGGCGGGCGGCGCCCGCTCGCGGGTGTGCTCCGCGGCCCGATCGGCAGCGTCGGCGCGGGCTTATTGGCGGGTCTGCTGGTGTTCGGCGGGCTCGGTCTGCGTGCGCGGCGTCGTGCGAGAAAGGCCAACGCCGCACGCCAGCTGAGCCATCCCGTGCAGCCCTCTCTTGTCAAACGCCTGCCGCAAATCGACGCGACGACTTGCCTTGGTTGTTACGCGTGTGTGGATGCGTGTCCCTACGACGTGCTCGAGGTTCGGCGCTACGTCGCGGTGGTGGCCCGCGCCGACGACTGCTGCGGTCTGACATTGTGTGAGCAGCGCTGCCCGAATGGCTCGCTGGTGGTTGCCGACGGCGAACCGCTGGAAGACCGCCCGCGCGTTCACGAGAGCCTGGAGTCGGTGGACGTGCCGGGCCTGTACATCGCGGGGGATCTGACGGGACTGCCGCTGATCCGCAACGCGATCAATCAGGGTTCCCACGCCATCCGCGAGATCGTCGAGTGTTCGCCGAAGAGTCGCCCGGGAGTGAGCGACGTGCTGATCGTGGGTGCGGGACCTGCTGGCATCAGTGCGGCGCTGGAGGCCAAGGTGCGCGGCGTGTCGGCCACGGTCCTGGAACAGGCGACGGTGGCTGCCAGCATCAAGAGCTTTCCGCGCGGCAAGCTGGTGTTCGATCAGCCGCTCGGCATGCCTCTGGCTGGCGAGCTCTGGCTCGAGGAGTCGACGAAGGAGGAGCTGCTGGCGAAGTGGCTGCGGATCGTGCGGCGAGCGGAGCTCGACATCCGCGAGGGACAGAGGGTCAGCGAGATCCGACGCGGCGCGGACGCGTTCGTGGTCACCACGCTGGACGCGGCCGGAGCGACCGAGCTGCATCGCGCTCGGCACGTGCTCTTGGCCATCGGCCGTCGCGGCACACCGCGCCGCCTCGATGTTGCGATTGCGCCCGAGGCGGAGAGCCACGTGCACTACGCGCTGGTGGACGCTCGGGCGTTTGCCGGTCGGAACGTGGTGATCGTGGGTCTGGGGGACACGGCCATGGAGACTGCCATCGCGCTCGCGCGGCAGTCCGAGACGCGGGTGACGGTCGTGTATCGCGGGGCGGACTTCCGGCGCGGCAAGGCGCGTAACATCGACGAGCTGAAGCGGCTCGCGGAGGAAGGGCGCATCGAGCTTCGTTTCGAGAGTCAGGTCGCCGCGGTGGAGGCGGGCGGGGTCTGGGTGCGGGGGCCGGCGGGCGAGCGGCGGGTGGAGGCGGACGCGGTGTTCGTGTTGATCGGAGCCATCGTGCCGTGGGAGTTCCTGACGCGAATTGGTATTCGGCGGGGTGGGCAGGGCTGAGAGCGGGAGCGGTCGCCGGTGCGGATCTGAATTTCGGGCGCGGCACCGGCACTTCTGCTAGGTTCCGCGCCCTCGCGTTCCCCGACGTCGCCGAGCGTACGGCTTCGAGTGACTCCGGTCCGGGTCGCAGGCACCCGACGAGGCTGGTCTAGCGACCCGCCGCGCCACCACGGAAAGCTGCAGGCAGACGAGCATGATCACCGTAAACGATATCTCGATGAGCTTCGGAGGGCGGGTGCTCTTCGACCACGTGAACGTGACGTTCAACGACGGCGAGCGGTACGGCCTCACCGGCCCCAACGGCGCCGGCAAGTCGACGTTCATGAAGATCTTGTCGAGCGAGCTCGAGCCGGGAACCGGAAGTGTCAGCTGCCGGGGTCGCCTGGGAGTGCTGGAGCAGGATCACGCCATCTACGCCGATCAGCTGATCCTGAACGTGGTCCTCTCCGGACACCGGGTCTTGTGGGAGGCGCTCGAGCAGAAGGCAGAGCTGCTCGGCAAGGGCTCCGAGCTCAGCGACGACGACGGGATGCTCCTGGGCGAGCTGGAGATGACGATCGCCGAACAGGACGGATACACCGCCGAGGGTGAGGCGAGCGCGCTCTTGGTGGGGCTTGGTATTCCGGAGCAGCTGCACACACAGAAGCTCGAGGTGCTTCAGGGCGGCGACCGCGTGCGCGTGTTGCTCGCCAAGGCCTTGTTTGGCAAGCCAGACAGCCTGCTCCTGGACGAGCCGACGAACAGCCTCGACATCTCCAGTATCCGCTGGCTCGAGAGCTTCCTCGTCGACTACAGCGGCGCGCTGGTCGTGATCAGCCACGATCGCCACTTCTTGAACACGGTCTGCAGCAAGATCGCCGACATCGACTACGAGAGTGTCATCGTCTACACGGGCGACTACGACGACATGGTCCGCGCCAAGGCGGAGTCGCGCGGCTCGCTCGAGCTGGCGAACGCGGCTCGTCAAGAGAAGGTCCTGCAGCTGCAAGAGTTCGTGCGGAGGTTTGGCGCCGGAACGCGCGCGACGCAGGTGAAATCCCGCGAGAAGCAGATGGAGCGTGAGAAACAGGCGATGGTGGATCTCAAGCGCTCCAACATCCAGCGCCCGTTCATCCGTTTCGAGCAAGCTCGTCCCAGCGGCCGCAGCGTGCTCAGCGTGCACAATCTGTGCAAGAGCTTCGACTCCGTCGGCATCTGCCAGCGCTTCAACTTGAGTGTGATGCGCGGCGACAAGATCGCGCTCGTCGGGCCGAACGGCATCGGCAAGACCAGCATGCTGCGCATGTTCAACGGAGAGCTGCCTCCCGACGAGGGCGAGGTCGCTTGGGGTTACGAGGCGCGCGTCGGTTACATGCCGCAAGAGCACTCGGAGGCCATCCAGCGCTCGGACCAGAGCGCGCACGCGTGGCTCTGGAGCTTCAACGAGACCGCGGACGAAGAGAGTCTGCGCGCGTTGTTCGGGCGATTGCTGTTCAAGAAGGAAGAGCCGCTCAAGCCCACCAAGGTGCTGTCGGGTGGGGAGACCGTGCGCCTGTTGCTGGCCAAGCTGATGTTGGGTGCGCCCAACGTGCTGCTCCTGGACGAGCCCACCAACCATCTGGATCTGGAGTCCATCCGGGCGCTGACCGAGGCGCTGAGTGTGTACCAAGGCACGTGCATCTTCGTGACGCACGATCGCGACATGGTGGACCGAGTGGCGACGCGCATCCTGGAGATGAGCGTCGAGGGGATCCGCGAGCTGAGCCCCAGCGCCTTCCACGACGGTCAGTTCCTGGTGAAACACGGCGTGTACCAGCACCGCGAAGCCCGGCCCACCTGAGCGCGGGCGGGCGGAGGGCGGGCCCCGAGCAGCTGAGCGCCGGGGCGGGAGCGGGCGCCGGAGCCCGAGCGGGAGCCGGTGCCGGAGCGGGCGCGGGAGCCGGAGCGGGGCCTGAGCGCGGGCGTGCGCCGCGAGCGCGCGGGTCAAATGCCGCGGAAAGCGGCCGCTAAGGCCCCGGCGCAGATCGAATCCATCACCCCGGACGTAGAGTGGGGGCGCGAAGCTGTAAGCCCCAGCCCGGGGCCGCGTTGAAGGAGTCGTCCCGATGAAGGTCAAGAGCGTCGCAGGCCTGGCGGCCGTGGGTATGTTCCTCACGAGCCTGAGCGTGTGGTCGGTAACCAAACCGAGCACGGGCCCCGACGCCATCACGGACGTCGGGAACAACGACCTGACCACGAACAAGGACCCGAACGCCGCTGACCACCCCGGCGCCGCGTTCACCACCGGCAAGACGCTCATGATGGAGGGTCGCCTGGGTCACGGCAAGCTGCTCTCGACCAAAGACAACGCGACCATGCTCCTGGTCAACGTCAGCGCGGACAACAACAGCGCGGCTCCCACCGCCACGCCGCTGAACCTCTCGATCGTCGTCGATCGCTCGGGTTCGATGAAGGGCAGACGCCTCCAGAACGCCATCGACGGCGCGCGCGGCATGGTGCGTCGGCTGCGGGATGGCGACACGGTCAGCGTCGTCTCTTACAACCACGCCGCGGAGGTCCTCGTGGCTCCGACGACGGTCGATTCGTTCAGCAGGGATCGCGTCAGCGCGTCGCTCGCCAGCATCACCGCACAGGGTGACACCTGTATCTCGTGCGGCATCGACGAGGCCATGGCGCAGCTCCGGCAGCGGTCCGGCATGATCGATCGCATCTTGCTGCTCTCGGACGGTGAAGCGACCGCCGGCGTGCGCGACGTGGAAGGCTTCCGCTCCATTGGCGCGCGCATCCGCAACATGGGCGCTAGCATCAGCAGCGTCGGCGTCGACGTCGACTACAACGAACGCGTGATGAACGCGCTCGCGGTGGAGTCGAACGGGCGCCACCATTTCGTCGCGAACGCCGCCGATCTGCCCCGCGTGTTCGACCAGGAGCTGGACACGCTGGTCAAATCACTGGCGAAGAACGCCGAGGTCGCCATCGAGCTCGCGCCGGGCGTCGACGTCGATCGCGTCTTCGACCGGACCTTCCGGCGCGAAGGCCGCAAGCTCCTGATCCCGCTCGGGGGATTCAGCGCGGGTGAGGAGAAGACCTTGCTCGTGTCGCTCAGGGTCCCGCGGGGAGCGGCCGGTGAGCGGCCGATAGCCGACGTGAGGATGACCTACGACGATCTGTCCGGCGGAAACGCGCTGGGTCAGCGCGGCGACTGCCAGGGCAAGCTGAGCGCGCTGCTCACGGAAAACGCGGCTGAGGTCAGTGATCTCGACTCGTTCGTCTCCGCCCGCATGCTGCGCAGCCAGACGGCGGCGGCGCTCACCGAAGCGAACGAGCTGTTTGCCAACGGGCGCAGCGATGAGGCGCGCCGCAAGCTCGGCGCCCGCCTCGATGATCTCAAACAACAGCGCGCAGCCACGCTGGCGCGGGCTCCTTCGCCTGCAAAGGCAAAGCTCGAGGCCGACTTCGACAAACAGTCGAGCGCGCTCGGGCAAGCCAACGACGGTTTTGCATCACCACCCGCCGCGGCGCCCGCAGAGGCCGAGCGCAAGGGACGCGAGCAGGTGAAAGAGAACGCCACCAAGGCGCTCGATCTCGGCTTCTGAACGCCGGAGCCACCGCTGCGCTGCAACGAGCGCACGAGACCGGCGTGATTTTTCCCGCGTGAAGGCTTGTGCTTGCGCTTGAGCAAGAGGAACATCGTCGCCAAGGGAAGCTTCGGGCGTCGGGTCCGAGAGAGCGGAGGATGAAATGAGCGACAACCTGAAAGCGTCGCGGGCGCGCACTGTCACCCGGTTGATTCTGGCGCTGCTCGCCCTTGCGTTGTTCGTAGCGGTGCTCCTGGCCGTTGCCCTGCGGAGGCCGCCGCCGGTGAAGGCCTCTCCGATCCAGGCTCGCCTCGAGCTCGCGGCGGGTGAGGTCAGCGTCGACTCCGGCCAAGGCGCCGAGCGCGCCGTCAGTGGCACCCCGCTGTTTGCCGACGCGAAGATCAGCACCGACAAGGGCGCCCGCGCGCTGGTGCGCCTGCCGGACGGGTCGCGCCTGTTCCTGCGCGGAGAGAGCAGCATCAAGCTCGGTACCGAGGCCGTCACCCTCGAGGCAGGGGAGTACTTCCTCGACGCACCGCCCACGGACAGAAAGGCGATGCTGCATCAGATCGCCGGCACCCTGGTCACGGCGGCCGAAGCGGGTGTTGCGATCCGTCGCGACGGAGCCGACGCCAGCATCTACGTCGCCCGCGGCATGGCGACCGTCAGCGGCAAAGGCGGCCGCGCCGAGGTCAAGGCGGGCGAGCAGGCGGTGGTGAAGGGCGAAGCCGCGCCCAACGTCGCGTCGCTGGCGTTCTGGGAAGACTGGACCGGGGGCATGGCGGACTTTGCTTCCGGCGGCGGAGTGCCCGGCGCCGGAAGCGGCACCATCTACGGCGTCGACGTCGGCGCGATGCCCGGCAGCGCGGCTCGACGTCTGGAGATCAGTCGACAGAACGTGCGCGCCGTGGTGCGCGAGGGGCTGAGCGAGACGGAGGTCGACCAGACCTTCTTCAATCCCGGCGAGCGGGACGTCGAGGGTTGGTACTGGTTCAGCGTGCCCGACAAGGCCAGCGTCACGAGTTTTGCGCTCGAGACCAACGGCACCCTGGTCGAGGGCGAATTCATCGAGTCGAAGGAGGCCGCCGTTCAGTACACCGCCGCCAAGAGCACCGGACATTCTCCGGCCATCTTGGAGTGGGTCGACGGGAAGACCTATCGCGCACGGATCTATCCGATCCGCTCCGGCGGCACCCGACGGGTCGTGCTGCGTTACGTCCAGATCAACCCATCGAACGACGGCAAGCTGACTTTCGTCTACCCGATGGGGCAGGGGGATCCGGTTCGCATCGGCGAGTTCTCCCTCAGCGTCGACCTTGGCGAAGTGGGGCCCAGGATGAAGATCGCCACCTTGGTCGACGCGCGCGTGGAAGGGAACGGCCGCAACGTGACCATGCGCCGCAGCGGTTACACGCCGCGCGCAGATTTTCAGCTCGAGGCGACGCTGCCGGACAAACGCCCGCCGCTCGCGGTGTCTCGTTACAAGGGTGACGGAGAGAGCGCTGACTACGTGATGGTGCGCTACACGCCGGACCTCGACTGGAAGGGCGTGAAGCAACAGCGCGGCGACGTGGTCGTGGTGGTCGACACCTCGGCAGCCGGGGACGAGTCTGCGCGTCAGCTCAAGACCGCGACGGCCGAGTCCGTGCTGCGTGCGCTTTCGGACGAAGATCGGTTCGTGCTCGTCGCCCTCGACGTTCGGCCGACCGTCTTGCACCCGAAAGAGGGCATGGCGTCGGCCAGCGATGGCGAGATCGCCAAGGCGCTCGAGGCCCTGGCCGGACATCCCGCGGGCGGCGCCACGGACATCGCCAGCATGTTCGACGTCTCCCTCGCGCGGTTGCACGCGGCCGAGCAGCCGGCCGTCGTTTACGTTGGCGACGGCAACGCAACCAGCGGTGAGATGAGCGGGGAGCAGATCGTCGAGCGCCTGCGGCGTGCTCTCGGTACGTCGCGCGCGCGCCTGTTCACGGTGGGGGTGGGCTCCGACGCCAACTATCCGCTGCTGGCCGAGCTCGCACGCGCGGGCGGCGGCACGGCGTTCCGCGTCGACGAAGCGGAGCAGACGACGGCACGGGCGCTCGAGCTGACGGCGGCCCTCAAGGTGCCGACCATCACCGATCTCGAGATCGATCTGGGTGCGGGGCTCGACGAGCCCTTCTCGAGCGCGAGCGGCAAGGTGAGCCGCGGGCAAGAGGTGGTAGTGCTCGCACGCAGCCACCACGATTTGCCCAAACGTGTGAAGGTCAAGGGGCGGATTGGCGGGGAGCAGTTCGCCAAGGAGTACGAAGCGGAGCGCGAGACCAGTGTGATCGCGGAGTTCGTGCCGCGGCTCTGGGCAGCCGAGTACATGCGCCGCCTCTTGGGCAACGCCCAAGGACCCGATGCCGAGCGCGGGCGCATCGTCGCGCTCGGGCTGGAGTACGGCCTGATGACGCCGTTCACCAGCATCTTGGCGCTCGAGAGCGAGCGCGCGTATCAGCAAATGGGAATAGGTCGCAAGCGCAGCAAGCTGCGCGGCAAACAGCTCACGTTGCTCGAGATGGACGACGACACGGAGCGGCGGGTCGGGCTCCGCCACGCAGCGCTAACGCCGCCTGGCTTCATGCCGCTCGGTTGCAGCAAGATGGATCCCTTCGGGGGCTCGAACGAGAAGGAAGCGCCCGCCACCCAGAGTGCACCCGAGTCGGCCAAGGCCGGCTACGCCGGGCCCCGCGCCGACATGGCGCAGCGCGAGAGCAACGCCGAGCCGGCCGCGGCCCCCATGCCGGCCTCGCCGGCTTTGGATCCCGCACCCGCGGAGGCCATGGAGGAGAAGACCGAGGTCGGGGCCATGGGTGCGCGCGGCGGTGCGGCCGCGCCCGCTCCGGCGAAGGCGGCGATGCGGCCGCGAGCCCGGCCCATGAAGCTCGACGGGGACGACGAGGCCGACAAACCGGCGTCGGGGCCCACGCCGACGCCCACGGCGCCGCCCATGCTCGAGAAGAAGAAGGTCGCAGAGGTCGCCAAGGATCAGGGGCTCGGGCGAGCCAACCAGAAACAACTCGCCGATGTTGATCGGACCGCTGGTGGCAAGCTTGGCGGTGGCTGGCAGCCGACGCTGCAGACCTGCAGTGACGCCGCAGCGCGCCCGCTCCGGGAGCGGGTCTTGCTCTGGCAGAAGCGGCTGAAGACGGCTCGGAATCCGAGTGACATCACCCAGCGCTACGACGCGGCGGTAGCATCGTGCGAGCTGTCGGACTGGCGCGCGGAGCGCACGTTCCTCGACCTGATGCAGCGTCGTGTCGACGGCGAAGCGTCCGCAACGGTGGTGCTCTCCCACTTCTCGGGTCGCCCCGAGGTGCAGAAGTTCCTTGCCAAGTTGCTCCTGCGCCGAGCGGTGGACGCTCGGCTCGTGGCTGCAGTGGAGCGTGCGCTGTTCGGCACTGCGGTGGACTGGGTGAAGCTCGACCTGGATCTGTCGGAGCTCGAAGACGTCGAAAAACGCATCTCCAAGGTGCGCGAAGCCATCGCCAAGGCGCCGGAAGATCCCAACGGCGGCGTGCGTCTGGTCAAGCTGCTGGTCGAGGCCGACAAGAAGGACGAAGCGGTCGCCCTCGGACGGCGCCTGCGAGATCAAGGCTTCTTGACCCCCAACATCGCGCGGGAGATCGGCGATGTCCTGGCCCGCGCCGGCTTCGAGGACGACGCCGTGCGGACCTACTCCGAGATCGTCGAGTTCGATCCGGACGGCATCGACTCGCGGCGGCTCCTGGGCGACATCTATCTGGGTCACGGCTGGTACGAGCCGGCTTACAGCCAGTACCGCACGATCACGGAGATGGCGAAGGACGACGCGCTCGGTTGGCTCAGGCTCGCTGCGGCTGCGGCGGGCGCGGGGCGCATCGACGAGGCCTTGCGGCTCGAGCGTAAGATCGCCAACGCGCAGGGCACGCCCGGACCCACGGATCCGCGTCGCTGGGCTCGCATGTTGTCGGCGGCCCGGCTGGCGCGACTGATCGACAAACCTCCGCAGGGCGCCAACCCCGAGAGTGTGAAGCGCGAGCTGAAGGAGCTGCAGCTGTTCAGCGGACAAGGCACGCTCGTCTTGCTCACCTGGGAAGATCTGACGGCGGATCTGCAGCTCGTCTCCCAGCTCGACGGCAAGGACGTCGGTCTCGGGGAGGCCACGGACGCTGCCAAGTCTGGGCTGTCGTCGCTCCTGATGACGTCGCAAGACTTCGAGCACGCGGCGTTCGCCGCGCGTCTCCGGAGCCCACGCCGCGACGCGCCGACGAAGCTCTTCCGGCAGGACGTGAGCTGGAACGGCAAGGACTTCAAGGTGACCATCAAGCCCATCGAGCTGCCGGCGAAGAGCGCGGACGTCGCGCTCTAGGGCCAGCGGCGCCAGCGAGCCGTGAACCTGCTCCTGTTCGAACGAACGGAGGTCGGCGAGGCCTCTCGGGTCGTCCTCGCCGACGCGCGCGGAGCGCACCTGACTCGGGTGCTCCGCGTGGTTGTCGGAGACGAGGTCCGGGCCGGCGTGATTGGTGGGCCCGTCGGGACTGCCAGAGTGCTCGAGCTCGACGCGGAGCGGGTCGTGCTCGACGTCGCGGCGGTCCTCGGCGGGAGCGTGCCAGACCGGCCGCGGGTCGATCTGGTCCTCGCCCTGCCGCGTCCCAAGGTTTTCGCGCGGCTGCTGCCCGACATCACTGCCCTGGGTGTGGGCAGTGTATGGGTGACCGGCGCCGCGCGCGTCGAACGCTACTATTTCGACTCGCATCGGCTGGATGCCGACGAGATCCGCCGCCGCTGCCTCGAGGGGCTGACCCAAGCGCGGGACACGCGCTTGCCCGCGATCAGCGTCCAGCGATCGCTCGAGAGCACCGTGAAAGACCGCCTACCGCCGGGTGGTCGCCGGGTTTTTGCCGATCTTCCTCGGGGCAGTGACGCGGGCGACCTGCGCGAGAGCTGCGCCGCGCTTCGCCCCGAGGAGCGGATCGTGATCGCCATTGGTCCCGAGGGCGGTTGGCTCGATGCCGAGCGGGCGCTGCTGGACAGAGCGGGATTCGTGGCCATGAGTCTCGGTCCGCGGGTGCTCAGCGTCGGGGTCGCGTGTGCGGTGGCGCTCGGCCTCGCTCACGCAGCGCTTCGCAGTCGGGCTGACGTTCCGCTCACGCGCTGACCTTCACCGTGAGGCCGAGGGCCCGGATGCGGCGTGCGAGTTGCTCGAGCACCTCCGGCGACACCTTGTCTAGCTGTGGGGCCTCGGGCTGATGGGAGGCACGAGCCAACGTGTAGAGGTGCACCCCAGCGAGCGGCACGCCATCGCGGCGGAGCTCACGGAGCAGCTTCAGGTAGGCGTGCTCCTCGCGGGCGTCGGGAGTGGCGCCATGCCACGAAAACCAGCACGTCTGCAGCCACGTGGGGCAGGCCAGGGCGGCGGTTCGGAGTTTCTCCGCGTGGTCCTCGGGGGACGCGTGGCAATTATTGACGCGCAGGCTGCCTTCGGCGGTGGCGCTATCCAGTTTGAACCAGATTTCTCCGTGGTGTTTCGCCATGCTGCGAACCGCGTCGAGCACCGGGGGTTTTCCGAGCATCGACCCGTTCGTGATCAGTATTAACCGCAGCGGGGGGGCGATGTTCCGCGCTTCGAGTGTCCGTACCACTACGTCCAGCGCGGCTGGGAAATCTGGCGAGGTCGTGGGTTCGCCGTTGCCGGAGAAGGCCACGTCGTTCAGCCGGCGTGCGCCCTCGGGCACCGAGCGTTGCATGAAATCGCCGTGCACGATGGCGTCGAGCATTTCGCCCAGCTCACGCTCCAGGAGCTCGAGATCGATGCGCGGCCCCTTGCCGAGAATCAGCCCCGGCACCTGACAGTAAACGCAGCGCCAATTGCAGGCGTTGTTCGGGTTCAGGTTGATGCCGACGCTCACTCCACCGGCGCGGCGCGAGACCACGGGATACACGTGGACCATGCCCGCGACGGAGCGCGAGTGATCCGTAACTTCGAGCGGGGCAAGTGTTTCGAGCCGATCAATCACTTGCCAGAGCATAACGCCGCAGACGGGTGGGTGACATCCGGCGGGAAAACCCAGGGAACCGCGCGCTCGGCTTGATCCCGGTGGGGGGCGTGCTTTCCTCAGTCCTCACCAATGCGTAGGTCGGAAGCAATGGGGACGGACGCGTGAGCGACGATGGGCGCGCTCACGACGCCGGCCAGGTGGCTGACACGGGGCCGCGACCTGCGGACCCGATGGTCGGCACGGTGCTCAAGGGTACTTACCAGGTGCTGCGCCGAGTCGCGGAAGGCGGCATGGGTGTCGTCTACGAAGGCGAGCACGTGCGCCTCAAACGCCGTGTCGCGATCAAGGTGCTGCTCTCGCAGTACGCGCGTCACCCCGAGGTGCTCGCGCGCTTTCGCCGGGAGGCCGAGATCGTCGGCGGCCTGGGTCATCCGCACATCGTGCAGGTCTTCGACGTCGACGAGACGGATACGAAGGATCCGTTCTTGGTCATGGAGTATCTCGAGGGAGAGACCCTGGCCGAGCGCCTCGAGCGGGAGCCGCGGCTGCCGCTTGCCGCTGCGCTCCGGGTCGCGACGCAGGTGGCGTCGGCCCTGACCAGCACCCACCTCAAGGAGATCGTTCACCGGGACTTGAAACCGGAGAACGTATTTCTGGTCAAGGCGACCGGCGAAAAGGAGTTCGTCAAGGTCCTCGACTTTGGCATCAGCAAGGTGCGCGGCGGCGGCCCGCGGCTGACAGCGCAGAACATGGTGATCGGCACACCCGCGTACATGGCGCCAGAGCAGGCGCGCGGTGAACGAGACGTGGACCACCGGGTCGATCAGTTCGCGCTGTCGGCCATCACCTACGAAATGCTGACGGGCCAGCTGCCGTTCCCCGGGGAAGATCCGGTGGAGATCATGAAGGGCGTGATCGGCGCGGACCCGATCCCATTGCGAAAGATTGCTTCGTGGATCCCCGAGGCCGTCGAGAATGTGGTGCTGCGCGGACTGTCGAAGAAACCGGCGGATCGCTTCTCCACCATCGCCGAGTTCGCGGCGGCGCTCGATCGGGCCGTCACCAGCGCGACCGCCACGTCCGCCAGCGAGCGTCGTACCGTGGCCGCGCCGATTTCCGAGGCGCCGGACCCGCCGGACGCTGCTAGCGCACCCAACGCTGCCAGCTCACGGAGCGCCGCGAGCTCGCCACCGAAATCGGCAGAAAAAATCGGCCCGGCTGGCACCTACAGTGCGCGGCCGAGCCAGTCCGTCGAAAAGATCCCGACCTCCGTCGCTCGCAACGAAAAGCCGACCCCACCGGCGCAGAGCCGGCAGCTGGAGCCCGCGCGTCCCCAGCGGGCGCCGAGCATCTCGATGATCCCGTCCAAGGGCCCGTTGCTGGACGAAGGTCGCATGCCCACTGCGCCCGCGCCAGAGAATCTGGTCGACCGCGTTGGTCCCGTGTCGCGGAGGCCGGTGACGCCCGGACCGCGCGCCGGGAGCTCGGAGCCACCTGCGCCGGAGTCTCGCCGTGGTCGGGACGGGCAGCTGCGCCTCGACGTTCCCCCGAGTGTACCGCCCTACGAGCGGATTTCTCGCGTGCCTTCCTCGCCCCCGAGCTCACCGCCACCAGAGAGCCGCGAACGAGCGCTCACGCCCGCCGGCTCGGGCGCTCGCAACGCCGTGCGCGCGCAGCGAGCGCTCGAAGAGGCGCGCGCCGCGCTCAAGCTGGGTCGCCTCGACGAGGCGGTGGAGCACGCCGAGAAATTGCTGGAGCTGGCCGTGTTCGGCAAGGAGACGGGGGTCTACGAGGTATTGCGTGCCGGCATGCCGGTCGTTGATCACATTTTCGAAGCGCGGGTGGGTCCGCTCGATCGCACCCTCGAAATTACCGCTGCGGCTCGCGATCAGAAGAAGATGAACCTGTCGAGCAAGGCGGCGTTCGTGCTCGCGTGCGCCGAGGGTGGCGTGACAATCCAGGAAGCGATCGATGTCTCGGGCATCCCGCGCCGCGACGTGATCCGTATGCTCGCCGGGCTGATGCGGCGCGGGGCGTTGGTTCCGCACTGAGCGCATGCAAGGCGCACCAGCGGGCGACTGGCGGAGGCGCTGGTGGCGCGCGCTGCTAGACTCTCGTTCCACGCCCAAGTGAAACCCGCCGACCACCCCGAGTTCTTCCGCTGGCCCGCCCCCGAGGGGCGCTCGCGGGAGAGCACCATTCGTCTGGATGAGAACGGACACTTCTGGCACGACGGCGCCCGCGTCGAACACCTCGGCATGCAGAAGGCGTTTGCCTCGTGGATCGCGCTCCACCCCGAAGACGGACGGTTCATCCTGACCAATGGCTGGGACTGGACGTACTTCACTGTCGACGACGTGCCGTTCTTCGTGAAGGGCCTGCACATCGACGGAGACACGGTGCAACTTCGCCTCTCGGACGATAGCCGCGAGGAGCTGGACCCCACATCCCTGTCCGTCGCCGACAACGACGCCGTCTACGTGCGCGTCAAGCAGGGGCGCTTCGACGCGCGCTTCACCCCCGAGGCGCAGACCGGTTTGGGCCCGCTCTTGGCCGAGAGCGACGCCGGTGAGCCCGTGCTCTCGCTGGCCGGTGTTCGCCATGCCATCCCCGCACGGCGCCGACGGCGGCCCCCAGAAAGCCCGGAGTAGAGATTGGATGGCGCTGCCTGTTCGAAAACGCTTCCGCTCGTGATAGAAGCGTCGCCCTCATGAAGGTCCTGGTAGCGGACAAGCTCAACCCGGCGGCGCTCGACGAGATGCGGACGCTGGGCGTCGAGGTGGTGTACCAGCCGGAGATCAGCGTCGATGAGCTCCCAGCGGCGGTCAAGGACGTCAACGTTCTCGTCGTGCGCGGCACGACGGTGCGCGCCGACGCGATGAAGGCCGGCGTGATGCTGAACCTGATCATTCGCGCGGGTGCCGGCGTGCGTAACATCGACGTGAAGACCGCGAGTGAGCGCGGCATCTACGTGGCCAACTGCCCAGGCAAGAACGCCTCCGCCGTGGCGGAGCTCACCATGACCCTGATGGGCTGCCTGGATCGGCGTGTGCCGGACGCGGTCAGCAGCTTGCGCTCGGGCAAGTGGGCCAAGGAAGAGTTCGCGAAGGCCAAGGGCCTTCGGGGCCGACGCCTGGGTATCGTCGGGTTCGGACACGTCGGTCGCGCAGTCGCGCGGCTCGCTGTGGCGTATGGGCTCGACGTGCACGCCTACAGTCGCTCGTCGATCCCGGCGCGAGCGGCGGAGCTCGGCGTCGGCTGGGCGCCCAACGTGCTCGAGCTCGCAAAACGCTCCGACATCTTGAGCGTTCACCTCGAGCTCAGCCAGCGGACTCGCGGCATCATCTCGCGGGAGGTGCTCGACGCGCTGCCGAACGGCGCGACCTTCGTGAACACCGCGGACCCCGGTCTCGTTGATTGGGCTGCGCTCACCGAGCTCGCCCCGATGAAGGATCTGCGCGTCGGACTCGACGTGCTGCCGAACGAGCCGGACACACGGGTCGCCGACTACGACAACCCCATCTTGCACGCGGGCCTGGTCTACGCGACGCCCCACATCGGCGCCTCGACGGACGAAGCGCAAGTTGCGATAGCCGCGGAGACTGTGCGAATTTTGCGCAGTTTCTTGGTCAAGGGTGAGGTGCCGAACGTGGTCAACATCGCCGCCTCGACCCGCGGGCGCTACGTGCTCGTGGTGCGCTTCCTGGACAAGGTGGGCGCGCTCGCCAACGTGCTCGGCGTACTGAAGCGTCACGCCATCAACATCCAGGAGCTCGAGAACACCGTGTTCGAGGGCGGCCGCGCAGGCTGCGCCAAGATCCGCACTGACACGCGGCCGAGCGAAGGCTGTCTTACCGAGATGATGGCGTTCACCGACGAAGTGCTGCACGTCGATCTGGTCACTCTGCCGAACCTCGCGTGATCGAGGGACACCCCCCCCCGCTGCCCGCCCGCACCTGGCAGCCTCGGCACGTGCGCCAAACGCATCGTCGCGCGGCGACCGTCCGGAGCAGGCGTCGTCCCGCACGCCGCCCGGCCGTGTTCGACCGGGACGCGGGTGTGGGGTGTCCGAGCGGTCGCAATCCGGTCCCCGGGTGGCGGAAGTTCATGGTCGGCGGGTCGAAGCTGACCTCGAACCCGAGCGCGCTCCGGGGTCGAGCAGCGTGGAGCGTTCTCCGCGTGCTGCGCTCCCGCACGCTTGGCGGCCGCGTGTTGCGCTCACGCACGCTTCCGTCGACCTGACTCGGCGCTCCGCCGAGGTGGAGCTCGCACGGTGCTCGGCGCGTGCTTGGAGATCCGCGCGGTAGCGCCAAGCGTCCGCTCGAATCACGGAGCGTCGCGAGGGCTCCGTGCTCGGGTGGCCTGAGCTCGCCGGGCGGGGCGCCTCCGCGAATGCGGCTGACTTGGTCGAGCGCAGCCACGCTCGAGCCAGGCCGCCTCGCTCGGGCCCGCGGGGCCCGCCCATCCACCCCGGCCCCCGACCCGGGCCTGGCCCAGCGAGCCGGGAGCCTGCCTCGCCACGGACCCCGGGCCCGGCGTTCAAGTATCTGGCCGGAAATTCGCGCTTATCCGCGCAGCTTGCGCTGGCCCGCGGCGTCGGTTAAATAGCCGGCCGACAACTCGGGTGGATCCTTACGGACCCCCTAATGGGGTCCGTTTTTTTTTGGCCGGGGCCCGCTAACTCGGCCGGAAAGCTTGGGGCCACTCGAGCGCGGGGTACGGCCGAGCCCTATCCCCGAGTCTGATCAACGCTCCTCATGTCCACGATAGCCCACGATCGCCTGCCTGGTCTCGACCGCGAGCGAATGCTTGCCGCGGTGGAGCCCGTGCTTCGCGCGCACGGCGTCGAGGGAGTCGAGCTCATCTGGCGGACCGACCGCAGCGGCTGGCTGCTGGAGCTGACCATCGAGCGACCCGGGACGCGCGTGCCGGGTGAAGGCGTGACTCTCGCCCTGTGCACGGACGTATCCCGCGATCTCAGCGCAGCG
The DNA here is from genome assembly GCA_016706225.1 of Myxococcales bacterium. NCBI lineage: Bacteria > Pseudomonadati > Myxococcota > Myxococcia > Myxococcales > Myxococcales bacterium. The sequence continues at coordinate 317,297 of JADJKB010000008.1, forward strand.
CTCGACGTCGCCGAGGTCTTGACCCACGCCTATCGGCTCGAGGTTGGATCTCCGGGTCTCGATCGCGCGCTCTACTCCGGCGACGACTACGCGCGCTTTGCGGGTCAGACCGCGAAACTGAAGCTGCGAGAGGCGCTCGACGGGCAAAAGGTGGTCCACGGAACGCTTCACGGGCTCAACGACTCGGGTCAGGTAGAGCTGGAGACCGACAAAGGCCTCTGCTCGCTCGAGCTCGAGAACATCGAAAGCGGGCGCCTCACGTTTTCTTGGGGGGGCAATGCTCGCAAAGGCAAGTCGAAGGGAAAGGGGCCCGCGCGGCGGGCATCCGGCCACGGGCGCTGAGCCCGCGGTTCTGAGCACGGAGACAAGAACATGGCAGCGCACGCAGCGGGTTTGGACGTCGACCTTGGTGGGATCGTCGAGCAGGTCGCCTCGGAGAAGGGGATCGACAAACAGATCCTGATCGAGACGATGGAGGCCGCCATTCTCAAGGCCGCCCAGGCAGCGTTCGGTCCGACTCGAGAGCTCGAGGCTCGGTTCAACGAGGACAGCGGTCAGATCGACCTGTTTCAGTACATGACCGTGGTCGAGGCGGTCGCGGATTCGGAGCGCGAAATCGCGCTGGACGTCGCCCGCAAACACGGGCTCGAAGCCGAGGTCGGAGAGGAGCTGGGCTTCCAGGTCTTCTGGCACCCCCGCGACGCCGAGAAAGCCCGGCAGCAGGACAAAGAGTTCGGCGCCGTGCTCGACATGAAACAGGCGCGCAGCACGTTCGGGCGCATCGCGGCGCAGACCGCCAAACAGGTGCTGCTGCAGCGCGTGCGCGATGCCGAGCGCGACATCATCTACAACGAGTACAAGGACCGCCAGGGTCAGCTCATTCGCGGCATCGTTCGGCGCTTCGAGAAAGGTCACAACATCGTGGTCGATCTCGGGCGGACGGAGGGCATCTTGCCCGCCCGCGAGCAGACGCCGCGGGAGACCTATCGCCCCGGTGATCGCATCGTTGCCTTCGTGAAGGACATCGACCGCGAGGCCCGCGGTCCGATGATCATCCTCAGCCGCTCGGCGCCCCCGCTGGTGGACAAGCTGTTCGAGGCGGAGGTGCCGGAGATCTACGAAGGTATCGTCAAGATCGTCGGCGTCGCCCGGGAGCCGGGCAGCCGCAGCAAGATCGCCGTGACCACCCGGGATTCGGACGTCGATCCGGTGGGAGCGTGTGTCGGTATCAAAGGCTCGCGCGTGCAGGCGGTGGTGCAAGAGCTGCGGGGCGAGAAGATCGACATCGTGCCGTTCGACAAGGATCCGGCGCGCTACATCATCAACGCCATCCAGCCCGCCGAGGTGAACAAGGTGATCGTCGACGAGGCGGACCATCGCATGGAGCTCGTGGTTCCGGACGAGAAGCTCTCGTTGGCCATCGGCCGCAAAGGCCAGAACGTTCGCTTGGCCTCCCAGCTCACGGGCTGGAAGCTCGACATCATCAGCGAGAGCAAGTTCAAGCAGATGGAAGAGGAGGCGCTGCAAGCGCTCCGCGAGATCGACGAGGTCGACGAGGATCTGGCTCGCGCCATGTACCGCTTGGGCTTCCGCGCCCTGGAGGAGATCGCCGAGGCGGACGTCGCCGAGCTGGTGTCGATCCAGGGTGTGGGCACGCCCGAGGCCGCACAGTCACTGAAGCTGCGCGCCGAGTCGAGCATGGAGCGCATGCGTCGCGAGCGCATCGAGCAGTCGGCCAGCCGGGTCGAGGCGCTGACGGAGAAAGAGCGCCTGCGCTTCGTGCGTGGGGTCGGACTCAGGACCGCACAGCTGCTCGAAGAGGCGGGCTACAAGACCGTCGCCGAGCTGAGCCGGGAGGACGCCGATCGCCTGGCGATCCGCACCGGGCTCGGGATCAAGAAGGCACGCCTGATCCAGCAGGGGGCACTGCACTTCCTCGATCACGAAGCCAAAGAGATCGATCTCGCGCGGGCGAAGTTCGCGGCGGAGGCGGCGGAAGCGGCGGAAGCGGCGGCGGAAGCCGGGGCTGCCGAGCCGGGGACTGCTGAGCCCGAGCCTGCGCGCGTGGAGGAGTAGAGCGAGACCCTGCCGATGTTGAGCATGACCGAACGAGAACCCGCCCGCGGCTCGATCCGCACCTGCGTGGGCTGCCATGAAGAGGCAGCCCCGGCGGGGCTCGTGCGCTTCGTGCTGACGCCGGAGGGCGGATTGGTGCCCGATCTCGGCGGAGGCAGTCACGGCCGCGGGGCCTGGGTCCACGCTCGCGCCAAGTGCATCAGCGAAGCCTGTCGCAAGGGGTTCATGAAGAGCTTCAAGTCCGCGGTCGAGGCCGACCCCGCGGTGCTTTCGGAGTTGATCGCGCGCGCAGCCGAGCGTCGCATCTTCGCCTTGCTGGCGTCGGCCCTCGGCTCCCGTCGACTCGTGGTCGGCGCGGCTGAGGTCAAAGAGGCGCTCGGGCGCAGACAAGCTCGCCTCGTGATCGTGGCGACCGACGCGCGCGCCGCGGCGGAGTCCCACGAGGTGCGCGCCGCAATCGCGTCGGGCCTGGCTCGCGCGTGGGCAACGAAATCAGAGCTCGGGCGGGCTACCCACCGCACCGAGACGGGCATAGTGGCGGTCCTCGACCCGGGGCTCGGCCGCGCCCTTGCACAAACTATTGACTGGGCTCACACGGCGGAGCCGACAATTGCAGCCGGTGGGGATCCCCCCACGGAGGAATGACGAAGATGCGTGTCTACGAGATCGCCCGGGATCTGGGCATCGACAACAAGTCCCTGGTGGCTTTGCTGCAGTCGATTGGGGTCGCCGATGTGCGTAACCACATGAGTGTGGTCGGTCCGGACGCAGTCGAGCGTGTAAAACGCCACCTCGACAAACAATCCGCGCCGAAGGCCGCTGAAGAGCGCATCCGCCCGACCGTCGTCAAGCGACGTGCGCCCGCGCGCCCGGCTGCCCCGGCTGCCGAAGTAAAAGTGACCGAGGCGCATCCGCAGGACACGCGCCAAGCGTCGTCCCCGGTCGCGGCGTCATCGCCTCGTGCGTCGGAGCCCATGCGGTCGGCACCGGTCAGCTCGCCGCAGCCGCTGCCCAGCGCCCCGCGTCACGAGCCGCCTCCGCCTGTGATGGAGCCGCCGCCGGTCGTTGAAGAAGTATCGCCGCCAGCGTCCGCCCCCGCGGCACCGCCTCTGCCGTCCGCTCCCATGGCGTCTGCGCCTGCGGCAGCACCCGAGCCAGCCGTTGCGGCGGCTCCAGCCGAGGCAGGCCCCGTCGAGAGTGCGGCTCCAGCTGCCGAGGCGCCTGCCGTCGCGCCGCCGCCCCCGGCGCCCCGCCCGTCGAGCCCACCGAAGACCGGCATCGAGGTCTGGGAGGGGCGCCCGGGTGTCACCATGCCGGTGCGCACGCAGCCGACGCCCCGGCGGGTGCAGTACGACGCCAAGGCAGGCTCAGGGCTCGGTGCGCGCGGCCCGCGTGGCCCCGGCGGCCCCGGCATGAACCGCGGCCCCATGGGGCGTCCCGGCCAGCACATGCGCGGTCGTGGGATCGGCCAGTTCTCGAAGCCCAAGGGCACCGGGCAGGTCGTCACGCAAGAGCGCTCGGCTCACAAGAAGGTCGTCAAGATCGAGGGCTCGGTGAACCTGCAGATGCTCGCAGGTCGTATGGGCATCAAGGCGACGGAGGTGCTCATGAAGCTGATGCGCCTCGGTATGACCGGCGTGAACATCAACAGCACTCTCGACGCAGATACCGCGAAGATCGTCGCATCCGAATTCGGCTGGGAAGTGTCCGACGTCGCGGTGAGTGAAGAGGAAGCGCTCGTTGCGGCGCAGGGGCTCGACGCCGAGGAAGATGTCGATCTCGACACCGTCGGTCGAGGTCCAGTCGTCACCGTGATGGGCCACGTCGATCACGGAAAGACGAGCTTGCTCGACAAGATCCGCAAGGCCAACGTGGTCGCGGGCGAGGCGGGCGGCATCACGCAGCACATCGGCGCCTATTCGGTGGAGACACCGCATGGCCGCATCGCATTCCTGGACACCCCGGGTCACGAGGCGTTCACGGCAATGCGTGCGCGCGGCGCGCAGACCACCGACGTCGTCATCTTGGTGGTCGCCGCCGACGACGGCGTGATGCCCCAGACCGTCGAGGCGCTGAACCACGCGAAGGAAGCCGGCGTTCCGATCGTGGTTGCCATCAACAAGTGCGACAAACCCGACGCTCAGCCCGAGCGCGCGCGGCGCGAACTCTCCGAGCATGGGCTGGTCCCCGAGGAGTGGGGCGGTGACACCATGTTCGCCGAGGTCAGCGCCCACACCGGCGCAGGCATCGACGAGCTGCTCGAGAAGGTCGTGCTGCAGTCCGAGGTCCTCGAGCTCAAGGCGAATCCCGACAAACCGGCGACCGGTGTCGTGATCGAAGCCGAGCTCGACCGGGGCCGTGGCCCGGTCGCTACCATCCTGGTTCAGGACGGCACGCTGAACCGCGGGGACGCGATCCTGGCCGGAGCGGCGTGGGGCAAGGTCCGCGCAATGTTGGACGACCGAGGGCGCAGCCTGGCGTCGGCCGGACCCTCGACCCCCGTGTCCATCGTGGGTCTCGACGACGTTCCGTCGGCGGGTGACCCGGTTCACGTGATCAAGGACGTGAAGAAGGCACAAGAGATTGCGGACAGCCGCAAGAACCGCGAGCGGCGCAGCCTCATGCCGGGCACCGCTCGCATCTCGCTCGAGGATCTCGCGAAGGCCATGTCGGACACCGATCAGCTCGAGCTCAAGCTGATCATCAAGGCGGATGTGCAGGGCTCGGTCGAGGCACTGCGGGAGTCGCTGATGAAGCTCACCACCGAAAAGGTGAAGGTGGGTGTCGTGCACGCCGCCGTGGGCGCCATCACCGAGGGCGACGTCAACCTCGCTGTGGCGGCCAAGGGCATCATCATAGGTTTCAACGTGCGGCCCGCGGGCAAAGCCACGAGCCTCGCCCAGCAAGAGGGCGTCGAGATCCGCCAGTACAGCATCATCTACAACGTGGTGGACGACGTGAAGGCCGCCATGGAAGGCCTGCTCGCGCCGACCCTGGTCGAGAAAGCACTCGGCAAAGCCGAGGTCCGTCAGGTGTTCAAGCTCAGCAAAGCGGGCACCATTGCCGGCAGCATGGTGATTCAGGGATTGGTCCGCCGCAGCGCCACCGCGCGCCTGGTGCGCGACAACACCGTGATCTGGACCGGCAAGGTCTCCAGCCTCAAGCGCTTCAAGGACGATGCCCGCGAGGTCAAGGAAGGCTTCGACTGCGGTATCGGACTCGAGGGCTACAACGACCTCAAAGAGGGCGATTTCGTCGAGTTCTTCGAGATGGAAGAGGTCAAGCAGACGCTTTGACCCGCGCTCGGGCCACAGCCATCTCGCGCCGCCCCGTAGGTCACGATGTTCGTAGGCGTCGCGCGAGTGGTGTTGCAGATCCCCGGCGCGCGGTCGCTCAAGGACCGGCGTCAGGTGGTGAAGAGCTTCAAGGAACGAGCGCGAGCGCGCCTGCCGGTCAGCATCTCCGAGGTGGGTGAGCTCGACCGGCATCAAGTCGCAACCCTGGGAGCGAGTGTCGTGGCGCGGGATTCAGCCTACTGCACGACCATCATTTCGCAGCTGGTCGAGCTGGCCGGGACGCTGCCCGATGCCGTGTTGGCCGACGTCCGCACGGAAATCGTCAGCTTCGGAGACGGCGGAGACGCGATCACTGGTGGCATCGAGTCGGGCGCTCTGGGGTCGCGCTCGGCGCCGGCGGGGGACTTCAGCGAGCTCGCAGAGAAGTGGGGCAAAGGATGAGTCGGGACGGACGCCGTGCGGATCGGGTTGCGGGCCTGCTACGTCGCCACCTGACGGACTTGCTCCGAGAGCTCGGCGACGAGCGGCTCGCTACGATCGTCGTGACGGACGTGGCGGTGACCGACGACCTCTCGGTGGCAACCCTCTCCGTTCGGGCGCTAGCCGAACTGGCGGACGAAAAAGCGCAGCGCGGCCTGTTGAAAGCGCTCTCCCAGGCGTCGGGCCGTCTGCGGCGGGGCCTGGCGCCGCGCCTCGAGCTGCGGAAGCTCCCGGAGCTTCGATTCAGATACGATCTGGGTCACGACAACGTGCGTCGCGTCGACGAGCTGCTCCACGAGATCGCGAAGGAAGGTCCCGCGGTCGAGCCCGAGTCGAAGGACTGAAGAATTGTCCAAAAATTGGCCTGGGGCAAGCCGGCGAGGCCGGCCCGCGTGGGGTGGGGCCCCAACGAATTCACTTCGTTGGGGCGGGGAGGCGCCTGCCTCCCCGATGACAAAGTGAAAGAGCTGTTCAATTCTTGGACAGCTCTTGAGCCGTCACTTCGTCTGAAACGAAGCCACGCCCGTCGGAAGGGGTGCGATCGGGTCGAGCACGTCGGAGGTGTCGACGCCGAGCAGTGTGTGCTGGAAAAAGGCGGTCGTGTAGCGGTTGATGATGCCGTGGGCGTCTGCGTACGGAATGTTGTCGGGTCCGCAGCCGTCCTCGAACTGCTTGACGGAGAGCCCGAGGTTCTCCACCAAGAGGCACATGTCCGAAAAACTGAAATGGCCCGCGCCGCCGACCGAAAGCAGGCTCGCGGGCCCCTTCAGGCTCGTCCACGGCTGCTCTTGCTCGGGCTTCCACGGGGTCAGCGCGTCCAGGGTCCCGCCCTCGATCAGCACGGGCATCGCCACGTCGGCGAAACCGTTCCGGCTCCCCGCGAACATCGCCTGAGCGCCGCCCGGCGCCTGGGCCACAGCGGCGATGAAGCGCGCGTCGAGGCTCGAGCTCGGCATCTCCGCGTCCTGCCAGCCGTCGCACACCAGACCGCCGTTCTGCTTGCAATCGTCGAGCACCGCCGCCGCGTCGATGCTCGCACCGGCGACCCGGAGCGCGGTGAACCCCCCAAAGCTGTGACCGGCCACGCCCAGGTGGGCCGTGTCGACCGCGCCCGACAGCGGGTCCGTCGCATTGGCGGAGCGCGCGAGCAGCGCGTCGAGCGCTCGCGAGACATCTCCCGGGCGGAGCGCAGCGGCCTTGGCCGCCGGGATGGCGTTGCCCTGGTTGATTTGCTCCGCAAACGTGTTGCCGACGTGGTCCGGCGCCGCCACCACGAAGCCGTGGCTCGCGAGGAACTCCGTCAGGTACACACTCTGGATCCGCGTCCCGCCGTTGCCGTGAGAGAAGAGCACGGTCGGGTAGGGCGCTCCGCGTCGGTCGAGCTTCGCATCCCGCCGCGCGCCTCGGGGCGAGTCGATGCGGGTCAGCTCGAGCACGCCGACTTTGAGCACGTATTGTTCCGGCTCACCACCGGCGCCGGCGGGATACCAGATCTCGATCGGTAGTGTGCGTCCGGCGCTCGTTACTTGGATGGTCGTGACACCGATGCGGTAGGGGCCCGGGCCGTCCGGGGCGCGGGCTGAGGGCGGTGCATCGAGCGCGCGCTCCTCGTCAGCGCAGCCGGTGAGCGCGGCGGCAGACAACAAATACAGAAGCGCCCGCATCACACCAGGATAGCGCGTGACGCGGGCGCCGGCTGTCGACTCGGGAGCCGGCCGGCGGGCGCTCAGACCCTGCCGGCTGCTCGCGACGTTCACTTGCTCTTCTGCGTGATCATCAGCTGCACGCGGCGATTGCGTGCGCGATTGGCCGGGGACACGTTGGGAACCAGGGGTTTGTCCTGGCCATATCCCTTGGCCTCGAGCCGGCCTCCGTCCACGCCCAGCTTCATCAGGTTGTCGCGCACCGCGTCGGCGCGCTGCTGGCTGAGGCGCTGGTTGTACACCGGCGAGCCGGTGTTGTCCGTGTGCCCCTGGATCTCCAGCTTGGCGATCTCCGCGCGATTCTTGAGCACGTCGGCGATCTCTTCGAGCAGCGCAGCCGAGTCCGGCTCAATCGTGGCTGCGTCGTGGGCAAAGTGGACCTGCTTCTTCAGCTTCAGCTCGTTGGCTGCGACCGTGACGTTCGGCGCCTTCGGCCGTTTGTTCAGCGAGATGGTCGCCTTCAGGTCTTCCTGGGGTTTGACCTCGAGCTCGGTCACGCTGGTGAAGTACCCCTGGGCGGTGACCGTGATCTTGGCTGCACCCGGCGGCACGTTCTCGAAGCGGAAGGCGCCGGAGCCGTCCGCTGCTAGCTCCAGCTCACGGTTGAGCATGTCCGTGATCTTCACGCTCGCGTTGGCGATGGGCTGCTGATTGTCGCCATCGACCAGTCCGCCGACGATGTTGCCCACCTTGGGCAGCGCCTCGAGCTCGCAGTTCATCGGCGTGACCGGTTGCTGGCCCATTGCGGGCGCGGGCGCCATTCCGGGCTGACCCATGCCGGGTTGCCCCATTCCGGGCTGACCCATGCCGGGCTGACCCATGCCGGGCTGACCCATGGCCGGAGCGCCCGGGTAACCCATCGGGGCTGCCATGGCGATCGTCGCCTGGCACTGGCCGTCGCGGTACCCGTCGGCCTTCACCGTGAAGGTGTAGGTGCCCGGCTCGAGGTTGATGGTGCGGAAGCTGCCGTCGTCGCTGCTGACCATGCCGCTCATGGCGCGCCCGTCGAAGCGGATGATGGCGTTTGCCACGGGGGTGTTCGCGCCCTTCTCGACCACGTGGCCCAGGATGTAGCGGTCTTGCGATGGCGCAGCCATTGGCGCCTTGTCCACCTGGACCTCCTTGATGATCGGCGGCTCCTTCTTGGTGTCCGCCGCCCAACCGAGGCCGAGGTAGAGCGTCCACGGCGACTCCGGTGCCACTTCTTGAATGAACTTGGACGTGGCTCCGGTGCCGATATCGAAACCAGCCAGGAGGCTCAGCCCGTCGATTCCCGGATAGGCCCGCGCTCCCAGCGTCACGCGGGAGGGCGACGAGGAGAAACCTGCGTCGTTGCCGAGGCAGCCGTCGCCGACTTCTTTCCGACTCTCGTTGCAGGTGTAGTTCTGCCGGTTCATCGGCACGTCGATGGTCCACTCGGCAAACGGGTGGATGTAGTCGAACATGCCCTCGAGCCCGAGCCCGATCTGGAAGCTGTCGACGCGGTTGATGTCCAGACCGTAGCGCTCGATGCGCGTAATCTTCTGACCCTTGCGCGCGCTCTCGGTGTCGCCGACCAGCTCGCCGGAGTTGTCGAACAGGTAACCCACGTTGGCGTTGAAGCGCAGCGGTACGCGGTCGTCGGGGTTGGTTCGGTTGTTCAGATCCGCCGTTGCGAGAGCGCGAATTGCGTAGCTGGTGCCGGAGCCGTCGAGCCCAACACCGCCGGTCCCGTTCAAGAGCCAGAGCTGCAGCTCTCCGCCGACGGAGAAGATGGAGTCGGGAGAATAGGGTAGAAATCCCTTCAACCCGAGGTTGGTGTCCCCAAGCACTTGGAGCAGTCGAGGCCGGCTCTGGTCGTTCTCCGTCGCCGATGCGTGGAAGCCCATGTAGGCCTCCAGGAACGGGAACAGGGTCGCGTTCATGCTCAGGTGCGCGCCGATGCGCGTGACCTCGTCGTCGCTCTTACCCTCGGGATTGGCGGCGACGTTGTAGTTGCACTGGCCGCCACCGCACAGGAAGTCCGAGCCTTTGAAGTAGCTGGTGATGAAACCAACGCGCAGCGAACCGGGTGCACCGGAGCCGGCGTACGACGTGTGCAAGAGGCCCGTCGACCCCTTGAGGTTGTTCTGAATCATCAGCGACGTGTGTCGCCACTGCCGCTCCGTCTCGGGATCCATCTCGGTGCTGCCACCGCCGGTCGTGGCGCCGCCCGATTGCATGCCGCCGCCGAGCGACCAGCTGGCGTTGCCGCTGGCGCCCGCTGCGTTGGGATCGCCGGCGGGTGCGCCGGCCGCGGGCGGGGCGCCCCAGCCCGGCTGTGCCGCGGGTGGGGGAGCCTCGGTGCCAGGCGCACCGGGCACGCCGGGCCCGGGTGCAGGAGCTGGCTCAGGCTGACCGCCGGGTGGAGGCGGCAGCGGCTGCTGCGCGAGCACCGCTGACGACAGAGTGAGCGAGGCAAGCAAGGACAGTGAGGCAAGACCGGAGCTTTTCATTTTCCCTCGTTGGTCCACGCGGCTGGGCGAGCCCGTTTACTCGCTCCTCAACCACAATCGGGCGCCGTTTTAACACCCTTTGTCGCGGCTCCGAAATGCGCGATTTCGTTCGGCTCGTCGCGGCCTGGGCTGGGTCCGCATCAGTGCAATTCGCCCCGAACCCGCGTCCCCGTGATTTTCCAAGGGAATCTAGCTAGTTGGACTGAGCGAGCGGGGACGATAAGCTGCTGCGATCTTGAGTGACGTACTGATCGGAGTCAGGAACCTTCGGAAGGTCTTCCGCCAGGGCCTCTCGCGCCGGCGCGTCGAGGCCGTGAAGCAGGTCAGCTTCGAGGTTCGGCGCGGCGACATCTTCGGCTTCCTCGGACCGAACGGCGCCGGCAAGACCACCACCATCAAGATGCTGGCCGGCCTCATCACGCCGTCGTCGGGCGATGCGCACATCTTCGGTCACGCGATCCCGAGCCCGAAAGCGATGGAGCGGGTCGGGTTCATGCCGGAAAATCCGTACGTCTACCCGTACCTGACCCCCATCGAGTTCGTCGAGATGTGTGCGCGCCTCTCCGGGCTCACCGGCGGAGCCGTTCGCGACCGCTCGCAGAAGGTCCTCGAACAAGTCGGCATCTGGTACGCGGCGGACCGACCGGTGCGCCGCCTCTCGAAGGGAATGCTCCAGCGCACGGGTCTGGCCGCGGCGTTGGTCGCCGATCCGGAGCTCTTGATCTTGGACGAGCCGATGAGTGGCCTCGACCCAGTTGGCCGCAAGGAGGTTCGCGACCTCATCCTGGAGGAGCGCAAGGCCGGTCGCACGATCTTCTTCTCCACGCACATCTTGAGCGACGTCGAGACGCTGTGTGATCACGTGACGATTCTGCGCCAAGGCAACGTGGTGGTGAGTGGCCGATTGAGTGAGTTGTTGAAGAGTGACGTCAAACGCACCGACGTGGTGGTGGTCGGTGCCGACGAGGCGGTCGAGGCGGAGGTGCGCGCGCTGGGTCACGCCTGCCGCCGCGCTGCAGACCGTTTGATCATCGAGGTGGAAGGGGAGCGGCGGGTGAACGATCTGCTGCGCCTGGTCCTTGGCAAGGACCTGCCCGTGGTGGAGGTGACACCCCGGCACGAGACCTTGGAGGACCTGTTCGTGCGCGAGGCGATCGACGAAAGCAGCGCCGAAAAGCACGCCGAGCCGGACGCAAATTCGGCGGCGTGAGCCGATCTAGGCCATCGGTTATGCTGTGGGGATGCGCACGTCCACTCGGCTGACACTGGCTGTAGGTCTGGGGTTGCTGATCGCAACGGCTTGCCTGGATCTGGGCAGCTCGGACGAGGCGCCGGCGGGCGGCGGTGGTGGCGGCGGAGGTAACGGCGGCTCCTCGGTTGGCGACGGCAGCTGGCCCGACGGCGCGGGCGGCACCGCTGCGTCGGGCGGTGGCGGCGCGACCGGCGGTGGCGGTACGGCCGGCGGTGGCGCTGCGCCGGGTGGCGGCGGCACGCCGAGCGGCGGCGGCACGACGAGCGGCGGCGGCGGCACGCCGAGCGGCGGCGGCGGCACGACGAGCGGTGGCGGCGGCACGCCGAGCGGTGGCGGCGGCACAACGAGTGGCGGCGGCACGACGAGCGGTGGCGGCGGCACGACGGGAACCGGCGGCACGCCGAGCTGGACGCTGTACGCCTTCAACTGGGGCAACGGTACCTGGTCAGTGCCCACGGCGCTCGACCTCGTCTGGACTGGAACGAATGCGCCACCGGCGACGGGCATCGCGGCGGTGGCTCAGCTCGAACACTTCGACCGCCTGCTCGTGTTCACCGAGGCCGGGAAGGTCCACGTGCGCAAGGGAGCGACGTGGCAGCCTGCGGTTTCGACGACCACCAAGTTCCCAGCGCTGGTGGGGCTGACTCTCGGGTCGGTGTATCACCTCGCGTCGGCGCCCGGTAAGCCACTGGGCGAGAGTCTCACCTTCGTCGCGAATCCAACCGCGGTGCTCTACGACTACAACGCCGACGACAGCGTCGCGTTCAACGTCAAGGTGACGATGAGCGACGAAGCCGCGCCGGGCCCGCCGCAGAAGACGGGCACGATCTTGTGGGACTTCGAGGTGCGCGACCCATCGCTGATCGGCACGGCCAACTACTTCCTCGGCTACTACGGCTATTCGAACGGCACGGTCTACCAGCTGGACGCGGCGGCGGCGTGGAAGTCCTGGCCCGCGGCGTCGGCGCCGTTCTTCGCCGGCAAGGCCAACGCGCCGACGTCTACCAAGCTGCGTGCCGCTTGGTTCGACGTCAAACAGAACCGCGCGTACTTCGTCGGGCCGGGTTAGGCGCCGGCGCGCCGTCCGGGTCCTGCCGACGCGCGCTCAGCCGCGTCGTTTCCCGAGCACGGCCTTGACCGTGGTTAGATCCGCCTTGCCCAGCTCGCGGCTGACGAGCAGCAGCGCGACGTACACGACACCCAGCGCGGCCGCGTAGCCGATCGTCACGACCTTGCCGGCGTGCGGGAGAGAGCGCCCCAGCGTGATCGTCAGCGCCATCGCACCGACCACCCGCACGATCGAGGCGATGGGAGCCACGGCACCCGCCGTGCGCAGGACCAGGATGCCGGCGCCCAACGTCGCGAGCACCAGCCCGCTGGTCGTTGCGAACGCGGTGCGCCAGAGCAGCTCGGCGCCGAAGTCCGTGCCGCGCACCCGGGCGAAACACAGGACGACCACCAGCACGAACGCAACCAGCGTGATGGTCATGCTGGCGATCTCGCGTTTCAAGCTGTTCAGTACCGTGGTCAAGATGCCGAAGATCGCGAACGCGCCGAACCCCAGCGTCAACAGCTGCATCGAACGCGCGCCGAGCTCGGCGGCCTGAGCCGGGAACACCACGCGCAGCAGCGGTCCCGCCAGCCCCGACGTCACACTCACCATCAGGCCCATGAGCACGAGGGCGAGGCGAAGCCCGGCGCGCACGTAGCGCGCGACCGCGTGGCGATCCCCGTCCCGGTGCGCCGTGGCGAGCATCGGAAATAGAATGAAGGTCACGGCCAGGAGCAGCTGGTACGGCAGGAAGCTGAAGAGCTGTGTCGCGCGATAGGCACCCACGATCGGGTCCGCGGCCTCTGGCCCGAGCCCCGCTGCGAGCGCCGATTCGGCGGCGAACGCCCGGAGCAGGGTCAGGTCCGCTTGCAACAGCAGATTCAAGAGCGTCTGCCCGAGCAAGAGCGGCGCGATGAACGCGAGGTGCTGGCGGACACTGGGACCGCCAGCACCCGCCTTGCCAATCCCGACGAGGCCGAGCGCAACCAGAAGGATGACGGCTGACGCGCCGACGAACCCTGCGCTCGCCCCCGCGACCTTGCTGCCGAACGGCGAGGCCAGGAGCAGCGCGCCCGTGACGAGGGCCACGGTTCGAACGGTAGCGTAGACCATGTCGAGGCCCGCCTGCCATACGAAGCGCTTCTGACCATTCAGCACGCCGATCAGCGGCGTGTACAGGCTGTAGAGCAGCACCACACCGCTCACGATGCGCAAGGCCGGGATCAGATGCGGTGCTCCGGTCGCTTCACCGATGGGACGCGCGAGCAGGAAAAATCCGAGACCGAGCGGCAGCGCAAAAGCGGCGTGCACGCCGAGCGTGCGGCGGATGGCCTGGGGCTGTTCCTGGTCGGGTGACTGCGCGACGGCGCGACTCACACCTTGGATGCTGGTGGAGACGATGGGGTTGTAGGCGATGCTCGAGATGCTGAGCACGCTCGACAGCGCACCGTAGCCGTCGAGGCCGAGCACCCGCGGCAGAATGACTTGCTGCACCAGCCCGACCAGGATGAAGTAGATCTTCGCGGAGGCGACAGCGAGGCCGCCGCGTCCTGCGGCGCGCGTGACCTCCGCCTGGCTCGGGGCATTCGAGTCGGTGGGCGGAGTCGGCGCTTGGCTTTCGGTCTCGGTCGTCACGGGTCCTTGCGCCTTGTCACCCGCGCATCGTGTCCGGGTCAATTTCTTGTGCGGCGGCGGGATTTTCAACGTCGATTGCGCGCGGGGGCCGCTTCCACGACTATGGGACAATGCTCAGATCCGTACGCCTCGGGGGGCTCGTCGGCTGCGTGATGCTCGGGGCCTGCGGGCAGCTGCTCGGTTATGACGACGTCGAGTTCGGCGCCACGGGCGGCGCCAAGCCTGGCAGCGGCGGCATGGCTGGTGCGGCGACCGGTGGTGTCGGCGGTGGCAGCGGCGGCTCGTTGGGCGGGGCACCGAGTGGTGGCGCGGCCGGTTCGCTGGGAGGTGCGGCGAGCGGTGGGGCAGCCGGCGCGGGCGGGACCACGTCGAGCGGTGGCACGACTGCGACCGGTGGCACGACGTCGAGCGGTGGCACGACTGCGACCGGTGGCACGACGTCGAGCGGTGGCACGACTGCGACCGGTGGAAGCGGAGGCATCACAGGGTCTGGTGGAACGACGTCGACGGGTGGGACGACGTCGACGGGTGGAACGACGTCGACGGGCGGGACGACGTCGACGGGCGGGACGACGTCGACGGGTGGAACGACGTCGACGGGTGGGACTGGAGGCACTTGCACGGGCGGCGTCGTGGAAAAGACTGTCGCGGCGGCCGGCTCACCCGGAGGCACACCGATGTACGGCGCGGTGATGCCGAGTGGTGACACGGCGATCGCGTGGGCGAACGGCGGCAACATCTACGTGACACGGGTGAACGCCGCCGGCACGAAGCTGGGCGCAGACTACAGCGCACCGGGCCTGCATGTGCACGGTTTCACGGCCACGAACGACGGCTACGCAATGCTCGTCGCGCGCGGCACGGACAACCTGTATTTCGTCAAGCTCACGACCAGCGGCAGCATCGCCTCGGAGAAGATGCTGACCGGCTCGTGCAACCACGCGACCGTTGGCTGCGAGTGGTACGACTACAACGGGTCGTTCTTTGCTGACGGCGGGCGGCTGCACTTCACCGGCGGCGCGTACACGGCCTACTTCCCGATTTATCGACGCTGGCCCGACAACATCGCCCACACGGGCGACACGCTCCGCAACCTGGATCTCACGGGCACGGCGACCGCGGGGGGATGGAGCTGGGGGTGCAGTCATTCCCTCGACGTACGGCTCGCTCAGAGTGGTGCGACCGTAGGTCCGGTTTGTCTCTCGGACTGTTACGCGCAGAAGGCGATCTTGTGGAGTGACAGCAAGGTCATCTCGAGTGAGCCGAGTGGCAACTGCTCGGGCTCGAGCGGCGCGGCGCTCGGCGGCTTTGTGGCGGTGAGCGGTGGTTACTGGTTGACGTACGTCTCGCCCGAGACTCGACCGAACAAGGACATTGCGGTCGCGAAGGTCGACACGGCGGGCAACGTGTCGACGAAGGTGTGGCTGACGAGCAACACGACGGACGACGACTCCGCGCATCTGGTCGCGTTCAAGGGCGGTCTGCTCGCAGCCTGGCGCACGGGGGCGACCCGCACCTTGCAGGAGCTCGACATCAACACGGGCGCTCCCGTCGGCGCGCCGGTCACGGTGACCAGCGCCTTCCGCGCGAAGGACGATTTCCTGAGTTACCCGGACGGTGACGCCGGCTGGGTTTACGGCTCCGGCGCAAACATCGTCGTGGCTCGCTACACGAAATGCCCCTGAAGTCCCGCGTATTTCAAGGCGCTTGACGAAGCGAGATCCCTGAATACCCTTAGCGCCCCATTCCAGCTTAGCTCAGTCGGTAGAGCAGGCGGCTGTTAACCGCCGGGTCCCTGGTTCGAGTCCAGGAGCTGGAGCATTTTTGCCCAAGGCGAACACCCTTGGGCGCCAGGTTCACAAGGGGCCTCGTCGAGATGATCGGCGAGGCCCTTCGCTTCTTCCCGTTGTTTCGCGGGGCTTTGCGCCGTCTCGGTGATCGGCGCGTGCTCGGTGGGCGGTGATGTTCAGAGCACGAGGTCGCGCGCGAGCTGCTTCGCGACGCCCGAAGGGCGGCTCTGAGGGCCAGAGAGCCGGTCTCGGCTCTGCGAGTCGGATTTAACAGAGCGCGGCTCTGAGTTTTACAACTCGAACCTTGCCGACCACCGACCCGTTGCTTCACAGGACGCGGGTCGTTGACGTCGCTCGGGTTCTCATCGTCGGGCGCGACGCTCAGAGCACGGGCCCGAAATGGATCGCGTCTGCCGTTCGGTTGCTGCCTACCGAAATGGCTCTGGGTTAGCAGCGGCTGTAAAGCTCAGAGTCGCGAAGCCGACCGCCGTGCTCGTGCTCTCGCGCTTGGATGAACCGCGAAGACCGGCCAGGTGGTCGAGCTGTGATCGTCTGCGCCGCCGGCGACATCCACGGAGCTCTCGACAGGCTCTTCGAGGACTGTCCTCACCTTCGACGAGGCGCTCGGGCGTGCGCTTCGAGTGGGTGCTGTACGTCGGGGTTTCGGTGTGTGGCCGGACGAGGATCTTGCGCGCGACCATGCATCTCACTATACTGAACCACATGGTGCAGTATTCGCGCGCCCGCCTCGATGCCTCGTTCGCCGCGCTGTCCGACGTGACCCGTCGCGGCGTCCTCGAACACCTCGGCCGCGCAGATGCATCGATCACAGACCTCGCGAACAAATTCCGCATGACCCTCACGGGCATGAAGAAACACGTCTCGGTATTGGAGCAAGCCGGCCTGGTCGTGACCGAGAAGGTCGGGCGCGTGCGCACGTGCAAGCTCGGCGCCCGTCGGCTTGCGGAAGAGATGGCGTGGATCGAGAGGTATCGAATGCGGTGGGACGAACGATTTGACGAGCTCGATCGCGTGCTCGCAGAGCGCGTCGCAGATGAGCTGAAGCGCAACGAGACGAATGATGCAAACCAGAAACGAAAGTGAGCACCGCCCGATGAAAAACCAAACGACTGCAGAACGAACGTCCGATCGCGAGCTCGTGGTGACGCGCATTGTGAACGCGCCCGCGCGCATCGTCTTCGAGGCCTGGACCAAGCCCGAGCTGTTCAAGCGCTGCCTCCACTGTTGGTAGCTGCCACGAATCAGTGAGCTGGAATGTCGATGGCCGTGGCGGCTTGCCGACGAGCTGCGCCGTTGAAGCGATCGGTCAGCTCAGCGTCGACCTCGTCGAGCGACGCCTGCACCGTATCCACCGCCGGTTGGAGCGTCGTCCAGAGCTCCTCGACGTGCTCATCGCTGCGCACGACAAGGGCGTGGTGCACCGCGATCTGAAACCGGAGAACGTCTTCCTCACTCGCGACGGACAGATCAAAGTGCTCGACTTCGGGATCGCCCGGCTGCGGGAGCTCTCGACCGCGAGCAATGCGACACGCGACGGGACGAGCATGGGCACGCCGTCGTACATGCCACCGGAGCAAGCGCGAGGGCTCTGGGCCGAGGTTGATGCGCGAAGTGACCTGTGGGCGGTCGGCGCGTTGATGTTCGCCCTGCTGACGGGGCGCGCAGTGCACGAGGGACGCACTACGAACGAGCTCCTCCTGTCGGCCATGACCGGGCCCGCACCGCCGCTCGCGGAGCTCGAGCCGAAGCTGCACGCCGCGGTCGCGGCCGTGGTCGATCGCGCGGTCGCGTTCGAGAAACCTCGCCGTTGGCCCGACGCTCGCGCCATGCAGAACGCGGTGCGCCACGCCTACCAGGAAATGCATCGCGCGCCGCTTTCCACCGCCCCAAAGCTCACGGTTGCGCCATCGGTCGCGGACAGGACACTGCCAAGCACGGACCTGGTGCAGCTCTCGCCAGGGCTGTCGTCCGACGTGACCGCGCTTCCGGTGGCCAGAGGAAGAACGGGCGTGTCGATCGTGCGGACTGTGCTCGATCGCCCGGTGCTAGCGGCACTGGGTGCGGTGGCCGTTGGATTGGTGGTCGTGATCATCGCCGGGGCCGGCGTGATGCTCGCAAGGCGCGCGGCGTCGAAGGGCGCGAGCGCTTCAGCGGTCGGAGCGTCCGATGTCGAGTCGGTGCCCTCTCCGTCGGCCACCCCCGTCGCCGGTTACGTCGTCGGTGCCCGATGGCTCGGCGTCGTCGAGTGAGCAAACACCCCGAACACCGCCTCCAGAGCGACGAAGGCCACGTTCAGCCCGATCCCGATCAGGAACGCGCGGCCGAGCGGGTTCGCCGCCGTCCCAACGGGAGGCGCTCGTGTTCGTGGCTCATCGCGGACGACCTCTTATCTATGCCCCACGATGGCACGAAACATGCCATCCAGCTCTTAGTGCGGTCCTGGCTTCCACTCTTATCGGCGATTGCTATCACGGCGATGGCGCGGCCTGCATACGCCCAATGCACGTCGAACGCATCGTCGTGCGTGACCTGCCATGAGACGCAAGGTTTGCGTCCTGTGCTGCAGAGCGCGCAGCCTTGGCACGTCGACCATGGGTTCGGAGACCTGTGTGCCTCATGCCATGCCGGCGATCCCGCGAGCTCGGCCAAGGGGCAGGCCCACCTGGGCCTGCGACAGCCGCTCGCCGATCCCGCGGTTTCCTGCGCCGGCTGTCACGCCGACGACTCGTCTGCGCGTGCGGAGCGTTACCTCGCGGTAGCGGTGAGCACAGCGCCGCCGCCGCCGACCGCACCGCCGGCGAGTCCGCCACCTGGAGCAACCGCGTCCTCGACAGCCGATCGCATTCTTGCCGCACTCGCCGCGCTGCTGACGATCGCGCTCTACTTCGTCGTTCGGCGCGAGCTGGCCGCGGAACGTCGCTCGCTGCTGGCGTGGCTGCGCGCCAAGACCTGGAGCCCGTACGCCGCGGGCGTGCTGCTCGGCCTCGTCGTCGCGTTCTCCGAGGTCATCTGTGGTCGACCGCTTGCCGCGTCGGGCGCCTTCGACAAGCTCGCCGCCTATCCCGGCCGCTGGCTCTTCCCGTCGAGCCAGTACTACGGGCACATCATGATGCCGGGGATCACCTGGCAGGTTTGGCTCATCGTTGGCGTTCTCGCGGGCTCGTTCGCGTCGAGCAAGCTCTCGGGTGAGGCGCGCTGGCGATGGCTGCCTGACACGCAGTGGGAGCCGCGCTTCGGCGCGAGCCGCAAGCTGCGACTCGCCATCGCGTTCTTCGGCGCGGTGATGGTCCAGGTCGGCGCCGGCATCGCGGGCGGCTGCACCAGCGGTCTCGCCATCTCCGGGGGCGCCGCGCTCGCGCCCGCGGCGTTCCTGTTCATGGCCGGCATGTTCGCCGGAGGGATCCCCGCTGCGTGGCTCTGGTACCGCGGGAGGGCCGCCTGATGCTCGACATCGTCAAGGCCCTGGTGCTCGGTCTCCTGTTCGGCTGGTCGCTGCACAAGGCCGGGCTCACGCACTACGCGCGCATCGTGAACGTCTATCGCTTCCGCGACATGACGGTGATCCGCTTCATGCTCACCGCCCTCGTCGTCGGCGCCTTCGCGATTCAGGCGGGCATCGACCTCGGCTTTGCCGCCAGTGCACCGATCCCACCTACGTCGATGCTGGCCAACGTCGTGGGCGGCGTGGTCTTCGGCGTCGGGATGGCCACCGCCGGGTACTGCCCGGGGACGATCGTCGCGGAGGCCGGCGAGGGACGCCTGGACGCCTGGGTGGCTGGCCTGTCGGGGCTCCTCGTGGGCGCGATCGTGTTCGGCTTGCTTCAGCCGGTGATCATGCCGACGCTGGCTCGGGTGGGGGCGCTCGGGCGTGTGACGTTCGCGAGCCTCGCGGGCGCGAGCCCGTGGCTGGTGCTGCTCGTCTTCGGGCAGGTCGTCGTGCTCGTGCTGATGCTCATCGCTCGCGTGGGAAGGACGACGACGTGACGAACCCGATCCGCTACCGAACGCTCGACGCCAAAGAGGCCGTGGCGGATGTCGCCTATCGCCTGAGTGAAGTGATCGCGATCTATCCGATCACCTCAGCGTCCATCATGGGCGAGCACGCCGACGCGTGGTCCGTGCGAACCTGTGGGGCACGGTCCCCGAGGTGGTGGAGATGAGGGGACCAGGCAGAAGGCACCGTCCTACATGACGTTCGAGGTCACCTCGGAGCAGCAGGAGGACATCTCGCCGTTCCTGGAGGAGGTCCGGGCGCTGGTGCACGACGCGGGGCTCATCCTCGTTTCGGCGACCCCGATCGGCTGAGGTCGGGCTTGATGGAGGTTGAACGATGTGTAATCGTATATCTACGATGAACGACCGAGCTGCCGCCGACTGCTGTCCCGAGCCGAGCGCCGAGCCTGATCTTCGGCCCGTCGAGGGCAAGGAGGCGGACGACGAGCTCGCTGCGCTGGCGAAGGCCATCGCGCACCCGGCCCGCGTACAGATCATTCGGATTCTCGTACGAAAGACCGCCTGCGTGTGCGGCGACATCGTGGACGAGCTTCCGCTGGCCCAGTCGACCGTCTCGCAGCACCTCAAGGTGCTCAAGGAGGCGGGCCTCATCCGCGGCGAGGTCGACGGGCCGCGCGTCTGCTACTGCATCGAACCGCGTGCCCTGCGCAGGCTCAAGGTGCTCGTGGCGGGGATGTGAGGGTGGTCGTGTCTCCAGGCTATCGGCCATCGTCGATGAACGAAAGGATGTCTCCATGATTGCTGTTCGCGTCTTCGACCCCGCCATGTGCTGCTCCACCGGGATCTGCGGCCCCTCGGTCGACCCGCAGCTCGTTCGCTTCGCGGCGGATCTCGACTGGCTCAAGAGCCAGGGCGTGTCGGTCGAGCGGTTCAACCTCTCGCAGCAGCCTGGGGCCTTCGCCGACGACTGGGCGGTCAAGACCGCGCTCGAGACGAAGGGCGAAGCCGGCCTGCCCCTGGTGAAGGTGAACGGCGAGGTCAAGAGCAGCGGGACTTACCCGTCGCGCGATGAGCTCGCGACGTGGGCGGGAATCGGCGCTCCGGCGGCGAGCCTCTTCACGGAGGCCGTGGCCGAGCTCGTCGCGATCGGCGCTGCCATCGCCTCGAACTGCGAGCCTGGCTTCAAGTTCCACTACGACAAGGCGCGCAAGCTCGGCGTCTCTCGCGAGGACATGCTGCGCGCCGTCACCACGGCGCAGAACGTCAAGGATGCGCCCGCCAAGGCGATGCTCGACCTCGCTCAGCGATACCTGAGCCGAGACGCGGCCGAGGCCAGTGCAGCCGCGAGTCCAGAGCCGGCGCCCAAGGAGACAGCGAGCGGCTGCTGCGGGCCGGCCAAGACCGAGACGAGCGCTCCGAAGGAGAAGGCCAGCGGCTGCTGCGGACCTTCCACCAAGAGCGAGTCGTCCGCGCCGAAGAAGTCCGGCTGCTGCTGAAAGGAACCGTCCTGTCCACGCTGATCCAGAATCCGACACGCATCCTGTTCTTCACGGGCAAGGGCGGCGTGGGCAAGACCTCCTCGGCCTGCGCCACGGCCATCGGCCTCGCCGACGCCGGCAAGCGTGTGCTGCTCGTCAGCACCGACCCGGCCTCCAACCTCGACGAGGTGCTCGGCGTGAAGCTCTCGTCGACGCCGACAGCAGTTCCGAACGTCCCCGGCCTCCGGGCGCTGAACATCGATCCGGTGCAGGCGGCGCACGCCTATCGCGAGCGCGTGGTCGGGCCCTACCGAGGCGTGCTCCCCACCGTCGCGATCGCGAGCATGGAGGAGCAGCTCTCGGGCGCGTGCACGGTCGAGATCGCGGCGTTCGACGAGTTCTCGAAGCTCCTCGGGGACAAGGCCGCGACGGCTGCCTTCGACCACGTCATCTTCGACACGGCGCCCACCGGGCACACGCTGCGACTCCTCGAGCTGCCGGCGGCGTGGTCGAACTTCATCGACACGAACGTCGGCGGGACGTCATGCCTCGGACCGCTGTCCGGGCTGAACGCTCAGAAGGCGCTCTACGCTGCGTCGAACGAAGCGCTCCGCGATCCCGCGCAGACGATTCTCGTGCTCGTCGCGCGACCTGAGCGTTCCTCCCTCACCGAGGCCGAACGCACGCGGGCTGAGCTCGCCCAGCTCGGCGTGGGCAACGTCCGCCTGATCTTGAACGGCGTCTTCCACGCACGCGATGCGAGCGACGCGACAGCGGTCGCAATGGAGGCTCGGGGGCGCGCGGCGCTGGAATCGCTGCCCGCCGGCCTTCGTGAGCTCGGCCGGGTCGACGTTCCGCTCCTCCCGTTCGGGCTTGTCGGGATCGACGCGCTCCGCAAGCTGGGCACGCTCGCCGGAGGCGTTGGCGAGCTTGCGCCACCCATCGCGACGAACGTGTTTCGCAGCCAGCGCCTGGACGCGCTGGTGGAAGAGCTAGCGAAGCGCGGCAAGGGCGTCGTGATGACGATGGGCAAAGGCGGCGTCGGCAAGACGACGGTCGCCGCGCGCATCGCCAGCGAGCTGGCGCGCCGCGGCCTCGCCGTGACGCTCACGACGACGGACCCCGCCGCTCACGTCGAGCAGGCTGCTCACGAGCTAGGCGCAGGCGCGTCCGGGCTGCGCGTGACTCGCATCGATCCGGCGCTGGAGACCCGTCGATACACAGAAGAGGTGATGTCGTCGGCGGGCAGCGGGCTCGACGCTCAGGGCAAGGCGCTGCTCGAAGAGGATCTCCGCAGCCCGTGCACCGAGGAGATCGCCGTCTTCCGCGCCTTCGCTGAGACCGTGGCGCAGGGCGAAGACCGCTTCGTCGTCATCGACACGGCGCCCACCGGCCACACGCTGCTCCTGCTCGACGCTGCCGAGTCCTACCACCGCGAAGTGTTGAAGAAGCCGAGCGGTAGCCCGCAGGCGGTGCAGCGTCTCCTGCCGCGCTTGCGGGATCCGGAGTTCACTCACGTGCTGCTCGTGACGCTACCCGAGGCGACGCCAATTCACGAGGCGATGCAGCTCGAGCGCGACCTCGCACGCGCGGACATCAAGCCCTTCGCGTGGATGGTGAACCAGAGCTTGACGCCGCTCGACGTGACGGATCCGGTCCTGCGCTCGCGTCGGGCGCACGAGGCCACCCACCTTCGCGAGCTCGCAGATCACTCAGCTCACATCGTGCTCGAACCGTGGCGCGTCGGCTTTGTCGGAAGCGACCCGCGCGTGGTAGCGCCGCGTGCGGAGGCGACCGCATGAGACCGATCGCGCGCGCGCAGCGGTCCTCGGACTTGTCGGGCTCGGCGTGGTCGGGGCGCTCGTGATGCGCGCGCAGCGCAGCGAGCCCGCGACGAGCGCAGCGCCACCGGCACGCGGCGCGCGACTCGTCGAGCTGGGCTCCACCAGCTGCCGGAGCTGCAAGGCGATGCATGAGGAACTGGCGCTGCTCCGAGGAGAGTGCAGCGGCATCGCGGTCGAAGAGATCGACGTGTGGCGGGATGAAGAGGCGGGACAGCGCTACGGCGTGAACGTCATCCCGACGCAGGTCTTCCTCGACGCGGACGGACGCGAGCTCGATCGGCACACGGGGTTCCTCGCCCGGGCAGACGCGCGAGGTGAACCCCCTCGTCGTCGAGGCGCTCGCCGACATCGGCCTGTTCCCGCCGTCAACTGCGGCGCAGCCGTCGGTCTTCGACCTCTTCAAGGCGGGCCGACACTTTCACTTCGTCATCGGCGTCTGCGACGAGGAGCACGGGCAGAAGTGCCCGCTGTTCCCCGGCGTCACGCAGCGCATCTACTGGAGCTTCCCGAACCCCGCGACGTTCACGGGCTCGCATGACGAGAAACTCGCCCGTGTGATCGAGGTGCGCGGGGCGCTTCGGGCTCGCATCGAGTCCTGGCTCGCGACGCTTTCAGACACGGGCTCGACGCTCGCACGACGACAGGGAACTGAACTCTCATGACCAACGCGAATGCCGGCCTTCTCGGCAAGCTCTCCTTTCTCGATCGGTACCTGACGCTCTGGATCTTCCTCGCGATGGGCCTGGGCGTCGCGCTCGGCTTCCTCGCGCCCGGCTTCACGACTGCGCTCAACAGCATGAGCGTGGGAACCACGTCGATTCCCATTGCCGTTGGCTTGATCCTGATGATGTACCCGCCGCTGGCGAAGGTCCGCTACGAGGAGCTGGGCAAGGTCTTCCGCAACAAGCGCGTGCTCACGCTGTCGCTGGTGCAGAACTGGGTCATCGGTCCGCTGCTGATGTTCGGGCTCGCCGTCGTCTTCCTGCGCGACAAGCCCGAGTACATGCTCGGCCTGATCCTCATCGGCCTCGCGCGCTGCATCGCGATGGTCATCGTCTGGAACGACCTCGCGAAGGGCGACACCGAGTACTGCGCGGGGCTCGTCGCGTTCAACTCGATCTTCCAGGTGCTGTTCTTCTCGGTCTACGCGTACTTCTTCGCGACGCTCTTGCCGACCTGGCTCGGCCTCGAGGGGGCCGTCGTTCACATCAGCATCGGCGAGATCGCGCGGAGCGTCGCCATCTACCTTGGCGTGCCGTTCGCTGCGGGGTTCCTGACGCGACGGGTCCTCGTGAGCGCGAAGGGACGCGACTGGTACGAGAAGACCTTCGTACCCCGCATCAGCCCGATCACCCTCGTGTCGCTGCTCTTCACGATCGTCGTGATGTTCTCGCTGAAGGGCGAGGCCATCGTGGAGCTGCCGCTCGACGTCCTGCGCATCGCCGTCCCGCTGCTCATCTACTTCGTGGTGATGTTCGCGCTCTCGTTCTTCATGAGCCGGCGCGTGGGCGCGGACTACAAGCAGACCGTCACGCTCTCTTTCACCGCCGCCTCCAACAACTTCGAGCTCGCCATCGCGGTCGCCATCGCGAGCTTCGGCATCCACAGCGGCGCGGCCTTCGCCGCGGTCATCGGCCCGCTCGTCGAGGTGCCGGTGCTCATCGGCCTCGTGAACGTGGCCCTGTGGGCTCAGAGGCGCTTCTTCCCGAACACCCCGCTCGAGGTCGCGGCAGCCGCCTGCGCGGTCCCGAGCGCTCCCGAGAGTAAGGCATGAGCACGATGAACAACGACAAGACGATCCTTTTCCTCTGCGTCGCCAACTCGGCGCGCAGCCAGATGGCCGAGGGCCTCGCGCGGAAGCTGTTCGGCTCGCGCATCGCAGTGCAAAGCGCGGGCAGCGAACCGTCGACGGTGAATCCGTACGCAATCGAGGCGATGCGCGAAGTCGGCGTCGATCTCACGACGCACCACTCGAAGTCGGTGCAGACGATCGACCCCTCCACGGTCGCTACGGTCATCACGCTCTGCGCCGAGGAGGTCTGCCCGGTCTTTCTGGGCAAGGCCCGCAGACGCCATTGGCCCATCCAGGACCCGGCGAGCAAAGACGCATCGTTGCCGCGCGACGAGATGCTCACGCGTTTTCGCACGGCGCGCGCCCAGATCCAGGCTCGCCTCGAAGTGCTGGATTCGCTCATGGGGCTACCTGAGGGGCCCAAGGCGCAGGAGTTCCACGCCAGCGTTCGCGTAAAGAACCTGGCCAGGAGCACGCGGTTCTACGCCTGGCTCCTTGGTTCGGAACCGAAGGAATGGACGCATCGCGACTCGACGTTCGTCCACCCCGAGCTCCACACGAACTTCGTGGTCGTCGTCGCCGACAACAAGGAACTGCACCACGACACACTGGCGCACCTCGGCATCGACGTCGGCACCAAGGCGGCGGTAATCCGTGCGTATGAGCTGGCGAAGGCAGCGGTCGTGACCGTGCAGAAGCCGCCGCGGACGACGTGGCGCGGCACGCCGCTTCACGAGCTGTGGCTCGAAGACCCCGACGGGAATTCGATCGAGATCTACGCGCGCCTCACCCCGGACGAGCTCGCCGAGAAACCCGAGAACCTCGAACCCTCGGCGCTGGCGTAGCGCATGCGCGCGCCTGCCTGGCTCCGACCCGTGACCGGAGAGCTGCTGGGCAGCGCGCTCCTCGTCGCGGTCATGTTCGGGTCGGGCGCGATCCGGGTGCAGCTCGGCGCCGGTACGATGGCGGGCGCATGGCTCGGCTCCATCGCGCTGGGGCTCGGCTACGGCTTTGTGCTCTGGTCCTTCGGCGGGCTCTCCGGAGCGCAGACGAACCCGCTCGTCACGCTCCTCGCGTCCGCCGTGGGCGATCAGCGCTGGAGCAGCGCGGCCGCACGGATCGTCGCGCAGCTCCCAGGGGCCACCGCCGCGACGCTCATCGCCGCGCAGATCGGGCCGCTCTGGGCGAGCGGCGACACCGCCATCGCGGGCGCACGCGGTGTCGCGGAGGCCGTCGCCAGCTTCGGGTTCGTCCTCGTCGCGCTCGGCGTGGCGCAGCGTCGGGACATCAAGGTCCCGCTCGCCCTCGGCTCCTTCGCAACGGCGAGCTTCTGGATGACCGGCCACGCGACCGTGGGCAACCCGCTCCTGGTCCTCTCGTTCTTCGTGGTCCGCGGTGAGCACGACGCAGGTGGCCTGCTGATTGCGCTCGGCGGCGTGGTGCTCGGCGCGCTGCTCGCCGTCGCCGTCGCGCGGTTTCTCTTCCCGCGCGCTCGGGAGGCGGCGAGCTGCCTCCTGTTCGCCCCGCAGGGAGTCCGGCGATGACGCCCGACGTTCGTGCCAGCAGGCATCGCCCTGCTCGCCTTGGGTGTCGCCGGGTGCCGTGGCGCGGCAGCCGAGCGTGACGCCTTCGCGCTCGAAGCAGGACGTGTCCGAAGCCTGACCCCGAAAGGCGGCCGAGTTGATGGCGCAGGCGACGTGGTACGGGAGCCGCTTCGCGTGAGCCAAGAGTGGCGGCTGGCACGCGAAACGGACTGGATCTCTTTCAGCGCGGATGCGGCGAGCAGGCTCGCCGCGACGTATCGGTGCACCCCCGAGGCAGACACGCTGTCCTGCGCTCGACCGATCCCAGTTGACCAACCCGGGCCTCCAGTGGAAAGCGCTCAACGTGAAGCGGCGCCTCGGCGTGGCCGTCGGCGACGGCGAACCGACCGAATAGTCGCTGTCCCGATGTCGAGGTTGCGCTTGTCGTTCACGTCGGCGACACGGGGACCGCGCGCGGCTCGGCAGGCGTTCAGGAGCAGCAAATCCGTAAGCCGCTGAATCACGAGCTGGGAAAGTCGGCGTGGCACGGCGGTGCGAGCGACGGCCGCCGCGTCCTCGGCCTCCCGTGCCGCCCTGCGCTCGCGCAGGAGGAGCTTGATCATTTCTTGATGCCGGGCGGGCGCGGCTTGACCGCGCCGAGATCAGCGAGGCCGTACGAATCGGGGAACGGAGTCGCTCATGCGCTCGCCATCCATAAACGACCTGCTCGCGCGCTGCGCCGTCGTCGTTCTGGCAACGCCGCCAGCCGACGGAGCCTGTCGAACGGCATCACCAACTTTCACGACTTCGACGACAGGGCGACCACGTGGTTCTGAACGGAGTGACCCATGACGCCCCTCTCATCTCGCCCTCGCCGGACTCTCGCGTGGCTCGGTGGAGCGCTGGTCCTCTTGGCTGCCGTCGTCGTGGTGTGCTTCATGAAGACGCGCCTGTCGCACGAGCTGTCGGAGCTTCCCGCCACCGAGCGCGCAGCCCTGTACGAGAGGACGCTCGACACGCTGCGCACGACCTGCATGCAGGCGCGCGGACCGGAGGTGGCCGAGTACTGCCGCCAGCAGGCCGACTTCATCACGCTCTTTCCCGAGTGCGACGCTGAGTGCCGCGACCTCGCTGCGCGGTTCGCACCCGGACCGTCGCGCTGAGGAGCTATTCATGGACATCCTCTTCATCACCATCATCTGCGGGTTCTTCCTGCTCACCTGGGGCTTCGTGCGCCTCTGCGAGAAGGTTTAGCCATGTCGCCACTGCTCATCCTCGGCGGCGCGCTCGCCGTACTTCTCCTCATCTACCTGGGCTTCGCGCTCCTCTATCCGGAGAAGATGTCATGACCGCGAACACCATCCTGCAGTTCTCGGTCTTTTTCGTCGCGCTCGTCGCGCTCGCGCTTCGGCTCGGTTCGTACATGGCACGGGTGTACGCCGGCGAAGCCTGGCTCGCTCAGAGGGTGCTGGGGCCGATCGAGCGCCTCCTGTACCGTGTCGCGGGGGTGCGCCCCGACGAGGAGATGTCCTGGAAGCAGTACGCGGTCAGCGTTCTGGTCTTCAACCTGCTCGGCGCGCTGAGCGTTTACGTACTTCAGCGTCTGCAAGGCGCGCTGCCGCTCAATCCAACCGGCCTCGCCAACGTATCGCCCGAGGTGTCATTCAACACCGCCGTGAGCTTCGCGACCAACACGAACTGGCAGACGTACGGGGGCGAGACGACGATGAGTCATCTCACGCAGATGCTCGGCCTCGCCGTGCAGAACTTCGTTTCGGCCGCGACCGGGATGGCCGTGCTCGTGGCCTTCATCCGAGGCTTCACCCGGCGCACGGCGGAGGGGCTTGGAAGCTTCTGGGTCGACCTGACCCGTTCGACGCTCTACGTACTCCTGCCGCTCTCGTGCGTGCTGGCGCTGCTGTTGGTCTCGCAAGGGGTCGTGCAGACGTTTTCCGGCTCCGCGACGGCGCGCCTGCTCGATCCGGTGACCGCCGAGAGCGGCACCATCGTCGACCAGACCCTCGCGCTCGGGCCCGCCGCGTCACAGATCGCGATCAAGCAACTCGGCACCAATGGCGGCGGCTTTTTCAACGTCAACTCGGCTCACCCTTTCGAGAACCCGACGCCGCTCTCGAACTTCCTCGAGGTGCTCGCGATTCTGCTCATTCCGGCTGCGCTCTGCTTCAGCTTTGGCGCGCTGGTCAGGGACCGACGCCAAGGCTGGGCCGTGTTCGCTGCCATGCTCGCGGTCTTCATCCCGCTGCTCGTGGCCACGACCTGCTTCGAGCAAGCAGGCAACCCGCGCTTCACCGGCGAAGGTGTCGATCAGGCCACGTCCACGCTCTCCGCCGGCGGCAACATGGAGGGCAAGGAAGCCCGCTTTGGCATCGCCAACAGCGCGCTGTGGGCGACGGCCACCACGGCGGCCTCGAACGGCTCCGTGAACGCCATGCACGACAGCTTCACGCCGCTCGGTGGGCTCGTGCCGATGTGGCTGATGCAGCTCGGTGAAATCATCTTTGGCGGCGTCGGCTCCGGCCTCTACGGGATGCTGGTCTATGCGGTCATCGCCGTCTTCATCGCGGGCCTCATGGTGGGGCGCACACCGGAGTATCTCGGCAAGAAGATCGAGGCGTACGAGATGAAGATGGCGTCGCTCGTCATCCTGCTCCCGGCGGCCGCGGTCCTCATCGGCGCTGCCGTCGCGTGCGTCGTGCCCGCCGGCACTGCGCCGCTCGGCAACCCCGGAGCACATGGCTTCAGCGAGATCCTCTACGCTTTCTCGTCGGGAGCGAACAACAACGGGTCCGCTTTCGGAGGCCTCAGCGTCAGCGGCACGTTCTACGCGACGGCGATCGGCCTCTGCATGTTGATCGGGCGCTTCTGGGTGATCGTCCCGGTGCTCGCCATCGCCGGCTCCTTCGCCAAAAAGAAGCTCGTGCCTGCGAGCGCCGGGACCCTGCCCACACACACGCCGCTCTTCGTGGGCCTGCTCGTCGGGACCATCGTCCTGGTGGGCGCGCTCACATTCATCCCAGCGCTGGCGCTGGGTCCCATCGTCGAGCACCTCCAGCTGTCGGGCCGCTGAAGGAGGAAACCATGTCTGATTCCGCACATCACCCGAGACCGCTGTTCGAGCTGTCCATCGTTCGGCCGGCAATCGTCGATGCGTTCAAGAAGCTCGATCCCCGGTGCATGCTGAAGAAGCCCGTCATGTTCGTGGTGGAGGTCGGGAGCGCCTTCACGACGCTTCTGTTCGTCCATGCCGCGTTCACCGGACGAGGCGATGCCCATCCCGGCTTCATCCTAGCCGTGGCACTCTGGCTCTGGTTCACGGTTCTCTTTGCAAACTTCGCCGAGGCGATGGCTGAAGGCCGCGGCAAGGCGCAGGCAGACACGCTCCGCAAGGCCCGCCAAGACGTGATCGCCAAGCGGCTCAGGCGCGGCGTCGAGCATACGGAGCAGCTGGCCGACCCGGCGCGCCGCGCTGACGCACTCGACGAGGTGGCATCGTCGTCGCTTCGCATCGACGACGTCGTATTCGTCGCCGCTGGCGAGTTGATCCCCGCCGACGGCGAGGTCATCGCGGGCGTCGCTTCGGTCGATGAGAGCGCCATCACGGGCGAGAGCGCACCGGTCATCCGGGAAAGCGGAGGCGACAGAAGCGCTGCGACCGGGGGCACGCGCGTCTTGTCAGACTGGCTCGTCATTCGTGTGACCACGAACCCTGGCGAGACGTTCCTCGACCGCATGATCGCCATGGTCGAGGGCGCCAAGAGGAAAAAGACGCCCAACGAGATCGCGCTAGACATCTTGCTCGCGGCGCTGACCATCGTCTTCCTCCTCGCGACGGTTACGCTGCTCCCATTCTCGCAGTATGCGGTCGCGAGCTCCGGTCAGGGGAGTCCGGTGCCGCTCACCATCCTGGTCGCGCTCCTGGTGTGTCTGATCCCGACGACCATCGGCGGCCTTCTCTCGGCCATCGGCATTGCAGGGATGGACCGGATGATTCAGGCCAACGTCATCGCGACGTCCGGCCGAGCCATCGAGGCAGCAGGCGACGTCGACGTGCTGCTTCTCGACAAGACGGGCACTATCACGCTGGGCAACCGGCAGGCGACCGACTTCCTACCGGCCGATGGCGTCAAGGAGAGCGAGCTCGCGGACGCGGCGCAGCTCTCATCGTTGGCCGACGAGACCCCTGAGGGGCGCTCGATCGTCGTCTTGGCAAAAGAGAAGCACGGACTGCGCGGGCGGGAGGTGGAGGCGCTCGGCGCGACGTTCGTGCCGTTTACCGCGCAGACCCGTATGAGCGGTGTCGACCTCGGCGGGAGGAGGATCCGCAAGGGCGCGACGGACGCGATCGTCCGATTCGTCGAGGAGAGCCGTGGCACTTTCCCGGCGGAGGTCCGCGCGATCGTCGACGAGGTTGCCAAGCTGGGGGCGACGCCGCTCGTGGTCGCGGATGGCTCACGCGTGCTGGGCGTGGTCCAACTCAAAGACATCGTGAAGGGCGGGATCCGGGAGCGCTTTGCTGAGATGCGTCGCATCGGAATCAAGACCGTGATGATCACCGGCGACAACCCACTCACGGCTGCGGCGATCGCCGCAGAGGCCGGCGTCGACGACTTCCTCGCTGAAGCCACCCCCGAGGCGAAGCTCGCAATGATCCGGGACTACCAGCGGAAGGGGCACCTCGTCGCGATGACGGGTGACGGCACCAACGACGCCCCCGCGCTCGCTCAAGCGGACGTCGCGGTCGCGATGAACACCGGCACGCAGGCGGCGAAGGAAGCCGGGAACATGGTCGATCTGGACTCGAATCCGACCAAACTCCTGTCCATCGTCGAGATCGGCAAGCAGATGCTGATGACCCGCGGGGCTCTGACGACGTTCAGCATCGCAAACGACCTCGCGAAATACTTCGCGATCATCCCGGCGGCGTTCGTCGCGACCTATCCGGCGCTCGGCGCGCTCAACGTCATGCGGCTGCATTCACCGACGACGGCGGTGCTCAGCGCCGTCATCTTCAACGCGCTCATCATCATCGCGCTCATCCCGCTTGCGCTCCGGGGCATCCAGTACCGGCCCGCCCCCGCGCTCGCGCTTCTCCGCAGGAACATCCTCGTCTACGGCTTCGGCGGGGTCCTGCTCCCGTTTCCCTGCATCAAGCTCATCGACCTCGCGCTGACGGCGAGCGGCGTGAGTTGAAAGGAGTCGTCGATGTTCGCCACGCTACGTCCCGCAGCCTCCCTCCTCGCGCTCTTCACGCTGCTTACCGGCGTTGTTTATCCGCTGGCTGTCACCGGAGGCGCGCAGGCCCTCTTCCCGGCGCAGGCGAACGGTAGCCTCCTGAAAGCCAACGGGCAGGTCGTCGGATCTCGCCTGATCGGGCAGCAGTTCGACGACGTGCGGTACTTCTGGGGACGCCCCTCGGCGACCAAGCCGGGCGCCTACGACGCCGCGGCATCGACGGGCTCGAACTTCGGTCCAACGAACCCCGCGCTCGCCACGGCCGTGCGTGAGCGTGTAGCTGCCATCCGAACCGCGCATCCGGAGCGAGCATCGACGCTGGTCCCCGTCGACCTCGTGACTGCGTCGGGAAGCGGGCTCGACCCGCACATCTCACCTGCGTCTGCGCTCTACCAAGTGCACCGGGTGGCAGCGGCTCGGGGGCTGGCCCCGGACCGCGTCAGGTCCCTCGTACTCGACCACGTCGAGGGCAGGTCGCTCGGCGTCCTCGGCGAGCCGCGGGTGAACGTCGTTCTGCTCAACGTCGCGCTTGACGAACTGGCCCGAGGCGGCGCCTAACTGTACGAACGGGCGGAACTTTCACGGATGAGTGACTCAGGAGACAGACCCGATCCCGACGCCCTCCTGCGGCGCATGCGGGCAGAAGAGGCACGGGCGAGGCGCGGCAAGCTGAAGATCTTCTTTGGTTTCGCCCCCGGGGTCGGCAAGACGTACCGCATGCTCCAGGTGGCACGCGACCTCGTCGCGGACCAGCGCCTCGACGTGGTCGTCGGTGTTGTCGAGGACCACCGTCGGATCGAGACTGCCCGCCTGGTGCTCGGGCTCGAGCTGTTACCCAGGCGGAAGGTTCCATATCGCGGCCATACACTCGACGAGTTCGATCTCGACGCCGCGCTCGCGCGGAAGCCGAAGCTGTTGCTCGTCGACGAGCTCGCGCACACCAACGCCGCCGGTTCGCGCCATCCGAAGCGGTGGCAGGACGTCGAGGAGTTGCTCGACGCTGGCATCGACGTGTTGACGACGATGAACGTACAGCATGTCGAGAGCCTCAACGACGTCATCGCGCAGATCTCGCGCATTCAGGTGCGCGAGACCGTCCCCGACTCCGTGGTGGATCGAGCCGACGCGATCGAACTCGTCGACATCGCTCCCGAGGAGCTCCTCGAGCGTTTGAAGGAGGGGAAAGTCTATCTTCCCGACCAGGCCAGGCGCGCCGCCGCGCACTTCTTCCAGCGCGGGAACCTGCTGGCCCTGCGCGAGCTTGCCCTGCGAAGGACCGCTCAGCGTGTCGATGAAGACGTGCGAGCGTACCGCGAGGAGCACGGCGTCGCAGTCCCCTGGCCAGCCGGAGAGCGAATCGTGGTTTGCGTCGGCCCAGCTCCGAGCTCTGGCAGGTTGATCCGCGCGGCGGCACGCATGGCGGCTGGCCTGCGCTGCCCGTGGATGGCGTCGTACGTCGAATCCACGACCGCGCGCCCCATGAGTGACACCGACCGGCTTCAATTGGAGGGGCACTTGCGGGTTGCCGAGACGCTCGGCGCTACGGTCACGCGGCTTGCGGGGCCAAGTGTCTCCGGCGCGCTGCTGGACTACGCGCGCAAGAACAACATCACGCGTCTCATCATTGGCAAGCCGACGCACTCTCGTTTCTGGGACCGCGTACGGGGCTCGCTCCTCGATGAGGTCGTCCGCGGTAGCGGTGAAATCGACGTGCACGTCATTGGCGGTGACAACACGAACGAGGCGCAACCAAGCGACGGCGCCCGGGCCAGTGGGGGTGCGACCGGGTCGCAGTACCTGTCGGCGACGATTCTCGTCTCCGGCACCCTGGGCCTCGCTCTCGTGTTGCGGGGCCTCATGGACCTCCCCGATCTCGAGATGCTGTTCTTGCTGGCCGTGATGGTCGCGGCGGTGTGGTTCGGACGCGGCCCATCCATCCTCGCCGCCGCCCTCGGTGTCGCCAGCTACGACTTCTTCTTCGTCACGCCGCTCCACACGTTCTCCGTGGACGACCGCCGCTACTTCCTGACCTTCGGGATGATGTTCGCAGTGAGCTTTGCGATGAGCGAGCTCGCCGGGAGACTTCGCCGGCAGCAGCGTGATGCACAGGCGCGGGAGGAGCGCACAGCCGTCCTTTACGCGCTGACGCGTGAGCTTTCATCCACGGGCGAGCCCGCCCGGATCGCGGCCATTGCTGCGCGGCACGCGGCGGACATCTTCTCAGCGAAGGCAATCGTGCTCGGCGTTTCGGCCGACGGTGAGCTGCATCCGCTCGGAACGTCTCCCGAGGGGGCCCAGCTCGACGTCAAGGACCTGGGCGTGGCCAAGTGGAGTCACGAGCACGACGCGCTGGCTGGGCTCGCTACCGACACGCTGCCGGGGGCGGAAGCGCTCTGCTCGCCGCTCCGCGCAGGCCAGTCCCGTCTCGGGGTGCTCGCGCTCGTGCCGCAGGACAAGGCTGAGCTCCGGTCCGACCAGCGTGGCTTTCTCGACGTCCTCTGTCGCCAAGTCGCGCTGGCACTCGAGCGCGCACGCCTCTCCGAGGAGGCGAAACAATCTGCGCTGCGCGCCAGGACCGAAGAGATGCGCTCATCCTTGCTCTCCGCGGTGTCCCACGACCTTCGCACTCCGCTTGCCTCGATTACTGGTGCCGCGACTTCGCTGCGCGATGACGCGAACCTCGGCATCGAGACGAAGGCGGAGCTCGTCGAATCGATCGTCGATCAGGCCGAGCGACTCGAGCACCTGGTCGCGAACCTGCTGGACATGACACGCCTCGAGTCGGGAGGATTTGCCCTGCGTCGAGACTGGGTCCCCCTCGACGAGATGATTGGCTCTGCCCTCACGCGCCTCGAGGTTCGCCTCGGGGCCCGCAAGGTGATGGTGTCGATCGCTGCCGACGTGCCTCTTGTCAGCGTCGACCCGGTGCTCTTCGAGCAGGTCTTCGTGAACCTCTTCGAGAACGCGGTGAAATACACCCCCGCCGGCAGCCCGATCGAGATCGACGCGCGCAGCGATGGTGAGCGCGTCGAGATCAGCGTGATTGACCACGGCCCCGGGTTGCCCTCTGGAGCCGAGACTCGCGTCTTCGACAAGTTCTATCGGGGCCCGCACATCGGGGTCTCGGGCGCGGGTCTCGGCTTGCCGATCTGCAAGGGAATCGTGGAAGCGCACGGGGGGACCATCGGCGCCGAGACCCGCTCGTCGGGTGGAGCAGTGTTTCATATCTCGATCCCTCGCGGCGGCACTCCGCCGTCCCTTCCAGCCCCGGGAGGCGCCGCATGAACGCGCTCGGCGCAGTAGTGCTCGTCGTCGAAGATGAGCCGCAGATGCGGAAGTTCATCCGGGCGTCGCTGTCCTCCCACGGGTATCGGGTGCTCGAAGCTGGGCGGGTCGCTGAAGCCGTGATGCTGCTGACGAGCCACAACCCCGAGATGATCTTGCTCGACCTTGGTTTGCCAGACGGCGACGGCATCGACCTCACAAGGCAAATCCGCGAGTGGAGTGGTGTGCCAATCATCGTGCTATCGGCCCGCGGTCGTGAGGACGACAAGGTTGCGGCCCTCGATGCCGGGGCCGATGACTACCTGACCAAGCCATTCGGCGTGAACGAGCTGCTGGCCCGCATGCGCGTTGCGCTCAGGCACGCGCAGAGCCGCGGAGCAAGGCCCGATGTCCAAACGTTCGAGTTCGGCGAACTGAAGATCGATCTGGTACAGCGAGAGGTGTTTCGCGGAACAGAGGAGCTTCATCTCACGCCCATCGAGTACAAGCTGCTCGTGCTGTTTGCCCAGAACGCCGGCAAGGTCCTGACGCATCGCCAGATCTTGAAGGAGGTCTGGGGCCCCGCTTACGCCGCGCAGACCCACTACGTGCGGGTGCACATGGCCGAGCTGCGCAAGAAGGTCGAGGCCGACCCGTCCCGGCCCAAACTCCTCGTGACGGAGCCGGGCGTCGGATACCGCCTGCGCGATCGGTCGTGAATCGTCTTGCCGAGGCGGTTCTGTCTCGCGGTCACGCCACGCTCGAGCGCCGCGGAGAAATCCCAGGTATCGGCGCCTCGGGCGGT
The DNA here is from genome assembly GCA_016706225.1 of Myxococcales bacterium. Taxonomy (NCBI): domain Bacteria; kingdom Pseudomonadati; phylum Myxococcota; class Myxococcia; order Myxococcales; species Myxococcales bacterium. The sequence continues at coordinate 352,988 of JADJKB010000008.1, forward strand.
TGACACACCCTGGTGTTGCGACTAGGTTCCTATGTGAGTAAAGTTCGCATCTAGGAACCAATGGTTAACCAGGCGCATACCAAGATCGAGCAGCGACTCGAGCACCTCAAGGCGGTCGCCAAGAAGGCGGGCGTCAAGCTGACGCATCAACGTCTCGAGATCTTTCGGGAGCTCGCCGCATCCGAGGAGCACCCCAGCGTCGACTCGATCTTCCGGGCGGTGCAGCAACGCGTGCCGACCGTGTCGGTCGACACCGTCTACCGCACGCTGTGGATGCTGCACGAACTGGGACTGGTCACGACGCTCGGGCCACTCCGTGACGGAGTGCGTTTCGACGCCAACCTCGACCAGCACCACCACTACGTCTGCGTTCGTTGTGGCCTCGTGCGCGACTTCGAGAGCGCCGACCTGAACGCACTCCGCGTCCCCGAGACGGTGAAGGCGATCGGCAGCATCGCCGATGCACATGTCGAGGTTCGGGGCGTGTGCGCGACGTGCCTGGCTCAGCGAGGGGACGAGCCATCTGGAACCGCAACCACCCCGAGGAGCAGCATCCCATGACCGACAAGAACAAGCCCGCCCCCCAACACGCCAGCTCCGGAAAATGCCCGGTCATGCATGGCGGTAGCACGACCGTGACCAGCTCGAACCTCGACTGGTGGCCCAAAGCGCTGAACCTCGACATCCTCCACCAGCACGACACAAAGCCGAATCCGCTGGGCCCCGATTTCAACTACCGCGAGGAGCTGAAGAAGCTCGACGTCGACGCGCTGACGAAGGACATGCGCGCGCTGATGACGGACAGCCAGTCGTGGTGGCCCGCAGACTGGGGGCACTATGGCGGCCTCATGATCCGCATGGCCTGGCACGCCGCAGGCACCTATCGCATCGCCGACGGTCGCGGCGGCGGTGGCACGGGCAACCAGCGGTTCGCTCCTCTCGACTCGTGGCCGGACAACGCCAACCTGGACAAGGCCCGTCGACTGCTCTGGCCGATCAAGAAGAAGTACGGCAACCGCATCAGCTGGGCCGATCTGATCATCCTGGCCGGCACGATCGCCTACGAATCCATGGGCCTCGAGACGTTCGGCTTCGGCTTCGGTCGCGAGGACATCTGGCATCCCGAGAAGGACATCAGCTGGGGCTCCGAGAAGGAGTGGCTCGCCGCGAACCGGTACGAAGGGGAGAGTCGCGAGACTCTCGACAATCCGCTGGCAGCAGTGCAGATGGGCCTCATCTACGTCAACCCGGAGGGCGTCAACGGCAAACCCGATCCGCTTCGCACGGCCGCGGACGTGCGGCTGACCTTCGCGCGCATGGCGATGAACGACGAGGAGACGGTCGCGCTCACCGCCGGCGGTCACACGGTCGGCAAGGCACATGGCAACGGCGACGCGAGCGTTCTGGGGCCGAACCCGGAGGCGACCGACGTCAGCGAGCAGGGCCTTGGGTGGAAGAACCCCAAGGGCAAAGGCTTCGGGCGTGACGCTGTCACGAGCGGCCTCGAGGGGGCTTGGACGACTCACCCGACGCGCTGGGACAACGGCTACTTCGAGATGCTCTTGAACCACGAGTGGGAGCTGAAGAAGAGCCCCGCCGGCGCCTGGCAGTGGCAGCCGGTGAGCATCAAGGAAGAAGACAAGCCCGTCGACGTCGAGGACCCGTCGATCCGCCACGACCCGATCATGACCGACGCCGACATGGCGATGATCAAGGACCCCGCCTACCGAGCGATCTCCGAGAGGTTCCACGAGGATCCGGCGTACTTCTCCCAGGTGTTCGCGCGGGCGTGGTTCAAGCTCACGCACCGCGACATGGGTCCGAAGGCCCGCTACTTCGGCCCCCACGTGCCGAAGGAAGACCTGCTCTGGCAGGACCCGGTTCCTGTCGGCAATGCCAAGTACGACGTCGAAGCCGTGAAGGCGCGCATCGCCAAGAGCGGTCTGTCGATCAGCGATAGGGTCAGCACCGCGTGGGATAGCGCGCGCACCTTCCGCGGCTCGGACATGCGCGGCGGCGCCAACGGCGGGCGCATCGGCCTGGCTCCGCAGAAGGACTGGGAGGGCAACGAGCCCAGCCGCCTCGCTCGGGTGCTCGGCGTGCTCGAGGGCATCGCCAAGGAAACCGGCGCCAGCGTCGCCGACGTGATCGTTCTGGCGGGTAACGTCGGCGTCGAGCAGGCAGCCCGGGCTGCCGGCTTCGACGTGAGCGTGCCGTTCGCACCTGGACGCGGCGACGCCACCGACGCGATGACGGATGCTGCTTCGTTCGCTGTGCTGGAGCCAATTCATGACGGCTACCGCAACTGGCTGAAGCAGGACTACGTCGTCAGTGCGGAGGAGCTGATGCTCGATCGCACGCAGCTCATGGGCCTGACTGCACCCGAGATGACGGCTCTCGTCGGTGGCATGCGCGTGCTCGGCACCAACCACGGTGGCACGAAGCACGGCGTGTTCACGGATCGGGTGGGCGCTCTCAGCAATGACTTCTTCGTGAACCTGACCGACATGCGCTGGGTGTGGGCGCCCGCCGGGAACGGCCTCTACGAGGTTCGTGACCGCAGAACGGGCGAGGTGAAGTGGACGGCCACCCGCGTGGATCTGGTCTTTGGATCCAACTCGATCCTGCGCGCGTACGCCGAGCTCTACGCGCAGGACGACAACCAGGAGAAGTTCGTCAGGGACTTCGTTGCGGCGTGGACCAAAGTCATGAACGCGGACCGCTTCGACCTGGCCGGCCGGGCTTGAACCGCACCAAGGAGAACACGATGAACATCGACATCGGCATCGAAACCAGCAAACGCCAGGAAATTGCGGGCGGCCTCGCGCGGGTGCTCGCGGACTCGTACACGCTCTACCTCAAGACCCACAATTTCCACTGGAACGTCACTGGACCGATGTTTCAGACGCTGCATCTCATGTTCGAGACCGAGTACAACGAGCTCGCGCTCGCGGTGGACCTCATCGCCGAGCGCATCCGGGCCCTCGGCGTCCCCGCTCCGGGCACCTACAAGCAGTTCCTCGAGCTGTCGTCCATCAAGGAAGCCGAGGGGGTTCCCAAAGCCGAAGACATGATTCGGCTCTTGGTAGCGGGTCACGAGACTGCCGCTCGCACGTCGAGGGAGGTCTTCAAGGTGGCGGAAGCCGCCAACGATCAGTCGACCTGCGATCTGCTCACTCAGCGCCTGCAGGTTCACGAGAAGACCGCGTGGATGCTGCGGAGCTTGCTCGAGTAGCAGCTCACGCTTCGGTTCCTCACGCGCTGCGACGACGTCGAACGAGCAGCAGGCCCAGAAGTGCCAGCGCCCCGAGCGCGTGCGAGGAGTCTCGCGCTCGGCCGGGCACTCGACATCCACAACCCGAGTCGTCTCCGCTGCCGGAGCCACCCTTTCCGCCAGGACCGGCATCCGAGAGCCCACTGCCTCCGGAGCCGGGTTTGCCGCCCGTCGCGGCTCCGCCGGAAGACGTCGAGCCCGCAGCACCGGCGGCGCCGCCCGCTGTCACGGCGCCGGCCGTCCCGGCTACACCCGCACTGCCAGCCGCGCCGCCGCTCTGGCCCGCATTGCCACCGCTACTGGCGCCGCCTGCGCCGCCGCTCGTTGTGCCACCGCTCGCCGCGCCGCCCGTGCCGCCGGTTGCAACGCCACCCGATCCGCCGGTCGCACCGCCACCCGAGCCGCCGGTCGCAACGCCGCCCGTACCACCGGTCGCAACGCCACCCGATCCGCCGCCGCCGCCCGATCCGCCGGTCGCAATGCCTCCCGTTCCACCGCTCGACGTTCCACCGCTCGACGTTCCGCCGGTCGCACTGCCGCCGCTGCCGCCGCTCGACGTTCCGCCGCTGCCGCCCGCGCCACCGCTGCCGGACACGCACGTCGACCCCTGGCAGCTCTGGCCGCTCGCGCAGGTGCCACAGCTTCCGCCGCAGCCATCCGGGCCGCATTGTTTGCCCGCGCACGACGGCACACACGCGCAGCCCGCGCCCATGGCGGGTCGCGTGCTGTTCCAGTCCGCACAGCTTGCGGCCGGACCGATGCCCAGCGAACCCGTCGAGGGGTAGGTGACCTCCTGATTCCCGGAGTCGCGAAACACGAAATAGTAGCGGTGACATCCGCTGCCCATGCCGGCGATCTTCGCCGTCCACGCGCCGTTCAGCTGCGTGCCGCGCCCGAGTGTCATGCTGGTGCAAGCGCCGTCGACGTTGACGCGCGCGGCGGACGGAGCGGCGGTGTCGTACCAGTTCGCCCAGACGTCGATGCTCGCGGCTTGACGCGGATAGTGCGACCCGGAAGGGATCTTGTAGGCGGTGCCACCGCCCGAGAAGTCGCCCACCGAGCGTCCTGCGCTGCCGGTTCCAACACTGCCCGTCGACTTCAAGATCAACCAGCGGTGACCGTTGCTCGACGAGTACTGGCAGGCAGTGGCCGCCGAGTTTTCATACAGCCACTGGTAGAAGGCCGAGTTTGGGTCGGTCGAGCTGGCGATGATCTCCCCGCTCGCCGAGGGGCCGAAGAGCTTGACCCGCGCGCTCCACGCCGTGCACGTCGGGCTGCAGGCCTTGGTGCCACCCACACACGCGCACGACGCCGCGCCGTTGCAGGTCGCGGGGTAGATGCTGCTGATGTTCGGCACCACGGTGCAGGCGGAGTCGTGGGCGAAATAGGCCTGCTGCACCATCTCTTCCGCGTGGAAGCGCGCGGCTCGGTTGAGCTGCGGGGAGTACCAGACGGGACCGATGGGCGTGTAACAAGCCTTCTCGCCGCAAGGCGCGCCGCAGGTGGTCATTTCAGTCTGCGGTGCGGAGCGCGCGCGATTCATCCACTCGTGCATCACGCGTTCGGCCCAGTTGGGGAAGCCGTCCGCCGAGCTCTCGCCAAAGGCGCCGGCCGGAACCGCCCATGACAACCCCACCAACAGCGCGCCACCGGCAACCCGCAGTCCTAGCCAACGCTTCGCCATCGTTCCCAAGCTACCGGCTTCCGCACCGGGTGGATAGCGCCGCACTTGGCGACTCGAAATTCGGCAAGTCGAGCAGCATTGCAGTGCCCTTTCAGACCGTCATCGCCCAGCAAACGCCGTTGGTTTCGTCGGCATCAGCCGCGACCCGGCGGGCGAACGGCGCAATGTGACAGAGTGGACTCCGCCAGGCGCATGGTACCTGCGGGCCATGAAGGCGGAGCGCGAGCGTGGCCAGTGTGCCATCGAAACACCGACACAGCAGCAGATGTGTCAAGGGAAGTGACGGGACAGGCGCGCGCGGGATCACCCAACCACTCGCGGCTCCGTCAAGAGCAGCCAGCCGTGTCCCTGCCCTGAGCGCGCTCAGGTGGCGTCCCGTCGCGCGTTGTCGCCGACCGGCGCGGCTGGTATGGACCGCGAGCATGCGAACGATTGGCGCTTCATTGCTCTTCGTGCTGATGACGGCAGCGGGTTTGGCGCGCGCCCAAACCGGCGCGACCGCGGCCTTTCCGCCAGACCCCGCAGCTGCGCCCGCGCCCGCAACGGATCCCGCCGCCGCGCCCGCGCCCGCGGACCCCGCAGCCGCGCCTGCCCCCGCGCCTGCGCCCGCTCCGGCTCCCGCTCCAACGCCCGCCCCTGGGCCCGCTCCTGTCGGTTACATGCAGGCTCCGCCGCCCGCGTATCCGCCGGCGCCGCTGCCGCCTCCTCGCCGCGAGCGCAGCGGCATCGTGGGCGTCGGGCGTTTTGGTTTTGTGCTGGGCGGAGCCGGCACCGGCAAGACCGAGTGCAGCGGGAGTCCGGGCGCCTGCAACAGCACGGGCAGCTCCGACGACTACGACGACAAGTCCGGCTTTGGGCTCGGTGCGGATCTTCTGTTCCACCTCTCGCCGGAGTTTCGGCTCGGCGCAGGGCTGCTCTACGTTCCGAACACCTCCGTCGAGGCCGACGGTTCGAGTCGGGAGACCGATCTCGGGAGTGATCTGTCCGTGATGGCGGTCGTCGAGGGCGTGTTCGACGTTGGCCCCACCACGGCGATCACGCTGCGGGGGCAGGCCGGGCTGTTCGTGCTGTTTCCGGGTGGCGATCTCGACGATGCGATCGATCAGCTGAAGAACAATTGCAGTGGTGCGATCACCGGAAGCTGCGACGTGGATGATGGTCCCTATCCGGGATTCACCTTCGGCGGGGGCCCCGGAGTGCGCTTTCAGCTGGAGAAGGTGGCGCTGCGGCTCGACCTGCTCTTGCAGTGGTACTCGGTCAAGAACGTACTGCGCGCGCAGGCCGACAATGGGTCCGAAAACGTCGATGTTGGCCTGACGTTCACCGGGACGCGCTTCTTCCTGGCGGGTGGCATCGAGCTCTGACGCTCACAGCTCGAGCCCGAGGAGGATCATCGAACGCGTGCCGGCGACGTCGTTCTTCAGCTCGAGCGTGGTGCCGCCCGAGGTCGTCTTGCTCCGCCAGAACGGGTAGCGGACCGCCTGCCCGAGCAACTCGGCCCGGAACGCGACGCTGCCGGCGTCGACCAGCAACCCGAACCCGAGCCCGACATGGGGCCCGAAGAACGGTCCCTCATTGGTGTCGCACGCGGCTCCGGGTGTGTTGCGGCAACCCTCGCGGCTGTCGTCGATCAGGTCGCCATGGTCGTTGCCCACGAAGAGCGCGGTGAGACCCAGCTGACCGCGCACCGTCAGCCCCACGCTCGGCCCGACCGGGAACGCTCCTTCGACGACCCCGAAGAGGGACGCTTCGAGCCCTGACTCGATCTCCTGGGTGAAGCCTGACAGCTGACCCGTGTACGTGAGTTTGTACTTGGGGTCGGGGACCACCAGCGACCCAACGCCCAAGCGCAGGCGCGGGCTGACCCGAAACAGCAGATCTGCACCGAGCACGAACGAAGCTTCGTCATCGTAGTCGATGCCGGGGCTCGACCCGCTGCAGGAGCCGACGGGCGTTCCGGATTCGTTACACTCGCTGTCGATCTGACCGGAGCCGCTGGTCACGAAGCCAAGCTTGAAGACCGGAATGATCGAGTGGGTCGCGAGGCGTTGTTCGAGGGGTTTGGCAGCCGCCACGGCCGGCGGGGGCGAGGGCGGGTTGGAGTCCATGCTCTGGTACGCGGCGGGAGCCGGAGCGGGGGCCTGAGCCGGGGCGGGGGCCTGAGCTGGAGCGGGGGCGGGAGCAGGCGGCGGGTCGGGCGCGGGCGCGGGCGCGGGTTCGGGCGCAGGCGCGGGTTCGGGCGCAGGCGCAGGCTGTGCGTGCGAGATGGATACAACCAGCCACGCCGCGGCGGCGGCAGTTGAGATTCTTCGTTTCACCCCATCACCCTTCCTTCGGACCGCGTCTCGCGCGGGGGCCGACCAGGAACACTATCAAAACCCGGCGCTCGCGGCAGCTCAGGCGAGGAACGCCTACGAGCGCCAGCAGATCCGCGCTCGCATCAACGAGCTCGACGGCTGATTGCGTCTGGCATGCGGGCTGCGACGACGCCCGACTCCCACCCCTGGAACGCTGGCCACGTAACGTCGCGCGGCGAGCGTTGCCGGCGGCGAACCGACGCTGAAGCGCCGGTCCGCCGTCAGGCCGATATCACCAGCGACCACCGCGATCGCCGCCGCCGCCGCGGCCGCCACGGTCGCCGCCACGGTCGCCGCCACGGCCACCGCCGCCACCGCCGCCGCCGCCGCCGCCGCCGCCGCCGCGGAAGCCGCCGCCGCCGCCGCCGCCGCCGCCACGGCGCTCTTCAGCGACGTTGACACGGAGCGGGCGACCATCGAGGTCGGCGCCGTTCAGCGCGTCGATGGCCTTTTGGGCAGCCTCGGCAGTCGCCATCGAGACGAAGGCGAAGCCGCGCGAACGGCCCGTCTCGCGATCGAGGACGAGCTTCACTTCGGCGACGTCGCCGTGCTCGGCGAAGGCGCGCTGAATCACGTCTTCAGTGGTGTGGAACGCAAGGTTGCCCACGTACAGTCGATTGCTCATTGTTCTGCTTCTCTCGTTTGCGGCTCCGTGACGCCGGGGGGCGTCCACTCGTCCATCCCATGGGCCGCCGCTGCTCACAGGAGGTGGCGGCGCCAGCCGCCGCCCGTTTCGTGACCGTGCCCCGAAGAAACCGACCTTCCGCGTTCCCAACCAAACGAGAGAGCAGTGAGCCGAGTGCCAGAGACGTTCGCGACGGGCAGGACTTAACACGCGCGGAATGGCTCCGCAATCTGGCTTTCGGGGGTCGGGACAGGTCCCAGTTGGCGCCCGAAATGCTATCTGTGCCGGGAAGCCGGAGGATCGAGATGACTTGGCACTTTTCGCGGGTTTGGCTGCTCATGGGGCTGGCGCTGGTGGGCTGCGGAGGCGGTGCGGTCACCCCCGCCATGGTGTCGGCGGCTCAGAAGCGTTGGCCGGACGCCACCCAGCAGTCCCTCGAGGCCGGGCGTGGGCTGTTCACCGAGAAGTGCCACGAGTGTCACGCGCAGCCGAACCCCAAGGACCACACCGCAGAGGCGTGGCCGAAGCTGCTCGACAAGATGGCAAAGCTGGCCAAGCTCTCCGACGACGGCAAGGAGAGCGTGCTCCGCTACGTGCTGGCCGCGCGAGACGCGGAGTGACCGGCGCCATCCGCAGTCGGCGGCTCGAACGTTGCGCCGGCTGTGGTCTCGACGTCACCCTCTGCATCTGCCGTGAGTTGCCCCGGCTTCGGACCCGGACCCGCGTGCTGGTCCTGATGCACAAGACCGAAGCACTGAGAACCAGCAATACCGGACGACTCGCGCTGAAGATGCTGGACTCGGCCAGCGTCGTGGTGCGGGGGGCTCGCGGAGAGCCCATGCCAGCCCCACCTCCGGGCTCACGCCGCGTCGTGCTCTACCCGGGACCGGAGTCGCGCGAGCTCAGCGCTCTCGACGCCAACGGCGACGAACCCCTCACGCTCGTCGTGCCGGACGGGAGCTGGAGCCAGGCGCGCCGCATGCTGCGGCGTGAAGCCTGGGCAATCGGTGCCGAGGTCGTGAGACTCCCCCCGCACGCTGCGAGTCGTTACAACCTCCGGCGTCAGGTTCGCCCGCAGGCGGTCTGCACTCTCGAAGCCATCGCTTGCGCGCTTGGTCTGCTCGAGGGTCCCGAGCTCCGAGCGGCGCTCGAGGCGGCGCTCGAGACTTTCCTGGTGCGCGCGCGGCACATGCGACGATCGGGCGGCGCGTTCTCGCCGGTCTTCGCGGCGAATCGCAGCGAGTCGCCCTAACCTGCGGTCCGCTTCGGATCAGCGCGGCGCTTCAGCAACTCCGCGATACTCGTCAGCAGCGCTTCGAGCCGGAACGGTTTGCCCAAGAAGCGAGTGGTCGACTGATCGGTCTCCAGCTCGAGCCCGGCGTCGCTGAACCCGCTCAGCAAGAGCGCGGGCAGCTCGGCTCTGGTTTCGCGCATGCGTTTCAGCGCCTCGAGGCCTCCCAAACGCGGCATGGTCAGGTCCAACACGACCACGTCGAACTCGGCCGGAGTCGCTCGAAATGCCGCCAGCGCGGCCTCGCCGTCCGCCGCTCGGGTCACGCGTAGGCCCGCATTGCTCAGGCTCCGCTCCAGAACCTCGAGCAGGCGGGGTTCATCGTCGGCGCACAGGGCGTGGCCGGCGAGTCGAGGGGGGCTCGACTCGCGAAGCGGTTCGGAAGTGGGCACCACTTGCGCAGCGTCGACCTTCGGCAGGTAGACGGTGAACGTGGAGCCGCGCGCTGGCGTGCTCGTGACGCGAATGGCGCCGCCGTGTGCCCGAACGATGCCGGCGACCGAGGCCAGTCCCAGGCCGCGTCCGGTGAACTTGGTGCTGTAGAACGGATCGAAGATGCGCTGGATGTCGCTATCCGTCATGCCCGAGCCCTCGTCACTGACCGCCACGAGCACGACCTGGTCGGGCAAGTTCGGCGCCGCCACGGCGAGGGACGACCGCTCTGTCGGCGAGAGCTGGGTCTGTCCCACTCGAAGTGTGACCTTTCCTGTTCGCCCACCCAGGGACTCCGACGCATTGGTGATGAGGTTCAGGAGCACCTGTCTCAGCTGGGTGGGGTCCACGGGTGTGCGCGATATGCCGTCCGGCAGGTCCAGCTCGAGGCGTGTGTTCTTGGAGATCGAGACCAAGAGCAGCTCCGAGATCTCTCGGACCACGTCGCCGACGTCGACCTGCTCGACGACGCGCGGGCTCTTGCCACTGAAGGCCAGGATCTGGTGCACGATCTCACTGGCGCGGACGGCAGCGGCGCGAGCGTGGGCGAGGGGGGCCTGCGTCGCTTCGGGAGGCGCACCTCGGTTGAGTTCCTGCTCCAGCAGATCGACGTTTCCCAGGATGACTTGCAGAAGATTGTTGAAGTCGTGGGCGATGCCACCTGCGAGCACGCCGAGGGTCTCGAGCTTCTGGGTGTTGTACATCTGCTGCTCGAGCCGCATGCGTTCGTCAGCAGCCCGGTGACTTGCGGTGAGATCTCGAAATACCGTGATGCGGGTGGATCGACCGCTGCGGACCAGGCTCTTGCCGTGGATTTCGCACGGAAACTGGCTGCCGTTCTTGCGCACGGCGACGACCTCGTAGGCCTCCGTCGCGCCGCTGCGGATGTGTTCCATCACCCGTGCGCCGCTCTCCGGCGTAGTGAAGTCGAGGGCGGTCTTGCCGAGCACTTCCGCCCGCGAATACCCGAGCAGCTCGGCGAAGGCCTCGTTCGAGTCGAGCACACGCCCGTCTTCCGAGATCGTGAGCGGGTGGAGGTAGCCGTCGACCAGGCTCCGAAGCCACTCCTCGCTCTCTTTCAAGCGGCGCTCCGTGGCTTTCAGCTCGGTGATGTCGTGGGTTACCAGGATTGCACGCTCGACGCGGCCCCGCGCGCCGACGGGGCTGATGCGATTGAGGTAATGCCGACCCGAAACCGAGCCGACCGACTCGTAGCTGGCCGGCTCTCCGCGTTGGATCACGGTGCCGAGCGCCTCGTCGAACGCTGCGTGGTTGTGAGGTTCCATCCAGCGTTTCACGCTCGACCCGAGCATGTCCGCCAGCTTGTGTCCCGGCGCCGGGCGATTCATGAACGTGATCAGTCCTCCGGGGTCCATCTCCAGGATGTAGTCCGGTGCGTTGCGGGCGATGCTGTCGAGGCGAGCGGCGCTCTCGCGGAGCTCGGCCTCGAGCTGGTCGCGTGACTCGAGCTCGGTCTCGAGCTGGCGAATGCGCGCGAGCTGTGTGTCTCGTTCGTCCACCGGGTGCCTTCGGTGCTACCACCCCTGCTCGGGCCGTGTCAGCCGCCGGCCGCGAGCTTGCAAAAGCTGCGCCGGTTCGGCTCACTCTTCCTGCACCCGTGAAGGCCGCTCGACGCCCGCTCCGCTCGGCATTAAGCGCGTCGCCATGGCCGAATTCGCATTTCAGGAGCTGCTGCCGCTGGGCCACGACCCAACGCCGATGCGCGTCGTCACGCGCGATCACGTATCGACCTTCGAGGCCGCGGGTCAGCGCTTCGTGCGCGTGGAGCCCGAGGCTCTGGCGCGGCTGGCGCGCGAGGCGATGCACGACATTGCGCACTATCTGCGTCCCGGTCACCTGGCGCAGCTCCGCCACATTCTCGAGGACCCGGAGGCCTCGGACAACGATCGCTTCGTCGCACGAGAGCTGCTCGAGAACGCAAACATCGCCGCGGGTGGCGTGCTGCCGATGTGTCAGGACACGGGCACGGCCGTCGTGATGGGCAAGCGGGGACAGCTCGTCATCACCAGCGGCGGGGATGAAGAGGCCCTCGCTCGCGGCATCTACGATACCTATCAAACCTCCAACCTGCGCATGAGCCAGCTGGCGCCCCTCGACATGTACCGCGAGGTCAACACCGGTCAGAACCTGCCAGCGCAGATCGAGATCTTTGCGACCGACGGCGACGAGTACAAGTTCTTGTTCATGGCCAAGGGCGGCGGCTCGGCCAACAAGAGCTACCTCTACCAAGAGACCAAGGCGCTCTTGAACCCGACGAGCATGCTGCGTTTCCTGGAAGACAAGCTGCGCTCACTCGGCACGGCTGCCTGCCCGCCGTACCACCTGGCGATCGTGGTGGGCGGTACCAGCGCCGAGTACGCGCTCAAGACCGCCAAGCTCGCCTCGACGCGCTACCTCGACTCGTTGCCCACCGAAGGCAACGCCCTGGGCAGGGGCTTCCGCGATCTGGAGCTCGAGGCCCAGGTGCTCGAGCTGGCCCAGCGCACGGGGATCGGCGCGCAGTTCGGCGGCAAGTACTTCTGTCACGACGTGCGCGTCGTGCGCCTGCCGCGGCACGGGGCGTCGTGCCCGGTGGCCATCGCACTGTCGTGCTCGGCGGATCGCCAGGCGGTCGGGAAGATCAGCGCCGAGGGTGTGTTTCTCGAACAGCTCGAGACCGACCCAGCGAAGTATCTGCCGGAGACCCGGCCCGACGAGCTGAAAGGACCGGTCGTGCGCCTGGATCTGACCCGACCAATGAGCGAAATCCGGGCGACCTTGAGCCAGTATCCGGTCAAGACGCGGCTGTCCTTGTCGGGGCCGATGGTCGTGGCCCGGGACATCGCCCACGCCAAGATCAAGGAGCGCCTCGACCGCGGGGAGGGCATGCCGGAGTACCTGAAGACCTCGTGTGTCTACTACGCCGGCCCGGCAAAGACGCCCGAGGGGTTTGCCTCGGGCTCCTTCGGTCCGACGACGGCCGGGCGAATGGACTCGTACGTCGACGCGTTCCAGGCCGAGGGCGGAAGCTTGGTGATGTTGGCCAAGGGCAATCGCTCCAAGCAGGTCACCGACGCCTGCAAGAAACACGGTGGGTTCTACCTGGGTTCGATCGGCGGACCGGCTGCGCGCCTGGCACAGGACTGCATCAAGAAGGTCGAGGTGCTCGAGTATGCGGAGCTTGGCATGGAGGCGGTCTGGAAGATCGAGGTCGAAGATTTTCCCGCTTTCATCGTGGTGGATGACAAGGGCAACGACTTCTTCGCGGAGTTCGCCAGCGGCGCGGAGAAACGTCTGCCAGTGGTCCAATCGTGAGTGAGCCTCGCGAAGCGCTCGCGCCGGTGTTCCGTGCGGCGCTCGTGGCGGCGTTCGGGGCCGAGCACGCCGGCGTCGATCCGGTGCTGCGTCCGTCGCAGCATGCGGATTTTCAGGCCAACCTCGCGCTGCCCCTGGGAAAGAAGCTGGGCCGACCGCCGCGTGAGGTGGCCGCGGCTCTCGTGACCGCGCTCTCGGGCGATGACCTGGTCGAACGGGTGGAGGTTGCAGGACCCGGGTTCATCAATCTGTGGATCGGCAAGGCGTGGCTCTCGCGCGCGCTCTCGGCCGCCGCCCGCGGCAACTTGGGCCTCGCAGAGGCCGCCGAAGTGGAGACCGTCGCCATCGACTACTCGTCGCCCAACGTCGCAAAAGAGATGCACGTGGGGCACCTGCGCTCGACCATCATCGGGGACGCGCTGTCGCGGGTGCTGGAGGCCGTGGGTCAGCGCGTCGTCCGGCAGAATCACCTGGGCGACTGGGGTACGCCCTTCGGCATGTTGATCGAGCACCTGCTCGACGTTGGCACCGAGGGTGCGGAGCACTCGGTCAGCGACCTCAACGCGTTCTATCAGGCTGCGCGCAGGAAGTTCGACGAGGAGCCGAGCTTCGCGGAGCGGGCGCGCTCGCGTGTCGTGCTCTTGCAAGGGGGCGACCCCGCGACCCTCGAGCACTGGAAGCGGCTGGTGGACGCATCGAAGGCATACTTCGCCCGTGTCTACGCGCTGCTCGGGATCGGGCTGACCGACGCCGACATCGCGGCCGAGAGCCTGTACAACCCCAAGCTCGCTGGCGTCGTCAGCGAGCTCCGGGAAAAGGGCCTCGCCGTCGACGACGGCGGGGCGGTGTGTGTGTTCCCACCGGGTTTCAGCGGGCGCGAGGGCGAACCTCTGCCGCTGATCATTCAGAAGAAGGACGGTGGTTACGGTTACGCGACGACCGATCTCGCCGCCGTTCGCCATCGGATCGACACCCTGGGCGCGTCGCGCATCATCTACGTAGTGGGCTCACCGCAGGCGCAGCACCTGGCGATGGTGTTCGAGGCGGCCCGGCTCGCGGGTTGGCTGTGCCCGCCGGCGCGAGCCGAGCACGTGGCGTTCGGCTCGGTGCTCGGCACCGACAAGAAGATGCTGAAGACCCGGGCCGGCGAGACGACGCGGCTGATCGATCTCTTGAACGAAGCGATCAGCCGGGCCGGAGCCGTCGTGGCCGAAAAGAACCCTGGGCTCGACCCGGCGGAGCGCGAGCGCATTGCCAGGAGTGTGGGGATCGGCGCGGTGAAGTACGCGGATCTCTCCAGCGATCGTCTCAAGGACTACGTCTTCGACTGGGATCGCATGCTCGCGTTCGAAGGCAACACCGCGCCCTACGTGCAGTACGCCCACGCGCGGATCCGCTCGATCTTCCGCAAGGGCGCGGTCGAGGCTCCCCCGCCGTCTGCCATCGTCATCGCGGAGCCCGCGGAGAAGGCGCTGGCGCTGGCGCTGCTCGCGTTTCCGGGCGTGGTCCAGGATGTAGCCACCACACTCTACCCGCACAAACTCTGCGGTTACCTGTTCGAGCTCGCGACCGCGTTCAGCGGTTTCTTCGAGAGCTGCCCGGTGCTCAAGGCGGAGAGTGAAGAAGTTCGGGCGTCGCGCCTCGCGCTCAGCGAGCTGACCGCGCGCGTGCTCGAGCGGGGCCTGGGACTGCTCGGTATCGAAGCGCCCGAGCGCATGTGACGCGGCCCGTCAGGGAGCGATGGGCGACTGCTCCAGCGCAGCCACGCGCCTCGGGGTCGGGTCGCGCAGCACATACAGCGCGACGTAGAGCGGCAGCGCGAAGGGGCCCGCGAACAGGAACCCGGCGACCCAGACCGCGACCGCCCAGCTGGGCAGGCGAGGATCCCGCGAGGCGTGCACGGCCAAGATCACGGTGAGACACAGCTCCACGACCACGACGCAGGCGATGAGCGCGGCGAAGGCGATGAAGTGCTCGGCCTCGAAGGGGCCATTCAGGAGATCCCCCGGCGCGGGCGCGCCGCCGAGCCCGTGCGCCGCGATGTCGAACACGATCAGCTCGTAGCCGATGTAGCACCCGAGCCCGACGGCCGAGAGCAGCGGAAAAACGGCCGCGCACCCCAGCCCGAGCTTGCCGGCGGTCTTCAACTCGCGGTCCTTCGAGCAATGCGGCTCACGGGGCGGGGATGGTAATCAAGTTTCGCTGCCGGCGGCAGTCCGGGTTCGTCGATCGGGGGCGAAGCGCGCGCTCGGCGGCCGCTCATCGGCGCCCGCTCTGTCCGCGTTCGCTCGCTGAGCTAGGCTCTTTGCCCTCGACCGCCCAGCCTGGGAACCACGGTCAGCCTTCGTCACGCCCATCAGCATGGAAACCCTCCGCATCCTCTACCGGGACGACACACTCCTGGTCGTGAACAAACCTGCCGGGCTCCTCACCCACCGGAGCGAGCTTGCGCCGGACTCCGACGTCGCGATGACGCGGGCGCGCGACGCGATCGGCGCCCGGGTCTGGCCCCTTCATCGTCTCGATCGCGGTACGAGCGGAGCGCTGGCGTTTGCGCTCTCCGAACCCGCCGCACGAGCCCTGCGCGCTCGGATGGAAGCCGGCGAGGTTGACAAGGAGTATGTCGCGCTGGCTCGCGGGATCACACCCGAGGCGATCGTCGTCGACTACCCCGTTCCACGTGCCGAAGGCGGGGAACGCGTATCGGCGATCACCCGGTTTCGCAGGCTGTGCGCCCTCGACGGTTGCTCTCTGGTGGAGGCTCGCCCGAGCACGGGCAGGTACCACCAGATCCGACGCCACCTGTCGCATCTCCGTCATCCCATTGCTTGTGACTCCAACTACGGCACCGGCTGGTGCAACCGGAAGATCCGCGCCGAGACTTCGTTGAAGCGACTCGGGCTCCACGCGCTCAGGCTGACCTTTCATCTTGCAGGCGCTGAGCTCGTGGTGCGGGCGCCGCTGCCCGAGGATTTTGCGGGCGCGCTCCGAAGCCTGGGGGCGCCGCCCGAGCTGGTGCACGCGCTTGTCGCTTCCCGTGTTTGACGAAAGAGGTCAAGCTCGGCCCATGAAGTTTGGGCCCGCCGTGCTCGGTCTTGGTCTCCTGGTCGCGGCCTGTGGCGCGGCATCGCCGCCGGCGCAGACGGGCCCAGACGTGGCCGCGGTGCCCAGCGCTTCGCAGACGGCAGAACCGGCGGGTGGCGCGGGAGCGTCTTCGCTGGAGAACCCGCCCGCCCGCGTTGTCGATCCGGGAGGAGCGAACACGAACGGTTCGGCGAAAGCCGATCTGAATGCCATCGGCAGCGCGCCGGTGCTCCACCCCAGCGTGAAGCTCGAGACTGCCTGTGTACCCGAGCCCGCGCCGACGGGTCAGCTCGACGCTTGCGGCACCCGCGGGCGCACTTCGCTCGAAGTGAATGGCTCGACGAGCATGCTCGCGAAGAGTGGAGACTGCGAGCCTCAGACGCTTGCGCGGCAAGGAATGTACGCGTCGCTCGCGTGTGTTCACGACGATTTCTTGCACGCCGGCAGCGAGTGTTTTGCGTGTCGGATGCTCGGTGCGGGTTGGAGTGTCAGGGCTCGCATCCCCGAGCTGACCGCCGCGCAGTCGGTCGAGTTGCAGCGGCACCTGGGGCTCGACGCCTCGCGGCCTTTGACCAGCGCCGCGGCGTGGAAGCGCGCGATTGAAGCGGCGAAGCCCGCTCAGCCTTGAGCCCGCGTCGCTTCCGCGTACCATGAGCTGCATGTCGATGTTGCGAGCGGGTGGGGTCGGGGCTCTCGTGTCACTGGCTGGCCTCGGAGGCTGCGGCAGTGAGGGCGATGGCGGAACAAAGGCGACGGGCGGCGCGTCGAGCGGCGGCGCGTCGAGCGGCGGCGCATCGAGCGGCGGAAGCTCCGGCGCGGCAGGCTCCGGGGGCAGCGTGACGAGCGGAGGAGGCACAACGAGCGGCGGCGGAGGAGTCGCGGGGACCGGCGCGACCGGCGGCGCGGGCGGAGTCGGCGGGACCTCTGGGGGCGGCACCGGTGGTGGCGCGGGCAGCTGTCTGGCGGGGGACTTCCTGGCGTCTCTGGGCAAGTCGAAGCTGCTGGTCGGCGCGTCGATGGCGGACGACGTTGCCAAGAGTGCGCCCTTCGATCTGCGTTACCTGTACCTGAGCGGCGGGGTCGCAGACGGTGCCGGACCCTGCGCAAAGTGCGACAGCGGCTGCAACGCGGGCGGGAAGAGCTGCGCCAACAGTGGGCCGGGCTGCGCGTGGTGGGGCTGCTGGCAGTACGACAAGGATCCGCCCGGAGCCTACGTGCGCGATCTGGTGAACAAGGCCAAGGCCGACAAACAGATCCCGATGATCACCTATTACATGCTCCTGCAGGCGAGCGGGGTCGGGGAGGGGACGCCGGAGGTGACCCAGGCGAACAACGCGACCTTCATGGCGCGCTATTACGCCGACTGGCGCTTCGTTGCACAGCAGCTCGGAAACGAGCTCGCGTTTCTGCACATAGAACCGGATTTTTGGGGCTACGCCCAGCAGGTCAACGCCGACCCGACCAAGATCCCGGCCGCGGTTGCCAGCGCGAACCCGACGGACTGCGGCTCGCTGCCGAACACCATCGCCGGCATGGGTCAGTGCATGATCACGATGGGCAAGAAGTACGCGCCAAAGGCGAAGCTGAGCCTGCACGGCTCGGGGTGGGCCACGAAGTTCGACGTGCTCCTCAACAAAGATCCGAAGTTCGATGTCGCCGGACACGCCGCCCAGCTCGGAAAGTTCCTGGCCGCTGCGGGGCCGAATGCGGATTTCATCACCGTCGACGCATCCGACCGCGATGCCGCTTGGTACGACACACAAGGTCAGAACCGCTGGTGGGACGCGACCAACACCAAGCTTCCGAATTTCACGCAAGCGTTCGTCTGGGCCAAGGCGCTCGGCTCGAGCGCCAACAAACCGATCTTCTGGTGGCAGCTTCCGGTCGGTAACATGAGCTTGCCGAACCAGAACGAGAAGTGGAAGGACAACCGCGTCGACTATTTCATGACTCACATGAACGAGGTCGCGGCCGCGCACGGCGTCGGCGCCGCGTTCGGCTCCGGTGCGGGCGGGCAGACCAATCCGAGCACGGACGGCGGTAACCTCGTCAGCAAAGTGAAAACGTACGCGAGCGGCGGCGGCCAGGCGGCGTGTCCCTAGACTCGACCCGAGCGCTTTCGCGCAGCGGAAGCACTGCTGCGAGAGGGTCTCTTCGAGGTTACCCCCGGCGCGCGACCTGCCAGAAAATTCGCGACTCATCCCAGGCCAGAGGAGGCATCCGCCGGCCTCGCCGGTAGTTCAAGTGGGTTTTCGCCGCTCATGCCGATCGCGATCTGAGCGTCGCAAGACTGCTCGAGTCGAGCCTGGAGCGACGCTGAGGTGCAAATCGACGTTGACTCAGGCCGGGCAATCCCACTTGTTGTTCGAGCCGGTCCAGCGACAGTGACAGTACTTGGTGCCGTAGGTGCAGGTCGCGTTCTGGTCGTAGCACTGCGATTCGTCACCGGGCTTCGTGCCGGGGCAGGTCAGGCACTGCCAGTCTTTCTGATAGTCACAACCGCAGGCCGTCGAGGCGTAGTTGCAGGCCTGGCCGCTCGCCGGACAATTGTTGCCGTCGTTCGGCGCGGTGGCCGGGCAAGCGTTGCAGTGCCACGTTCCGCCCCAGCAAGCGCACTGGTCGCCGCCGTATTTGCACTCGGCGATCACTTCGGTGCACGCGCCGCTCGGCTTGTTCTTCGGGCAGAGGACTCCGATGGTGCCGCCGGTGCCGCCGGTGCCGCCGGACGCGCCGCCGGTGCCGCCGGACGCGCCGCCGGTGCCGCCGGACGCGCCGCCGGTGCCGCCGGACGCGCCGCCGGTGCCGCCGGACGCGCCGCCTGCTCCGCCGGACGCGCCGCCCGCTCCGCCGGACGCGCCGCCCGCTCCGCCGGACGCGCCACCCGCTCCACCGGAGGGTGTCGTGCCTCCGCCGCCCGCCGCTCCGCCTGCCTGCGTGCCCCCGACGCCTCCTGCTCCGCCGGGGGGCGCGCCCGCGGTTCCGCCGGCGCCCGCGAGCGCACCGCCGCTTCCTCCGCTCGCTCCGCCGGCGCCACCGCTCGCGCTCGTACCGCCCCCACCGCTCGTGCTCGTGCCGCCGCTCGCGGTGCCGCCAGTCGCCGGTTTGCCGCCGGTCGCCGAAGCGCCGCCCTCTTCTTCGACGCCGCACGCCGCGAGCCAGCCCAACGCTCCCAGCCCCAAGACCCACCAGGTGACCGATCGACGCATGCCTCAAATTAACAGGTTGGAGCACACGGCGCTACGCACGCGCGTCAGTTGCCCAGATCGGAGCAACAGCGATAGCCGGTCTCGGTGCCGTGGTACCAAGCGTCGTGCCCGTATTGTGCGGCGCGGCAGTGGTTGCGACTCGGCTGCCAGTACGCGCCCTTCAACGCCAGGTGTGTGGGACCGGGGCCGTCGCGGGCCACCACCTCTTCGAGGTTTCCGCTCAGGTCACGCACGCCAGACGGGCTCACGCAGCGTGGGTGTGCGCCGGCGGCCGCGCGTTTGTCGCGCAGCTTTCCCGCATCGTCGACCAGGTCACCGTGGTCCGTGTTGCACGCGCTGGCGTCCCGCTCGAACCCGTACGGGTAGGGTGACATCTGCTCGCCCTCGCAGGCGAAGTTCCACTCACTCTCGCGACACACGCGTTTGCCCTCGCGCGCGCAGCTCTTTTCCGCGCTGCGCAAGCTCACGTCGTTGTCCGGCAGACTCGCGCCGGCGGTCACGTGTTCGTCGCGGTCGATGCAGAAGCGGAGGGGAGTGCGCTGGGGCGAGAGGCATCGGCTGGGTGCGTACACCGCGCAACGGTAGGTGCCGAAGCGGGCCTTGGGTGAGTCCAGATAACGCAGACAGCGCTGCTCGACCTCCGGGCAGTAGCTGCCCTCGACCCGCTGCATCTCGGGTGGGCAGCTTGCGCCTGCGGTTGGGGAGCCCGGAGGTGCGCTCGACGCGCCGCTGCGGGTGAAGATCGGGGCGCGCTCGAGCGGCGCCGAAGGCGGGTCCGCCTCCGCCTCGAGCGGGGCCTCGAGCTCGGGCGACGAGTGGGACGGTGGTGCCGACGCCCCGAGCTCCGCGCTCGCCAACGACAGAGCCACCACGGAAAGAACGGCGGACCAGGGAGCGAGCGCGCGAAGAACGGGCAGCATGCTCCAGGCTCGCCTTTCAAGGAACGTTCCACACGCCGCTCCGCCGCAAGGGCACGGATCTAGGTCGCGCTCATGGGGGTGGCGAGACAGGTTGGCAGCAGCGGCTGAGGGTGTTTGCCATCATGCCGTGGGCCCGAGGACACAGGACCGCACGCAAACCGGAGCCGGGGCAGCGGGGCGGGGCGCTCGAGGTACGCCTCAGCCTGGGCTCACCGGCGCCGGCACGGGCGTCGATTCGGGCGGGGAATAACCCGGCAGAAACTGGATGGGGGGCGGCTCGTTCTCGACCAGGTACTCGAAGCGCGCGCGGAAGTCTTCCAGCGACATGTTGGCGGTCGCGGCGAGTTTTGCGAGCTCGTGCGCGTCCAGGAAGTCGTCCCGCCGCAGGCGCAGCATGTACCGCCGCGCGATGCGATAGTGCTCCGTCGTGATGTCGACCATTCGCACCTTCATGCGCTGAGTCTCCGGATCGATCATCTTGGCCAGGGCGAGAGGTCGGAACACCCCGCGATGGATCGTGACCAGGGCGTCCGTACCCCCTTCGAGCAGGTACTCCGCCGCACAGTGCCCGAGGTCACGCGTGTACTCCATGTCGTACGGGATGGGGTCGGTGCAACGCAGCTCGTAGCCGATGTTCTTCGCCACGATGGTCGACTTGATCCCGTACTCCCGCAGGCGCGCCACGACGCGCGTTTTCAGGATCTCGCCGAAGTTGATCTCCGCGATGCGGAGGTTGTCGTGAGCGTCGCGCTCGACCTCGGTCAGACCGCGCAGGTCGTCGGGGTGTAGTTGCTCGACCAACCCTTCGGCCAGGACCGCGGTGCCGTCGCTGCGCCCGTAGGAGAGCCGCTTGATGATGGCTCCGGCCAGGGTGTCGACGATGGTGTCGAGACGGATCTTCGGCCCCTGGAACTCTTCCGGGATCAAGGTCAGCGTGGCGCCGGCCGCCTTGCCGATGCCGAGGGCGAGGTGCCCGGCCTTGCGACCCATGGTGATGATGAAGTACCAGCGGCTGGTCGTGTAGGCGTCGACCTGCAGGTCCTTGACGATGCCGACGCCAACATGGCGAGCCGTCTGGAAGCCGAACGTCGGGAGGTTCTCCGGCAGGTCCAGGTCGTTGTCGATGGTCTTGGGCACGTGGGCGACGGCGATCCTCCCCTGAGCTTGCTGGCTCAGCTTGAGCGCCGTGTACGCGGTGTCGTCCCCGCCGATCGTGACCAGGCGGTCGACGTTCATCCGCAGCAGGGAGATCACGGTATTCTCCAGCAGCTTCTGCTCTTTGGTCGGATTGGTCCTGGAGATCCCGATGATGCTGCCGCCGCGGAAGTGAATGCGGCTGACCTTCTCGACGGTGAGCGGCGTCACGTGCTCGATTTCACCTTGCATCAGCCACTTGAAGCCGTCGCGGATCCCGATCACCGGGACCCCCGCGAGGCACGCGCGGATGGTGGCGGCACCGATCACACTGTTGATTCCAGGCGCCGGTCCCCCTCCGACGCAGATGGCCATGGCGTAGGGTCTAGTCACGGAACGGAACATTCCCCGAATCGGGGCGGTCGAGAAGGATGAAATGGAGTCGCGCGACTCCCCGCGGGATTTCCCGGGTTCTTCGGCTGTGACAAACTGCGTCCGCCCATCACGCCCGGGTGTGGGGTGGGCGGCCGTCGGCATGGTATGAGCCAGGGCACGGATGAAGATCGTCCACGCCGCCGATCTGCACCTCGACAGCGCGCTCTTGGGGCTCGAGCGCTACGAAGGGGCACCGCTGCACCGCATCCGCGGGGCTACCCGGGTCGCGTTCCAGAACCTGGTGGCGCTGGCGCTGGACGAAGAAGCGTCGTTGGTGCTGCTCGCCGGCGATCTCTTCGACGGCGACTGGAAGGACTACTCCACAGCGCTGTTCTTCCGCTCGCAGCTGCTCACCCTCGACCGCGCGAACGTGGACGTGGTGTGGATCCGCGGCAACCACGACGCGACGAGCCAGCTACAGAAACACCTCGACCTGCCGAAGCGCGTCCGGGAGCTGCCCGTGAAGCGCGCGGGCAGCGTGGTCCTGGACGACCTGGGGGTCGCGGTGCACGGTCAGGGCTTCGCAACCCGGTCGGTCACCGACAACCTGGCGAGCGCGTATCCCGCACCGCTGTCCGGCCTCTTGAACATCGGGCTCCTGCACACCAGCGTCACGGGTCGGGAGGGTCACGCGCCGTACGCACCCTGTTCGCTGTCGGAGCTCGTCGACAAGGGCTACGACTACTGGGCGCTCGGCCATGTGCACCAACGCGAGGTGCTCTCCGCCGAACCGTGGGTGGTCTTTCCCGGCAACCTGCAGGGCCGGCATGCCCGCGAGACGGGCGACAAGGGGGCGACCCTGATCGAGGTCTCGGATGGCCGGATCCTCGGCGCCGAGCCGCGCGCGCTCGATGTCGTGCGCTTCTCCACTTGCAGGGTCGATGCTCAGGGCTGCGACAGCCCCGAAGAGGTGCTCGACAAGCTGCGCGGCGCGCTCGTAGAAGAGCTGGATGCAGCCGGCGGTCGCCTGCTCGCCGCGCGGGTCATCGTCGAGGGGGCGACCCGAGCTCACGCCACGATCTCGCGCGACCCGGAGCGCTGGTTGGCGGAGGTGCGAGCGCTCGGCACCGAGCTGGGCGGTGAGGACTTGTGGGTCGAGAAGATCCGCTTTGCGACGCGGGACTACCTCGATCTCGCGGAGCTCTGCAGCAGGGACGACGCCATCGCGCAGGTGTTCCGCGGCCTCGCGGAGCTGCGTCAGAATGGCGACGCGCGGGCCGGCATCGCCCGGGAGCTCGCCACGCTCGTCACTCGTCTGCCGCAGGCGCTCAGATCGGGACCCGACGCGCTCGACTGGGAGAGCCCCGCGGGCATGGAGGCCCTGCTGGAGGACGTCGAACAGCTGCTCTTGCCGCGCCTCTCCGGGGGAGACGAGGGGTGAGGCTGCTCGAGCTCGGACTCCTGCGTTACGGCGGCTTCACCGACGCGCGCCTCGATCTGTCCGCTCCCGGGCTGCACATCATCTTTGGGCGAAACGAAGCGGGCAAGAGCACCGCGCTCCGGGGCATCACCGCGCTCTTGTACGGCGTGCCGCACTCCACACCCGACACGTATCTTCACGACTCGCTCTCGCTGTCGGGCGTCGTATGCGCCGCCGACGGAACCGAGCTTCGCTTCGAGCGGCGCAAGGGACGCAAGAACACACTCCTCGCACCGGATGGTACTCCGCTCGACGAGAGAACCCTCTCGCACTGGCTCGGTGGCGTCGGCCGGTCGGTGTTCGAGACGGCGTTCGGCTTGGACCACGCGCGCTTGCGCCAGGGTGGGGAGCTCTTGGCGACCGGGGGTGGCGACGTTGGCCAGAGCCTGTTCGACGCGGGCATCGGCGGGGGCAGCGTCAAGCGGGTGCTCGATGAGCTGGGCAAGGAAGCGGAGGCGCTGTTCAAGGCCAGCCAGAACGCCCGCTCGCCGGAGATCAACGCGGCGCTGCGGCTGCACGCGGAACAGGTCAAAGCGGTTCGCACTGCGGCGACGCGCCCCGAGGCCTGGCCGGAGCAGCAGAAAGCTCTGGCGCGCGCGGGGGCGGAGCTGGCCGCGATCGAAGCGCGGCGGACCGAGATCCGGCAGAGGTTGTCCGCGGCACAAGAGCTGGTGGAGGTGCTGCCGCTGATCGGGAGACGCGAGGCGGCTCGGGCGGAGCTGGCCGCCGTGGCGGACGCTCCACTCTTGCCGGATGACGCGACCGTGCGCCGCATCGAAGCGGAGAAGACGCTGCTGCTCGCCGAGCGCGAAGAGCGGCAGATCGCTGCCGAGCTCGCGGAGGTCGACCGCGAGCTGTCGGAGCTCTCGATCCCGGAGAGTCTGCTCGCGCTCTCGGACACGGTGGTCGATGCGCTGCAGGCGCGACTCGGTGAGTATCGGGGGCACCAGACGGATCTGGTCAAGCGTCGAGCCGAGCTCGGAGCCTCCGAGGCACTCGTGGCTCGGCACCTGGCGGCTCTCGGCCGATCCATCGCGGACGACCCGCGTGCCCTGCTGCCGAGTCGGCCGCTGGTGGCACGGCTCAAGACGCTGGTGGCCGATCGCACCCGCCTGGCGGTCGAGGCCGAACAAGCGGAAAAACTCAGCGCGACCGAGCGCGCGCGGGTCGAGGAGCTGGAGGCCGAGCTCGGGCTCGCGCCGCGGGAAATCGCTGAGCTCGGCGTCGCGCCCGAGCACTTCGATGCAGTCTTGCCCAGTCGCGAGGCAATCGAGGATTTTGCGGATCGCTTCGCCGCGGCGGCTCGGGTCCGCGAGCGGCTCGATGAGCGCCGTGCCGCGCTCGACGGCGAGCGGACGCGGGCTGAAGAAGAGCTTCGGGCGCTACAGCTGGCGGGGGATGTCCCAACGGAGGCGGAGCTGGCGAGAGTTCGTGCCCAGCGGGATGGGCATTTCTCCGAGCTGCGTCAGGCGCTCGAAGCCGGAACGGCGGGCGCCGACAGTCCGGTCCTCCAGGCGCTGGCCGCTGCGGAGCGACGCGCCGACGAGACCGCCGACCGTTTGCGTCGCGAAGCAACCCGGGTGCTCAACTTCGCGTCGCTGGAGGCAAAAATCGCACGAGCTCGGGATGCGTCCAGCAGCCTTCAGGCGGAGCAGGCGGAGGTCGATGCGCGAGCGGCAACGCTCCAGACCGCCTGGCGCGAGCTGTTTGCTGCGCTGGGGCTCGAGGCGCAGTCGCCGCGGGAGATGCGAGGTTTGCTCGAGCGCTGGCAGCACGCGAGGGAGAAGCTGCGCGGCATCGAGCTGGCACTCGCGCGCGCGCGCGTGCTCCGCTCATCACTCGAGGCCGCCGCCGCAGAAATCCGCGCGAGCTCCCAAGCCTGGCAGGCCCGCTGGGCCGAGGCAGTGAGCCAGCTCGGGTTGGGGGCGGACGCGAGCCCCGCGGAAGCGGACGAAGTGCAGACGGCGCTCGACGAGGTGCGGGTCGAGCTCGACAAGAGTGATTCGTTCCGGCATCGCATTGCTGGCATGGAGCAGACGTCGGCCGGGTTCGAGCGCGACGTGCTCGAGCTGGTCACGGCTCACGCGCCCGAGCTTTCGGAGCTCGGCGTCGAGCGGGCGGCGGCGGAGTTGATCTCACGCCACCGGAGCGCGCGGCAGGCCCAGCGTCGCCGCGAAGACCTGAGCGCACGCCGCACCCGCGCCGGCGCGCGCACGGTCGAGCTCGAGCTGGGTCGCGCCGCAGAACAGCGCGAGTTGTCGGCACTCATGGCGCAGGCGGGCGTGAACGACAGCAAACTCCTGGCGGAGGCCGAGGCCCGCTCTACGTCGCGCCGCGCCGCCGAGCGGGAAATCGTCGAGGTCGAGCGCTCTCTGTTCGAGAGCTGCGGCAGTACTCCGCTGGAAGAGATCCGGGAGCGTGCCCTCGGTGTCAGTCTGCACGAGGCCCGCGCCCGCGCCGTCGCGCTCGAAGAAATGTTGCTGGAGCTCGACGCCGAACGAGACTCGGCCCGCGACACAGAGCGCGCCGCCGCCCTCGGTCTCGAGCGCTTCGATGGCAACAGCGCGGCCGCGGACAACCAAGCCGAGGCCGAAGCCACGCTGGCAAAGATCCGCAGCGCTGCCGAGCGCTGGGCCCGCGTGAGGACTGCGGAGCTGGTGCTGCGCAACGAGATCGAGCGTTACCGCGCCACGCACCAGGGTCCGCTGCTCGAGCGAACCAACCAGATTTTTCCTCGGCTCACCCTGGGGGCTCATGCAGAGGTGAGGGTCGATCTCGATGCCGAGCCACCAGCCCTGATGGCCGTTTCGCACGAGGGAGTGAAGGTGCCGATCGCTCGGCTCAGCGACGGCGCGTGTGATCAGCTCTACCTGGCGCTCCGCCTCGCGAGCGTGGAGCACTACGCCCGGAGCAACGAGCCGCTGCCGCTAATTCTCGACGACGTGCTGATCAACTTCGACGAAGAGCGGGCGCGGGCGGCCCTCGGGGTATTGGCAGAAATCGCAGCCAGCATGCAGATCCTACTCTTCACCCACCACGAACACGTGGTCCTGGCGGCGGAGCAGACCCTGGGCGCGGACGCGGTCAACGTGCACGTTCTGTCGCGGGGCGAGGCGCCGGCTCGGCGCAGCCCGGCTCCGCATCCGACCGTCTGAAGAGCTGTCCAAGAATTGGCCTGGCGCAAGCCGGCGAGGCCGGCCCGCGTGGGGTGGGGCCCCAACGAATTCACTTCGTTGGGGCGGGGAGGCGCGTGCCTCCCCGATGACAAAGTGAAAGAGCTGTCCAAGAATTGGACAGCTCTTGAGCGCTCAACTCTTGCGCTGGGTGCCCGAGCCGCGCTCGGCGCGGGCTTTCTCCCAGAGCTCGTCGATGCGGATCCCGTCGAGCGTGAGCCCGCTGATGTTGCAGTCTTCGAGGACGACGTTCCGCAGGTCCACGTTGCGCAGTCGCGCCCCGGACAGGTTGGCATCTTCGAGCACCGCGTCGGCGAGATCGACGTCGAGCAACCTCGCCCCGGTCAGCTTCGCGTCCGTCAATGTGCAGCCGGCTGCGTTCACGTCCTCGAGGATCGCACCCGCGAGCGTCGCGTCCGTCAGGGTCAGGCCCGACAGGTCGCAGTTCTTCAGCGAGGCGCCCGCGAGCTTCATGTTGGAGAGTGCCGCGCGGGAGAGATCGACGTTCTCCAGCTTTGCCCCGCTGAGGTTGGCGTCCG
This sequence comes from Myxococcales bacterium, assembly GCA_016706225.1. NCBI lineage: Bacteria > Pseudomonadati > Myxococcota > Myxococcia > Myxococcales > Myxococcales bacterium. The sequence goes on from JADJKB010000008.1 coordinate 379,877, forward strand.
AGAGTGACAGCCCCGAGCCGTCGATGTCCTCGAGCCGGGCGCCCGCCAGCTTGGCGTCCGTCAGGACCAGCTTTTCCGCGTCGATGTCCCGGAGCTCGGCATGTGCCAGCTTGGCGTCGGTCAGGGACAGGCTGGAAAAGTCGGCGTTTGCGATGCGGCTCGCCTTGGCGTCGATGTCGTCGACGTCGAGCCCGACGAGGGTGGTGTTCTTGACTCGAACCCGCGACATCGAGCCGCCTTCGAAGCGTGCGCCGTCGAGAGAGGAGGAGGCAAACCGGGCTTGCCCGAGCTCGACGTTGACGAAGCGCGCGCCAAGCAGGCTCTCGCCTTCGAAGCGCCGTGCGCCGTCAGGGGGCTTTGAGGTGTGAGACATAGCTAACGCCTGCGAGCCTCACATGGGTCCGGGCTGCTCGTCCACGGTGGGCAATTCGGCGCGGGTTCGCGCAGCCCACTCCGGCGGGTCACCCGATCTTGGGTCGCCAACCCCCGAGGGCCTTCTCCACGAAGAGCAGCCGGTCTTGCCCCCAGAACACCGAGTCGCCCACGACGAACGCGGGCGCGCCCGGCACACCGCGCGCGATTGCCTCCGCGGTGTTGTCGCGCAGGCTCTGTTTGATCGCGTCCGACGTGGCCGCGGCCACCAAGCTGGGGTCGAGGGCCTGTTCGGCGAGCACGGCTCCGAGGATCGCCGCGTCGGCGATGTCCCGGTCGTCGCGCCACGCGGCATCGAAGAGCGCGCGGCACAGGCGCGCCCCATCCGGCCCCGCGGCGAGGGCGACGCGGAGCGGCAGCACACTGCGGATCGGGAAGTGACTGGGAAGCGCAAGCGCACGCCGCGCTCCACGGCGAACCGCTCGAGGTCCCGCTCGAAATACCTGCGTTTTGCCTCCGGGAAGCTGAAGAGTGGCACGTCGGCAGTGCCGATGGCTCGGAACAGCGCGCCGAGCAAGAACGGACGAAATCGCACGGCCGCGCCGACCCGTGCCGAGAGCGACTCGATGGACGTCGCGGCGAGATAGGCGAACGGGCTCGAGAAGTCGTACCAGAAATCCACGCTCGCCCCGGCGGGCGCGGAGGTTTGCTCGCGAATCGGGGGAGCGCCGCCGAGCGCGCGTTCGACGAAGTCGAGGCGGTCTTGCCCCCAGTACAGCTCAGCATCGACGAAGAACGCCGGAGCTCCGAAGACCCCACGGGTGACGGCCTCATCCGTGCGCGAGCGAAGCTCGTCTTTGTAGTCGTCCGCTCGACGCACCAGAGCTTGGCCGTCGAACCCGACCGAGGTCAGGGCTGCTTCGACGACGGTGGGGTTGGAGAGATCGCGTCCCTCCGCCCAGTAAGCATCGAACAGAGCCCGGCTTGCACGCGGCAGATCGCCGGACGCGAGCGCGGCGCGCAGGGCGAGCACAGTCCGGTTCGGATGTCCCGCGGGCATCACCAGGGGCACGTCCCAGTGTTCGGCCCAGCGAAACATGTCGAGCCCGTTCATGCGCGCGCGTGGGGGGGCGAGGCTTGCCATGGGCTCGCCCCCGAGGGCCTTGAACACACCGCCCAGGAGGAAGGGTTTGTGCACCAGCTCCGCCCCGGTCCGCTCCGCCAGCGCTTCGATCTGCGTCGACGCGAGGTACGCGTAGGGGCAGGAAAAATCGTAGAACCACTCCAAGCGGCGCGTCATCTACCGGGTCTCAGCGCACGGCGTCGGCGTTCGTCGAGTGAGCGCGAGCGCACCTCGCTCTTGCGCCGGGCCCCGAGCACGAGCAACGCGAGCGCGAAGCCCGCGCCGCCAAGCGGACGGCTCGGCCCGGTTGCTCGACAGCTGCACCCGCCCTCGACGTCCTCCGTGGACGGCGCTGCGGATGTGGCAGCGCTGCCGCCGCCGAGCCCCGGCTTCGTTCCGCCCCCGCCGAGCGCGCTGCCGCCTGCACCGATGGCCGCGGAACCGCCGTTCGCGTTGCCGCCCGCGCTCGCGCCGCCCCCGCTGCTCGCGCCGCCCGCGCCCGCGTTCGCGACTACGACTTCTACGTGCAAGGTTGCGCCGAACGCTCCCTTGCCCGTGCGGTCCATGCGGTAGTCGCCGCTGTAGTTGCCCGGCGTCGTGGGTGCCACGAACGCGAGCACCCAGTTCTTTTGTGCGCCGGGTTTGATGCTCTCGGCCGCGCCGAGATCTGCCGGCAGCGTGGCGCCGAGCACGTCGCCGCCGACCTGCGCGAGCGAGTAACCGCCGGCTGTCGACCAGGTCGTGTTGCCGTCGTTGTCGAGCACCCAGCTCTTCTGGAAGTTGGCACCGGGCGCGACAGTGAGGGTGCCGCTCGGTGACTCAGTCGCCAGCTTGCTGCTGTCGACCTCGGGCGGCGTTGGGTTCTCACATTGATCCGCCGGCAGGGCCTTGTAGGCACCCTGGGTCAGCCACAGGCTCGCGCTCGCGCCGCACGAACCGGCGAACGGCTCGAGCGACGTCGCCCCGGAGTTTCTGGGTTCGAAGTGCAGGTGGGGTCCGGTCGAGTTGCCGCTCGAGCCGACCTTGCCCAGGTGGTCCCCACACTTCACCGTGGCCCCGTTTGCGACCACGAGCGACCCGAGCATGAGGTGGCCGTAGGTCGTGGTGTTGCCGTCCGCGTGCTGGAGCCGGACGTAGTTGCCGAAGCCACTGCCACAGCCGCAGTCGCCCGTCGAACAATGGTCCGCGCAGCCGTCGTTCACGAAGATCACCTTGCCGTCCGCGGCAGCCACCGCCCAGCGGCTGCCCGCATCCATGACGGGCCAGCTGCCGATGCCGAAGTCGCTGCCCTTGTGCCCGTTGTAGGTGGTGGTGCCGCAGTTCCAGTCTTTGAGCCCAGCCCCCGTGTCTTCGTCGCGATACGCGGTGACGTACGGTTGGGTCCCCGAGGTGGGGAGCTCCATCGGAAAACGGTACTTCTGCGCGGCTGCCGGTGCGGCAACGAACAGCATCGCAAGCGCGAGGAGTGCGCGTCTCATGGCGCGTCATCCTCCGTCGCCGCGCCGGTCGCGACGTCGACACGCCAGCGCTTGCCGCTACCGTCGTCGTAGTGCAGTGCCCCGTCCGAAAAACTCGGCTCACGCGCTGGAGGGGGGACGAACCCGCTCCAGGGTTTTCCGGCGGCGAGGCCGATGTTGGTGAGCTGCTGGGTTTCGCCGGTGTTCGGCTCGACCACGAAGAGGGACGCGACGGTGGTTCGCCCCGAGACGAAAGTGACGCGCCCGTCGGGCAGCACGAAGGGCAGCTCGTCGAAGCCCGGAGCGGGGGTGAGCGGCGCGCTCGCGCCACTCGCCTCGATGAGCCAGAGATCACTCTCACCCGGATCTCTTCCGGTTCGCGACTCGATGCGTCGACCGTCCGGCAGCGAGACCGGGTGGCCGAGCACACCCTCTGGGTGATGATCGCGTTCTGGCACAGCGGCCAGCGTCTGCTCGACGCGGCCCGGATCAGGGGGCGCCTCGCCGCCGCCGCAGCTGAACAGGGCCGCCGCGATCCACAGCCAGCGACGACGACCCATGGGACCGAGCGTACCTCAGCGCGGCGCCGCAGGCGACCGCTCGGAGCCGGGCGGGGTGTCAGCCGAAGCGCTGACCGCCGATGGTGATGCCCGCCTCGAGCACCACGGCGTACAAACACGGTGCATCCGGCAGCACACGGTACGAGTGGCTGCTTTCTGCCGGCATCTCGTGCCAGTCGCCCGGCCCGACGATGCGGCCCGACGAGTCCCGATAGGCACCGCGAAGCACGAACACTCGCTCGGAGCCGAGGTGTACGTGCTCCGGGAACTCGACCCCGGCCGCAATTTCCACGAGACCGGCGTCGGCACCCGCGAGGGCCGGTCCCGGTTCGAAGTGGAACAGCGCGAGCCCGGGCATCTTGTCGCGCTCCCACCGGTTCGTGTCCTCGGCCGCATCGAACACGGCCCGCACCCGAGCGAGCTCGAGCTCGACCATCTGCGCGAGGCGATCGAAGAAGGGCGCGTAGCGCTCGGCTCCGGTACCAATGCTCGTCAAAAGCCGGGCGCGAGCCTCGGGGCTGGGAGTCGAAGCTGGCAGTCCCGCCGCGAGCGCCACCACTGCCTCGCGCGCGTTCCGGACGGCGTCCGGCCGTACCGCCTCACCATCGAGGGCTTCCCGCACGAAGCTGGGCAGGTCATCGAGCGGCGTGCTCATCCGTCCTCCGGAGAATTCATCACAGCGCGCAGCCGCGAGAGCGCGCTCGCGACCCGCGACTTCACGGTCCCGATCGGGATCCCCACTCGCTCGGCGATCTCGCTCGAGCTCAGGCCCTCGAAGTAACCCAGGTACAGCACGTGCTGGTGATCCTCCGGCAGCGCCACCAGCATCCGCCGCACTCGGGCGTGATCCGGCAGCATCGAGGCGTCGTCCATCGAACTGGCGAGCAACCCGAGGTGCCGGGACTCTTCCATCGGGACTCGGCGGGCGACCTCGGCCGACTTCCGGTAGTCGATGGCTCGGCTTCTGGCCCGGAGCGCCAGCCAGGTGCGCACGCTTCCCCGCTCCGAGTCGTAGTCGGCCGCGCGCCGCCAGGCCTCGAGGAACACGTCGTGGACCAGATCTTCGGCCGCTCCGGCGTCGACCACGATGCGCCGAACCAGGGACAAGAGCAGCGGGGCGTGCAGGTCATACAACAGGCCGATCGCGGCCTGGTCGCCCCGGGCCATCGCCTGGACCCAGGCGGCGTCGTCGGGCTCTTCGCGCGGGTCCGCCACCACCACGCCACCGTACCAAGTCGGTGGGGGGCACGCCACGGGCGACCTCGGGGTCAGGGCGAAGCCCAACACCTCCCCAGTACGAGCGACGAAGCCGTTCGGATCAGAGGTATAGGTGGCATCGCACATGGGATCGAGGTTCCCCGAAGAAATCAGCGTCGAGCTCGGGCTCGACGACGCGGACGACTCCGCGGCTCTCAGAGATCGCGTTGCGCGAGCGCTCGGGGTCGGAGCGGCCGAGCTGCCGGAGCTCGTCGTGCAGAAACGGTCCCTCGACGCCCGCCGGGGGCGGATCCGCTTCCACTTGCTGGTTGGCATCGGGCAAGCCGCGCCGACCGCGCTCGGCGAGCCGCCACCGCGCGAAGTGCAAACACCCGCCCGGGTGATCATCGTGGGGGAGGGCCCGGCGGGCATGTTCGCCGCGTACCAGCTGGCGCGGCGCGGCGTGGCGTCGATCGTCCTCGACCGGGGCAAACAAGTGCAACCGCGCCGGCACGACCTCAAGGCCTTGAATGCGAAGGGTGTGGTGGATCCGGACAGCAACTACTGTTTCGGCGAGGGCGGCGCGGGCACGTACAGCGATGGCAAGCTCTACACTCGCGCGCACAAACGCGGGAACGTCCGGGACGTGCTCGAGGTGCTCGCGCTGGCCGGTGCTCCGAGCTCGATCTTGACCGATGCTCGGCCCCACATCGGCTCCAACCGCCTGCCGCAGGTCGTCACGCAGATCCGCGAGCGGCTCGAGGCTGTCGGTGTCGAATTTCGCTTCGGTGCGAAGGTCACGGAGCTGCTGCTCGAAGAGCGCGGCGGCCGGCGTGCAGTTCGCGGTGTGCAGCTCGCCGACGGCAGTGAGCTCGCAGCGTCGGCGGTGATACTCGCGACGGGCCACTCCGCCCGAGACGTGTTCGCGCTGCTCTCGCGAGCCGGGGTCGCGCTCGAGCCCAAACCCTTCGCGCTCGGCGTCCGCATCGAACACCCGCAGTCCCTCGTCAATCAGATCCAGTACGGCGCTTCTGCTGGACACCCCAAGCTGCCCTCGGCGGCGTATCGCCTCGCGGCGGAGGTTGGGGGACGCGGAGTATTTTCGTTCTGTATGTGCCCCGGCGGCTGGGTGGTTCCCGCGAGCACGGAGCTGGACGGGTTGGTGGTCAACGGCATGAGTCTCGCGCGGCGTGACTCGCCGTACGCCAACTCGGGTCTGGTGGTGGCTGTCGAGCTCGAAGATCTGATCGCCGCGGGCTTCACTGGCCCGCTCGCCGGGGTGGAGTTTCAGCGTCGCATCGAACGAGCGGCGTTCGAAGCGGGTGGCGGCGCGCTGGTCGCGCCGGCGACGCGCGCCACGGATTTCGTCGCCGGGCGCGGCTCGAGCACAGTCCCGAAGTCGTCGTACATCCCGGGGCTGATGGCCGGCAACGTCGCCGAGGTCGTCGACGTTGCTGGCGTTCGCATCGCCGAGCGCATTCGCAGCGCGCTCCGCGCCTTCGAGAAGAGCATGCGCGGATACCTGACCGAGGAGGCCGTGTTGATCGGCGTCGAGTCCCGCACCAGTGGTCCCGTGCGTGTGCCACGCCACCCCGAGACCCTCGAGGCCGTCGACCTGGCGGGGCTGTACCCGGCGGGCGAGGGCGCGGGCTTCGCGGGTGGTATCGTCAGCGCGGCCGTCGACGGCCTGCGCATCGGCGAGGCCGTTGCGTCGCGGGTCGATGTAGCGGGTTGAGCGCGGCACCTAAAGCGCCGCGGGGTTCGGCCCAGCGCGTCGCCGCCGAAAGCACAGCAGCGCCAGAGCCCCAAGCCCCGCGGCGAACGCCCACGCCGTTCCACTGCCCGAGCTGCCTGCGACGAAACAACCACAGCCGCTCGATGAGCCACCGTCGTCGTTTTTCGTTCCACCGGTGCCTGCGCTGCTGGTGCCACCGGCGCCGCCGCTCGTGACGCCGCCGGCTCCGGTCGCGCCCCCGGTGCCAGGGACGCCGCCGCTGCCGAAGCCGCCCTTGAACGCCAGCGCCAGGGCCCAGTGTTTGGAGAGATCGGCTTGCCACTCGTACGCGCCCACGTCGGGGCCCGCTCCGGACGGACGCGGCGCGAGATCGAAATCGTCGGCGGGCGCCGTCGGGCCGTCGGCGGCGTCGATCAGCGCCGAGCCCGCCTTCAGCATGAAGTCCGCGCCCGGCAGCGTGGCGGACGGGTTCACGAACAGCGCGCTCGCCGCTGCGGGCAAGGGGATCATCACCGGCGGCGCTGCCTCGGCGTAGTCCTGCCCTTCGAAGTAGTTGGCCTTGGCGACCATGCTGCCCACGGGATCGGGCATGCGGTAGCCGAAGCCGCTCGCTTGCACCGCCAGGAAGGCGTTGCCGGTGACCACCACCGACGCATCCGCCTTCTGGCAGCCGCGGATCGAAAAGGCATGGTCGCTCGCGTCGTAGACCGTGTTGTTCACCACGCGCAGGTTCTTCATGTCCGGCGCTTCGTCTTCCAGTCGCGCCGCGATGCCCTGGTTCGAACCGAGGATCAGGTTGTTCTCCACGAAGGTCCCGGGGCCGGCGTAGATGGCGACGTTCGAGTGCCCCGCCTGCGCAGCGGCACTGCCCACGATCAGGTTTCTGCGGATCACGTTGGCGTCGCCCGCGTTCTGATAGTGCGCGGCGCCGGCGCCATACGAGGTGATGCCGTAGTTCTCGGTCTGCCCCGACACCCCGCGCGGGCAGGCGTAGAGCACGTTGTCTTCCATCGTGCTGGCGTACACGCCGTACATGAACTTCAGGCAGTCACCCTCTTGCCCCGTCGTGTCGTGAATCAGGTTCCGCCTGAGCACGATGTGGTGAACGTTCTTGGTCGCCGACCCCGCGCTGAACCCGCCTGCGGTGAACGCTTGCCCGCCGTTGTTCCCGTCGCCAGTGTTGGTGCCGGTGTGGTGGATCTCGTTGTTCTCGATCAGAATGTCATGCACGTCGCTCTGGGTCTGGATCTGGATCCCGATCCCGGTCACGTCCTCGATCAGGTTGTCGGAGATGACAATGTCGTTCACTCCGGAGTCGATCAGGATCCCGGCCTGGGTGTCGGAGCCCTTGGCCGACAGGTGCAGGTTCATCAGCGTGATGAAGGCGCAGCCAGTGCGGAGCCGCACCGCTTCTTGATAAGCATCGGTGTTCGCGATCACGTGCGGGAGTTTTCCGCTCGCGTCCGCCTTGCCGATGATGGTGATGGGCTGGGCCTGGGTGCCCGCAATGCCGGCGCCGCCCGAGTGCTGCAGATCCAGGTCGATGCCCGAGTAGTCACCGGGCAAGAGCGTGAGGGTGTCGCCAGGCTTCAAGGCGTCGAGCTGCGCGGCCACCTCGGCCTGGGAGACCCCCGGCGAGAGTGTGTATTCGGCGGCGAGCGCGCGGCCGGTTCCGAGGACGACGAGCAGAGCCGAGAGCCCCGCGCCGAAGCACTTTTGCATGCCGCCATGCTACGCGAAGCCTGCGCCGCGCCCAGGGCTTTTGCCGCGTTGCTGGCGCTCCTGCACTCTGCCCGCAAGCTGCGGCGCCCAGCCCGAGGTCCGCGAGTACCGCTGGGTGGCGCGGCGCGTCGGGGTTAGGCTCTCGCAATGGACAGCTTCGAGCCCGGTTCGGTGTTTCGAGACTTCCGCATCGAGCGACGGTTGGCGGACGACGCCGGGAACGCCCTCTACGCCGTAAAGCGCTTGGGCGAGCAAGCAGCGCTGCGAGTCTACGCTTCATTTGGCGCCCTCGATGGCTCCGAGTCCGGCAAGCTGACCGAGGCGGCCCTCGCGGGTGCGGCGGTCGGCAGTGTGCACGTGCCCAGCGTGAAGCTCTGCGGCATCGACTCCGCCACGGGGCTCGCGTGGGTCGCGCTGGGCTCGTTGGAGGGGCAATCACTGGCGGGGCTCCTGGCGCGCGGAACGAGCTTCGACTCCGCCTCCGCGTTGAGCATCGTTCGCCAGGTGGCGGAGGCCTTGGGCAGCGCCCACGCGACGGGCCAGGCTCACGGAGAGCTCACGCCCGCGAGTGTGTTCATCGGCGAAGTTCCCGGTGCCGACGGAGCCCCTGCCGTCAAGCTGCTCGATCTGGGTAGTTTGCGCTGGTTGAACGAACACCGGCAGGGCGGCCACCTCGGCTCCCCCGAGTGGCGTGCACCGGAAGAGCACCAGCAGGGCGCAGCGCCAAGTCCCCACGCCGATGTCTGGGCGCTCGGGCTGCTCGCATTCCGGCTGCTCACCGGTCACAGCTACTGGAATGCTCCGGACGGCGGCGCGGTGGTGAACGAGATCACGGCCGAGCCGCTCCCCAGCGCGACGAAGCGTGTCCGCGATCTGAACCTCACGGCGACCCTGCCCGAGGGCTTCGACGAGTGGTTCGCCGGCGCGGTCACGCGGGATCTAGGCCGGCGTTTTGCGAACGCAGGCGACGCTGCGCGCGCTCTCCGGGGACTCACCAACAGCAGCGATGCGCCTGGACGACCCGTTGGCGCCCCGCCCTGGGGCAGCGGCTCTCCCACGCCCTGGGCGGCCGGCGCCGTGGCAGGAACCAATCCCGCAGCCGCATCCCCAGCACGTTACGGTCCAGCCGAGCCGTCAGCACCCCGTGCACCCTACGGCTACGGTGCGCCTGGGGCAGGCCCATTCCGCGAGCTGCCCGACGCCGCGGCCCAACAGGCGAGCGATCGCTCGGGTGCGGGACTGGCCATCGGCTTGATCGTGGGCGCGTTGGTGCTCGTTGGAGTCCTGGCGTTCGGTGCCCTGACGGGCTTCGTGATGTACACCCGAGCCAGGAAGCCCCTCGCCACGCCAAAAGCCACGGCGACGGCCACGGCATTTGCCGTTGCGGTTCCGGCCGGCCACGACTCGGCCCCGATCCCGGTTCTGGCTTCGGACCCCATCTGGGGAAACAACACCGCACCGGTCACCATCGTCGAGTTCTCCGATCTGGAGTGCCCGTTCTGCGCACGCGCCCACACCACGCTCGAACAGGTCAAGACCAGCTACGGACCGACTCAGCTCAGGCTGGTGATGAAACACAACCCGTTGCCGTTTCACAAGCAGGCGCGTCCCGCGGCAGAGGCCGCGGAGCGGGTGCTGCGCGCCGGTGGCAGCGGCGCGTTCTGGCAGTTCGTCGATCGCGCGTACGCTGACCGCACTGGGTTGAACGACGCGAACTTCGCAACCTGGGCCGCGGCGGCCGGCGCCAACATGACCACGTACGAGTCGCTGGTCGCTTCCCCGAGTGTCGCCGCCAAGATCGAAAGCGACATGGCTCTCGCCAAGCGCATCGGCGCCCGGGGAACGCCGACGTTCTTCATCAATGGCAAGGCGCTCAAGGGCGCTCAACCGCTCACCAAGTTCCAGTCCGTGATCGACGAGCAGCTGGCGGAGGCCAAGAAGCGGATCGCCGCTGGGGCCGCACCGGAGCAAATTTACCCGACGCTGACCCGCGAGAACTTCAACAGCCCCGAGAGCCCCCCGCCGGCGGAGGCGAAGCCGGATCCCGACCAGCTCTGGTATGTCCCGGTGAACGACGACGAACCACAGCTCGGCCCCCGCGATGCGCTGGTGACGCTGGTGGAGTTCGGGGACTTTCAGTGTCCGTTTTGCAAGCGACTCGAGCCGACGCTGAAGCAGCTGCGACAGGAGTACGGCAATGATTTGCGCCTGGTGTGGAAGGACAATCCACTTCCGTTCCACAAACGCGCAGAGCCCGCCGCGCGCCTGGCGCGAGTGATCTACGACAAGCGCGGCAACAAGGCCTTCTGGACCGCCCACGACCTGCTCTTCGACAGCCAACCCCGCCTCGAAGACGATGACCTGAGTCGCATCGCATCGGCGGCGGGCACGAGCTTCGGCGCAGTCCAGGCGGCGATGACCGCTCCGGCGGTGGCCCGAAGAATCCAAGCCAGCCAGGCGCTGGCCGCCGACGTGAAGGCGACCGGCACGCCGTCGTGTTTCATCAACGGGCGGGTGCTCACGGGCGCTCAACCCCTCAGCAAGTTCAAAGAGCTCGTGGATCAGGAGCTCGCCGCCGCCCGTCGGCTGGTGGAGGCAGGAACACCGCGCGCCGACGTCTACAAGACCATCATCGGGAAGGGAGAGCGGGGCAGTCCGTTCGAATTCAAGGAGGTAACTCTGCCGACCCGGTCCGTGCCCATCCGCGGCCGCGCTTCTGCAAGGGTGACGCTGCACGTGTTCTCGGATTTCCAGTGTCCGTTTTGCGCCCGCGTGGAGCCCACGCTGGACGAGGTGTTGAAGCGCTACCCGGACCAGGTCCGCATCGCGTGGCACGACCTGCCGCTGGCCATGCACAACAACGCCGCGCGGGCCGCCGAGGCCGCCCGCGAGGTGCAGGCCCAGCGAGGAGACGCCGCGTTCTGGCTCTTTCACGACCGTCTGTTCAAAGAACAACGGGACCCGGGCGCACTGGGGCCAGAGCACCTCGAGAGCGTCGCAGTGTCGCTGGGCTGCAACCGCTCGAGCTTCGCGCAGGCTCTCGACACCGGTCGGCACACCGCCCGGGTGAAGGAAGACTCCGACGCCGCAGTGCGTGCCGGGATCAGCGGCACCCCGAGCTTCCTCCTGGCCTCCCACGGCAAGAGCTCGGGTCGTTTCTACTACCTGTCCGGAGCACAGCCGCTCAGCAAGTTCGAGCGCGTCATCGACGCCGCGCTCGCGGAGTGAGGGTGGGAGCCGTCGCACGCTGATGCCCGAGCTGTCATTCGTCAGCGTCCCGCTCGAAACGCGGTTCCGCTGCGCCCACTGCGGCACCTATCGTCGCGCGCTGGTCCAGGCGCTCGGGCAGGGCGGTCGGAACGTGTGGGAGTCCTCGGAAGCCGGCGACGAGCGCGCGCTGGCGGACGCCAAGAAACACGCCGAGCGCACTCTGCTTTTCGTGCCGTGCCCGGCGTGCGGCAAGCTGTCGAACCTCGGGCCTGGTGTGCGCCTGCGCATTCAGCTCTTGTGTTTTGTGGCAATGCCGCTGCTGGTTCTCGCAATCTGTGCGGGCTCCGCCGCATGGGTTGGAATCGACGGTGCTGCGGCGCGCATCGTCTTTGGCGTCAGCTTTGGGATCTCGATCCTGAGCGGCGTGTTTGCCTACGCCTTTCACGCCAAGCCGTGGACGAAGGCCGAGAGCCGCACCCAGTTCCTGTCAGCCAAGGAGCGTTGACCGGTCGAGCCGGGTCAGCCGCGCGCGTGTGGCGCCGGCTCGCACTCGGTCGGAATCGTGGTGGGCCGCCCTGGACAAACCCCCGCAGATATCGCGTTCCGCGCACCCCCCTTTCAATGGACCCAATTGGCCTTAGAGATCCGGCTCGGTCGCCGAGCGGGCAGGGCACGCAACTCGATTCGTATCGGGGCTCGAGCCGGCCGACCGCGAACGGCGGATGAACTCTCGGAAGGATCTCATGTATCGAATCTGCTCGTGCTTGCTCCTCGTGCTGCTCAGTGTCGCAGGCTGCAACCGTTCCCCTGGCAGTCCAGATTCGGAGCACCAGGACACCGGCGGCTCGGCCAAAGGTGACCTGGGCGCTCCAGTCGGTCCGCCGGTGCAGGCCGTGCTCAGTCGAGCCCCAGACGTCCCCCCACCCGTCGGGCGCGACAAGCCCGCACACGTCGTAGTCACACTCGAGACCGTCGAGCTCGAGCTACCGGTGGGTCACGGCGTCAACTATCCGTTCTGGACCTTTGGCGGGCAGGTTCCCGGCAACTTCATCCGAGTCCGGCAAGGCGACACCGTCGAGGTCCGTCTGAGAAACGCGCCCGACTCCAAGATGCCGCACAACATCGACCTGCACGCCGCGACCGGTCCCGGCGGTGGCGCGGTGGCGTCCTTCACGTCGCCGGGATACGAGTCGCGCTTCTCCTTCAAAGCGCTGAATCGCGGGTTGTTCGTCTACCACTGCGCAACCGCTCCCGTGGGCATGCACATTGCCAACGGCATGTACGGCCTGATCCTGGTGGAGCCCCCCGAGGGTCTGTCTCGCGTGGATCATGAGTACTACGTGATGCAGAGCGAGATCTACACGAACGGCAAGTACCGTGAGGCTGGGCTGCAGCATTTCGACGAGGAAAAGGCCATCGAAGAGACGCCGACTTACGTCGTCTTCAATGGTCGCGACGGCGCGCTCACCGGTGATCAAGCGCTGAAGGCCAAGGTGGGGGATCGCATTCGCCTGTTCGTGGGAAACGGCGGCCCCAACCTCGTGTCCAGCTTCCACGTGATCGGCGAGATCTTCGATCGGGTCTACACGGAAGCCGGCAGCCGCTACCAGGAGAACGTGCAGACCACGCTCATTCCGGCCGGCGGGGCGGCGATGATCGAGTTTCGCGTGGAAGTTCCCGGCGACTACACACTCGTCGATCACTCGATCTTCCGCGCGTTCCACAAGGGCGCCATCGGCACCCTGCGCGTGAGCGGAGACGAGAGCGCCGGCGTGTTCGGCGGCAAACCGGACCTTCGACCGTGGCAGCCCGTGCCTCCTTCAGGCTCGGCCAAACCCTAGAGGTGTGTGGTGGTCTCGTTGCCGACCTTGCTGCTAGCGGTGCTCTCAATCTGGGTCGCGACCGATCCGGGTTCGCTTCCAACACACTGGCCCGGAGCCAACGCTCCGCCGCCCAGCCCGAAGTGGATCCGCGTTCCGGCTGGCGAGTTTCGAACTCTCTTTTCGGCGGGGCCCGACGAACGAGCGGTCCGGGTCGGAGAGGTCTGGTTCGCGAAGCTACCGACGACCAACGCCGATTTCCTCTGGTTCGTGCGCACCCATCCGGAGTGGCGCAGAGGCAACGTGTCGGGTCTGTTTGCCGATTACCCTTACCTCGAGCATTGGGCCGGCCCCACCACACTCGGTGCGGTCGCGCCCGCGCAGCCGGTGACGAACGTGAGCTGGTTCGCGGCCAAAGCTTACTGCCAAGCGCTCGGCGCACGCCTCCCGACCGAAGTCGAGTGGCAGCGCGTCGCGGCCGCGAGTCCCAGCGCGCCGGACGGGCGGGGCGATCCGGCGTGGTCCAAGCAGAGCCTAGAGTGGTACTCGACCCCTTCCCACGGTCCGACGCGCTCCGTCGGACAATCAAGAGCCAACTTCTTTGGGGTGCAAGACCTGCAAGGGCTGGTGTGGGAATGGGTATTGGACTTCAGCTCGATCTTGGTGACCAGCGACAGCCGCAACCCCGGCAGCGCCAACAACCTCACGTTCTGCGGCGCAGGCGCCCAGAGCGCCCGCGACCCGGCGGACTACGCGAGTTTCATGCGCTCGGCGTTCTTGAGCTCGCTGCGTGCCAACCGAGTCACTCGACATCTGGGATTTCGCTGCGCGCGGGACGTTGGAAAGGAAACGCCGTGAGCTTCAGCCGGAAATCGTTGCTCCTGGCCCTGGCGCTCGTGGGTTGCCAGCGTGCCTCGCCGCCGAATGGGTCCACGACCGAGCCGGCCAGTCCCGGCGATTCGGCGTCCGCTTCAGCGGACGAGCAGCCGCTCAGCGACGCGAGCCTGTACGACCTTCACATGAAGCTCGTGGACCAGGACGGAAATCACGTCGGCCTCGACACGTTCGCCGGGCATCCCGTCGTCGTGAGCATGTTCTACGGGAGCTGTCCCTACGCTTGCCCGACACTGATCCGGGACGTGAAGCGCATCATCGACGCACTACCCCCTCGAGACAGGGGTCGGGTGAGAGTGCTTCTCGTGAGCTTCGATCCCAGTCGCGACACGGTTGCGGAGTTGAAGCAGCTTGCCGAACGCCACCGGGTCGAACCAGGCGTTTGGCGCCTGGCTCGCACCTCGGACGACGAAGTCCGAGACCTCGCCGCCGTGCTTGGGATCAAGTACAAGAAGCTCCCGGACGGTGAGTTCAACCACCAGAGCGTCATCACCGTGCTAGACGCCGGCGGAGTTCCGCGTTTTCGGCAAGACGGCCTGGGTGACCCTCCCGATCACGCCGCCCGAGCGCTCGGCGCGCTGGCAAGCCGACCGCCGAGCGCGATCTAGCTAGCGAGCGCTGTGGCGAAGCCCGATTCCCCACGAGCTTCGCGCGTACAGGCAGCGGACGACGGCGTCGGTTGGGTCGACGGGCCCGCGTTGCAAAGTGGTACCCCGGTGGGCGGAGAGTACCCGGGCCCCGACATCGTCGGGTGCGAGTGGAACTATGCCAACAACTTCTGCTGCCCCGCGGGCTGCACTCGGTACGCCGGTTACGACGGCGCATGTGGGCAGTACGGGTTGGGTGCGGTGGGACGCGCTTGCACGCTCGGCGCTCCGCTGCCCGCGGGCTGCCAGCCGCCTCACTACGCGACGAGCTCGTACGTTCCGGTTTGCTGTCCGAGCTGACCGCCGCCGAACGCGGCCTCGGGTGCTCGGCTGGTCCTGGCCCGTCAGTCTTCCCATTGCCCATCTGGCGCACGTCGACTACCCGTCGACCTATGTTGCTCCTGGACGAGCTCAGCTGTTTACCGCTGCGGCAAGGCGTTGTGTGGGCTGTCAGTATCTTCGTTTGTTTCTCGGCGTGTCGTACTCGGCCGCCGGCACAGACGGAGCCGGGCCCCGTGCCCATCCCCACGGCCTCCGCCGCGGCGACCGCGCAGGCCGATGGCCCACGAACCCACACGACACCCAAGGCCATCGCCTGCGGGGCCAAGACCTGTGAGCTCGGGGCGGAGGTCTGTTGCGCCGACGCCCAAGGCAACGGTCTGCGTTGCGCGCGGCGCCCGAAGGAGGACACCCAGAACCCCTGCGCCGAGAACGAGCTGGAGAAGATGTGCGACGAAAATGCAGACTGCGGCGCGGGTTCGTTGTGCTGCTTGGGCTGGGCCTGCAGCGGAGGATGCCCGCCCCGCTACGAATGTGAAAAGAGCCGCTGCAGTGCCGAGGTCGGCGAGATCTGCCTGGCGAGCGGCAGCTGCAGCGAGGGGTTCGCGTGTCACGCCGAGGCCGGACGCGAGCAGGGCAGCTGCTTCGTGAAAGACAGAGGGGCCGATTGCGGTGGCAAACGCTGCTCCGGCGAGCGGCCCATCTGTCGCTGGAGCGAGTCGAACCACAGCGGCACCTGTGTGGCTGCCGACGCTGAAACCGAGAGCGAGCCCGTCGAGGGCGTGGCCCGACTCGCCTGCAGTTCCGCCTCCGACTGCGGCGGCTACGCTTGCGGGAAGATGGCCGAGAGCCCGTTTCAGAGTTTCCACTGCGGCGGCTGGAGCCTGGCGGGAGATCGCTTCTGGCCGATGCTGTGCGTGACGGTGCGCGACTGCCCGGACCACTGGGGCAAGGCCGCTACGGGCTGCGCGCCGCCCACCGAGGGCGAGGCGCCGAGCCACACCCGGCGCTGTGTGTACCCGGAGTGAATCAGCGCGTCGGGCTCACTGGGATTTGCCGGACCAATCGAAGTCGACGGCGACGGCCTCGTGATCCGAGAGTGGTTTGCCCGCTGCATCGACGAAGCTCGGCTCCACTCGCCAGTTCTTCGGTGTCAACGTGAGCGTCGGGTTGCCGCGGAACATCACACGATCGATGCGCTCGGGCTCCGGGCAGTTGAGCGAACGACACGCGTCCTTCAGGCCAGCCCCGACCAGCACGGCCTGCAGCGTCGTTTCGTCCTGGGTGTCCTTCAAGTTCGTGTCGCCAACCACGATGACTGGCACCTTCGGCGAGTGCACTGCGATGGCTGCGACCAGCTGCTGCGCCTGCGCTTCGCGGGCCTGGTAGTCGGCCTGATCGTTGTGGCCCGCGTCCATGTGCAGGTTGTAGACGTCGACGAAGGCGCCGTCCGCGAAGTGATGGCGTCCGAAGGAGAAACCCTTCTTCGTCAGGCAGTCGCTCCCCGAACCCAATGTTCCGTTGCAGACTTGCCAGGCTTCGCGACCGAAGTCGGAGAACTCGAAGCGCGCGAGGCGGTTCAGACCGTCTCCGAGGGCACCCCCCGTGGAGAGAGGCAGCGACTTGTACGGGTGGGTCACCGCCGAAATCAGCTCGGCGTGGTACGTGAAGTCCTCCTGCACGTAGACGAGATCGAAGGAGTTGAGCAGGGGACTGATCAGCGGGGTGTTGACGATCGGATTGCCGCCGCTGATGCCCTGGGGCAGGCCGGCAACGTTGTAGGTCAAGACGGAGAACGAGCCGCTGCCTGGCGCGCCGGCTGCGCCGCCCGCGCCGCCTCCGGCACCGGCGGCGCCACCGCCGCCAGCCGCGCCGCCGGTTACCGAGCCCGCTGCGCCGCCGCTCGGAGAGCCACCGGACCCGGCGGGGTCATCGTCGGACCCTCCCGAACACCCGAGCAGCGCGCATGCCGCAGCCATCACACCGAGGCCCAGCGACGGTCGGGTGCGCGAACGAATGCCCACGCACGTTCTTACCACGGAACCACGGTTGCGGGGCGGCCGGCTCCACTGCCTCGCTGCTGGCGTGCACCGCGCTGGCAAAGGTGTCATGGTTCGGCCGCCCGGAATGGACGGTGACCGCTTCCTAGTTCTGTCCGCGCGAGCACGCCCTGCCGCTCACGAGCCAGAACTCGCGGTGCGGGGACGCTGGCTCGCGCGGGTCCGGCTCGTTGCTGCCGTCGCGCAGATGGGGCTGGTCGCGACCGGGTTCTACGCGCTGGGCGTGCCGAGAGCGTGGCCGGTGCTCCTCGCACTATTGGGGCTCGGCGTGGCGTCGAACTTTCACTTTCGCCGGTCGATCGCCCGCCAGGTCCCCATCGAGAGGACATTCTCAGTCGCACTCGTGACGGACGTCGTCGTGCTCACCGCGCTCTTGCACGGCACCGGCGGCGCTACCAACCCGTTCTCGGTCTTCTATCTGGTCTATGTGGCGCTGGCCGCCATCGTGTTGACGGGCCGCCGAGCCATGTCCATCGCAGTGCTGACGATGGTTGCCTTCGCCACGCTCTTCGTCCGCGGCAGCGCGGCCGAGGAGATGCAGCGCCTCCACCACGGCGCGGCCTTCTCCCTGCACCTGTACGGCATGTGGTTCGCCTACGTCCTCGCCGCTGCGATCGTCGGCACTTTCATCGCGCGGCTCGTGCTGGAGCTGCGCACCCGCGAGCGCGAGCTGGCCGAGGCGCAGGAGGCACGCGCGCGAGCAGAGCGCGTGGCGGCTCTGGGCACGCTCGCAGCGGGGGCGGCGCACGAGCTTGCGACGCCACTCGGCACCATCGCCATCGTGGCAAAAGAGCTGTCGCGCGCCGCCGCGGAGCAGTTCGACTCGATGGCGGTCGCGGAAGACGCGCAGCTGCTGCGCGCCGAGGTCGAACGCTGCCGGCGCATCGTCGGCGATCTTGCCGGCAAGTCCGGTGGCGATCTTGCTGGAGCGCCGTTGCCGAGCTCCGTCGGCGTCGTGTTCGACGCCGTGCGCGACGCCCTCGGGCCGGAAGCGACGAAGGTCCGCTTCGAGGGGGACGACCGCGCGACGCTACGCGTGCCCCAACGCGCGCTCGTGCGCGCCCTGGTGAACCTGGTCCGCAACGCGCTCGACGCCGCAGGCGCCGCCGAGCTTCGCTCCGACAAACAAGCGGGCCACGTCCGCTTCACGGTGCATGACGCGGGCCCCGGCTTGCCCCCAGAGGTGTTGACTCACCTCGCGGAGCCCTTCTTCACGACCAAGGGTGGCGACCGCGGCATGGGCCTCGGCCTCTACCTGGCGCGCAGCTTCGCCGACGCGAGCGGAGGCCAGTTGAGCGTGGCCACTGGCGGCGGGGGTAGCACTTTCGTGCTCGAAGTCCCTGCGGAGGTCGCGTGACTGCGCGCACGCTGCTTGTCGTCGACGACGACGATGCGTTTCGAGAGCGTCTGGTGCGCGCGCTTGCGGCGCGCGATGTAGAGGCATTCGGCGCGGCCAGCGTCGCCGATGCAAGACGCATCTCGACGGCAGAGAGCCCCGAGCTTGCGGTCGTCGATCTGCGTCTGGGTGTCGAGGACGGCCTCGACGTCGTGCGTGAGCTTCACTCCATCGACCCCACCACACGCATCCTCATGCTCACGGGATACGGATCGATCGCGACCGCCGTGGAGGCCGTGCGGCTCGGAGCGTTCGACTACTTGCAGAAGCCCGCCGACGCGGACGAAATCTTGGCAAGGTTCGACTGCGCACGGCCAGCGCGCGGCGACGCGCAGGTTCCGAGCCTCGCGCGCGTCGAGTGGGAGCACATTCAGCGAGTAATGCTCGATTGTGACGGCAACGTCTCGGAGGCGGCTCGGCGGCTCGGTATCCACCGTCGCTCGCTGCAGCGCAAGCTCGCGAAGCATCCCGTCGCTCGCTGAGCGATCAGCATCCGGCGAGCGTCAGCGTTCGGGCGTGTGACAACCGAAGCAACCGGAGCCGTCGGGCCGCGATCCGGGCGAGGCGCGCAGGAGCTTGGCCATCTCGGGCGCCACTCGACTTGCCATGAACGCGTCGAATTTCGAGGGGGCGGCGTCCGGCGAGGCGGCCCCGGTGTTCCACGGCGTCTCTTCCAGCAGAAGCTCGGGGCTCGGCATGGCCCAACCGCGTCGGGCACCGTCGGGTCCGTGACAGCGCTCGCAGGTCAGGCGTGGGAAGCGATGCGGATCGTACTCCCGGAACAGCGCGCTCATGCGCGGCATCACCGTCGTCTCCATGTACT
Organism: Myxococcales bacterium; assembly: GCA_016706225.1. NCBI lineage: Bacteria > Pseudomonadati > Myxococcota > Myxococcia > Myxococcales > Myxococcales bacterium. The sequence continues at coordinate 399,172 of JADJKB010000008.1, forward strand.
CGAGCTTCTGGTTGCTCGACATCGCGCTCCAGGGGGCGGCGGGTGCGTTCGCCGCACACGCGCCGACCAAGAGGCAAAGCCCCGCCAATCTCGCCTGAGGCCCGACCACCGGTCACCACTTCCTCAGCGTGCAACCGAGGGCTCTGCCCGTCGCACGGCGCGGTGTCTTGCCGGAGAGCAGATCGTCCAGGGCTTCGCGCACGTAAGGTGTTGCGTCGTCGTGCAATTTGCGTTTGTCGGAGTCGATACCGCCGCGGTACACGACGCGCCCTTGGCGATCGACGATCACTGCGTAGGTCGCGTACTCGGCGCCGAAAGCGTCCGCGAGCTTGGCCCCGCGGTCGAGCAGCACCGGGAACGTGAGCGCGCGGGCCTCGCTCGCTGCGACCTCGGGCGTCGTGCCGACCTCGGAGTCCACTCCGACGAACTGGACTCCGCGGGCGGAATACTCACGCAAGAGCTGCTTCAGACGCCCGAAATGCGCGTCGAGACACGGGCATTTGGCGGCCACGAACACGAACACCGTGAGCGGCGCCCGGTTGATCACTTCGCGATACGGGTCTTCCGTGCCGCCGCTCGAGATCAACCGGGCGTCGTTCGCTCTGGTCTGCCCCGTGGTGCAGGCCACGGTGAGGCAAGCTGCGAACATTACCAGCGCCAACCGGCGCCTCAGAGGAAAGCCCATTTGACTCCTAGCGATGCGCCCGCCGCGGCGGACTGGTTGACACCAAGCGACGACACTGGCGGGTTGGAGAACACCGAGCCGAGCGCCGAGAGCTGATCATCCACGGGCCACGCGCCGCTGATGCTGCCTTGCATCCGGCGGCGCGAACTGTCCGGGACGCGTCTTCGGTCGACGCTCGCGTCAGCCTCGAGCGCGTAGAGTGCCGACAGCGCAACGGAAGCACCGTTGTCGAACACGTAGGCCAGCGTCCCGAGCGCGCTGTACTGGGGCGCGAGCGCCATGCGCAGCCCGCCGACGCGGCGGGGCGCTCGGTAGGCGACGAGCCCAGTCAGCCCCACGAGCCATGGCCCGAACACTTGCTCGAGCGCGACCCCGCCGTTCACCTGCACCGCGCCAAGCCCGGTGGCGTCGGTTGCGAGAGGTTTGTCCGCTTTCTCCACCGCACGGCCAGTCGGCAGCGTGACGCCGGTCAGCAGCCCGATGCCCGGAACCAACCGAGACTCTCGGGCGAGCAGCAGGTCGTAGCGCGCCGACACGTTCACGTCGCCCAGCCCTCCGCCGGTCTCCGAACGCCCTCGAGTGCTGCGATGCGTCTCCACGAACGGGACCAGAACGCCGAGCTGCCCGCGGCCCAGCACTCGCGCCGCGGCATACACATTTTGCTCGAACCCCCACTCGCTGCTGCCTCTGGGCGCGGGAACATACTCGCCGCTCGCGTCGTGCGACCCGAAGACGTTGCTGGCGCGGAGCTGCACGCCGACTGCGGCGGAGTCGTGCAAGCCAAGGCGCGCCGGCGTCACCGCGCTCGACCCGGCACAGCACGCCTGCGCCCGAGCGGGAGCTGCCTGCGAGATCATCGCCAGAGCGAGCAAGCAACCGAATTTGGCGTCAGTGGACATCGAGCTGCACGATGGCCACGTCCGAGACGGCACCGGTGATGGTCATGCGAAGCTCCCAGCGGCCCGGCATGAATAGATTCACGTCCGACACGGTGTAGACGCCACTGTTGGCGGCCTTCGTCTTCGGCACGGTCGGTGTGCCGTGACCCATGGACGGCATTTCCGGCACGATATCGAAGAACAGAGCGTCCACCGGCGCTTGCGACGCCGCATCTTCGGCGAGCAAGCGCAGGGTGAGTATCCCCCGAGCCGGAGGCTGATCGGGCGAGGTCCAGACGGACACACGCAGTTGACCGGAGTCGCTGCTCACGGTCGTCAGCGGCTCGGCCTCGAAGCTCGCCTCGCCCTCTGGTTCGCTGCTGCCACAGGCGGTTGTCAGCAGGACCAGCAGCACCGAGAGGCTGGCCACCCGCGCGAATGCCCGCCCGGTCACGGCGCCGTCACCGAAAACGTGGCGAACCCGTTCTTCTTGGCCACGTCGGCTGGACTGCCATCGGTGGTGTAGGCCCTCCCGTTGACCTCGAGCTTGACGTAGACGCTGGTCGCGCTGCCGTGTGGCAAGCCGCTGAGCTCGGCCACACACCGCGCTTTGGGGTCGCAGCTCAGCGGCAACCAGGTCGTGCCGTCAACCGACGCCTGCAGCTCCAGCGACTGCACCGTCATCTGCTCCACACCTGCCGCGTCGACGAGCTTCAATCCAACCGCAGCGGGCGGCCAGACCATCATTCCCGCTTGCACGGTGGCGAGGAACAACGTGAGCTCGTGCCCGCCGGCCGTCACGGCCAAGGTGTCGCGGAACAGCAACCAGCTCCTCGGCTTCGCGCTGCCCATCGAGTCGATGGTGTCGGCGGCGTTCTTCAGCGCCGCGTGAGTGGTGTCCTGGTCCACCGGCGGCATGACCGCGAGACTCGATACGCCAACGGTTTCGGCGCCGACCGCGACGGCGAGCGACCACTCGCCTTGGGGGTTGCCACCCATGTCGACGGACGCCATTGGGAAGAAGAGCGTGCAGTCGTAGGTGCCGGGCGTGGCACTCTCCGTCACGGCGTCTTCGGGCACGGGTGCGCCGTGGGACATCATCGCCATCTTCATCAGCGGGCTCAGCTTCAGCGCCGAAGCCAACCCCGAAGCGGGCGCTCCGTCAGTGTTCTGGGTGAGCTCGAGCTCGAAGTGGGCCTTGCCCACGTGCAGGCCAGCCGGGTCGGCGACGAACTTGGCCGAGTACGCCGCCGCGGCGCCAGAGGCGCCGCCGCTCGCGCCGCCGCCAACTCCCGCGCCCGCACTACCTCCGGCGCCAGCCTCATCGCTCGATGAATCGCCGCAGGCCGCGACGAGGAACGCGCCCGCAAGGGAGCAGAGCGTCGTCAGCGGATGTCCGAGTTTCATCTTCAGTTCTCCTGTCTTCGTGCGACGCGAAGATGGTGCACAGCGGCTAGCTCGAACATGCGGCATGTTGTCGCAGCTGACGGCGATCACTCGCGGTGCGAGCGGTCGCACCGCCGACGAATCACCGGGCTGGCGCCGACCGCGCGCGGCGAGATGGGGCCGTCGGCGAGGCCATCGGGGCTCGCTCGCTCGGCTCTGCACTGCGGCGCTGCCTCGACGCTGACGGAGTCACCCGCGCCCACCAGATGGAAGGTTGACGAAATGTGAATTGACTCCATAATTGAATGCCATTCATTATTGAGTCCGGTTCATGAGCGACCGCCGAGCCAGAAAAAAGCAGGAAACGCGGGCGAAGATCGTGGCCGCGGCGACTCGGTTGTTCGCCGAGGGAGGGTTCGAGGCCACCACGATGGGGGCCATCGCCAAGGCCGCCGACATCGGCGTCGGGACTCTCTACAACTACTTCCGGGCGAAGGAGCGAGTGCTGCTGGGGGTCTTCGAGGCGCAGACGGAGACCCAGCTCGAGCTCGGGCGGCCAGTCGTGGAGGCCCCAGGCGACGACGCGGTCGCTGCGGTCTGCCGCCTGCTCGACGCCTACCTGCCGATGGTCGAGGCGTTCGACAAACCCGTGATGCGGGAGATGTTCGCCGCGTCGCTGCGGCAGCCGCCGGAGGCGCTCGAGGAGTTCGCGAGCTTGGACGCGAAGCTTGCCGGCCAAATTGGTGAGCTGCTCATGGCGCTCGTGGCGAAGGGCGCGGTTTCAGCCGAGGTCGAAATCGAGCACGCGTCCGTCGCGCTCTACGGCGCGTTCGTGCTGCCGGTGCTGCTCTTCTTGAGCATGCCCGACGTGGACTTCGAAGTGCTCCGAAGAATGGTCGAGGGGCAAGTGCGGACAATCTTCACGGGGCTCAGGCCCCGCTGAGACAGGAGAAATTGCATGTGTGCGAGCAAACGCCAGAGCTGGGCAGAAAATCGCGGGTTCGGTCGCCGCACGCTCTTGCTCGCCGGGTTGACCGGGGCGCTGTTCTTCGGCGCTCGCCCGGCCCACGCTGACTCGAGCGAGGATCTGGTGCGCCGCGCCGACCGCGTGCTCAGAGGCAAGAGCAGCGCGGGTGTGCTGCGCATGGACATCAAGACCAAGAGTTTCTCGCGCAGCTACAAGATCGTGACCTGGGACGACAGCTCGGGGGCGACGGACAAGACCCTCGTGAAGATCCTCGGGCCGACGTCGTGGCGAGGGTTTGCGACGCTGAAGGTCGGGAGCCAGCTCAAGCTCTACGATCCCAAGACCAACCACATCCAGAGCGTGGGTCACTCGTTGCTCGGTGACTCGTGGATGGGCAGCCACTTCTCCAACGACGATCTGGTGAAAGAGACCCAGCTCGCGGTCCACTACACGATCAAGCTCCTGGACAAACGCGAGGGCAAAAATGAGCTCGGCGACACGGTGACTCTGCATCGCCTCGAGCTCTCGCCCAAACCCACGGCGCCCGTGGTCTGGGGCCGGATCGTCTACGAGCTCTGGGAGAAGGGCGACACCGTGATGCCGGTGCGGAGCGACTATTACCGCAAGGCCGAGGACACGAAGCCGGCGCGCAGCATGCGCATGAGCTCGGTGAAACAGATGGGCGGGCGGCTCGTGCCCTCGGTGCTGGAGGTCACAGTAGCCAGCAAACCCGGCGAGCGCACCCGTATCACCTACGAGAAGCTGCGCTTCGACGTGAAGATCCCCGCGAGCAAATTCACGGAGCAAGCGCTGCGCTGAGGCCTGCGGGGACTGCCATGTTGATCGCCAAGCTCGCGTATCGAAACCTGGGACGCAACGCCCGGCGCTCGCTGATCACGGGCCTCGCGCTGGCGCTGAGCGCTGCGCTGTCGATTGCGTATTACGGCCTCGTCGACGGGATGAACGCGGGGCTCGTGCACTCCCTGACGCGTTTTGATCTGGGTCACGTTCAAGCCCACGCACCCGGGTATTCGGTGCGCGGAGTGCTGGACCTCACGCTGCCCGAGGGTGACGCAGCTCTGGCCAGCATCAGAAATGAGCCCAAGGTCGTCTCCGCCAGCGGTCGCCTGTATGCGCCGGCGCTCGCGGGGGCGGGAGCCCACTCGACCGGCGTGCAGCTCATCGGGGTGGAGCCGAGGAGTGAACGAAGGGTGACGGAGCTGCACAACCAGCTCTCCGCGGGTCAGTACCTGGACGACGAGCCGACACCCTGGCCCAAGGCACGCGAGCTGTCCGCCGAAGAGAGCGCGCAGGATGCACAGTTGACCGAGAGCGAGAGCGACAAAGCGGCGGCGGAGATCGAGGAGCTGCCCGAGCTTGGCAGTGAACGCCCGGCCAAGCCCGGGGACGCCGCCGGCGCGCCGTCCGCGACCGGAGAGCCGGCGGCGCTCTTGCGCAACGCACTCTCGCCGCGACCGAGCCGACCGCCCAACGTGATCTTGGGGGCGAGCCTGGCCCGGGTGCTGGGTGTGAACGTGGGCGACGAGCTGTTCCTGTCGGCGCAGGCCAAGGACGGCTCCGCCGAGGGGATCCGCGCCCGCGTCGCCGGTATCTTTCGCACGGGCACGACGGGCTACGACCGGGTTCGCGTGTACTTGCACGTCGCCGATCTTGGTCGCCTGGTCCACCTCGAAGGGCGCTTCCACGAGATCGCTGCGCTTGCGACCTCGCCGGACGACGCCCCTCTAGTCGCCGCGCGCCTGCGCGACACCCTCGCGCCTCGCGGCGCAGAGGTTCGAGCCTGGAGCGAGCTTCGCCCCGACATCTTGCGCATGCTGGACTTGAATCGCGCTGGTGGCGTGCTGCTCGCCGTCATCGTTTTCATCGTGGCCAGTCTGGGCGTCGTCAACACGATGCTGATGGCCGTGCTGGAGCGCACGCGGGAGCTCGGAGTGCTCAAGGCAATTGGCATGTCGAGTGGCAGGCTGTTTGCGATGATCGTGACGGAGACCGCATTTTTGGCCGTCCTCGGCGCGAGCGCCGGGACGCTGCTGGGCCTCGGGCTCGATCTCTACCTGGTGCGACACGGCGTGGATTTGGGGTTCATCACCCAGGGGGTGTCGTTCGCGGGAGTGGGCATGCAACCCGTGGTGTACGGCGCGGTCACGCCGGGCGGTGTGCTCTGGCCCGTGGCGATCTTGTCGCTCGTGTGTGTGCTGGCGTCGGTGTATCCGGCGCTTCGCGCCGCCCGCATGCAACCCGCCGTCGGCATGAGGGAGACTTGAGATGTTGACCCTGACGATTGCCTGGCGCTCCTTCATTCGACACCGCTGGCGCTCGTCCATCACGGTGGCCGCGGTTGCCTTGGGCCTGGCAATGCTGCTGGTGTTCGTGGGCATCGCCGACGACGGTCACGCACGCATGGCCGAGCTCGGGATCCGCATGGGCTCGGGCCATGTGCTGGTCGAAGGACGCGGTTATCGCGACGCGCAGACCCTCGACTATCTGGTGCACGACGCCGACGCCGTCGCCGACGAGCTCGCACGGTTGCCGAACGTGCGCTCGGTCGCAGTGCGGCTCCGCACCAGCGGGCTCTTGTCCGCCGGCGAGCGCAGCGCTCCGGTGCTGGTGTCCGGTGCGGCGCCCGCGCGGGAGCTCGCCGCCTCGGACATCGTGGCGCCGAAGAACCGCGTGGCCGGCGACTACGTGCGCGCTCGGGCCGACATGCCCTTTGCGAATCAGGCGGCGGACATCTACCTGGGCAAGACGCTGGCAGAGCAGCTCGGAGTGGCGGTGGACGACCGCGTCGTCCTGACCGTCTCACCCCCCGGCGGCTCGGAGCCCGCCTCGGCGGCGTTTCGGGTGAGCGGGATCTTCAGGACCGGCGTCAACGAGCTCGACGACGGCTGGGTCGAGATCCCCATCGACGAAGCGCGCACCATCCTGGGTCTGCCCGGCGCGGCCACGGAGGTGGCGTGTATCTCGGATCTGCCGCACAGCGACGCGCTCACCGGGGCGGTACGGAACCAACTCGGGTCGAAGGCCGACCTCTCGGTCGTGCCGTGGCAAGAGGCGCTGCGCGAGCTGCACGACGCCCTGGTGCTGGACGACGCCGGTCTCTATCTGATGATGGCGATCGTCTTTTTGGTGGTCGACCTCGGCATTTTCAACACGGTGCTCATGAGTGTGACCGAGCGCACCCGCGAGCTCGGGGTGATGATGGCCCTCGGCACCTCGGGGCGCCGGATGTTCTCGCTGATCTTGGTCGAGGCGGTGATCTTGGCTGCGGTCTCGCTGGTCATCGGGGTCGGGATCGGGTTGGGCCTGCACCTCTACGTCCAGAGTCACGGCATCGATGTCACCCAGTTCGCCGGTGAGGTTCAGTTCGCCGGCATCAACTGGTCCGGTCGGATTTATTCCACACTCACGCCCAGCATCGTCCTTCGCTGGACGTTCGTCGTAGGGGTCGTGGTGCTCGTCTCGGCGCTGTATCCCGCCTGGCGTGTCACCCGTCTCGAGCCCGTGGAGGCCATGCATCATGTCTGAGTCCATCGTCAGCGTCACGAACGTCTCGAAGACCTATCAACAGGGTGAGCTCGAGGTCCGGGCGTTGGATGACGTCTCCCTCGAGGTTCTCCCGGGCGACTTCGCGGTGCTCGCCGGACCCTCTGGCTCGGGCAAGACGACGCTGCTGAACCTGATGGGCGCGCTGGATCAGCCGACGAGCGGCCGCGTGGTCGTGGGCGGCCGCGACATCTCGCGCCTGCGCGGACACGAGCTCGCCGACTTGCGCCTGCGCCACATCGGCTTCGTATTCCAGTCTTACAACCTGATCCCGGTGCTCACGGCCTACGAGAACGCAGAGTACGTGTTGCTGCTCCGGGGCGTGGCGAGCGCGGAGCGCCGCCGACGCGTCGAAGAGGTGATGGCAGCCGTGGGCCTCGCAGGGCTCGAGAACCGCAAGCCGGCGGAGCTGTCCGGGGGTCAGCAGCAACGCGTCGCGGTCGCGCGCGCCATCGCGGCCGCGCCGGATCTCGTGCTGGCCGACGAACCCACGGCGAACCTCGACTCGCACACGGCCATCGAGCTCATCGAGCTGCTCGGGCGCCTGAACCGCGAGCGCGGGGTCACGTTCCTGATCTCGTCTCACGACGCGCGGGTCATCGATCGCGCGCTGCGCGTGGTCGGGCTCGAGGACGGGCACATCGCGAGCGACGAGCGGAGGCAGACCGATGCGGCTTGAACCAGGCAAGCTCTTCGCTGTCGGCCTGGCGGGCGCCGTCGCTCTCTGGCCGTCGAGCGCGAGTGCCTTCGTGCTCGCTGAAGACGAGCTCGAGGAGACCAGCACCGAGCTCGGCGCCGTCGTCCGAACGTTCGGTTTCGTGATGGCCGGGCCGACGCTCGATCCGCCCTTCAACCTCGAAGACGCGAGCCCCGCGTCGACGACTGTAGTGGACATCCGCCCGTACTTTTCCTACCGCACGCCGGATCTGAAACTCACCCTGCATCAGTCGCTGATCAGCATCACCCGCTCCCACGCGAGCCTCGCGCTGTCGCCGCTCGGGCGCGGGACCTCGCCGCCACGTTTCCTGCCGCTCCGCTGGACTGCCCGCGACGACCCGACCGCAACGCTCGCTACCGAGACGGAGTGGGCCTACGCAGCGTGGCTCGCTGGCAGCGTGACGATCAGCGTGGGCCGGCAGCCGGTGAGCTTGGGGCGCGGTCGCATCTGGCGCCCCTGGGACGTCGTGTCGAGCTTCTCGCTGACCGAGGTCGACACCGAGTACAAGCCCGGCGTCGACGCCGCTCGTTTCGACTTCAGCCCGTCGTCGTCGACCACGCTGAGTGTGATTGCCGCCGCGGGGGAACGACAGCGTGACGACGACTTCCAGGCCGACCTCGCCGGCTCGGCCTTCGTCGGGCGATTCGTGCACGGTTTCGGCCGCACGGAGCTGGGCGTGCTCGTGGGTTTGGTGCGACAAGATGCCGTGCTCGGCTGGAGCGCGCAGTGGGATCTCGACGTGTTCGATCTCTACGCTGAGGTCAGCGCAACCTGGCTGCGGGAGGAGAGCGCGGTGTCGCCCGCCGTGAGCGAGCGGAAGACCGCGGTGCCGCGCGCGCTGCTCGGTGCGACGATTGCGCCAGGCGAACACTGGAAGCTCGTGCCCGAGGTCTACTACGATGGCTTCGGAGCGCGGCACCCGAAGGACTACCTGGCCATCGCTCTCAGCGAGCGGGTGGCCTTGGGTGAGCAGGTCGTGCTCGGGAATCTCTACAGCGGTGCGGCCCTCGAGTTCGAGGCGCATCCACTCGTGCACCTGACCGCGCTCGGTATCACCAACCTGCTCGACCCGAGTGCGCTCGCTTCGCTCTCGTGTCGTTATGATCTGGGCAAGAACACGCGGCTGATCGCCGGTGGTTACGTGCCGCTCGGTCCGCGCCCGGACGAGAATACGGTATTCGTGCCCAAGAGTGAGTTCGGACTGTTTCCGTACTTTGGCTTCGTCGAGCTCGGCGTCGTGATGTGAGGCCCTGACTTGCTTCCCCCCCGCAGCTCGGCTTGTCTCGCTTCGGCATGGCGCGCAGACAATCGAGCGAAGGGTTCACGGGATTTGCGGATCCGAAGTTCTTTCGCGATCTCGCCAAGCACCAGTCGCGGGACTGGTTCAACGCGAACAAGTCCGTCTACGACGAGGGTTTCGCCAAACCCATGAGCCACTTGCTCTCGGAGCTGTCGAAGAAGCTCGACCGCTCGTATCCGGACTGTGAGCTCGGCGAGCCGAAGGTCTTTCGCTTGCACCGCGACGTGCGCTTCTCGAAGGACAAGTCTCCGTACAAGACCCACGTCTCCGGGCTCATTCCGGTGAAGCTCGGCGCGGGCCGGGTGACCGAGACTCCCGCGGCGCTCTATCTACAGCTGGGCTTCGAGGCGGCGAGCGGAAAGTACACGAGCATGGCGGGCGCCGGGCTCTACATGATGGATCCTGCGCAGCTCGAGAAGTTTCGGAAGGGCCTGCTGGACGACAAACGTGGCGCGGAGGTCGCGCGCATCGTGAAGGCACTCGGCAAGAAGGGCGCGGAGCTCGAGGCGGGAGGACGGCTGAAGAACGCACCCCGCGGCGTCGACCCGTCGCACCCCCGGGCGGAGCTGCTCAAGCTCAAGGGCCTGGTGGCGATGTTCGGAGACCTTCCGGCCAGCGCAATCAAGAGCCACGCGCTCGTCGACTGGCTCCTCGAACGCGGGAAAGCTTGCGCGCCGCTCGTGCGCTGGCTCACCTGGCAGACGCGCTGACAGCGGGCTCCTGGGCGCGTTCGGCGCACGCGAGCCGCAGCGCGCCTCAGCCGCCGTTCCCGCCGTCGTACAGCGTGCCGAGCTCGATCACCCGCAGCTTCGAGACCGGGATCTGATCCTTGATCTCGTAGGTGTCGAGCAGCCCGGCGCTCCACTTGGCCTGCGCGGCAGGTGAGCCGTCACGGCCCAGCGGGCCCCCTGAGCACGGCGCCGTCCAGGCGCGGCAGCTCCACCGCGCACAGCTGTTCGAGCAGTGCGTCGGGGTCGATGGCGGCTTGCAAGATCGGCCGGTGCTCGCGGCGGATGAAGCCGAGCTCGGCGCTCTCGTCGAGGAATGAGAGGAGCTTGTCGTAGAAGCCGTGCGCGTTGAGCAAACCCACGGGTTTCTCGTGGTAACCGAGCTGGGTCCAGGTGGTCACCTCGAAGATCTCTTCGAGCGTGCCCCAGCCTCCCGGCAGGGCGACGAACGCATCGCTGAGCTCGGCCATGCGGTGTTTGCGTTCGTGCATCGTTTCGACCACGACGAGCTCGGTGACTCCGCGATGCCCCAGCTCGAGGTCGAGCAGCTTCTTCGGGATCACGCCGGTGACCTTGGCGCCGGCTTCGAGCGCGGCGTCGGCGAGGGCGCCCATCAACCCCACGCTGCCACCGCCGAAGACGACATCGAGCCCGCGTCGAGCCAGGCATCTTGCCATTGCACGCGCGACCTCGCGCCAGCGCTCGTCGACGCGGTTGCTCGAGGCGCAGTAGACACAGACCCGGCGGAGCTCTCTCATCGCGTGCAGTGTAGGGCCCAGAGCCGCCGTGGCCTACCACCTGTCAACGGACTCTTGCCGAAAGTGTCAGCGCTGTCCGGGTCTAGACCTTAGTTCTCACCGGCCGGATCTCGCACTCCGGTCTCAGTGGCGGCTCGCGATCTTGTCCCTAGTTCCGGTGGCGAAAAAGCTGGATCATGTCGACCGCTTACACGAATGGATTGTGTTCGGCGCCAAAGGTGCGGTGGATGGCCGGGACGCGGGTGCCTCGTCCGGGGAATGCTTGTCATGACAAGCTCTTTGCGGACACGAGGAACCACCAGCGCGCGGCGGGAGAGCGTAAGGAGTGCGCAAGCGAGCGCGGAGCTTCGCCGCCGGCCCCCCGGCGGGCGTGGGCTAAGACCGCGCGCCTCGCCCGCGGCCTTCAGCGATCGCTGAACCGCCCTCGCGCGCCCCCGCACTCCGTGATGACCTCGCGCGCGGCGGCGGCGGGTGAGCGGGCGACGCCGGCGTCGTCCTTGCGTGGGTCCCAGCCCGTGATGCGCGCCACCGCTGCCAGCGGGTGCTCCAGCCGCCGTTCGAGCGTCGTCTTCTTCTGCGCCTCGTCCTTCTCTCGGTCGGCCTCCGCGAGCGCGTTCTCGATCACCTCGACCAGCGCGGGCACGAGCTCGGGTGTGCCCAGGTGCTCCGCCAGCGTGACGTAGCGTTCGCGGACCCACCATGCGTACTCGTCCTCGAAGCGGCGCGCCGCGGCGAGGAAACTTCGCACGAAGAAGTCCCGCTCGTCAGCGGTGATGGGTTTTGTGTCCAGGGCCACCTTCTCGAGCAGCGGGTGGAGGGCTGCCATCGCGGCTTGCACACCCAGGTAGCGTGGCTGCCCGCCGCTGTTCGGGTAGCCCGTGTAGTGGCGCGTCAAGCTGTGTTGTCCGTCGGTCATCCGGAGAAAATGGTGGAAGTTGCCGCTCGAGGTCGAGAACGAACGCCCCCAGAGCCCGTTCGGCAGCGGCGGCGGCTCGAGCTCGCGGACGTTGAGCGTGAGCGCAGGTCGGGCAAGCGAGAGTGCCGGCGTGAGCGCCCGCTCGCTGATGCGCCCGCGAAACAGGCGCACCGGGCTCCCACCTTCGGCGGAAGACCGGAAGTATCCCACCAGGCCGAGCCCCAGCGCGCTGTAGTCGGTGTCTTCCTTGTTGCGCGTCAGGCGCCAGAGCTCGAGGTTGCCGCCGTGCCCGTAGCCGGACTCGACCACGATCTCTTCGAGGTCCGAGACGAGTGGGTCGCAGCCGAACGAGACCTCGACCACGCTACCTTTGACGGTCCGGTCGTAGGCCTTGATGATCTTCCTGGCGAGCGCCGCCTCGGCGCGCCGATGGTCGACGCACGTCGCCGCCTCGTAGAGCTTGACGGGTGGCCGCGCCTTGGGCGGGCCGTCAGGGAGGCAACGATTGGGTCGCTGGGCTCGCGGCGGCGGGGAGGGCGAGAGCAGCGCAGCGGCCACGGGAGCCACGCCCACCGCTTGCGGGCTCGGACGCCCGGAAACTGCCAGCGACGCTCCGGGGTGAGCAGCGCAGCTCGCCGCAGAGACCGCCGCGAGAGCAGCCACGGATCGAGAAACCATGCTCGATAGTAAGCGACGGGCGGGCGGAGTTCCGAGGAGCCGCCGACGGAATGGCCGTCGCCCCGCCGATCCCAGCCAATTGCCGCGACGACGGCGCAAGGTCTGCGCCGTGCCCCAGCCCCTTCGGTGCCGTGCTCCATGACGCGAGCCCTCCGAGCAGCTACAGCGTGTGGCAGCCCATGACTCGAAAGCGCATCCTGATCGTCGGCGGTGTGGCCGCCGGCGCCTCGTGTGCGGCCCGCGCGCGACGCCTCGACGAGAACGCCGAAATCATCGTGTTCGAGAAGGGACCCCACGTCTCCTTCGCGAACTGCGGACTGCCGTATCACGTCGGTGACGTGATACGCGACGAGAGCGCGCTGCTCCTGGTGAGCCCCGAGCGCTTCAAACAGCGCTTCGACATCGAAGTGCGGGTGCACAACCAGGTCATGCACGTCGACGCCGAGCAGCGAAAGGTCCGGGTGCGCCACGTGCAGACCGGAGAGGAATACGACGAGAGCTACGACGCGCTGGTTCTCGCCCCGGGCGCCAAGCCGCTGCGTCCCGCCATCCCGGGCATCGACCTGCCGGGGGTGTTCACACTTCGCACCGTGCCCGACACTCGCCGGCTCAGGGAATGGATCGACGCTCACCGCGCGCGCCGCGCCGTGGTCGTCGGTGCGGGGTTCGTCGGGCTCGAGGTCGCGGAGAACCTGGCGAAGCGCGGGCTGAAGGTGCAGATCATCGAGCGCGAGCCCCAGGTCCTGCCACCCTTCGATCCCGAGATGGCACGTCCCGTCGAGGACCACCTGCGCCAGAGCGGGGTTTCGCTCATCCTCGGGCACTCACTCGAGCGCATCGAAGCTCGAGGCGACGGGCTGGTCGTGGTCGTGTCCGGTGGACGAGAGCTCGAGGCGGATCTGGTGATCCTGGGACTGGGTGTAAAGCCCGAGGTCGGCCTGGCGGAGCAAGCGGGAGTTCTGCTGGGACCGCTCTCGGGCATCGCGGTCGATCGACACATGCGCACCAACCTGCCCGGGATCTGGGCTGCGGGTGACGCCGTCGAGGACACCTGCTTCGTGACGGGGCGGCCGCGACTGATGCCGCTCGCCGGTCCTGCCAATCGGCAAGGGCGCATCGCGGCGGACGACGTCTGCGGTCGACCGACGGAGTTTCGCGGTGTGCAGGGAACGGTGGTGTGCGGGCTGTTCGGGCTGACCGTGGCGGCGACCGGCGCGAGCCAGAAGTGGATGGGGGAAGGGCATGACACCGAGGCGGTCTGGCTGCACCCCAACAACCACGTCGCGTATTACCCGGGGGCCGAGCCGATCCACCTCAAGCTGGTGTTCGCTCGCAAGGACGGCCGTGTGCTCGGTGCGCAGGCGGTGGGCAAGAGTGACGTCGAGAAGCGCATCGACGTGATCGCCATGGCCATTCAGCTCGGCGCCACGGTGTTCGATCTGGAGCAGGCCGAGCTGTGTTACGCGCCGCAATTCGGCGCCGCGAAGGATCCCGTGAACATCGCCGGCATGATCGCGGGCAACGTGCTGCGTGGAGACGTGGCGATGGCGCGCTGGAGTGAGGTGGGTCGTGCGGACGTCGTGCTCGTGGACGTGCGGGAACGCGACGAATTCGAGGCCGGCGCCGTGCCCGGAGCGCTGAGCGTTCCGCTCTCGGAGCTCAGGCAGCGCATCCCGGAGCTCGAGACCGTGCGCGAGCTCTGGGTGTACTGCCAGAGCGGCAAGCGTTCCTACGACGCCGCGCGGGCGCTCCAGCAGCGGGGCTTCGTCGTCCGGAACCTTCCGGGCGGTTACGAGAGTTATCGGCACCAGCTCGAGTCGCCACCGAGCTGAACCGACTACAAAAGCCCAGGCTTTCCGCTCTGTCGGCGTCTCAGCTCGGTCTCGATCAGCGCGACGTGCTCGTGCTCTTCGGCCTCGAGCTCGCGATACATGCGCCAGACCGTGCTGCCCCGCGCGAGTCGCGCCGTTCGCTCCGAGAAGAAGAGCTTGGCGCGCTGCTCCAGCCCGAGCGCCACCTCCAGCAGCTCGATGGCGGTCTTCGGTGCGGCGTTCGCGTCGGCGAAGAGCGCGGTGATCTGCGCGCCGACCTCGGTCGACCCGAGCCCGGGTGCCGCGATGTGATAGCGCGACGCCAGCAGCTCCAGGTGTTCACGCTCCATCAGGGCCAGTCGCCCAAACATCTCGCTGAGCTCGGGATCAGACGTGGATTGTGCGCCGCGCTCGTAGAAGGCCCAGCCGCCGAGCTCGACCTCCATGGCCTGCTGCACGGCGGCTCGCGCCGCGTCGTCGGGGAGCGCGCTGTCGTACTCCCGCGTGAGCTGGCCGCCGCACGCCGAACACCGCCCAAACGGAAACGCGAACCCCTCGTATTGCTTGTGACACGAGCCGCACTGCCAGCGGATGCTCGCGCCGGCACAACACACGTAGGGCTCGCCGGCCTCGATGCGCCCGTGACAGCGCGGACACTTGCCCTCGCCGGCGGGAAACTCCTCCGGACCTGCCTCGATGGCGGCGGGCGGCCAGGCGCGGTTGGCCAGGAAGGCGCTGATGTGGCGAGCGGCGCGCCGCCCGGCGCCGAGTGCCAAGATCACCGTCGCGCCGCCGGTGACGATGTCGCCTCCCGCGAACACACCGGGCAGGTTGGTGGCCTGGCTGACGGGATCGGCCTCGATGTAGCCCCACTTCGTGAGCCCGAGTCTTGCCACCGAGCGCGGCACGATGGGGTTGGCGCGCGTGCCGAGGGCGTAGAGCACGGTGGTGGCCGGCACGTCGGTGAATTGCCCCTCGACCGGCACCGGGCGCCGCCGCCCCGAGGCGTCGGGCTCGCCGAGCTCCATGTGCTGGCAGCGCACCCCCCGCACGTTCTCGTTTGCGTCCAGCAACACCTCGGTCGGTGCGCGCAGGAAGTGGAACTCGATGCCCTCTTCGCGGGCGTGCCGCAGCTCTTCGGCGCGCGCCGGCGCCTCGGCCTCGGTGCGCCGATACACACAGTGAACCTGTCGCGCGCCGAGGCGCTTCGAGACCCGCAGGCAATCCATGGCCGTGTTGCCTGCACCGATGACGACCACCGCCTCTCCTAGATCGATGGGCGTGTCGCGGTATGGGAAGCGGTCGCCGCCCATCAGGTTCACGCGCGTCAAGAACTCGTTGGCGCTCAACACCTGGCCGGCGCCCTCGCCCGGCAGCCCGAGGAAGACGGGGTAGCCGGCACCGGTCGCGATGAACACCGCAGTGAACCCCATCTCGCCCATCAGCTGCTCGAGCGTGAACGTGCGGCCCACGACCTTGTTCACCTCGAAGCGCACGCCCAGGTTCTCGAGCGCCCGGATCTCCTTCTCGATGGACTCGCGCGGCAGGCGGAAGCTCGGAATGCCGTAGCGCAGCACTCCACCCACGACGTGCAGGGCCTCGTACACCACGACCTCGACGCCCTCCCGGGCCAGATCTCCGGCGCAAGCGAGGCCGCCGGGACCGGAGCCGACGATGGCGACGCGGCCCTTCTTCGGGTCCTTTGCCACCGGCTCGGTGATCGGCGTCGGCGCCTGGTCACCGACGAAGCGCTCGAGCCGACCGATGGCCACGGGCTCCATCTTTTTGTGGAGGATGCACTGCGCTTCGCACTGGCTCTCCTGCGGGCACACCCGCCCGCAGATCGACGGGAACAGGTTGCTCTCGTGAATGACCGAGAGCGCGCCGGGCAGATCGCGGACCAGAATGTGGCGGATGAAACGCGGGATGTCGATATTGACCGGGCAGCCGGCGATACAGGTGGGGTGGACACACTGAATGCAGCGTTCGGCCTCGAGCAGCGCGTTTGCCTCGGTGTAACCCAGGCCTACCTCGTCGAAGGTCCGCGAGCGCTCGAGCGCCGGCCGCTCCGGCATCGGCGTGGCGGTGGCCGGAACCTGCTTCAGCTTCTTGTAGTTGCGTTTGCCCTCCTCGAACAGCTGCAGCTCGAGGTTACACACGTGGTTGAAGTCTTCCTCGGCGCGCTGCTCGAGGCCCTTGAACCGGCGCTGCCGGATGCTCAGCTCCTCGAAGTCCACGGCGTGTGCGTCGAAGTCCGGTCCGTCCACACAGGCGAACCGCACCTCACCACCGATGGTGACGCGACAAGAGCCACACATGCCGGTGCCGTCGACCATGATGGCGTTCAGGCTGACGACGGTGGGGATCGCGCTTGGCCGTGTGACCTCGGCCACGGCCCGCATCATGGGCAGAGGCCCGATACCAATCACGCGCGCGGGTCTCGGCTCCCGGGTGATGACCTCGGCCAGTGCCGCCGTCACCAGTCCGGCGCGTCCGTGACTGCCATCGTCGGTGCACACGATGAGCTCGTCGCTGATCTCGGCAAAACGCTGCTCCCAGAAGACCAGGTTCTGCGAGCGGAAGCCGATGATGCTGGTGACCCGGTGGCCTGCCTGCTTGAAGGCGCGCGCCTGCGGATAGATGGGAGCCACGCCCAGCCCGCCCCCGACCAGCACCACGTGCCCGGGCTCGTCGACGTGGCTCGGCACGCCCAGCGGTCCCACGAAGTCGAGGAACCAATCCCCGCGTTTGTAGTTCGACAGCATCTCGCGCGTCGAGCGGCCGAGGGCCTGGATGACCAAGGTCACCGTGCCGCGACTGCGATCGAAGTCCGCGATGGTCAGCGGGATACGCTCGCCGTTTTCGTGCAAGCGCAGCATCACGAACTGGCCGGGCTCGGCTGCCTTTGCGACGTCCGGCGCAAAGACCTCCCATAGGAAGGTCGCATCGGAAAAAATTTCGTGGTGGACGATCTGGTACACGGGTGTGTTCTCCGATCTCGACGCACTGAGCATTGAACACCGCGCGGCGAGCGCCCAGTGAATTCTCCGGCCGCTCTGCGAAGAAACTGCGGGCCCGCTCGCGGCGCCTGCGCTATCGTGGAATCGCAACCATGGCCGAGACGCCGACCTTCGTTCGCTCCGTGATGCAGTCGGACGTGGTGTCCCTGACGCGGGATCAATCCCTCGACGAGGCGGCCAGGATCTTGGCCGCACTGGACATCGGCGGCGCGCCCGTCTGCGACGCCGCCGGGCGCGTGCTGGGGATCCTCAGCAAGACGGACGTCGTCGAACACGCGAGCGGCAGCACGATCGCAGGCAGCGTCGAGGACGCCATGAGCCCGGGCGCGGTCTCCGTTGGGCCAGACGAGCCGCTCGAGAGCGCCATCCGGCTGATGGCATTCGAGGGCGTGCACCGGCTCGTGGTGCTGGACGCCGAGTCGCAGCTCGTGGGCATCATCACCTCGATGGACGTGCTGCGAGTGCTGGCCGGCTTCGACCTGGCCACCACGCGAGGCAAGCTGCCGGTCCCCGGACGGCGTCGTTAAGAAGCTGCCCGTTCGAGTGTGAGCAGCGTGATCTCAGCTGGCGCGCCGAGGCGCATGGGCGGGCCCCAATAGCCCGTGCCGTTGCTGACGTAGACCAGCGCGCGGCCAAAACGCGCCAGGCCAGACACCACGGGCTGCTGCAGGCGCACGAAGATGTTCCACGGGAAGATCTGGCCGCCGTGGGTGTGCCCGGACAGCTGCAGGCCCACGCCGAGCCTGTCCGCCTCGAACACCTGTCGCGGCTGGTGGGCCAAGAGCACGAGCTCCCGCGAGTCGTCGCGCCCGGCCACGGCCTTCTTCAGATCCGCGCCGTGCCCGCGGCCAAATCGATGTGCCGAGTAGTCGTCGACGCCCGCGAGATCGTAGCTGACGGCGCCCTCACCGATCTGGACGCGTTCGTTGCGGAGCACTCGAATCCCCAGGCGCTCGAGCTCGTGACACCAGGCCTCGGCCCCCGAGTAATATTCGTGGTTTCCCGTCACGAAGAACACGCCGTACTTCGCGCGCAGGTCCCCGAGGGGAGCTACGTGGTCCGCGAGCTGCGCCACCGAACCGTCGACCAGATCCCCCGTGATGACGATCACGTCGGGTTCGAGCGCATTCGTCTCGCGCACGACGCGTTCGATGAAACCGCGCTGGATGGTCGAGCCGACGTGTACGTCCGAGAGCTGAGCGATGGTCGTGCCGTTCATCTCCGCGGGCAGTCGCGGCAGCGCGACCGTCAGCCGTTTGACCATCAGCTCGGTGAGCCCACTGCGTGCTGCCAGTGTGCCGGCTCCTCCGGCGACCAGAGCGACGCCCACGCCGAGCATGCGGGTCAGGGCCAATCGCCGCTCCGGATCATCCGGCGGGGTCTCGAGCAGGCGACCCGCCAGGCCCAGGCCCACACGACCGGCGTCGACCACGAGCAGCAGCATCACCGTCAGAAACAACAGCCCCATCCAGCTGAAGGTGCCGAGCAGCACCGGGCGCAAGCTCTCGACGCGATGCCCACGGGCAAGGGTGAAGGTGAGCGGGATGCTCGCAAAGAGGGCGATGATGAGGCCGGTCAAGATCCGGTGCCACATCAGCGGGAGCGCGACGTCTCGGACGAGGCGGGCCCAGACGTAATAGTGGAGGCTCCCGGCCAGGGAGAGCACGACCACGAAGAACACGACGAAGGAGAGGGCTCGCGGCACGAGCACTCTCTATAGGCACGCGATCGGGGTGCGGCCAGCCCACGGCTGGGCAAGCGCCGATCATTTCCGTAGACTCTGCGCAATGACGACGCACAAGTTGGCTTCTCTGGTTCTCGTGCTGGCCTTTTCCGCGCTCGGTTGCGCCGACGACGCGGGGGGCGGCGGAGGCGGAACCGGCGGCAGCGGCGGCAGCGGCGGCAGCGGGGGCGGCGGCAACCTGAGCTGTCCGGGCGGCGAGGACGTCACCGGCTGCACTGCGGTGCTCTCCCCCGGCAGTGACGACGCGGCCAACCTTCAGACTGCGTTCATCGAGGCCAAGAGCGGCGACACGGTGTGTTTGTGCAAGGGCACCTACAGCCTGACCAAGGAAGTGTCCCTGGCGGTCCCGCAGATCACCGTCAAGGGGCTGGGGGCGAACATCGACGACGTCGTGATCGACTTCGCCGGACAGACCCAGGGCGACGATGGCGTCACCGTGACCAGCGACGGTTTCACCGTCGAAAACCTCGGCATCAAGAACTCGCCCGGCAACGGCATCGTCGTCACCGGAGCCGAGGACGTCACGTTCCGGAAGCTCAAGGTCTGGTGGGATGCGGGTTCGGTGACCAGCAACGGCGCGTACGCCATCTATCCGGTCAAGAGCACCCGCGTGATCATCGAGGACTCGGAGATCATCGGCGCCGCCGACGCCGGCGCCTACGTCGGCCAGTGCAACCAGGCCATCGTGCGGCGCAACAAGGTGCACGGCAACGTCGCTGGCATCGAGATCGAGAACACCACCGACGCCGAGGTCTACGACAACGAGGCCTGGGACAACAGCTCCGGCATCCTAATCTTCACGCTTCCGAACCTGGAGAAGAAGGACGGCGCGCGGGCGAAGGTCCACGACAACAAGGTGCACGACAACAACCGCGACAACTTTGCCGAGTCCGGCACCATCGTCAGCAACGTGCCGGCGGGCACGGGGGTGCTGCTCATGGGGTCCGACGAGACCGAGCTCGCGAACAACGTCATCGAGAACAACAAGAGCGTCGGCATCCTGATCGTCAGCTTGACCACCCTCGACCTGGTACTGCAGTCCAAGCCCGATCCCGCCACCGATCCCGATCCCGAAAAGACCTACATCTTCGGCAACACCTTCAAGAACAACGGCACCGATCCCCAGACGATCTTGGCGCAGTTCAACATCAAGCCGCTCGAAGACGTGGTGTGGGACGGCGTGCGAAAGACCACCGTGACGGACGGGACGCTGTGTCTGGGGGACGGCGCGCCGCCGTCGTACCGGAACATCCATGCGCCCGCGGGGCTCGTGAACCCGGGGGCACACACCACCGACGCCACGCCCCATCAGTGCAAGCTGCCCGAGCTGCCGACGCTGTCATGGTAGTCGCCCGCACCGCGTTCACCGCGCTGCTGCTGCTCGGCAGCAGCCTGCTCGGTGGCTGCGGTGACTCGGAGCCGGCGGAGACCGCGTACACCGGCCCGCCCATTCCGTGGGCCTTCGCTCCGTTCCCGAAGGAGCGGGCGCCGAAGGACAATCCGACGACGCCGGCGAAGGTCGAGCTCGGTCGGCTGTTGTTCTACGATCCCATCCTGTCGACGGACGGCTTGGTTGCCTGCGCCACCTGTCACAGCGAGATCTGGGGACTCTCCGACGGGCTCCCGCGCTCGGTTGGCATCGGCGGGGTCGGAGCCACGGGGCCGGGGCGCACGGGGCCGAACGTGACCCGGCGCAACGCGCCGACGCTGTGGAACGTCTCGCACAAGAAGACGCTCTTCTGGGACGGACGCGCGAGCTCCCTCGAGGAACAGGCCCTCGCGCCGCTCGCGGACGCAAAGGAGCTCGGGCGCGACCTCGGAGAACTGGTGACGGCGCTCGCCGCTGTGAATGAATACGCGGAGCGCTTCGCCGCGGCCTTCCCCGCGGACTCCGCGCCCATCAGCGGCACGAACCTGGCGCGGGCCATCGCCGCGTTCGAGCGAAGTTTCACCAGCCGGCTCGCGCCGTACGATCGCTACGTCGCCGGCGACGCGGGCGCGCTCGACACCGAGTCGATCCGCGGCATGGAGCTGTTCGCCGAGGCGAAGTGCGCGACGTGTCACGTACCGCCGCTCTTCGACAGCCCCAAGTTCGCCGACCGAGGTGTGGAGAGCGAAGACGACCGCGGACGCGGGGAGATCACCGGGGCGCCGGCGGACGACGGGCTGTTTCAGGTGCCGACGCTGCGCAACACGCGGGACTCGGAGCCCTACTTTCACGACGGCTCGACCCAAGATCTTCGTGACGCCGTCGAGCGCGAGGTGCTGTTTGCGGTCGCGCGCGGCGAGTCGCCGGCGCTCGCTGCCGACGAGATCGACGCCATCGCGCGCTTCATCGACAAGGCGCTGACGGATCGCACGCAGGAGCCGCATCGCCCGAAGACGGTGCCGAGCGGCCTGCCGGTGCCCAAGGACGGATTCCGCATCCCGCGCTGAGCGCTTCGTGCCCAGGCACACCCGCAGGGCTCCCGTCGCGTTCACGGAGTGTCTGAAGCTCTGTGCGGGCCAGTCGAATTGCTCGAGCGTGTGCAAGACGGTCCATCCCGTCGCGGGAGCCCTGACGGACAAGTACCTCGCTTGCCTCGCCACGCCCTGTCCCGCCGCGTGTGGCCAATCCGGCAACGGAACGGACGTGGTCCGGGGCTGGTGCACGCTCGCGATCGCCACCTGCTCGCTGTCCGTCACCCAAGCTGACTGCGAGAAGGCCCTGGCTCAGAGCTCGGCCCTCTCCGGCTGTGGCGAGGCCACGTGGAAGTCGCTCGAATGTGATCTTCAGAAGGGCCTGAAGTGCGATGCGACCGGCTACCCGACGAGCGATCCCACTTGCAGCGCCATCGCGGACTCGTGCGCTCACGTCCCCTGCGCTGGCGGCGGGACCTCGGACGGTAGTTGCGGCTGGGGCTGCGACGATTGGCAAGCACACTGCGGGCCGGGCGGACTCGACTGTGAGTGCACGGCGGGCAAGAACAAGGGCAAGAAGCTCACCCTCACCAGCGCGTGCGACGAGGTCGCCCTGGAGCTCGGCTGCTCGCAGTGAAGGTTCGTCGGCGCTTCGGCAACCCTGCGCGTCAACCGAGTCACCGGCCTGGCCTCCGCCCCCGCGCTGAGCGCTTCGTACCTAGAACACCGATCAGCTTGCGCTGCTCGTGCTCTAGGACCTTTACGTTGGGGCTGCGCCCCAAACCCCCGGCCTTCGGCCGTGCGCGCTCCGCGCGCGAGCGCCGAACACCTTGCAAGTCCCGGAAAACAAACGACGTTCAACCTGTTCGGCGCTCTAGGCACACTGACCCGGGCCGCGCTATGAACAGAGGATGCAGCGATTCATCGGGGTGGGACTGGCGGCCGTGCTGCTCGCAGGCTGCGGCTCGAGCGACGACGGAGGTTCGAGCGGGGGCGGCGGCGTGACCCCGGCTCCGGTGGGGCAGCCCTGGGAGAGCCTCGCCGAGTGGAACTTGTTCGATGCCAAAGGAGAACCGGCGGCACGAGTCGTGGCCTACGACGTGGTCTCTCCTCTGTGGTCGGACGCCACCAGCAAACACCGCTTCGTGTACCTGCCGAAGGGCGCGAAGATCGGCTACCAGGTGCAAGAGATCTGGCAGTTCCCGGTCGGCACGATCTTGGTGAAGAACTTCGACTACCTGAACGACGCCCGCGATCCGAGCCTGGGCGTGCGCAGGCTGGAGACCCGCCTCCTGGTCCACGAAGCCGATGGCTGGGTGCCGCACACCTACGTGTGGAACGATGACGCGACCGAGACCGTGCGCACCGTCGCGGGCAAAGACATCCCGGTCACGTTCATCGACGCCGCGGGGAAATCCCACGACCTGAGCTACGGGGTTCCGAACACGAACCAGTGTCAGGAGTGTCACGGTCTGGGGCCGATGCTGGACACGCTCGGTGGACGCACGCGCCAGCTCAACCGCGATCACGACTACGGGAAGGGGGCGGTCAACCAGATCGATCACTTCGCGGAGCTCGGTTGGCTCGACAGCGCACCCCCGCCTGCGACCGAGCGGCCGACGCTGAGTGACCCCAGCGGAAGCGCAAGCGCCGCGGACCGCGCGCGCTCGTACCTGGATGCCAACTGCGGACACTGCCACGCGGAGGGGCGACTGGCGTCTTCGAGCGGGCTGATGCTGGATTTCGCCAAGACCGCGCCGGAGAGCCCGACGGCCGTGTTTGGCGTCTGCAAGACCCCGACCTCTGCCGGCGGTGGAACCTGCGGGCTGACTTACGACATCGTGCCGGGCAATCCCGGCGAGTCGGTCATGATGTGCCGCATCGCGTCGCGCGCTCCACAGGTGCAGATGCCGCCCCTCGCGACGCAGCTCGTCGATGACACCGGCGTGCAGGTGATCGGTGAGTGGATCGCGAGTATGGCGCCCACACCTTGTAAGTGACCGATCGAGCCCGGCCCCGACGTGGCGCCAGGGATTCTCGTGGTACGGTCCGGACCGTGACTGACACTCTGAGCGACGACCCGCGCCCCACTGACCTCCCGAAGCTGACCTTCACACCCGAAGCCTCCGATGGCGATCCCGAAGAGACGCGGGAGTGGATCGAGTCGATGGAGTCCGTCGTGCAGACGAGCGGCCTCAATCGCGCTCAGTATCTGCTGAAGCGAGTGCTCGAGAACGCCCGCCGGCACCGGATCTTGCCGCCCGGCCCCCTCGCGTCGGACTACGTGAACACCATCAGCGTCGATGCCGAGCCGGCCTTCCCCGGCGACGAGATGATGGAAAAACGCATCCGGCGCATCGTGCGCTGGAACGCGGTCGCGATGGTGCACCGGGCGAACGTGAAGTTCCCCGGTATCGGTGGCCATCTCTCGACCTACGCCTCGAGCGCAAGCCTGTACGAGATCGGCTTCAACCACTTCTTCCAGGGCAAGGACCTCGACGGCAGCGCGGGGGACCTCATCTATTACCAAGGCCACGCCGCGCCCGGGATCTACGCCCGCGCGTTCCTCGAAGGGCGCATCTCCATCGACGCCATGGAGCGCTTCCGTCGCGAGGTCGAGCGCGGCCAGGGTCTGTCGAGTTATCCGCACCCGCGGCTGATGCCCGGCTTCTGGGAGTTTCCGACCGTGAGCATGGGGCTCGGACCGCTCCAGGCGATCTACCAGGCGCGCTTCGCGCGTTACCTCGCCGGTCGCGGCATCGCCGACACCAGCAAGTCGCGCATCTGGGCGTTCCTCGGGGACGGTGAGACCGATGAACCGGAGTCCCTGGGCAGCCTGAGCATTGCGGCGCGGGAGGGGCTCGACAATCTGGTGTTCGTCGTCAACTGCAACCTGCAGCGCCTGGACGGTCCGGTGCGCGGCAACGGCAAGATCATCCAGGAGCTCGAGGCCGTGTTCCGCGGTGCCGGCTGGCACGTCTTGAAGGTGATCTGGGGCCCAGAGTGGGACGAGCTCCTGGCTCGAGACCACGACGGCGTGCTGCGCCGCCGCATGAACGAGGTCGTCGACGGTCAGTGGCAGAAGTACACGACCGCGTCCGGCGACTACACCCGCCGTGATTTCTTCGGCACCGATCCCCGACTGCTCGACATGGTGTCGCACCTCTCGGATCCGCAGATCGAGAAGCTGCGCCGCGGCGGACACAGCTACCGCAAGCTGTACGCCGCCTACCGGCGCGCGGTCGAGAACAAGGGTCGTCCGACGGTGATCCTGGCGCACACCGTCAAGGGCTGGACGCTCGGAGACAGCTTCGAGGGCTCGAACGTCACTCACCAGAAGAAGAAGCTGGAGAAGGACGAGCTCAGAGTGTTCCGGGACTCGTTGCACCTGCCGGTGCCAGACTCGAAGCTCGACGAAGCGCCGTTCTATCACCCCGGCGTCACCAGCCCCGAGGTCGAGTACTTGCTCGAGCGGCGTCGCGCACTCGGCGGCTCCATCCCCAAGCGCCGCGGGACGGTGCAGGTGAGGCTCGAGCTGCCGCCGAGCGAGCTGTTCGAGGAATTCAAGCAGGGCACCGGCGAGGGCGAGGCCAGCACGACGATGGCGTTCGCGCGCATGTTGTCGAAGCTGCTGCGGGACAAGCGCATCGGACAACGTGTGGTCCCCATCGTGCCCGATGAGGCGCGGACCTTCGGCATGGACGCACTCTTCAGCCAGGTCGGGATCTACTCCGCGCTCGGGCAGCTCTACGAGCCGGTCGACAAGGGCAAGCTGCTCTACTACCGCGAGGCCAAGGACGGCCAGGTGCTCGAAGAGGGCATCACGGAGGCAGGCTCGACCGCCAGCTTCATCGCGGCGGGCACCAGCTACGCAACCTTCGGTCAGCCGATGATCCCGTTCTACATCTTCTATTCGATGTTCGGCTTTCAGCGCACCGGAGATCTCTTCTGGGCCGCCGGCGACAGCATGGCTCGCGGTTTCGTGCTCGGCGCAACCGCCGGCCGCACCACGCTGAACGGCGAAGGGTTGCAGCACCAGGACGGCCACACCCACCTCCTGATGAGCACCATCCCGTGCTGCGTGTCGTACGACGTGGCCTACGCCTACGAGCTGGCGGTGATCATCGAAGATGGGCTGCGTCGGATGATCGGCAACGACGAGAACATCTATTACTACGTGACGCTCCAGAACGAGAACTACGTCATGCCCGCCATGCCCGCCGGCGCCAGAGAGGGCATCCTCGGAGGGATCTACCGGGTGCGCGCGGCAGACGGGAAGAAGTCACGACACGTGCAGCTCTTTGGTTCCGGCTCCATCTTGATGCACGCGCTGCGCGCCACGGAGATCTTGGCCCGGTACGACGTGTCGGCCGACGTGTGGAGCGTGACGAGTTACACCGAGCTCAGGCGCAATGCCCTCGACTGCGAGCGATACGGGCGGCTGCACCCCGAGGCGCCGCCCGAGGTCTCGTTCCTGGCGCGTGCGCTCGAGGGTGTGGAGGGTCCGTTCATCGCGGTGAGCGATTCCATCAAGGCCGTCCCCGATCAGATCGCTCGCTTCATGCCCGGGCGCTTCGTGCCGCTCGGCACCGATGGCTTCGGCATGAGCGACACCCGCGAGGCGCTCCGGCGCCACTTCGAGATCGACGCCGAGAACGTCGCCATCGCGGCGCTCGACGCCCTGCGCCTCGAAGGCAAGCTCGACGGCAAGACCGTCGCACGCGCCATCACGGAGCTCGGTGTGGACCCGGATAAGCTGAACGCGACTCGAGTGTGACGATGAAAAGGACTGAGCCCACGCCCGCCGGGGGGCCGGCGGCGGAGCTCCACGCTCGCTTGCGCACTCCTTACGCTCTCCGCCCGCGCGCTGGTGGTTCCTCGTTTCCGTAAAGAGCTTGTCATGGCAAGCATTCCCCGGACGAGGCACCCGCGTCCCGGCCATCCACCGCAGCTTTGGCCGAACGATCGACACCCCCTAGAACACCGATCAGCTTGCGCTGCTCCCGCCCACCGGCCGAGCCGTCTCGTGCGGCGTGCGAGCGCGTACTCAGGCGTCGATGCTCTCGTGAGCACGGAGTACTCGCCGCCATCGTGCCAGCGCAGGTAGTTCTCGAGCCAGCGAATCAGCCCGATTCTGCGGATTGGCGTGCGGCCCGGCTCTCGGGGTAGCGTCGTCCCGCCATGCTGGAGCGGCTGGGAGACTCGCTTTCGCGCCTTGCGCGCCGCTACGTGCCCGACCCGTTCGTGCTCGCGATTCTGCTCACGCTGCTGACGTTCACGGTCGCGCTCTTCTACGTGGGCTTCGACGTGAAGCTCGTGCTCTTCGCCTGGGTCGACGGCAAGGGCGGAGGCAAGGGCTTCTGGAACCTGCTCGCGTTCGGCATGCAGATGTGCCTGATCCTCGTCACCGGTCACGCTCTGGCGTCGAGCCCACCCGTGCGGCGTGGGCTCGACCTGCTGGCCCAGGCCGCTCGAACTCCTGCCCGCGCCACCGTGATCGTTGCGCTGGGCGCCATGCTGCTCGCTTATCTCAACTGGGGCCTCGGTTTGATTGGCGGGGCGCTCTTGGCGCGCGAAGTCGGTCAGCGCGCGCGCGAGCGCGGCATTCTCGTCCACTACCCGCTGCTCGTGGCCGGTGGCTACAGCGGTCTGATGGTCTGGCACGGCGGGCTCAGTGGCTCCGCGCCGCTCAAGGTGACGCTGGCCAAAGATCTGAAGGAGATCCTGGGTGACTCCCTGGCCGCCGCGGTTGGGCCCATCCCGCTCGGCCAGACCATTGGCTCGACCAGCAACCTGCTCGCGAACGCACTCTTGCTGGTGCTGGTCCCGTTCGTGCTCGTGCGCATGCTGCCGGCGAAGGAGTCGGAGCGGCTTCCGGCGCCGAAGCTCGCTGCTCTCGACGGCGACGAGGGCGGCCCGGAGCAAGAGACCCCAGCGTCTCGGCTGGACCGCTCGCGCTGGTTCGGCATGGGGTTCGCCGTCGTTGGCGTGGTGACGGGTGTGCTGCTCTTGCGCCGGCAGGGCATCGCCAATCTCGACCCGAACCTGCTGAATTTCGTGTTTCTGTTCGTCGGGCTCGCGCTGCACGGTTCACCCTTGGCCTACGCAAACGCGGTGGGCGAGGCCGCCAAGGGCTGCGCCGGCATCATCCTGCAGTTTCCGTTCTACGCGGGCATCATGGGCATGCTGCAAGGCACGGGGCTGCTCGCCGCCGTGGCGGGTGCGATGTCCCACGTGGGCGCGGCGAGCCTGCCCGCCGTGTCATTCTACTCGGCGGGGCTCGTGAACCTGTTCGTGCCGAGCGGCGGCGGGCAGTGGGCGGTACAGGGGCCGATCTTGCTGGAGGCCGCCGTGAAGACCGGCGTGTCCCCGGCGCGCATGGTGATGGCGCTGGCCTACGGGGACCAGTGGACCAACATGCTGCAACCCTTCTGGGCGCTGCCGTTGCTCGGCATCACGGGCGCAAAGGCTCGCGACATCATCGGCTACACGGCGGTGCTGCTCCTGGTGGGTCAGTTCCCGCTGCTCTTGGCTCTGTACGTCGGGTGGTGAGCCGACGTCGCGCGTGGCGCGACACTCCACGACAACCGCTGTATCTTCGGCGCATGAGCGGAGAGCCCGGGGTGACTACGACCCGCCTTTTGTTCGAGCGACTGTCCGAGCCCGAGATGCGCGCTCGCGCAGAGGCATTCCGCGACCACATGCGGTCGCGGCGCTCGGTGCGGAGCTTCAGCTCCGAGGCGGTGCCGCTCGACATCATCCGCGCCTGCATCGAGGCGGCGGCCCAGGCCCCGAGCGGCGCGAACAAACAGCCGTGGACCTTCGTGCTCGTCAGCGATCCCGAACAGAAGCGCAAGATCCGCGAGGGTGCAGAGGCAGAAGAGCGCGAATTTTATCATGGGCGTGCGCCTGAGCGCTGGCTCGAGGATCTGGCGCCGCTCGGCACCGACGAACACAAACCGTTCCTCGAAGAGGCACCCGCGTTGATCGTGATCTTCGCCCAGCGCCACGGCGCGACGGAACAAGAACGTAACTATTACGTGCAAGAGTCGGTGGGCATCGCGGCCGGGTTCTTGATTGCGGCGCTGCACCACGCGGGGCTCGCGACCTTGACCCACACCCCGAGCCCGATGGCCTTCCTCGGGGACATCCTCGGCCGTCCGAAGAGTGAGCGCCCGTATTTGCTCCTGCCGGTGGGTTACCCGAGCCCCGGCGCCGAGGTGCCGAACATCAGCCGAAAGCCGCTGTCCGCGGTGCTGGTGGAGCGGTGAGTCCCCGGCGGCTCGACTTGATGGGGGTCGTTGCCAACGAGGCGCGAGCGAGGCATGGCTCGGGCGTGCGGAACGGGATCATTCTGTGCGTGGCGGTGCTGGTTGCAGCGGCGTGTGGGGCCGATGACGCCGGGGGTGGCGGCGAGGGCGGCGTGGGCACAGGCGGGGCGACGAGCTGCAAAGGCAGCGCTCAGACCCGTTGCGCGGCGGGCTGTGGCTCCGACGTGGTGGCTCAAGAGATCTGTGTCGCAGGGGAGTGGCGCTGCCCGGAGGGGACCGTCCGCGGCTCCGACTGCCCGCCCGGAACCTGCTTCGGATATTCCGACTGTTGTGGCCCGAACGGTGATCACAAGTCCAAGATCTGCCCCACCTACGACGGGCTCCCGTCGCCGGCGTCGGGCAAGTGTCCTGACGGTTACTACGACTGCCAGTTTGGTGACGGAGGACCGAGCGGCGGCAGCGGTGGGGGTGGGGGCAGCGGGGGCAGCGGAGGGGAGCCACCGGACGCTTCCGAGCTGCTCGCGGAGTGTGTCGCCGCCAAAGCGCAGCCCTGTGCGTTCTGCTGCGGCAAGTACCTGTACTCGGAGATGCAGGCCTTTGGCACGACGCTTCAGCCGTGCGTCTGCGCGGATGGCGGACCGTGCGCTGCGGCCTGCGGCGACAACGGGTTCTGCAGCAATCCGAGCTCCGGTCCGAGCTCGACCTGTGAAGCCTGTTTGCTCGCCCAGCGCGCCCCGAGTGCAGCGTGTTCGTCCAGCGTGAGCGCCTGCGCCGCGTCTGCCGCTTGTGCGCCTTACCTGGACTGCCTGTCGTGGTGTGCCGGCGACGGCGGGTGATGGGTCTAGATCGAATCGTCCCTCCGCACGTATCCGTCTGGCATGCGGAACATTCTGGCCTGGCTGATGGCATCGGTGATGCTCGCGACTACCCCGTTGGCCGAGGCCCGCGGCCCAAAAAAGGACGATGATCGCGAGGGCTTCAAGCCGGCGTCGCCGTTCCGAGCTGCGCCGAAGATGCGCATGGAGATGGGGGCCACGCCAGGCGGCGCCCAGGACATCGACTTCGCGCGAGATCGCATCTCGGCCGGTGAGGTCCCGCACGAACGTACCTTCACCCCCGAGGGCCTCCTGAGTCAGCACGACCTGCCGCTGCCGTCGACCCGCCCGTGCACTCAGATCCTGTGCCTGGAGGGCGCCGGCGCGGCGGCGGAGCTGATCGCCCAGCCGGAGGTGCGCTTCCTCACCCAGCTCGGGTTCGGTTCGAACTTGAACCCGAAGACCTGGCGCCGCGCGCCGCTCTCGTTGGTCGCCGTCGTCGACAAGAGCGGCAGCATGAGTGGACAGCCGCTCGACACCGTCAAGGCGAGCTTGCGCCACATCGCGCTACAGATGACGGCGAAAGATCAGCTCTCGATCGTGCTCTACGGCGACAAGAGCCACGTGCACCTGGAGCCCACGCGTCTCTCGCACCGGGCGGCCGTGCTCGCCTCGATCGAAAAGATCGAGAGCGCGGGCAGCACCGCCATGGAAGAGGGACTGCGCGTCGGCTTCGACGTGGCCCAGCAGAGCCGCAAGTCCTTCGCGGGAACCACCCGCGTGATGCTGTTCACCGACGAGCGCCCCAACGTGGGGCGCACCGACAAGGACAGCTTCATGGGCATGGCGCGCGAGGCCAGCCGCCGAGGCGTCGGAATGACGACCGTTGGTGTGTCGACCCACTTCGGAGCGGAGCTGGCCACGGCCATCAGCAGTGTACGCGGCGGCAATCTGTATTTTTTTCCTGACGCCGCCAAGATGAGCGAACGCTTCGTGAAGGACTTCGACACGATGGTGACCGAGCTGGCCCACGACATGCGGATCGTCGTCACCCCGCGCAAGGGTTACGAGATCTTGGGCGTCTACGGAGTCCCCGGTGAGCTGGTGAAACGAACCGCCAACGGCGGTCTGTCGATGACGATCGAGACCGTGTTTCTCAGCCACGACCAGGGCGGCATCTATTTCGCGCTGGCGCCGAAGCTCGGAGCACTGCCGGCCCCCGCGGGGGCCATCGCAGACGCCAAGCTGAGCTACACCGACACCACCAAGCACAAACAGAAAGACGCACTCTCGTTCAGCCTGGTAGCGCGCCGCCAATTGCCGCTGGGCCTCGCTCGAGGAGAGCTCTTGATCGACGAGATCACGACGCTGAAGCGCGCGTCGATCTTGCACGGTCAGCAAAACAAGACCGAGGAGGCGTACCGCCTGGTGCGCGCGCTCCGGAAGAAGCTGGCGGACTCTCGGGTCACGGGGCTGGAGAAGGAATTGCTTCTGGTGACCCAGCTCGACGCGACCCTCACACGCCTGAGTGGGCACAAAGCTGAGGGCTCAGCCACGGCGCGGCGGGACGCGGTCAACGGGCTGCCGGAGTGAAGCGGGCCTGATGGGGCGCCGGCGTTCGGCGCGCTCGCCCGCCGCTCACCGACGTGTCAGGGCAGGCCAGCAATCGCAAAATCGACGCGATACAGCGAGGTGCGTGCCGTGACATACAGCGTCTTTCCGGCGGCCCCGCCGAAGCTGCAGTTCGCCGGCTGTTCCTTCTTTCCGGCGACGTCGATGGGCACGGTGCCCAGCTTCGTGCCATCCGCCTTGAACACCTCGATGCCGGCCTGGGTGCTCACGAACAGATCCCCTTGCACGTTGACCGCCATGCCGTCGGGGGCAGGGGACGTGTTGATGAACTTCTTCGGGTTCGAGGGCGCGCCGCCGGCATCGACCGTGTAGCTTCGCAAGTATCCCTGCTCCGAGTCGGTGACGTAGAGCGTGCTCTCGTCCGGCGAGAGCGCAATGCCGTTGGGACGAAACATATCGCTCGACACCAACGAGAGCGTGCCGCTCGGATCGACGCGGAACACCCCTTGAAAACCCAGCTCGTTCGGGTTGCCGCCATAAGGGGGATCCGTGAAATAGAGATTGCCGTCCTTGCGCACGATCACGTCGTTCGGCGAGTTCAGTTTCTTGCCCTGGTAGGTAGAAGCAACCGTGCTGACAGTGCCGCTCTTGTCGGTGCGACTCACGCGCCGTCCCGCATGTTCACAGGCGACGAGCAGGCCGTTCTGGTCGATGCCGAGGCCGTTCGACTGACCGCTCGGTTCGCGGAAGATCGTGACCGCACTCGGCGGACTCAGCTCGTGAATGCGGGAGGCTGGGATGTCGCTGAAATACAGCCTGTTCGTCGCCGAAAACCAGACGGGCCCTTCGGTGAATTGAAAACCGCCGGCGACCTTCTCGACTTTGCCCACGCCGACGAGGGGATCGACCCACGTGGGCGCCCCTCCGGTTCCCGCGCTGCCTCCGGTTCCCGCGCTGCCGCCGGTCCCTGCGCTGCCTCCGGTCCCCGCGCTGCCCGCGATCCCGCCACTTCCGGCCGCGCCGCCGCTTCCGCTCCCGCCAGCTCCTGCCGCGCCCGAGCCGCCGCTCCCCCCGGTCGAGCTGCCGCCGGTCGAGCTGCCGCCGGTCGAGCTACCCCCCGTGCTGGAGCCGCCGGTGTTCTTGCCGCCGCTTCCGCCGCCGGCATCGTCGCCTCCGCCGCAGCCCACCGACACCAAGAGCAGGATGCCAGTCCCCACCAACACGCGTTGCATGTCGAGCACTGTAGCAGGGTCGCACTGACACGTGGCTCAGCGTTTTGCCTTCGTTCGAGCCGCTGCGGGCGCGCGGCCCAGGGTGTCGATGGGTTTGGGGCATTCGCGTCGCAGGCCGCAGGCGGCGCACTCTCTTCCTGACCAGATGGCGTCGAAGCGAGCCTGCAGGGTATCGAGCACGTGTTCGTCGTCCGTCACGATGCCAACCTCGAAGTTGCGTCGCGTCTCGGCCCGAGCACCGATGCCAGCTCCGGTGAAGTTCGCGCTGCCCAGGTAGAGTGAGCGTCCGTCGACGATCACCAGCTTCAGGTGCACCCGAGGGCACTCGCGCAACAGCCCCTTGTTGGCGAGTCCGCTGCGCGTTCGGAGCTCCGACGCAAACGCGCGGGACGGCGCTCGGCCGTGGAGGATGCGGACCTCGACCCCGCCGTCGGCCAGCCCCTCGACCGTCTCGAGCACCGAGACGTAGCGCCCACGCGCCCGGGCCCGTGTGCCGATCGGCGCCTCGATGCGCAGGTCCTTCAGGTTCGCCGTGCCGATCCACAACGAGACCCTCGCGCTCGGGATCTCCTCCGCCACCAGCGTGTCGTAGTGATCGGCATCGATCAGCAGGCGCACACGGGCGAGCCGGGGCTCCGAGACCCTGGCCTGCCGTGCGGCACGGTCGACGACGCGTCTTGCCATCCCTGATCGATACACGAAAAAGCCCGCTGGCTCGCCGAGACCGCCGTCCTTGGCTAGGCTCCGCGCCGTTGCTGCGTGTTCACCTCGCCCTGCTCTTGGTCCAGTTCCTGTTTGGGCTGTGGCCCGTGGCGGGGAGCGCGGTCATGGAACACATCAGCCCGGCGGCGCTGATCGGCTTTCGATTGATGCTCGGTGCGCCGCTGCTCGCCCTGGCCGCGGGCTTGCCCTGGCAGAAGCCGCCGAGCTGGGCGGATCTCGCGCGCCTGGCCGGCCTCGGTGCGCTCGGAATCAGCATCAACCAGCTGCTCTTTGCCGAGGGGCTGCTGCGCGCGGGCCCGATCAACGCGTCGCTCTCGATCTTGCTCATGCCCGCGCTCACGCTGGTGCTGACGGCGCTGCTGCGGGTGGAGCGCCCGGGGCCCGCGCGCCTGGTTGGGGTCGCGCTGTCGTTCGTGGGCGCGGCGCTCTTGCTCCGGGTCGAACGGTTTGATCTCGGGGATCGGGCGACCGTTGGCAACCTGATGCTGCTGACCAACGTCAGCGCGTATTCGTTCTACATCGTCCTGGCGCGTCCGGTGCTCGCGCGGCTCGGTTCGCTTCGGACCATGGCGTGGGTGTTCGTCTTCGGCGCCATCGAGGCGGCCCCACTGACCTTGCCGGCGGCCGCGAAGGTGAGCTGGCTCGGCCTCCCGCCTGCGATTCACGCATCACTCGCCTTCATCTTGCTTGGTGCAACCCTCGCGACCTACCTCTTGAACGCCTACGCCCTGGTGCGGGTCGAGAGCAGCGTCGTTGCGGTCTATGTGTACGCGCAGCCGCTGATCGCGACGCTCGCGGTCTGGCTCTGGCGCCGGCAGGTCCCGACGCTACGCACGCTGGTCGCCGGCATCGTGATCGTGATCGGCGTCGCGCTGTCGAGTGATCTGCTGGGCGCGCTGCGAAGCGCGAAGAAGCCGGCGTCCGGCGCCTGACGTGAAAACGTCGTCGACGTGCGCAGGCGTCTTGTGTCAGAGATCGCCAGCATGAGCGCGTTGGAGAGCTGGAACGTCTTGCCCCATGGCCCGGTGGTCGAGCTGGCCGAGAACCTGAGGTGTGTGGAGGGGCCTGTGCCCGGCATGGCGCTGAAGCGGCGCATGACCTTGATCAAGCGCGAGAGCGGCGGGCTCGTGATCCACGGTCCGATGCTGATCGGCGATGCCGAGCTGAAGCAGATCGAAGCCTGGGCGGAGCCCGAGCTCCTGGTCGTCCCGAACGGGTTCCATCGGCTCGACATCGCGAGGTTCAAGCGTCGCTATCCGAACGCCAAGGTCGTGTGTCCGGCGGGCGCGAAGCGGAAAGTCGAACAGAAGGCCCCCGTGGACCTCACGTATGCAGAGGTTCCGGAGGACGCGGCGCTCAGCTTCGAGCACCTCGCCGGGGTCAAGGAGCGCGAAGGCGTCCTCCGTGTCCGCTCCCGCGACGGGCTCACCCTGGTCTTCAACGACGCGCTCTTCAACGTCCCACATCAGGGCGGGATGCACGGGTTGATCCTCCGGTGGATCGGCTCCTCCGGGGGCCCCCGGGTCACGCTCATCGCCCGGACGTTCCTGGTCGACGACAAGCCAAGCTTGCGGGCGTGCCTGGAAAAGCTCAGCCAAGAGCAGCCGGTCCGGCTGATCCCGGGGCACGGGGATCTGATCGATGCCGCGGCCCCGGAGGTTCTCCGTGAGGTCGCCGGGCGCCTCTGATACCCTCGAAATACCGGCTTGCTGTCCGGTGTAGTTGCTGGTAGTTATATATCCTACCTGAACGGGAGGCCTGACCCATGTCGTTCCGCCGAATTGCTTACTCCGCCCTGGTTCCTGCGATCTTGCTGGCGTGCTCTTCGAGCGACGGAGGCTCCGGAGGGGGCGACACCGGCGGCCCGAACCCCTTCCTTCAGGACCAGACCCCTTCGGGGAAGGCGGACACCGCCTACTTGAACCCCGACGGTATCGAGGTCGAGGTCGATCTCGAAGCCGACGTGCAGGCCCCGGCCTATCGCTTGCTCGAGTCGCCGGCCTTCGTGAGTCAGTTCGCGACCACCTTCCTGCGCGAGCGTGGCGAGTTCTACCTCGAGTCACTGGCGGAGGATTCGACGTCGAAGGACCGCGTCGAGTGGTTGGTCGACGGCAACTGGATCACCGCGGCAGACGCCGCGAGTGTGGACAAAGCGAAGCTGACCCACTTCCGCATGAAGCGGGTCAACGCCGTGCTGCTGAACAGCGCGAAGAACGGGGTCACACAAGGGACGGTATTCGAGGCCACGGTGCCGATCAATCCGTTCACGGTGATGAGCGACGCCGGCGACAAGTGCGCCAACCACGACGGGCACATCTCTTTGAGCCAGTCCGTGTACTGGTACATGTGGAACCCGGAAAAGAGCGGCTGCACCCTACCCACGCAGCAGCTGAAGCTGACCGTGTCGAAGATGTTCGCGGAGTCCCAGAAGACCTACCCCGAATTCGACCAGCTCCTGGCAGACAAGAAGATCACCGCCGTGGTGCTGTTTGGTCAAATCGGCGACGGCCCGATCGACGACTCGGAGACCGGCGTTCGCAACATGAAAACCATGGCGAACTGGCTGAAACAGGCTGGCTACTCCGAAGTCACTCCCGCGCCGGTGGGACGGCGTTTCTCCAAGCACATTGGCGAGGCCGATTTCGAGATCGATCTCTACGCACCGACCGACTTCTCCGGGCTCTCGGATTTTGCGCACTTCCCCAACTTCCAGAAGGCCATCGGGGAGCACGAGATCGTCGTCTACGACGGTCACAGCATGCTCGGCGCCAGCGACTTTTGGGCGAAGCCGAAGTACCCGGACTTCTACCAGATCTACATCTATGGCGGCTGCCTCGGCTACGAGTACTACGTGCAGCCGATCCTCGCGGGCAAGAAGGGCTGGGACAAACTCGACCTGGTGTCCAGCGTCGTCGAGGTGAGCGCGGACGCGAACGAGATCGCAGGCCCGGTGTTCGCCAAGATCGACTGGGCGCTGTCACACAACAACAACGCCAACTGGCGTGACATCTTGCTCGCCATTCGCAACCGCGTCGGGGACTCGACCTTCGGCGCCAGCGGTGTGCGGGACAACTGTTACGCGCCGCAAGGCTCGCTGTGCAGCGGCACGGGTGGCAGTGGCGGAGCTGGTGGTGCCGGTGGCGCTGCGGGTGGCGGCGCGGGTGGTGCGAGCGGCGGCGCTGCGGGCGGTGGAGCCGGCGGGGCCAGCGGTGGCGCTGCCGGTGGCGGAGCCGGCGGGGCCAGCGGTGGCGCTGCGGGTGGCGGTGCGGGCGGAGCGGGCGGCGCGAGTGGCGGAGCGGGCGGAACGTCGAGCGCGGCGTCCTGCGCCGGTCACTGCGGCGAGGCATC
Organism: Myxococcales bacterium; assembly: GCA_016706225.1. Taxonomy (NCBI): domain Bacteria; kingdom Pseudomonadati; phylum Myxococcota; class Myxococcia; order Myxococcales; species Myxococcales bacterium. The sequence continues at coordinate 435,686 of JADJKB010000008.1, forward strand.
ACCGGTGCCGAACAGCACGCCGAAGTGTTACTGCGACACCTCCTGCACGAACTACGGCGACTGCTGCGGGGACTACACCGCCCAGTGCGGCTGAAGCGAGCGTGAGCTGGGCAGAGCGCCGTGGCATGAGGCCGCGGCGCTTCAGGGGTCGAGCACGAGCAGCGCAAAATCCCAGACCTTGTCGGTGAGGGGAGCGCCGGTGATCGTCTTGCCGAGGAACTGGAACTCACCCTGGAAGCGGCCCGCTAGGGCGAGCTGTCCGCTCGGTCCGATGGCCAGGGAGTTGAATCCGTCCTCGCCGGCGCCGCCGACGAGCTCTGCCCAGAGCACGTTGCCGGCCGCGTCGAGGCGGAGCAGCAGCCCATCGGACACGCCGCCGTGTTTCTGCAAGGTCGCCCCGCCGACGTCGAGGCTCGCGCTCTTGATCTGAGCCGCCACGAAGATGTCGCCGGTCTTCGTGACGGCGACGGAAAATGCCCGGTCGTCGGCGCCGCCGCCGAAGCTGCGCGCCCAATCGAGATTTCCGCTCTTGTCGAAGCGGGCGACCAGCGCGTCCTCGCCGCCAGAATATTCGAGGAGCTTGCCGCCCGGCAGTTGGATGGCGCCCTTGGTGACGCCGACCGCGACCAGGAACGGTGGTGCTTCCGTCGGCGACAGGGCGACGTCGAAGAACGAGTCATTCGAGCCGCTGCCCAGGCCTTTCGCCCATTTCTGCTGCAGCTGGTTGTCGAAACAGACCACGCTCGCGAGCTGGTTCGTTCCCGCGATGACATTGAGCGAGGTCCCGGTGTCGGGCGACTCGCCGACCGCAAAGACTTCGCTGCTGCCGTCGGCGACGACCCCAAAGAAGTACTGCGCTCCGGCGCCGCCAAAGGCCGCGTGTTTGCCCGCCGTCACACCCTGAAAATCGATCGACACGAGCGCGTCGGGACCGCCGGTGGCGCTCAGTGATTGGCCGTGCACCTCTGTCGTGCCCGCGAAGTGGCCGACGGACACGCTGCCCGTGCCGAACGGCGCGTTGTCGCGCTGCATCTGATCGCCGGGACCCGCGATGGAGAACGACGTGGCGCTCATGCCGCCGTCGGGAGTTGGCAAGACCCGCGCGACCACGCCGGCGAAGCCATTGCTTGCAGCTTCGGTCGAAATCTGCCCGGCGATGTTCACGTCCTTGGTGAACATGCCCACCAACTCGAGCTCGTCGTTGCCGTCGATCACGACGCTGGAGAGGTAGAAGGCGCCGTTCGGCGAAGGAAAGCTGCGGCGGTTCAGCTCCGGCGCGCTCGCGCTCGCAAACTCTGCGACGAACCCCTCCTTGCCGGCGTTGCGGTAGCCCGACACGTAGAGGTGCTCACTGCTCGGGCTGATGGCGATGTGGGACACGAACTGGTCCGAGGGGCTCTTGCCGAGATGGGTCGAGACCAGCTTGGGGGCGGGGGAGCCGGCGTCGGCGCCGCCGAGGCCCGCGTCGCTGGCAGCCGTTCCGCCCGTGTTTCCCGCACCGCCATTCCCGCCTGCTCCAGCCTGTCCCGCTGCGCCGCCGGACCCGCCGGTCGGCGGGCTCGAGTGGTTGCGCGCGGTGGACGAACAATGGCTGACCGCCAGCCCGAGCGTGGGCAGCGCGAGCAGCGACGCAAACACGGACGCGCTCGCCTGAACGGAGCGACCGACAGTTTCGAGGTCGACGGCATTCGGCCCCAGGGTATCACGGCGCTCGTGCAGCGCTCCTCGGTGCTCGAAGTCCCCGCGCATTGTTCGCGCCTGCGCGCCTCAGCGCGCGGCGCGGGCGGCTCAGCCGGCTGTCGGCGTCGTCGCACGGCTAGGCGCCAGCGAGCTTGTCGAGCGCGCGCAGGAGCACTTCGAGGCTTGGATGATCCCCAGCCACCTGGCTCAGGTGCGAAAAGACGATGTTGCCCGATCCGTCCACGAGCAGCACTCCGCCCTGCTGCAGAGGGTCACCTTGCGTCCGCTTCTGGCGGAAACCCTTGGACCAGGCCCGAGCGGCATTCGCCAGCACGCGTGGATTGAAGGTCGACCGCAGCCCGTCGCGCATGCCGAGCGCGCGATACACGGCACGTGCGGGGTCAGTGAAGACTCGCCCGGTCAGGTCCTGATCCGCGGCGAAGCCCGCCTGCGCGGGGCTACCGTTGCCGATGATGGCGAGCTCGGCACCGCGGCGCTCGATTTCGGGAGTGCGCCGCGCAACTGCGCGGCCTGCTCGTGGCAAAGCAGTCAGCCAAAGTGGCGCACGAAAGACAGCACGATCGGCCCGTTCGCCCACAAGGACTGGAGCGCGACCCGTTCGCCGGAGGGGCGGTGCAGCAGGAGCTCGGTCGGCATGACGGGGACGGACATGCTGGCAGACTTAACATCGGTGGACTCGGACCGCACTCTCAGCTTTCGCTGCTGAGCGCACGGGCGATCCGCCGGTGCGCCGCGGGTAACGCGAGAGTGTCGAGCTCTGCGAGCCGTTTCCAGGCGAGCCCGTCGCCGCGGGCGCGCCGCTCACACGAGCACGCGATCACCTCCAGCACGATCCTGAATCGCGTCACCGAGTGGGTGACGGAGAGCAGGTCACGGTCCGCCGTCACAACCTGGCCGGTGTGCTCGTGCACGGCTCGGAGCGCGGCGGCGCTTGCCGACTCACCGGCGCGGAGCTCGGTGTTCGGAAACTGCCACATGCCTGCCCAGCGCGGGGCGTCCGCGGCCGCTCGCATGACGAGGAAGCACCCACGATGGCTCACCACCGCAGCCGCCGCCCGCACTTCGGTGACCGCGACACGGCGCGCGAGCTCTGGCAGCTCGGTCTGGCGCCCGAGCGCCCGGGCCACACAAGGCTGACGCCACGGGCAGAGCTCACAGCGTGGCGATTTGGGCGTGCACACCGTCGCACCGAGCTCCATCAGGGCTTGGTTGAAGGTCCCCGGATCGCGCTCGGGAACGAGCGCGGCGGCGCGGCGCCAGAGCTCGGATTTCAGCGGTGCGCGCGCAGGATCTCCCGCGAGCCCGAACAAGCGGCAGAGCACCCGCACGACGTTGCCATCCACGATTGCCGCCTGCGCACCGAAAGCAATGCTGGCGATGGCGCCGGCGGTGTAGGGACCGACGCCGGGCAGCGAACGGAGCGCCTCGACGCTCGACGGGACGCGCCCAGCGTGCTCCGCCATCACCGCCTGGGCGCCCGCTCTGAGGCTGCGCGCCCGCGAGTAATAACCGAGGCCCTGCCACGCATGCAGCACGTCGTGCTCGTCCGCCTGAGCCAGCCGTTCGACGTCCGGGAACCGCCGCATCCAGGTCTCGAAATACGGGATCACGGTCGCCACGCGCGTCTGCTGCAGCATCACCTCGCTGACCCAGATCGTGTAGGGGTCCCGGCTGCTACGCCAGGGCAAATCCCGCGCGTGTTTGCGGTACCACGCGCAAAGCTCGGTCGCGAGCTTGGACGGCCGCGCGGCGTCAGCGGATCGTTTCGATGTTGTCTTCCCAGCGCTGGCCATCGAATGCGGTCTTCTGGAAGCGCGCGCGGGCATCCTCGTCGAGACAGCGCACGTTCACGTCAATCTGATCGGGGTGTGAGCGCGGCGTGTAGAATGGGTGAACGCCGCAGGTGGTGCAGAAGCGGTGCTCCGCGACTCCGGTATTGAAGCGGTAGCTGCTGAGGCTGGCCTGTCCCTCCACGAGCTGGAAATCTTCCGGCGGCACGATCAGGTGCTCGAAGCCTTTTTTTGCGCAGATGGAGCAATTGCAGTCGAGGGCACGCCAGTGGCGGATCCGCACGCGAAATCCCACGGCGCCGCAGTGACACCCGCCCTCGACCCAGACCGCGTCAGGCATCGGCGCTCTTGGGCGCGCGCTCCAGGCAGCGCTCGAACTCGACCGGATCATGGGCCGAGAACACACGCACCTCGGCGGCGCTCTCCCGGCAGAGCGCCCGCAAGCGCTCCTGGTTCCGCATGCGCGCCCGCCCGTCGATCTCGTTGATGCGCTGGAAGGCGTCGAAGAGCGGCGGGCAACGGCGTCGGTCGGGCGCCATCTCGTCGCGATGAAAGTAGGCGTCTCCGGCGTGCAAGAGCCAGCGTCCCGACGTCTGCACGGCAACGCCCGCGTGGCCTCGCGTGTGGCCCTGCAGGGGGATGAGCAAGATCTCCGGTGGCAGTCCGCGCAGGTCGCGCACACAATCGAAGCCGAACCACGGCTCCCCCGTCTCGCGATACTCGGCAAAGTTCGGGTCGTGCGCCCACTGTGCTTGGGCGTAGCGCAGGCGCTCGAGGCGAGTCTTCGGGCGGCGCGCCGCCTGCAGCTCCGCCGCGTGGAGGTGCACCGTCGCATCAGGAAAATCCGTGATGCCGCCGGCGTGATCCAGGTCGAGGTGCGTGAGTACGATGTGGCGCACGTCGGCGCGAGCGAAGCCCAGGCGTTCGACCTGATGCAGTGCCGTCTCCGCCGGGTCGAGAGCCGGATTGAAGGCGAACACGAATCCGCGGCCGATGCTGCGCTCCGGCGCCCGCAGGTCCAGAAGCCCGAGCCCCGAGTCGACCAGCACGAGGCCGCTCGAAGTCTCGACGAGCAGACAGTGACAGACCAGGCGCGCCCGTCCGGTGAGGGTCCCCGACCCTGACAGGAGTCGACCACCGTACGGGCACAGGGTCGCGCAGTTGAGGTGGTGGACCTGCATGCGCGGGCCAGCCTAGCAGCCCATTCGCTCAGCGTGGAGACGCGCACGAAACCCTTCGCCCGCGAGCCCCGGCGCGCTAAGCTCGCTTCCAAGGCATGGCCCCCCCGACCGAATACCAGCTCGAGTCCATCCGCACGGATGGCTGGTTCGAGCGTATCGGGGAGAGCATCGGCAGCTTTCAGGCCCTGTGCGACATCATTGGCGCGCGCTTCTTCGCCTTTGCCATGATCACCGGCGCCCGCATCACCGCGCTCACCGTCGATCGCCGAAATCCCGACAACACGCTGGTCGATTTCGTGGTCGGTGCGCCGGACGCCGAGGTGAATGACGCGGACACACAGCGCCTCACGCTGGCAGATTTCCGCCGCCGGTTGGTCGCCGCGCTGGTGACCGAAGAACCCATCGCGCCGCCCCCCGCGCGCCCCACCGACACCGAGGCCGTGCAGCTGCACGTGGGAGTGCGGTACCTGCTGCTGTCGCCGCTCTACGGCTACAGCCTGACCAAGCTGACGATCGAAGCAGGCGAGTCTCACGTCGATCTCCTGCACGATGGCATCGAAGAGCGGTACGAGCTCGGCGAGCTTCGGGCGCGCATCCGCACCCACGTTCGAGAAGAGCTCGATCGTATCCAGCGCGGTGGGCGGAGCGCCATCGATCTCGGGCGCATCACCGAGGCCGAGGCGGCAGAAAAGCGCGGCGAGTCCCTGCGGGTCATCGAGCTGCTCGGAGCCTGGCCGGCGCCCCTCGCGATCTTCCTCCGCACACCGGAAGGACAGCTGCTTGCCCCGGACACACGGGCGCTGATCTCCCGGGGCCTGGGTTACCTGGGCTCTGCCTGCATCGCGCTCTCGGAGGTGCAGAAGGGCGAAGAGATCCTGCGGCTCGCGATCCAGTACGCGGGGGATGGGCCCGCGGCCCCGGAGATCTATCTGCGCCTCGGCGAATCCATGGTGAAGAGCGAACGTCACGGCGAAGCGATTGGACCGCTTCGGCGGGCGATGAACCTCGGGGCGGAGGGCGCGCGGGTCTGGCCGCTGCTGGCCCGGGCGCTCGCAGCTCGCGGGCGCCTCGTTGCGGCCTACGGAGCGGTGCTCGAGGCCCAGGCAGCGGGGGTCAACGGCTCGACCCTCGATATCAGCCTCGAGCGCATCAAGAAGGGTCTCGGACCCACCCTCGACGGCTGGCGAAAGCTCGTCGGGGAGAGCTGAACTCGGCGCCCTGTCGCGCGGGCCCGGAAGGCTCGCCCAATAGCCCTCGGCCCATGAGCCGACCGGCGCGAGCGACGGGCCGTTCTGGGGCTAGGCTCGGGCCCCGGGCTTGTGGTACACGACCGGGCGTTCACGCGAAATTTCCGCGAGTTACGTCTCGTGGGCTGCCCTGGTCGGAGGGCGCGTGAACGCCACGGAAGGCGACAACGTAAAGATGGTCGAGCTCTACCTGCCGATGTTCATCATGTTCGCGATCGCCGCGGGGATCTGCGCGGTGATGTTCTTGGGCGGCCAGTACCTCGGTCCCAAGAACCCGAACGCCGAGAAACAGATGCCCTTCGAGTGCGGCAACGACACCGCCGGCACCCGGGGCGTGCGCTTGAGCGTCAAGTTCTACCTGACGGCCATCCTGTTCGTGGTCTTCGACATCGAAGCGGTCTTCATCTACCCGTGGGCGGCCCTGTTCAAGGGGCTCGGCTGGACCGGCTTCGTCACCATGCTCGGGTTCATCGTCGCGCTCCTGGTAGCGCTGGTTTACTGCTGGAAGAAGGGAGCGCTGGAATGGGAGAGCTGAAGTCGCCTTCGGTTCAAGAGGTGCTCGACACCGGGTCGGGGCAAGGCTTTGCGACGACCAAGTTCGACGACCTCCTGGCCTGGGCCCAGAAGTACTCGCTCTTCATGTACCCGTTTGTCACGGCGTGCTGTGGCATGGAGTTCATGGCGGTCTCGAGCCCGCGCTACGATCACTCGCGCTTTGGCGCGGAAGCCCCGCGCTTCTCACCTCGCCAGAGTGATCTCCTGTGGGTGGTCGGCACCATCGTTCAGCGCCAGGCGCCGATCTTGAAGCGCATCTACGAACAAATGGCCGAGCCAAAATGGGTGCTCGCCTTCGGAACCTGCGCGTCTGTCGGGGGTTTTTACGACAATTACGCGTGTGTCGCGGGCATCGACAAGATCATCCCCGCCGACGTCTACATCCCCGGCTGTCCGCCCCGCCCGGAGGCGGTGCTCGACGGTCTGATGCTCCTCCAAGACAAGATCCAGTCGGGCGACCGTCGTCCCGGCATCGTGAAGCCCCGCCTCGATCCGGTGACGCGCCCCGACATGGGTGTCGTGCAGATCCGGCGCTCGAAGCATGGTTGACCAGAACACGCGGCGACACCGGGCAGACTTCCGGTGCGCGCCCGCGAGGAAGCCTCGATGGCCAAAGCCCTGCTCCAACTGATCAAGCTCGAATTCCCGGACGCCGTTCTGGAGACGCACTCCCAGCACGGCGACGACACCGTGGTCGTCGACCCCGCGTGGTGGTTGGTGGTCGCGGAGTTTGCCAGGCAACAGCTGGCGATGGAGATGCTCGTCGACCTGACGTGTGTGGACCATCCCGACCGCGAGCCGCGCTTCGACGTGGTCGTGCACCTGCACTCGCTGTCGAAGGGGCAGCGGCTGCGGCTCAAGGCGCGTGTGGGTGATCGGGACGGCGAGGGGGCCGAGATCGACTCCCTCTCGGGCCTCTGGGCCTCGGCCAACTGGTCGGAGCGGGAGGCCTGGGACATGTTCGGCGTGAGCTTCAAGGGCCACCCCGATCTGCGTCGCATCCTGACCTACCCGGAGTTCATCGGGCACCCGCTGCGCCGCGACTATCCAGCCGCGCGCATCCAGCCCCTGGTGCCGTACCGCGAGGTCGAAAACATCGACAAGCTGCCGCCTTTCGACCACCACGAAGGCATGAGTTTCGGGCGCCAAACGCACGATTTCACTCAAGGGGAGGACTGAGATGGAACCCCTCGATCGAGATCTCGACGAGACGGAGCTCGAGCTCGCTGCCGAGCCGATGTTGATCAACGTCGGTCCTTCCCATCCGGCCATGCACGGCACCGTGCGCATCGTGATGGAGCTGTCCGGAGAGACCATCGAGCGCTGCGACGTGCAGGTGGGCTACCTGCACCGCGGCTTCGAGAAGATGTGTGAGCGCGGCACCTGGACGCAGGTCTACCCCTACGTCGATCGCTGCAACTACGTCTCGCCCATGCTCAACAACGTGGGTTTCTCGCTGGCCTGCGAGAAGATGCTCGGCATCGAGGTGCCGGAGCGTTGCCAGTGGTACCGCATGGCTCTCGGTGAGCTGGCTCGTATCTCGGACCACCTGACCTGCGACGGTGCCATGGCCATGGAGCTCGGTGCGTTCACGCCGTTCCTCTGGATGGTGAAGGCCCGGGAGATGATCTGGGACATCATGGAGGAGGAGACGGGCGCACGTCTCACCCACAGCTTCGGCCGAGTCGGCGGCATGGCGGCCCCGCCCACTCCGGACTTCAAGGAGCACTCCCGGCTCGTGGTCGCGCACATCCGTCACGTCATGGACGAGGTGAAGCGCCTCTTGCTCGGCAACCGCATCTTCCTCGATCGGCTCGAGGGCGTCGGGGTGATCTCGGTCGAAGATGCGCTCTCGCTCGGCTGGACCGGACCCTGCCTGCGGGCCGCCGGTGTTGCCTACGACGTGCGCAAATCCAGCCCCTACCTCAAGTACTCGGAGGTCGAGTTCGAGGTGCCGGTCGGCAGCGCCAGCGACTGTTTCGACCGCTTCATGGTGCGCATCGAGGAGATGGAGCAGAGCGCACGCATCATCGAGCAGTGCCTCGACCGCATGCCGGACTCGGGACCGGTGAACGTAGACGATCCGCGCGTCATGCTGCCGCCGAAGGACGAGGTCTACTCGACCATCGAGGGTACGATTCGCCACTTCAAGATCGTGATGGAGGGGCTGAAGATCCCCGCCGGCGAGGTCTACAGCTACACCGAGGGCGGCAACGGCGAGCTCGGCTTCTATCTGGTCAGTGACGGCAGCGGCACGCCTTGGCGCGTGCGCATTCGTCCTCCCTGTTTCTACGCGACCGGCGGGCTGGAGAAGCTCATCACCGGTTCGATGGTCGCCGATGTGATCCCGTGTTTCGGGTCGCTCAACATGATTGGTGGCGAGTGTGATCGGTAAGCGAGGAACTGCGCATGCCTAACTTCAAGCTGGACGGACGCGAGATCCCGTTCGAGCCGGGTGAGACGATCATCAGCGCGGCCCGCCGCGCCGGGGTCGACATTCCGCACTATTGCTGGCACCCCGGGCTCAGCGTCGCGGCCAACTGCCGCATGTGCCTGGTGGAGCTGCTGCCGCCCCCCGGCAGGAAGGCGATGCTGCTCGACGTGCTCGAGTGGGACGCCGAGAAACAAGACTACGTGCCGGCCAAGAAACCCAAGCTCGTGCCGTCGTGCCAGCAAGCGGCCGGCGAGGGCATGGAGGTCTTGAGCTCGCAAAGTGAGCACGTGAGCCGGGCGCGAAGCTCGGTGCAGGAGCTCCTGCTCTTGAACCACCCGGTCGACTGCCCGATCTGCGATCAGGCCGGCGAGTGCCGGCTGCAGGACTACTGGCTGGAGCACCAGGGCACCAAGAAGCGCATGCACGACGAGATCGTGCACAAGCCGAAGGGTGTCGTGTTCGGGCCCACCATCGTCTACGACGCCGAGCGTTGCATCGTGTGCACGCGCTGTGTGCGCTTCTGCGAGGAGGTCGCCAAGGACCCGGTGCTCGAGAAGCGGGAGCGCGGAAACGTCTCCGAGATCGTGCTGGCCCCCGGCCGCGAGCTCGACAACGCCTACACGCTGATGACCGAGTACGTGTGCCCGGTCGGCGCGCTGACGGCCCGGGATTTCCGCTTCAAGGCCCGCGTCTGGTTCCTGCGCAGCGTCGAGTCGGTGTGCACGGGCTGCGCCACAGGCTGCAACTCGTTCACGGATTTCGATCCGCGCGATCACACCGTGTATCGCTACCGGCCGCGGGAGAACATGGCCGTGAACCAGCACTGGATGTGCGACGAGGGCATGCTCGACTACCGTCGCATCAACGAGAACCGGGTGCTGAAGGCGCGAGTCCGCGGCAAGAAGACCACACTCGCGGACGCCATCGAGAAGGCGAGCGGCATTCTCTCCGGCGTCGAGCCGGATCGCCTGGGCGTCGTGCTCTCCGCGCAGCACTCCAACGAGGACAACTTCGCGCTCCTGCGGCTGGCAAGAGACTACCTCGGGACCGGACACATCTACGTCAGCGGGCGCGCCGCGGGCCTGGGGGATGCCGTGCTCAAACATGCGGACCGAAACCCGAACACGGCCGGCGTCACCGAGCTCTGCACCAGCTCGCCGCCGATGTCCTTCACCGAGCTCGCCAAGGACATCCACGCTGGGCAGATCACCCACGTGCTCGCCCTCGGCTCCTACTCGAGCGATGCGGAGAAGACCGACGCCCTCGGCAAGCTGCAGGGGCTCGTGACCTTCGCGACACACGAGGGACCGCTCGCCAAACACGCCACGGCGGTCTTGCCCGCGTCGAGCTGGGCGGAGAGTGACGGGACGTTCGTCAACGCCAAGGGCGTGGCGCAGGAGAGTGAAAAAGCCATCGACCCGAAGGGCGACAGCCTGCCGGCGTGGAAGCTGACGGCGCTCGTGGCCCAGGCCCTCGAGCTGCCGATGGCGTGGACGCGCCTGTCACAGGTGAGGAAAGCCATGGCGCCCGAGGCGGGTGCTGCGGTGGCGGTAGCGACGGGAGCAGAGGCATGAGCTTAGAACTCGTTGCATTGGCCGCCGGCAAGGCCTTGTTCATGGTCATGTTCGGCATGAACGTGGCGGTGGTGCTGACCTGGGCCGATCGTCGCCAGGGCGCCATGATCAACGACCGCGTGGGTCCGAACCGCGCGGTGGCCTGGCTGCCCCGGCGAGTCGCGCAGGGCATGGTGCTGACCCCCGCGATCTTGATTGCCGTCGCTGTCGTCGGTTACGTCTACACCCACAAGGTCGAAGGCGCGCAGAGTCTGGGACGGGCGATGGTCTTCAGTCACTTGGCGATCTTCGCGCTGTGGGCGGGGTCCTTGGCCATCGGGGGCCGAGTCGCGAGCCGGGGCGTCAAGAACAGCTTCGACGGCTGGGTGAAGACCATCGGTGATCCGCGCAGCATCCTGTGGATGGGGCTCGGCGCGCACGCGGTCACGTTCCTCGCGGCTGCCTTGCTGCGGGGCACCGACATCGGCCGCGCCCTGCGCGTGGTCGGCTCGAGCGCCGGCCCGGCCGTGTTCGCGACCGCGCTCGTCGGCGCCGCCGGGTACGCGGCGTGGTCCTTCAATTCGGTGGACAAGGTCGGCCTGCGCTTGTTCGGCCTGCTCCACCCGGCGGCGGACGGGCTGAAGACCATCTGGAAGGAAGACTTCATCCCGCCGAACTCCGACAAGCTGCTGCACAGCCTGGCGCCCATCATCTCGTTCTTCCCAGCGCTGGTCGTGATGGCGGTCGTCCCTTTCGGCGACACGCTGTGTTTTGGCATGAAACAGGGGCACATCGACCTGACGGCCTTGCAGCGAGTGGTGGGGCGCGAGGGCCTGTGCGCCGAGGGTGCCGTGCCGCTGCAGGTGCTCGACGTGAACGTGGGCATTCTCTACTTCTTCGCCATCGCCGGCACGGGCATCGTGGGCGCCGCGCTGGCGGGTTGGGCGAGCGACAACAAGTTCAGCCTGCTCGGCGGCCTGCGTGCGGCAAGCCAGATGGTCTCGTACGAGGTGACCCTCGGTCTGACGGTCGTGGGCGCCATCATGGTCTACGGCACGCTGCGCATCGACGAGATGGTGCGCTGGCAGGCAGCGAACACCTGGGGCATCTTCGTTCAGCCTCTGGCCTTCGTGCTGTTCTTCACGGCGGCGGTGGCGGAGTCCAAGCGCATTCCGTTCGACCTGCCGGAGGGCGAGAGCGAGCTCGTGGCCGGATACTTCACGGAGTACTCGGGCATGAAGTTCGCGATGTTCTTCTTTGCCGAATACGTGGCGGTCGTTGCGTCGAGCGCGCTCTTGACGGTGCTCTTCCTGGGCGGCTGGCACCTGCCGTTCATCGACCGTTCGGGCCTGCACATCCAGGTGGGCGATACAGTGCTCTTGCACCAGTCGGTGTCCCATGTCGCGGTGATCGTGATCGGCGTCTTGACCTTCATTGGCAAGGTCGTGGCCCTGTCGTGGCTGCAGCTGATGATCCGCTGGACCCTGCCGCGCTTCCGCTACGATCAGCTGATGCGCCTCGGCTGGCGCAAGCTGTTGCCCGCGTCGTTGCTCAACATTCTGGCCACGGGCCTGGTAATGCTCGTCATCGCCGGCGCCAGCGCCAGCGTGCAGGCGGGCCTGAAGCTCGCGGCGGACGTGACCCAGGTGGTCGTGGCGGTCGCTGGCGTCAGCCTGTTGGTCTGGTTCATCCGCTTCGTGACGAGCCCGGTGAAGAAGCGCCGCATCATGTCGAGCACTGCCGCGAAATTCGCGGCGCAGCTCGGCGGAACCCGTACCGCCCGCATGGGCGCGTGAGCCGAGGGATGACATGAGCATCGAAAAGAACACCCCCCTCGGCCCGAAAAGGGTCAGCGGCAAGACCGTGCCCCGACCGGATCGCAGTATGGCCGTTCAGGCGTACGTGCCGGAGATCGCCAAGGGCCTCGCCATCACGATGAAACACTTCTTCGTCAATACGAAGGAGACGGCGCTGGGTCAGCGCAACGACCCGGTGCTCGAGTCCGTCGACGACGGCATCAACTGCGTCAGTTACCCCGAGCAGAAGCGCCCCTACCCGGAGCGGTTCCGCGGCCTGCACCGCCTGACCCACCGCGCCGACGGCTCGCCGCGCTGTGTGGCTTGCCTGTGCTGTTCGACGGCGTGTCCCGCCCAATGCATCCACATCGAGGCAGGGGAGTACCCGGAGGGGGATCCGCGTCGGGGTTACGAGCGCTATCCGAAACGCTTCGTCATCGACGAGTTGCGCTGCGTGTTCTGCGGGTTCTGCGTCGAGGCCTGTCCTTGCGACGCCATTCGGATGGACAGCGGCATGCACGCCGCGCCCTACGACTCGCGAGATCAGTTCATCTTCGAGCGCGAGCGGCTGATGAACTTCCCCGGTCGAGATGGCACGTTCGAGACCGCAAACCCGCGCAAAGAGCCCGGGGAGCTCGGCCACCCCGGCGTCGACCGCGAAAAGGGGCACTGAAGCTCGCCGCCAGCTCGGCGTCGCGTCGCCGTCCGTTTGATCTACAATCAATGCGTGCGAGCGAACGCGGTCTGGGCGGTGATCGGTGGATGCGCGCTGGCGTACGCCTGCGCTGCGTTCGACGGCGCCGACGCGCTGCTCCAAGAGCCCGACGGCGGTGCGTCCGGCGGTGACGCCAGCATCGAGGGCATCGCAGGCGGTGGCGGATTTCCGACCTCGGGTGGAACCAGCGCTGACGCGGGGGCGGGCAGCGGTGGTGTGGGGGGTGGCGGCGGTGCGCTTGGGGGGGCCGGCGGCGTCCCGAATGGTGGTGGTGGCAGCCCGAGCGGCGGCACTCCGAGCGGCGGCGGCACTCCCGGCGGCGGCGGTACTCCGAGCGGCGGCGGCACTCCCGGCGGCGGCGGCAGCACCCCGCAGTGTGGCTCACCGACAGACTGCAACGACAACAAGGTGTGCACGACCGATAGCTGCGTGGGCGGCGTGTGCCAGAACGTTCCGGTGGCGAACGGCACGTCTTGCGCGGATGCACTCTGGTGCAACGGGGACGAGAAGTGTCAGAGCGGCGTATGCGCGGCCGGGTCAACGCCGAGCTCGTTCAATCAATGCGGTGCCAGCTGCCCGGCGAACTATTACCCGGCATCGACCAGCTGTTCGTCGACCTGCGGCTCACCCAGCGGTACACGCGCCAGTTGCAGCCCGGCGTGCAGCTCCTCGTTCAACGCTTGCGGCGGTTGCCCGGCGGGATACTACGAGGCCAGCACGTCGTGCAGCACGAGCTGCGGCGGCTGTGGGATCTCCAGTGGTGCTCGCTCTTCGTGCAGCCAGCTCGGCAGCTCGTCGTTCAACTCGTGCCAGAGCTGTCCTCTGGGTTATTACGCCGCCAGCACGTCGTGCAGCACGAGCTGCGGTGGCTGTGGGATCTCGAGTGGTTCTCGGAGGTCTTGCAGCCCGATCGGCGGGTCGAGCTTCAACTCGTGTGATGCCTGCCCGAGTGGGTACTACGCGTCGAGCACGTCGTGCAGCACGAGCTGCGGCGGCTGCGGCATTTCGAGTGGCGCGCGCCGCACCTGCAATCCGGTGCCCACGAGCAGCACCTTCAACCTCTGCGGCAGCTCGTGTCCGACGGGTTTCCACGTGACCTCGCAGACCACGAGCACCAGCTGCGGGGGTTGTGGCGTTTCGAGCGGGACGCGGGTGACCTGCGCGGCGAACTAGTGTCGCGGATCAGCGCTGCGTTCCGCACCCGCGCCGAGCGTCGGCACTACGGCAAGACGTCTAGCAGCTGCCCGTTCGTGTCGAGTCCATCGGCGCGCCGCAGCCACAGCATGGCGGCGCCGGTGTTGACTGCGCTCGGGAGCGTCAGGTTCACCTGGGAAGCCGACTCGTAGAACGCCGGTGAGCCCGCGCTGACGGGCATGTCGTTCACGCCCTGCCGCAAGAACGCCACGCTTCCGGTCCCCGACGAGAGGCCAGTGCCGTAGATCTCGAGTGCGTCTCCTTTGTGGATGACCGCGGTGTGGGTGACGGCGCTCACGACGCCGCCGCTGTTGATGCGCGGACACCCCAGCGTGCTCGGCGCTCCGGGGACACCGGTTGCATACAGCGCGCTGAACGCTGCGTGGGTTCGGCTCTTCGAGCCGTTGTTCTTGAGCAGACCAAAACCCGCCCAGAAGCCAAACTCGAGCGGGTTGTCCGCGATCTGCCACCAGAACGCCCCGGCCGCGCCCCAGGTCTGCAGGGCGTCGACGGCCAGCATGGCGCGGGACGCGGCCTCACACTCGCCCAGGTATGGAACCTCGCGAGCGAACCCCAGCTCCCCGACCACAAAGCGCTCTTTGCCCACCTTGGGACGGGTGGCCTGGACGAAGGCGAGCGCGGCGCTGAGGCCTTGTTTCAGGTTCGGTCCAACCGCTGCCGCGTCGTCCTGATTGATCGATTCGTAGGACGAGTAGGCGTAGAACCCCACCGCGACCTTGGGGGCGACATGGCTGATCACACAGCGCTCGGCGCCGCACTTGGCGATGCGGTTGAACTCGAGGGCGGAGTAGAGCCGACTGCTGCTTGCGGGTGACGCGAGCACGGCGTCAGCGACCCCCGCAGCGCGGGAGCTGATCCAGTCGGTGAACCCTTGCCACGCAAGATCACTGACCTGCCCCGTCAGCTGATTGTCGCCCTCCCAGTTGGAGATCACGAAGGTCTTGCCGGGATGCGTCGCGAGCAAGTGCTGCCCGAGCGCGGCGATCTCGGCGCGCTCGGCGGCGATCTCCGTGCTGTCGTAGCCGTCGACGAACGTGATGGCGTTGTCCGCGACGCTGTACGCGGTGATCCAGATGGTGTCGAAGCGGGGGTCGCCGAACAGCTTGGCGTAGGCCGGGCTCTTGGCGGCGGCGAGCAGCGTGAAATTGCCCGACGGGTTCACGCCGTAGCTGTTGGCGGGGCCCAGATACACGCGGATGGCCCGACTTCCGGCCTCCGCAACTCGATCCGCGCCCCACGACAAGAGCTCGGCGCCCTTTGCAGGGGCGGGAGCGAAGCCCCAAGCGTACAAGCCGATCCTTCGCTTGGGGTCCGTCGCGACCGTGTAGTCGCAGGCATCGACGTCGAACTTGGGGGAGCAAGGACCGGAGCTGCAGTCTTCGACGACACACGGTAGCGAACACAGGCCGCCGTCGCAGGTTGCACCGCCCGTGCCCCCGCTCCCGCCGCCTCCGCTAGCTGCTGCGCTTCCACCTGTGCCTCCGGCTCCCGCGGCCGCTCCGGCGCCTCCGCTCCCGGCGCTCGATCCGCCCGCGCCGCCGCTTCCGCCCGCGCCGCCGGCTCCGCCCGCGCCACCGCCCGCTCCGGCGGAGCTGCTGTCGTCACTCGAGCACGCGACGCAGGCCGCGAGCAGTGCGCCTGCGAGGAAGGTCGTGGCGGTGCGAAGCGGATTCATTCCTGGATGGCGGAGCGAAGCGAGCGGGCGGCGTGTACTGCGGCTCGGTGGCCGCTGCGCCGCGGTCAAGGTTTGACGCTCGGATCCCAGCAGCAACGGAAGCCGATTTCAGGCGCTTGCTTGTCACGGGGCTCGGACAGCCACGAGCTGCACTTCAGGTTGCCCTCGGCCTCGTTGTATGAACCACCCCGCGTGCGGCACGGCGCAGTCGCCACAGAAGAGCCCGAGCAGGAGTCTTCCCACTCCCGGACGTTGCCACTCATCCCGAACGCTCCACTGCTGAAACTCACGCACTTGTCTTTGGTTTTGACACCCACGGCTCCCAGCGCGGGCACGTCCGCACATCGTTTAGGTTCGTAGCTCGGGCCGTAGGAATAATCGTCGAGGGCGGTCGGCCCGGCACAGGCGGCGAACCATTGGTTTACGGATGCTTTGGCCTCGTTGCCGTCGCCAGACGGGCCGGTCGGGATGGCGCCGCACAGTCTCTTGCCTGCCCATTTGCAGTACGCATAGGCGCTGCACCAGTTGACGCAGCGCACCGGAAAGTCGAGATCGTTGCCCGCGCTCAGATCCGGGCAGCCGGCCCCGGTGTCGAGCGAGTAATCCGTGCCGCAGGCGCTGAGCCCCGTCGGGGTCACCACCACCTTCTGCTCCTCCAAGAACTTGGCGTACTGGGCCTGCGTCACTTCCGTCTCGTCGACGCAGAAATTCCCGACGGGAAGCAGAATGGGCCCGGTCCCTCCCGCGGGACAGGAAAACCCCGCATCGAAGCTGATTCCCCCTGCGCCCGTCGCGCCGCCAACTCCCGCGCCGCCGCCGTTCGGGTTGCCCCCGGTCGTATTGCCACCGGTGCTCGCGCCGCCGGTACTCGCACCGCCCGTGTTCGCACCGCCGGTCCCGCTCCCGCCGCTGCCTTGCGCGTCGTTCGTGGTCGACGACGAACAGGCGCCGAACAGCGCCAACGGACCGGCGATCACCAGGACTCCGAGAACCCGCACGCGACCAAGCCTATCAGCTCGCGCCGCGCCGCGCATCATCGCGGAGTTTTCCCGGGCAGAGCGCCGTGGTACCGGGCGCCTCGTGACGTCGGAATACGAGCCCGTCATTGGACTCGAGGTCCACGCCCAGCTGCTCACGGAGACCAAGCTCTTCTGCGGCTGCGCTACGCGTTTTGGCGAAACTCCGAACCAGAACGTGTGCCCCGTATGTCTGGGTCTGCCCGGCTCCCTGCCGGTGATCAATCGCCGCGCCGTCGAGCTGGCGGTGCGCGCGGCGACGGCCCTCGGCTGCACCGTGCACGAGCGGAGCATCTTTGCCCGGAAGAACTACTTCTATCCGGATCTACCGAAGGGTTACCAGATCAGCCAGTTCGAGCGCCCGCTCGCCACCGGCGGCCATCTGGACCTCGAGCTCGACGGCCGGGTGAAGCGCGCGCGGCTCACGCGCATCCACATGGAAGAGGACGCCGGCAAGAACGTGCATGGGGTCGGCGGCGACTCGCTCGTGGACCTGAACCGCGCCGGTACACCCCTGATGGAGATCGTCGGCGAGCCGGACCTCGGGAGCGCGGCCGAGGCCGCCGCGTACCTGCGGGCGCTGCGCGACGTGCTAGTCGCGCTCGGAGTCAACGACGGCAACCTCGAGGAGGGCAGCTTTCGCTGCGATGCAAACGTCTCGGTGCGGCCTGTGGGTACTTCCACGCTCGGTACGCGCACCGAGATCAAGAACGTGAACAGCTTTCGCTTCGTGCAGCGCGCCATCGAGCTGGAGATCTCCCGGCAGATCTCGGTCCTCGCAGCGGGCGGTCGTGTCATCCAGGAGACGCGGGGCTTCGACGCGGACGCCGGCCGCACCTACTCGCTGCGCTCCAAGGAAGAGGCCCACGACTATCGCTATTTTCCCGACCCGGATCTGCCGCCGCTCGGCGTCGATGACGCGCTTCGCGCCGCGGCCCTCGCCGACTTGCCGGAGTTACCCGCGGCCAAGCGCGCGCGCTATCAAACCGAGCTGGGTCTGAGCGCGCAGACCGCGCTCGTCTTGACTGGGCACCCCGCGACTGGGCGCTTCTTCGAACAGACGCTGCTCGGCTACCCGGATGCCGTGAAGGCTGCGAACTTCATCCAGACCGAGGTCCTGCGAGACGCGAAGCTGCATGGGCTCCAGGCGTCGTTCAGCGTCTCGCCGGCCCAGGTCGCCGAGTTACTCGGCCTGATCGACGCCCGGAAGATCAGCGGCAAACAGGCCAAGGAGGTGTTTGCCGCCATCTCCGGCAGCGCGGACATGCCTGTCGATGTCGTTCAGGCGCGCGGGCTCGCCGTCGTTGCCGACGAGAGCCAGCTCTTGCCCATCTGCCAGCGTCTGATCGCCGACAACCCGAAACAAGCGGAGCAGGTCCGCGCCGGGAAGAAAGGCATGCTGGGTTTTTTCGTGGGCCAGGTGATGAAGGCCACGGGCGGCGCCGCGGACCCTCAGCTCGTGAGCCAGCTCTTCGACAGACTGCTTCAAGGACCGACGAGTTAGATGCCCATCGACCACAAACACCCGATTTCCGGCGCCAGTTACTCGGCCGTCGAGCTGGCCGAGGACAACGCGGCGGTCCTGATGCTGGACCAGCGTCGCCTCCCGACCGAGGAGATCTACGAACGGCTGCGCTCGTCGAGCGAGGTCGCCCGAGGGATCCGCGACATGGTCGTGCGCGGGGCGCCCGCGATCGGTGTCGCTGCCGCGTACGGCGTCGTGCTGGCGGCGCGCCAGGCAAAGAGCCTGGACGAGCTCGGCGCGCTGGCGCTCGAGATCCGCAGCGCGCGACCCACGGCGGTCAACCTGATGTGGGCGGTGGATCGCATGCTGTCCGCAGCGCAGGCATTCGGTCGCGTCGATGTCGCCATGCTCGCGGCCGAAGCCCGGACGCTGCACCGCGACGACGTGGCCGCCAATCGCAAGCTCGGCGCGCTCGGCGCAGAACGTGTGCCTGATGGCGCAACCATCCTCACCCACTGCAACGCCGGCGCCCTGGCGACCGGGGGGTACGGCTCCGCGCTCGGTGTCATTCGCGCAGCCGTGGGTGCGGGCAAACGCGTGCGGGTGCTCGCCGACGAGACCCGGCCGTATCTACAGGGCCTGCGCCTGACGGCGTGGGAGCTGCACCAGGATGGCATCCCGGTCGAGATCCTCACCGACGGGATGGCGGGCTGGTTCTTCGCCCAGAACGCCATCGACCTCAGCGTCGTCGGCGCCGACCGCATTGCTCGCAACGGCGACGTCGCCAACAAGATCGGCACCTATTCGGTCGCCTGCCTGTCCCGTGCCCACGAGCGCCCCTTCTACGTCGCCGCGCCCTGGTCGACGGTCGACGTGGATTGCGCGACAGGCGAGTCGATCCCCATCGAAGAGCGCAGCCCGACCGAGATCACCCACTTCGGTGGGCGGCGCATCGCGCCGGAGGGTGTTGGCGCGCGAAACCCCGCGTTCGACGTGACACCGGCGCGGCTGGTGAACGCCATTTTCACCGAGCGGGGTGTGATCGATCCGGTGAATGAGAGCAGCGTGACGCGGCTCGCCGGCGGCGCCTGAGGCCGCGCGAAGGGGTACCGCAGCCGGGCGGAGCGAGCCCGCCCGGTGTCCGTCACCTAGAGCGCCGAACAGGTTGAACGTCGTTTGTTTTCCGGGACTTGCAAGGTGTTCGGCGCTCGCGTGCGGAGCGCGCACGGCCGAAGGCCGGGGGTTTAGGGCGTAGCCCCAACGTAAAGGTCCTAGAACACGAGCAGCGCAAGCTGATCGGTGTTCTAGGCCGGTTGGGCCGCCAGCTTGACCAGGCGCGCGGGGTGGGAAACGCTTCCCTTCGCGAGCCCTTGCCCCGCTTCGGGCGTCGCTTCGAGGTGCAGCATGCGGCGTCCGCTCCGAAATCCAGGTTCAGCGCTCGGTCTCTCGCTCTGCTTCTTGCTCGCGGCGTGCAGCGCGAACGACGGAGGCGGCGGTCAAGGTGGCGCGGGAGCAGGGGGCAGCGGCGGCCTCGCGATTGGCGGCAGCGGCGGCTCGCTCAACGTTGGCGGAGGTGGCAGCGGCGGCGCGGCCGGCTCGAGCGGTGGCACGACTGGTGTTTGTGACCAGGCGGTCGACATCGTGTTCGTGATGGACGTGTCGACGAGCATGGGCGCGTTCCTGAGCAAGCTGGCCGGAGAGATCGAGGCCGTGGACAAGGCCGTCCAGACCCTGAACCTCAAGCAGCCTCCGCACTACGGCCTGGTCGTGTTCGTGGACGACACGCTGTTCGCGAACTCCTCCCAGCCGTACTCGGATGTGGCGGCTCTCAAGACCGATTTTCAGTCGTGGGCCAGCTTCACCTCGAGCAACCAGCAGACCGCGGGGGAAACTCCAACACGACCTACCCGGAGAACAGCCTCGACGGTTTGTATCGCGCAGCGAAGGAGTTCGCCTGGCGGCCGAAGTCGAGCACGCTGCGCATCGTGATCCACACGACGGACGACACCTTCGTGCAGGGGCCGACGACGTTCAACGGTGTGCAAGTGCTGCACAACTACCCGGAGACCGTGAAGGCGCTGCAAGACGAGCAGGTTCGGGTCTTCTCCTTCGCCTCGAAGCTCGGCGGTCCGCTCGAGAGCGACGACGTCAGCGGCGGCTGGTTTGCGCCGGTCGCCGGCAGCCCGACGGTGCCGGACGCGACCGGCGGCGGTGTGTACGAGCTCGACAGTGTGCTGAGCGGCGGGGTCTCTCTATCCGCTGCCATCCCCGCCGCCGTCAAGGACACCTATTGCAAGCCGTATCCCACTCCCAAGTGAAATGCGCGCTGTGACGCCTGATCACCCCCGGCGCACTTTGCAGCCGGGGCGGCTGGTCCTAGATTCCGGCAAGCTGTGAGCTCCGAACCCGAAAAACCTGCGGTCCCGATGCTTGGGCGGCGCGATCCGAAGCCGGCGTGGCTGAAGGTCAAGGCGCCGGGCGGCGAGCGTTACACGGCGTTGAAACAGACCTTCCGCAAGCTGGAGCTGAACACCGTTTGTGAGGAGGCGCGCTGCCCGAACGTCGGCGAGTGTTGGGGCGCCGGGACTGCCACCGTGATGATCCTCGGCCACACCTGCACTCGGGGTTGTCGCTTCTGTGCGGTGACCACGGGCAACCCGCGCGGCGCTGTGGACCCGCGGGAGCCCGAGCACGTGGGCAGGGCCCTTGCGAGCATCGGTCTTCGCTACGTGGTCTTGACCATGGTGGATCGCGATGATCTGCTCGACGGTGGCGCGCAGCACGTTGCAGAGACCGTGCACGCACTGCGGCGCCATCAACCCAGTTTGCTGGTCGAGACCCTGGTCGGAGACTTTGGCGGCCGCACCCGCGATCTGGACGTCGTGCTCGATGCCGCCCCGGACGTGTTCGCGCACAACGTCGAGGTCGTGCGTCGGTTGACGCCGCTGATCCGGGATCAACGCTCGGGCTACGAGCGCTCGCTGGAGGTCTTGCGCTACGCCAAGGTTCGGCATCCGGAGCGATTCGTGAAGAGCTCCGTGATGGTGGGCATCGGCGAGACCGACGCCGAGGTCGACGAGACGCTCGAAGACCTGAGGGCGGCGGGTGTGGATGTCGTCACGCTGGGCCAGTACCTGCGACCCAGCGAAAAACACACGGCGGTCGCGCGCTACGTGACGCCCGAACGCTTCGCCGAGTGGGCCAGCCGCGGCGCGACCCTCGGTTTTGCCCACGTTGCGTCGGGGCCACTCGTTCGGTCGAGCTACCATGCGGCGGAAGCCTTCGTGCTCGCGAGGCTCCGTCCCGGGCCGACCGGCCCGCTCGCTCCGGCCCGAGTCACTGTGGAACCCCCTGATCCAGCGCCTCCGGCGGGATTCGTCCCGAGCGCGCGCCTCGTCAGACGTCCCGCTGACGCCTGAGCGGGATTCGGCTAGTCTCGCCCGCCTCGAAAGGACCGGATGATGACCGACGAAAGCCTGCTCGGACGCGTGGCGACCAAGCTCAGCGAACCGCCGTCGTACGCGGAGCCGGGCCAGAAGGGGTCCATCCTCACGGTCGCCGCGGCGTCGTTTGGGAGCAAGCCCACCACCGACGACGTGACCCAGCCGACGGGCTTCGACCCAGAGGCCGCAGCGCTGTTCGAGGCCGTCGTCGAGAGCGCCTACCTGGTCGCCAACGCCGATGGGGACTTCGACCAGACGGAGCGGGCGGTGTTCGAGCAAGTGGTCGTGACCGCGTGTCAGGGGACCGTGGCCGAGGGGCAGGTCCACGCGCTGATCGAAGACCTGCGCGACCTGATGGAAGAAGACGGCATCGACAAACGCATCGCCATGGTCGCGCGCACGATTGCCAAGGTCGAGCATCAGCAGGAGGTGCTGCGGGTCGCCGCGCTCCTCGCCCACGTCTCCGGCGGCGTGAGTGACGTCGAGCGCGAGGTGCTGGTCAAGTTGCAACGCGCCTTCGGCCTGGATGACTCGGCGCTGGCGCGTGCGCTGGCGGAAGGCGAAGGCGCTTCCGGCTAGTGAGCACCGGCATCGTTCAGCTGTTTTGCGAGCACTGCCAGGTCTACCGCGCGCCGCACGAGACCCGCCTGGCGGGGCCGGCCCAGGCGGCCATCGCCGTGTGCGCCAGCTGCGGTGGCGCGCTGCGCAAGGAGGCGCAGCGGGTCACGCGCCCGCTCTCGGCGGAGCTGTTGCGTGCGTTCGTCTACCCCGCTCGGCCGGCGGTCGCGTTCTCGCTCGCTGTGACGGCGCTCGTGTCGGGCTTCCTGCGCTTCGTGCCGCTGATCGGCGGGCTCCTGTCGGCGACCCTGGTGATCGGGTACATCTTCATGGTGCTGCGCGCGAGCGCAGAGGGACGCGACGATCTCGCGGTGGACACCGACATCGCCGGGGGCCTGTCGGTCTGGATGGGACCCTTGGTGCGCTACCTGCTGACGTTCCTGGTGGCCTTTGCGCCGGCGCTGGCGGTGCTGATTGGCATGGGATGGGCGGCCGGTGCCCCGCTGGTCATCGCGGCCGCGGCGCTGGGAGTCCTCTACCTACCGGCGGGCATGATCATCGCGGCGCACGGCGACGGCTGCCTCTCACCTTTGTACCCAGTGCCAGCGGTGCAGCTGATCTTCCGCATCCCGCTGCCCTACCTGATCACGCTGGCATTTCTCTGCCTCAGTCTCGCGACCGGGGCTGCCCTGACCTGGGTCGTCGCGCGATTGCTCGGCGAGGTCCCCGTGCTCGGTGGATTGCTGATTCGCAGCGTCGGACTCCTGGGTCCGGTGGTGATGGCGCGACAGCTCGGCGTGCTGGTCCACGAGCACGGCGAAGAGCTCTGATCTGACGCGCCGCGTTGCGCTCCGCGAGCGGAATTTTGTCGGCCGTTTTACAGATTTGCAGCGTTGCGCTCTCCGCCCTTTGGTGAGCCCCGCGCTTGGTCTACGCTCCCTCGGCGCCCCGAGCCGGCACAGCGAGTGCCCGGCCCCTTCGGCGGAGCCGCATCCCGCGGGCGCTTCGGAGCACGATGACTTCAGCAGCAGAGAGCATCTACGAGCAGGCCGAACACGCCGACGACGTCGTGCGAGTGCTGCGCCCCGACGGAAGCCTGCAGGCGGACAGCGAGGCGGGAGTCTCGGCGGAAGAGGCCATTCATCTCTACCGGCACATGGTGCTGACGCGGCTCGTGGACGAGCGCCTCGTGACGCTTCAGCGCCAGGGCCGCATCGGCTTTCACATCGGTTCACTGGGTGAAGAGGCATCGATCATCGGTTCTGCGCACGCCATGCGCAAACAAGATTGGCTGTTCCCCTGTTACCGCGAGTTCGGCGCCGCGCTGCTCCGCGGCATGCCGCTGCAGCGTTACATGGACAACATGTTCGGTAACGCGAACGATCCGGTGCTCGGCCGCCAGATGCCCGACCACTACACCTGTCGCGATGCCCAGTTCGGCAGCGTGAGCTCACCCATCGGCACTCAGATCACCCAGGCCGTGGGGTTCGCTTGGGCAGCCAAGATCCAGAAGAAAGATCTGGCGGCGCTCGTCTACTTCGGTGAGGGCGCAACCAGCTCGAACGAGTTCCACAACGGCCTGAATTTCGCGGGTGTCTTCAAGACGCCGACGGTGTTCTTGTGCCGCAACAACGGCTGGGCCATCAGCGTGCCGACGGAGCGTCAGACCGCCAGTCAGACCTTCGCTGAGAAGGGTGTTGCGTACGGCGTTCCATCGCTGCGCGTCGATGGCAACGACCTGTTTGCGGTCATCGCCGTCACCCGCGACGCCGTGAGTCGAGCGGCGGCAGGCGAGGGGTCCACGCTGATCGAGGCCATCACGTACCGGATGAGCGGGCACTCGACCAGCGACGACCCGACGCGTTACCGGGACAAGAGCCTGCTCGACCCCTGGGCGGACAAAGATCCGCTCGGGCGCCTCAAGCGCTATCTGGAGAGGCAGGGCCTGTATAGCGACGCGGAAGAGCAGAAGATGCGAGGCGAGATCGACGAGCGCATCAAGGCCGCCATCGACACCGCGGAGAAGACCGCACCGCCCGCACTCGAGACGATGTTCGAGGGGGTGTACGAAAAGCTGCCCTGGCACCTGAAAGAGCAGCAAGACGCGCTGCTCGAAGGCCCCCGCGCTCCGAGCGCGCACCACTGACTAGAGGAAGAGAAGCGCGATGACTACGATGAACATGGTTCAAGCCATCAACGACGCGCTGCGCATCGCGATGCGCAAGGACGAGCGTGTGGTGGTGATGGGTGAAGACGTCGGTAAGGTCGGCGGAGTCTTCCGCGTGACCAGCGGCTTGTACGACGAGTTCGGTGATAGCCGCGTGGTCGACACGCCGCTCAGCGAGGGTGGCATCATCGGCGCCGCCTGCGGCATGGCCCTGTACGGCATGATCCCCGTGCCCGAGATCCAGTTCTCGGATTTCATCTGGCCCGCCTACGACCAGATCGTGAGCGAGGTCGCCAAGTACCGCTATCGTTCCGGCGGCGAATATACCTCGAAGATGGTGATCCGAACCCCGGTCGGCGGCGGGATCCGCGGCGGCCACTACCACTCCCAGCACCCCGAGGCGCAGTTCATCCACGTGGCAGGCCTCAAGGTGGTCTGCCCGTCGAATCCCTACGACGCCAAGGGGCTCTTGCTGGCGTCGATCGCCGACCCAGATCCGGTGCTCTTCTTCGAGCCCAAGCGCGTGTACCGAGCAGCGAAGGGAGATGTTCCCGAGGGCGAGTACACGGTCCCGCTCGAGAGCGCCGCCATCGTGCGCGAGGGCAGCCAGGTCACGGTCATCGCCTACGGCGCCATGCTGTACGAAGCGCTCGACGCGGCGCAGAAGGCCGCCGAACAGGGCGTCGACGCCGAGGTCTTGGATCTCCGCACGCTGTGGCCGGTCGACATCGAGACCATCATCACGAGCGTCAAGAAGACCGGCCGCCTGGTGATCGTTCACGAGGCGCCGCGCACCTGCGGCTTCGGTTCGGAGCTCTTGAGCTTGGTGATCGAAAAGGCGTTTTACCACCTGGAAGCGCCGCCCGCGCGCGTGACCGGCTACGACACTCCGTTCCCGTACACCCTCGAGATGGAGTACCTGCCGCTCTCCCACCGCATCCTGCCCGCCCTCTTGGAGACGGCACGCGCCGCCTGAAATCGGAGCTGAAGCGTATGAGTAACTTCGAGTTCAAGCTCCCCGACATCGGCGAAGGCGTCACCGAGGGAGAGATCGTCAACTGGCTCGTCAACGAGGGCGACGCGGTCCGCGAGGATCAAGAGATGGTCGAGGTGATGACCGACAAGGCCACGGTCACCATCGGTGCTCCCAAGGCCGGACGCATCCTCCGCCTCGGCGGCAAGGTCGGCGATATCGTGCCCGTCGGGCAGGTGCTGGTCGTGATCGAGATGGGCGCGGGTGCCGTCGCGAGCGCTGCCGCGCCGAGCGCGGTTGCTGCTGCGCCGGCGCCAGCGCAAAAGAAGGACGACGGTCCGGCGGCGACCGCGGTGGGTGACATCCGGGAGGACCTGCCCGGCATGAACCAGATGGCGCAACGCAAGCCCGCGGCGGCGGCGGTGAGCCCGAAGAACGGCGGTTACTTCAACGACAAACCGCTGGCCGCGCCGGCCACGCGCAAGCTCGCGCGGGAGATGGGCGTCGACCTCAAGCGAGTCCCGCCGAGCGGTCCCGTGGGGCGGGTGCTCCGGGAGGACGTCGAGCGCTTCGCGGTGAGCATCAAGGCGCCGACCCCGCTGATTCACATGCCCGCCGCCGAGGTATCGGTGCACCAGGCGGTGACACTGGTGCCTCGGGCCGAGCCCGCGCAACCGGTGAAGCGCCCCGAGATTGTGGGGCCCAGCCGCCAGGCCGGAGACCAGCGTGTCCCGATCCGCGGCATGCGCAAGCGCATCTACGACAACATGGCTCGCAGCAAACACACTGCGGCCCACTTCACCTACGTCGACGAGTGCGACGTGACGGGGTTGAAGGCGTTGCGGGAACGCACGCGGGCGTACGCCGAGCGGGACGGGGTGAAGCTGACGTTCTTGCCGTTCATCGTGAAGGCCGTGGTCGCAGCGCTGAAGCGGCACCCGGCTCTGAACTGCCTGGTCGACGACGTCGCCGGAGAGATGGTGCTGAAGGGCAGCTACGACATCGGGATCGCGGCGGCGACGGAGGCCGGGCTGATCGTTCCCGTCCTGCGCAACGCCGACCGGCTCAGCATCGTCGAGATCGGAAGCGAGCTCGAGCGGATGGGCGCGGACGCTCGCGCGGGCAAGATCCGCAAGGAAGATCTCGGCGGCTCGTCCTTCACCATCACCTCGCTCGGGAAGCTCGGAGGCCTGTTCGCCACGCCCATCGTCAACTACCCGGAGGTCGCCATCCTCGGTGTTCACGAGATGAAGCGCCGACCCGTGGTGAAGGACGATCAGATCGTGATCGGTGACGTCATGTTGCTCAGCTTGAGCTTCGATCACCGGATCGTCGACGGCCACGTCGGAGCGGCTT
Source organism: Myxococcales bacterium (assembly GCA_016706225.1). Lineage (NCBI taxonomy): Bacteria > Pseudomonadati > Myxococcota > Myxococcia > Myxococcales > Myxococcales bacterium. The sequence goes on from JADJKB010000008.1 coordinate 462,526, forward strand.
TTGCCCGGGAGATCGTCGATCTTCTGGAGCAGCCCGAGCGACTGCTGATCGCAATGAGCTGAACCGTCGGCGCGGGCAGCCTGGCACGTCTGGGAGCCGGTTTTCCCCTGACCACGCCGGGACGCGCGGGCGGTCATCAGGCTGGGTTGCCAGCGTTTGATGTGGTCCAGTGTGCGCACGGGGCAACATCCGGCCGGGCTTTGTCGCAGGGTTGCGGGTTTGGGTGTAGCCTTTCAACGTCGAGTGATGGGGCGCACGCCGAGAAAAACATGCAGCGCTTTCCTGGTGGCCGCTGGGCTGTGCCTGCTGGTCGCCCGCTCAGGTCACGCCGAGACCGGTCCCTCCGCCGAGGACATCAAGGTTGCAGGGACGGAGTACGACCTCGGCAGACAGTCCTACAAAAAGAAGAAGTGGGTCGAGGCGTCCGAACACTTCGAAATGGCGGACAGCCGTGCGCCGAGCGCGGTCACGCTCGAGCTCGCGCTCCGCTCGCGTGACAAGGCCAGTCAGCTCGATCGCGCCGCGATGCTCGCTGCCCTCGCGCTCCGGCGCCACCCCAAGGAAACAGCGCTCGTCAAGCTGGCTGAGTCGGTACTGAAGCGGGGGCGAGCTGAGCTCCATTCACTCACGGTCAAGTGCAGCCCCGCCTGCGATCTGGTCCTCGGCACCAAGCTGGTTCACGGCGTCGCTTCGACGGAGCGCACGGTGTTTCTGGCGCCGGGCACCACGCAGGTCAACGCAAGCTGGTCTGGCGGTCGCACCCGAAGCTCATCGCTCGAGGCAACCAAGGGCGGCAGTGGCGAGCTGTCGTTCGAGGCGCCGCCGGAGCCCAAACCCGAGGACGCCACGCCGGCTCAGGCGAAGCCCCGACCCGCTTCGGCGGTCGCACCAGGTCCGGCGCCGGCGCCGGCGGGTGATGCGGGCGCGGAGGCAAAAGGCGGGCTTCCCCCGCTGGTGTTCTTCGTCGGCGCCGGTCTCACGGCCGTGGCCGGTGGCTTGACGATCTGGAGCGGCATCGACACCCAGAACAACCCGGGCAAGGACAAGGTCCGAGAGCAATGCGCGGGGCAAGGCACGAGCTGCCCGGCGTATCAGGACGGTCTGGATCGACAGAATCGCACCAACCTGCTGCTCGGTGTCACTGCGGGCGTCGGGGTTGTCAGCGGCGTGATTGGAGCGTTTTTCACCGACTGGTCCGGCAAGGCCGACAAGAAGTCCGCTGGCATTTCGCCCTTCGTCGAGGTCGGTCGTGGCGCGTCCGTCGGCGCCCGAGGGAGCTTCTGAGCATGGCCGCCCGGTTGATCGACGTCGACAGCGAAGGCCGGCAGATCGTCGATCGTTACGAGCTGGTCGCCGAGATCGCCTCCGGCGGCATGGCCACGGTGTTCCTCGCGCGCCTCTCCGGGGTCGGAGGGTTCCAGCGACTGGTCGCCATCAAGCGGCTGCACCCGCATCTCGCATCCGAGAAAGAGTTCGTCGACATGTTCCTCGACGAGGCGAGGCTGGCGGCGGGTATCCACCACCCGAACGTGGTGCCCATCCTGGAGGTTGGCGCCAGTCCGCGCGGATACTACCTGGCAATGGAGTACATCGAGGGCGATACGCTGGCGCGGCTGTTGGCGCGAGCCGCGACCTCGGGTCAGCGCATTCCCGCCCCGATCGTCGTGCGCGTCGTGCTCGACATGCTGGCTGGGCTGCACGCGGCGCACGAGCTGAAGGACGAGATGGGGCAACCGACCGAGCTCGTGCACCGGGACGTGTCACCGCAGAACGTGCTCGTTGGGGGCGATGGGGTCTGCCGCATCACCGACTTCGGCGTGGCGCGGGCGGCGACGCGTCTCTCGGGCACGCGGGTCGGTCAGCTCAAGGGCAAAATCGCGTACATGGCGCCGGAGCAGGCGCTCGGGCAGGCCGACATCGATCGCCGCGCTGATGTTTTTGCGTCGGGCATCGTGCTCTGGGAGGTGCTGGCCGGACGCCGCCTGTTCAAGGCGGACAACGAGGCGGCGACGTTGTCGCGGGTACTCAACGATCCGATCTCGAACTTGCAAGCCGTGTGCCCCGACGTGGACCCCGAGCTGTCGGAGGTCGTGATGAAGGCGCTCGAGCGCGATCGCGAGAAGCGTTTTGCCACGGCGGCGCAGTTTGCCGACGCCATCGAACGCGTCGCGAGCCGAGCCGGCGTGCTGGCCTCGCCCAAAGAGCTCGCTGCCTACGTGGCCAGCGTGATCGGTGACGAGATTGCCCAGCAGCGGGATGCCGTACGAGCCTGGCTGGCTCGCAGTGAGCCGAGTCAGATCTCGGGTCTCGGATACGGACCCATCTCGTCCAGTGTGTCGAGCGCCGCCATGTTCGTGCCGGGGGGGGACATGACGCTTGCCGAACCCCGCTCCCTGAGTCACGTCACTCTCGTTGCTCCCCCGCCGCGCCCGGGGCGTACTGCGCTCTTCGTGGGCATCGGCGTGGCGGTCGCGCTCGTGCTCGGCGTCGGAGTGTTCTTCCTCGGCCGCTCGAGCCACGTCGAGGTGACCCAAGGTGCCGCTCCGCAGCCGACCGTAACGAGCCCCGTGGCCCCTCCCGAGCCGTCGGCCGCGGGCACGGCCGCGCCACCGGCGAGCGCGGAGCTGGCGCCGTCGGCAACCCCGTTGCCGAGCGCTTCTCAGGCGCCCGTGTCCAAGAAGCCAACGCCCGCCGTGAGCCAGAAGCCGGCCAACCCCTCGCACGCGCCGGGCCCTGGCGAAGAGCTCCCGAGCAACCCGTACCGCTGACCCTCGGCGTGGACAGGTCTCAGACGGGGTGGCTCTTGGCCCAGGAGTATGCGGTGTACGCCGCGGCGATGTGGCAGAGCCAACCGAAGAAGCCGCCGCTGCCGATCCATAGGCCGGGTGTGACGATGAGCCAGAACAGACCCCGGAGGAACTTGCCGTTGTAGAACTGGCCGACGCCCGGGATCACGAAGGACAGCACCGCTGCGGTGCCAGGCTTGCTCATGCCCGGCAAGATTGGAGCGGCTGCGCGGGTGTCAACCACTCGGCGCTTGCCCGGCAGGCGTCCGGCCCTGTGTGAGCGCCCGGGTCAGGCTGCCAAATGGGCCAGAAATCCCGCTCCGTTGACAGGGGATGGCTTGGCTGCTAGTTCTCGCCACCCCTTATTTCCCGGCGCAGGGTTTGTTCGTCCTTTCGCGGGGTTAGCGGGCGGGTGCGAGCCGTGGCCGTCAAGCGAATTTGCATCTTCACCGGGAACGCGAATCCCGAACTGGCGCACGAGATCGCACAGGTCTTGGGTTCGCCGCTGGGCGAAGCCCGTGTTTCGCGCTTCAGCGACGGGGAGACGTTCTGCGAGGTGCGCGAGAACGTCCGCGGGCTCGACACCTACGTGGTGCAGCCGACGAGCTCACCGGTGAACGACAACGTGATGGAGCTGTTGATCCTGTGCGACGCGCTCCGCCGGGCATCAGCGGCCTCGATCACCGCCGTGATCCCCTATTACGGATACGCTCGTCAGGACCGCAAGGTCGCTCCGCGCACCCCCATCACCAGCAAGCTGGTGGCGGACGTGCTGGTGACCGCCGGTGTGAACCGGGTGGTCTGCGCCGATCTGCACGCCGGCCAGATCCAGGGGTTCTTCAACATCCCCTTCGACCACCTGTATGCGCTCCCGGTCTTTCTCGAGGACTACTTCAAACATCGGTTCGACGAGAACGCCGTGGTCGTCTCGCCCGACGCCGGCGGAGTCGAGCGTGCGCGGGCCTACAGCAAGCGCCTCGGCGCGTCCCTGGCCATCGTGGACAAACGTCGCGAGCGCGCCAACGTCAGTGAGGTGATGAACATCATCGGCGACGTCAAGGACCTCGACTGCATCATCATCGACGACATCATCGATACTGCGGGCACGCTGTGCAACGCCGCCCAGGCGCTCATGGACCACGGCGCCAAGAGTGTGGTGGCGTGTGCAACCCACGGAGTCTTCAGCGGTCCGGCCATTCAGCGAATTTCAGAGTCCGCTCTCACCGAGGTGGTCGTCACCAACTCCATCGCGCCCTCGGACGAGGCCCGCGCGTGCAAGAAGATCAGGGTGCTCAGCATCGGGCGCCTGCTCGGCGAAGCCATTCGCCGCATCCACAACAGTGACTCCGTCAGCTCACTCTTCGTGTGAGCACACGGTCCGAAGGAATAGTCGTCATGCAGCTCGCCAAAATCCCCGCAGTCCACCGCACCTCGTCCGGCAAGAACGAATCGCGCCGTATGCGCAACGCCGGCTCCATCCCCGCCATCGCCTATGGCAAGGGTGAGCCCGCGGTCCATATCGCGCTGTCGCCCAAGGATCTGGTGGGAGTGCTCGCGCAGCCCCTGGGCAGGAACTCGCCCATCGAGCTCGACGTCGAGGGCAAGGGCAAGATCACCGTGCTCTTGACCGAGTATCAGTACCACCCGGTCTCACGCGCGCTGCTGCACGCCGACTTCCTCAAGATCGCACTGGACGCGACCGTGGACGTCGAGGTGCCCCTCGAGCTGACCGGCAAGTCCAAGGGTGTGGTCGAGGGCGGCGAGCTCCGGCAGGTCTTCCGCCGCGTGCCGGTCCGCTGTCTCCCCAAGGACATCCCCGTCAAGCTGGTGCACGACATCACCGAGCTCGGACTCGACGAGTCGCTGCCCGTCAGCGCCCTCGCGCTGCCGGCGGGCGTTGCCGTTCGGCTGCCGGCAGAGCAGACCGTCGCCGCGGTCGCCACCATGAAGAAGGTGGTCGAAGAGGAGACCGCGGCCACGGCGGCAGCAGTCGCTGGCGCAGCCCCGGCTGCTGGCGCAGCAGCGCCGGCCGCTGGCGCCGCGGCGGCCAAGCCCGAAGGCAAAGCCGACAAGAAGTGAACCGTTTGCGTGTGCGGAGGCCTGAACCAGGGCCTCCGCGCTCGGGCGGCTGAAGGCGGTCATGAGCGCCGAGTTGATGCTCGTGGTGGGGCTGGGCAACCCGGGTCCGCGCTACGCCGAGACGCGACACAACGTCGGCTTCCGGGTCGTCGAGCGCTGGGTCGACGCCCAGCGGGGTGGCCCCTGGCGCGAGAAGTTCTTCGGGCGCCTTGCTCCGCTGTCGCTGGCAGGGCGAAGCGCGGTGGCGCTCCTGCCGCAGACCTTCATGAACGAGTCGGGCCGCAGTGTGCAACCCGCCGCCGCCTTCTACAAAGTGGCGCCCGCCGACGTGCTGGTCGTGCACGACGAGCTCGATCTGCCCTTCGGTGAGCTGCGGCTCAAACAGGGTGGGGGAGATGCTGGACACCGGGGCCTCAGGTCGGTGACCCGGGACCTCGGCAGCCCGGATTATCTGCGGCTTCGCCTGGGGATTGGCCGCCCACCCCCCGATTTTCGCGGTGACGTAGCGGATTTCGTGTTACAGGCGTTCGCCCCTCACGAACAGGCGGCCCTCGAAGAGGTGCTCGCGCGGTCCGTCGAGGCGATTTCGCTCCTCTCGAACCGGGATGTTCCGGCCGCGATGAACGCGATCAATCAGCGCACACCGCGCTGAGGGTTCCTTGCTCCCGACCCGATCGGGGGCCGTAGTCCAGAAGGAGAGCTGATGACCGAGACAACGACCGCGGGCGCAAGAGCCCGCGAATACGAGACCATCTACATCATGCGACCGGCGGTGGCGAAAGAGGCCGCCGAGAAGATCGCAGGGCGCGTCGAAGAAGTGGTCGGCCGTGAGGGTGGCAAGCTGACTCAGGTCGAGACCTGGGGACGGCGAGCGCTCGCGTACCCCGTCGCCAAACAACGGCGCGGCGTGTACGTGTACGTCAAGTACATGGGCGGCGGCGCGCTCGTCAGCGAGCTCGAGCGGAACCTCCGCATGCTCGACGACGTGATCAAGTACCAGACCGTGCAGACCGGTGGTGACACCGAGCTGGCGGGCGTATCGGTGGATCCCGAGGCCGTGAAGTTCGAGGCCATCGAGGCGCCGGGCGACGACGAACAAGAGTACTCACTCGAGCGCGAGCTCGGGCTGGTCGACAGCCCCGACGCTCCCTCTCTGCGTGACGACAGCTACGACGAAGAGGCAGAAGCGCTCGCAGCAGTGGGCGGAGACGACGAGGAGGACAAATGAAAGACAAGGACAGGGGCTCCGTCCCGCCGCCTCCCGGAGGCGAAGCCGCCGGCGCGTTCCGCCGTGCTCGCCGTCGTGGTTGCACCTACTGCTCCGACGAGGCGCTGAAGATCGACTACAAAGATCCGCAGGCGCTCCGCTATTTCGTGACCGAGCGTGGCAAGATCGTCCCGCGTCGGATCTCGGGTGCTTGTGCCAAGCATCAGCGCGAGATCCAGGTCGCGGTCAAACGCGCGCGCAACATCGCGCTCTTGCCGTTCACCTCCAACTGAAAGGGAGACCTCACTCATGGCCAACCCAATCAAAGTCGTGCTCAGCCAAGAGGTGGAGAACCTCGGCGTGAGCGGTGACGTCGTGCGTGTCCGGCCGGGTTACGCGCGCAACTTCTTGATCCCTCGCGGGCTCGCGATCCCGGCGACGCCGTCGAACCTGGCCCGCGTGGACGACCTCAAGCGGGCCGCCGCATCGCGTGCCGCAAAAGAGCTGACCGCGGCTCGAGAGATCGCCAAGAAGATCGGCAACGTCAGCGTGAAGATCTCCCGCGCCGTCGGTGACGAGAACAAGATGTTCGGGTCCGTCACGACCCGCGACATCGAAGAAGCGTTCGCCAAGGTGGGCGTGGAGATCGATCGCAAGAAGCTGGTCTTGCCCGAGCCGCTCAAGTTGCTCGGACTGCACGACGTCATGCTCAAGCTTCACTCCGACGTGTCGGTGGCGCTGAAGGTGGAGGTCGTGAAAGAGAGCTGATTTTCTTTCGCAACTTTCAAGCTTGAATCTGAGCGCGCGTTTTGAGACAAGCGCGTCTCGACACCCCGGCTGCCCCGTGCACGCCGGGGTGTCGTGCATTTGAGGTCCTGGGGACAACCGGTGGAGCACGTATGGGCAAGCTGGGAACGAGCGTGACCTTTCCTGACCGAGCGCTGGCCCAGGAATGCGCTACAGCCCGAGCAGGCGAGTGATGCAGCACGATCGACAGCGAAATCGGGATCTGGCTCAGGAGCTGAAGCCGATGGGGGGCCGGGTACCGCCCCACGACCTCGATGCCGAGGCCGCCGTGCTGTCCGCCGTGCTCTTGGCGGCCGAGGCCTTCGATCGGGTGCAGGAGGTGCTGCTCCCCGAGCATTTCTACGCGGATGCGCACCGTCGCATCTTCGAGGGGGTGCTCGACCTGCACAGCGCCAACAAACCCGTGGACCTGGTCACGGTGGCCGGGTGGCTCCGGGACCGCGACCGCATCGGTCAGGTCGGCGGCATGGAGTACCTGGCGCAGCTGTCCGACGCCACGCCCGCGGTCGCCCACGTCGAGACCCACGCCAAGCTCATCCGCGAGAAGTGGCGCATGCGCCAGCTGATCGCGACCTGCCAGCGCTTCTCCGCCGAGGGCTACTCTTCTTCGGAGGAAGTTCAGTCCTTCATCGATCAGGCCGAGCAGGCGGTGTTCGACATCGCCCGCATCCAAGAGGGCTCGTCCATCGTCCCGGTGAAAGACGCCATTCACCAGGCGTTTCAGATCATCGCCGAGGCCGCACGCCGGGGCGGGGGCATCACGGGCACACCGACCGGGTTCAAGCAGCTCGACCGCAAGATCGCGGGTCTGCACCCCGGCGACCTCTACATCGTCGCGGGGCGCCCCGGCATGGGCAAGACCTCGCTCGTGCTCAACATGGCGGTGAACGTCGCGATGCCGCGTCGCCGCGTGGTCGACGAGAGCTCCGACGCCTACACCGAGGGAGAGATCGAGGAGCCGGGGGACGGCGTTGCGTTCTTCTCGCTGGAAATGCCCCGCGAGCAGCTGGCCTCGCGTTTGCTCGCCGTCGAGGCACGGGTGGACGTGTCGCGCATCCGCAGCGGTGAGATGCGGCGGGAAGACTGGAACAAGCTCACGGACGCAGCGGCTCGGCTCGGGCGCCTGCCAATCTGGCTGGACGACACGCCGGGCCTCACGCTGCTCGATCTGCGCGCCAAGATCCGCCGGCTTCAGGCCGACGTAAAGCGTGGTGAGGCGCCGGGCGGGGCCAAGAAGATCGGGCTCGTCTGCATCGACTACCTGCAGCTCATGCAGGGTCGGCGAGATGCCGCCAGTCGCGAGCAGGAGATCAGCGAGCTGTCGCGTGGGCTCAAACAACTGGCAAAAGAGATGAGTGTCCCCGTGATGGCGCTTTCGCAGCTCAATCGCTCGGTGGAGACCCGGACCAGCAAGGACAAACGACCGCAGCTCAGTGATCTGCGCGAGTCGGGCGCCATCGAGCAGGACGCCGACACCATCTGTTTCATCTACCGCGACGAGTATTACTTCAAGGACAGCCCGGATCGGGGGATCGCAGAGCTCATCATCGCCAAACAGCGAAACGGTCCAACGGGGTCCGTGAAGGTGAAGTTCACCTCCGAGTTCACACGCTTCGACGACCTCGCGCCGGACGAGTACGAGTTCGACGAGGCGGATGGTTTCGACGTCGGGGCGGCCTGAAGGGGGCCGCCGCGCGAGGGGCCGTCGGGGGTCGCCCGGCGACGCGACGTCCTGGCGAGTGGGCGGTTTCCGCGCGGTTTTGCTGCGGCAGGCGACGGCTGCACCCGGGGGCGATCCGGCGACGCTGGCGGCGGCGTGCTACGATCCGCCCGCCATGCGCGGACGAGTCCTTTTCACGACTTCGATCTTGTTGTCCTTGCCGTTCGTAGCCTGCGGGCGGTCGGAGCCGGAGGACGAGTTCGGACTGCCGGGGGTCGGCGGCGCGTCGTTCGGTGGAACGGGGACGGTCGATGGAGGGGGCAGCGGCGGCACCGGCGCGACGGGCGCGTTTGGCGGCTTCGCGGGTGAAGGGGCGTTTGGCGGCGCTGCGGGCAGCGGAGCGTTTGGTGGTCTTGCTGGCCAGGGCGGCGCTGCGGGCAGTGGAGCGTTTGGTGGCGTGGCCGGCAGCGGTGCGTTCGGCGGAGTGGCGGGCAGTGGAGCGTTCGGTGGTGTGGCGGGCAGCGGAGCGTTCGGTGGTGCGGCGGGCAGCGGAGCAAGCGGCGGCATCGGAGCAACTGGCGGCACCGGCGCAACCGGCGGCACGGGTGCGACCGGCGGCACGGGTGCGACCGGCGGCACGGGTGGCATCAAGGACGGCGGAAACTTCTTCGATGCGTTCCCGTTCCCTGACACCGGACCGATCGCGGACTGCGTGAGCTGCGCGGAGCAGAGCTGCAAGAACCAGGTGAACGCTTGTTACAACGACAAGGCCTGCGCAAACGGTGTGGTGTGTGCCATCACCAGCTGCGGCGGATTCAACCTGCAGTGTGTGCTCAGCTGCTTCCAGGGAAAGTTTCAGGCTGCCATCAAGGCGTTCCAGGCGTTCACGTGCCTCGCCCAGAACTGCGGGCAAGACTGCATCGGGTTGGCTGGCGGCGGCGGGGGCGGTCCTCCTGGTGGCGGGGGCCCTCCGGGCGGTGGCGGGCCACCGACGCCCGGGGGCGGTTTGCCGGCGAATCAGTCGCTGCCGCGAGCCGGCGGTTTCCAGGGTTACGTGACCGACGAGATGTCCGCCGCGAGCGGCTTGCCCAAGGGCCCGGTTTACTTCCCGTCGCTCGAGGTGTTCGAAGCGGTCGGGCGTTCGGGGCAGTGAGCGGCAGCTCAGAGCATCAGGTGCTCGGCTAGCTCTCGCATCAAATCGGTCGTGCCTTCGTGGGTCGGTGCGCTCACCATGCGAAGCGCAATGCCGAGCTTCTCGAACTCGGCCTTGAGCTCCGGGTAGGCTTCCCGCACGTCGGGTAGATCCGACTTGGTCAGCGCCACGACCTCGGGCCGCGTGAGCATCTCGGGATTGAACGCGCCGAGCTCCTTGCGCAGCACGTGGTAGTCCGCGATGGGGGAGCGATCCGGCTCGTCCGAGAGGGTGACGAGATGCAAGAGCACGCGCGTGCGTTCGACGTGCTTCAAGAAGCGAATGCCGAGACCCGCGCCCTGGCTCGCGCCGGGGATCAGTCCGGGGATGTCCGCCACCACGAAGTTCTTGCCGAGCCCGCCGCGGTGATCACCGATGCTCACGACACCGAGGTGGGGCACCAGCGTGGTGAAGGGGTAGTCGGCAATCTTGGGGTGGGCACGGCTGACGGCGCTGATCAGAGTGCTCTTGCCCACGTTCGGGTAGCCGAGCAGCCCGACGTCCGCCATGACCTTGAGCTCGAGACGTAGATTCTTCTGCTCACCGGGTTCGCCCGGCTCGGCGCGGCGGGGCGCGCGCTCGACGCTGCTGGCGAAATGTTTGTTGCCGCGACCGCCCTTGCCCCCGCGCGCCACCACGAAGCGCTCGTCCGGTCGGGTGAGCTCACACAGTTTTTCGCTGCGGTCGACGTCGAGCACGATGGTGCCGAGCGGAACCCGAAGCTCGGAGTCCGGACCGGAGCGGCCGAACATGTCCTTGCCACCGCCGGGCTCGCCGCGGCTCGCGCGGATCACCCGGATGTGGGCCAGATCGTAGAGTGTGCCGAGGCCCGAGTCGGCGACGAAGACCACGTCTCCCCCGCGACCGCCATCGCCGCCCGCCGGTCCCCCGAGCGGCAAGAACTTCTCGCGGCGGAAGGCCACGGCCCCGCGTCCGCCGTCGCCGGCCTCCACGCGCAGCGAGCATTCGTCCAAGAATCGCATCAGGAACCCACGCCGCGGCGTTCGTGTTTCAGCGCCCGCTCACTTGCGGCCGGTCGGAGGCCTGAGCGGCAGCGGGCTCTGCTGTTGCGCGCGAGTTGCGGGTTGGCGTTGTCCGGTGATCACCGCGTCGATTGCCTCGACCGCCGCGAGCACGGCCTCGACGCCGAGCTCCCGCGCCGGCGCCTCGTGGAACAGCCGCGGCACCCGCTCGAGACGCAGCGTAGTTGCCTTGCTGAGATCCACTTCGCGCTCCACGAAAGCCTCGAACGAGTTGAACCCCTTGGCTTCGTACAGGCGTCCGTCTCGGATCATGCCGAGCACCTGACCCAGCTCGTAGAACTTCTCGTTCGGGTGTTTGCGCAACGTGCGGATCTTCATCATCGCGTTGTGCAGCTCGGCCACGCGAGTCTTGATGAGATCTGCGCGCTCGGGGACCCTCAGGGTTGCGCGGGCGCTGCCTGGCGGGGGAGGCGAGGCATTGCGTGCGCGGGCCTCGGCCGCGTGTTTTGCCGCGTGGCGTGCAGCCCACGGCGCCGCGCCGCGCAGTCCGCTGCGTCGAGCGTCCGCGGCTTCGTCGGCCTTGGCCGCGGCGCCTTTTTTCGCCGCAGCCTTTCCGCCCTTGGCGCCGCCGCCCTTGGCGCCGCCGCCCGACTTCGCCGACGACTTCGCGGCCTTGCCGCCGCCGGTCGACTTCGCCTTGGTTTTTTCTTTCTTCCCCATCGGAGCATCCCCCCCGCCCGCGTAGGGGGTCGGGGTGCTGGGATCCGTTTTCGACGCGACCCCTGAAGTAGTTCAGGCAAAGCCTAGTCCATGCCAGACCGATGCGCCAAATTCCCTTACAGATCAGGGGTCTCGCGGCCAGGGCGGCCGTCCCGGGGACCCCCGTGATACACCGCGCCGGTGACCGAGAGCCCGCCGGCCTCGCCCGACAAAAAGCCGAGCCTACCGCCGGCCCGGGAGCGCATTGCCGTCGTGGTCAACGGCAACGCCAAGAGTGTCACGGCAGAGGTGATCTCGACGCTGGACCAGATCCTCCTCGGCGGGGATCTGTTCGTCTCCCGGCGGCTGGAGGACGCGTCCGAGATCGCTCGCACGCTGGTCAACCGTGGCTACGGCACGGTGCTGACCGGTGGGGGCGACGGCACGTTCACCGTCATGGTTACCGAAGTCGTTCGCGAAGCGAAGCTGCAAGGCAAACCGTTTCCGCGCTTTGGTCCGTTGAAGCTCGGGACAGGCAACGCACTGGCTTGGGTCGCGGGCGCGAGCCGGGTCAAGGGCCGCGGGTTGAGCGCCGACATCCAGCGTCTGCGGGAAGACGCTGGGAGTCGCCCGCTCAGCCTGGTGGACGTCGAAGGATTCTTGGCGCCGTTCGCGGGGTTCGGCGTCGATGCTGTCGTGCTTCAGGACTACGCCGACGTCAAAGCGATGCTCTCCAAGACCCCGCTCAAGCGCTACGCGGCGGGCGGGCTCAGCTACGCGCTGGCCTCGGTCACGCGCTCCATTCCCAGCTACCTCGTGCGCGCGGTGCCGCACGTCCGGATCCAGAACGAGGGTGCGGAGGCGTATCGCATTGGTGAAAAGGGTGGCCTTTTGGGGCGACCGATTCCGAAGGGTGAGACCATTTACGAGGGGCCGGCGCGGATCGTAGGCCTCGCCACGATCCAGTACTACGGCTTCGGGTTTCGTATGTTTCCCTTCGCAGATGAACGAACGGACCGCATGCAGCTCAGGGTCTCCACCATAGGCTCGCTGGCATTCGTCCGGAATTTCCCGGCAATTTGGCAGGGTGAATACCACGACCCCAACTTCGTGTTCGACTACCTGGTCGACGCCGTGAGCATCGAGATCGATCCGCCGACCATGCTGCAAATCGGTGGAGACCCACGAGGTGAGCGCTCTCGGGTCCACGCCCAGGTGTCCCGAGAACCCATCCGCCTGGTCGATTTCTACTCGCCGCCCAGCGCCACTTGAGCCAACGAAATTCACCGGGACTTTCCAGCGTGTCCGCGGCATCATTCATGGCACCTCTCGAACCGCTGCCATGAAGCTCCCTGTCTTCGTCGTTGCTGCGAGCCTCGCGCTCCCGTGGTCGCTCGCGCGGGCCGAGTCGGCAACCGAGGCGCGGCTGTCGTGTCGGCGCGAGGCGGTGCCGGGCCGAGTGCTGTGTGAGGTCGAGGTGGAGGTTCCGCGAGGGCGGCTGGCCTGGGCGGACGTCCTGGTGACCCGCACACCCGACTTCGCCCGAACGCTGAAGGCACGCATTGGTCCTCGAAGTGCCAGCGGGGGTACTCCCCGGCGACTGCGCCTGCCGCTTGCCCTCGCTGCAACCCGCACGGGAAGTGGCGAGGTCGTGGCGACCGCCCGCTGGGTCATGTGCGTCCCGCGTACGTTCGGCGGTGAGCTCTGTTCGCCGCAGACCCGCAGCATCACGACTCGGGTCGAGGTGGGAGCGACGGAGTCAGCGAGGCCCTGATGGCTCGCCGTTCGATGCGGATGGCCGAGCTCGAGCGCCTGTCCGGAGTGCCGAGGGAGACCATTCATTACTACCTGCGGGAGGGCCTGCTGCCGACCCCGAGTCGCCCCGGTAAGACCCAAGCGCTGTACGACGAATCACACCTCGAACGGCTCCGGTTGATTCGACGCCTGCGCGAAGAAAAGTACTTACCTGTCGCGGTGATCCGCAGCATCCTTCAGGCAGGTCTCGAACGTCCGCCCAGCCCAGATCTCGACACCCTCGCCGACGTGCTGCGCATCGCGCCGCACCTCGAACCCGGCCGCCCGGCGCCGACCGTGGCGGACGCCGAGGTCCAGCGCGTGGCGGAGGAGCTGGGTCTGATCGGCCCCGGCGAGCGCCCTGACGATCCCAGCGTCGCGCGGGTCCTCGCCACCGTGGCCGAGGCCGTTGGGTTGGAGGGTGCAGCCCGTGAGCTGACCCTCGACGATCTGCGGGTCAGCGCGCCGATGGTGGGGCGGCTGGTCGAGGCGGAGGCAGCGGTGTTCTTCGATCTGGTGATGCGCCGCGGCGACATGGCGGAGGCGGTTCGCGCGCTGCGCGGGGGGCGCTCGGCGGTCGCTCGTTTCCTGACGTCGTACCGTGATCTCATGCTGCGTCGCATCGTGGAGGCGCTGCTCTCGGCGGTGAAGGGCGCTTCGGCCGCCGTGGAGCAGGCGACGCCCCTGGGGCTCAGCGCGGGGCTCTTGCGTCGGGTGGGTGCTGCGGGTCACGCCGAGGAGTTGTCGAGCCGCGCGCGGGGAGGCGATCCGGCTGCGGCGAACGATCTGGTCTGGTTTTGGTTCGCGCTCGGTGCCAATCGCGAGCTCGGCCGGCTGAGCCACGACGTGACTCGGTTGCTGCGGCCCCGAGCGCAGGTCCTCGTGGCTTGCGCGAACCCAACACCCGCAGGCGCGCTCGCGGCGAGGCTCGATGGCCTCATGGCGCGGGCTGGCAGCTTTCCGCTTGGAGAGGTGCTGGCCGCCGAGCACGCGCTCCGGGACGCGCTCGGCGTGCCAGATGCCGGCGAGGGCGTCCTCGAGAGGGCCGTACCTGCGCTTCATCGGCTGTATTTGGCGGATCCGAGCGCTGACGCCGATCCGCTGGCTTCGGCCTTGGCCTACCTGCAGAGAGGCCTGGTTGGCTTCGCGCTGCCGCCTGCGCTCGGTCGTGCCCGGCAAGCCGTTCAGGACCTGGAAGGTGCGCTCGGCGTGGTGATGAGCACTCCCGGTCGGCTGCACTCGGCAGTCGTGGCGCGCATCGAGGGCAACGCGCGGCTCACGCTCGGGCGGCAGTGGGTGCTGGGCGGGCGCGAGCCCGACGGGCTTGCCCAGCTGACTCGGGCCGGGGCCATCGATCCCGCCGGCCCTCTCGCGCGGGCAGCCGAGAGCGCCGTCGTCCGTCCAGGGCCGGAGATCTTGGCCGAAGCGCAGCGCTCGCGGTAATTCGCGTGCATGCGGCTGCCTGGGCGCCTCTCGGCAACGACTCTGGGGGATCTCCTCGGTGTGATGCATCGCGAGCGGCTGTCCGGGATCCTGGAGCTGATCGAGATCGAGGGTGCACAAGCAGGTCGCGCGCATCGAGTGCACCTCGACGCGGGGCTCGTTGCGCAAGTGGATAGCGCGCTCGGTGTGCCGCGGGTTGGTGAGATCCTGAAGCAGCAGGGGTTCGTCGGCGACGAGGCGCTACGTCGCCTCACCCGCGAGCTCACGCGCGCTCCCGGCCGCCGTGCCGGGGAGGTCCTGCTCGAGGGCGGCCAGCTCTCACCCCAGGCGCTCGGTGCGGCCTTGCGACGCCAGCTGCGCCAGCGACTGGACGCATTGTTCACACTGCCGGACGCCGAGCTGAGGTTTCACGTTCGGCGCGCCACGACCGAGCGCCCTATCCCGCTCTCACCCCGGGAATTTCTGCATCAGCGGCCCCGCAAGCGCGATCGCGACGGCTCGCGGCGCCCGCCTGTGGGCACGGCGCCGCCCACCCCGGGCCGAGACCGAGCGCGCTCACAAGCCTTCGCGGTCCTCGGGCTCGCAGCCGACGCTCCACGCGACTCGGTGCAGCGCGCGTTCCGCAAGCTCGCCCGCGCTGCGCATCCCGATCGTCACCCCGCTGCCTCTAGCGAAGAGCGGGCCGAGCTGCTCAAACAATTCGCTGCGCTCAGCGCGGCGTACCACTTGCTCGTGGCCTGAGCGCGCCCGCTTCGAGTCAACCCATCTGCGCGCGCCACTTGCGCAGCAACCTCGGCAACGCCCGAAGATCATCGAGCACGGCGTCGGGACGCTCGCGCTCCAGAGTGGCGACGGGTGTGTTGCCGAAGGTGAGCGCCACACATCGGGCACCTGCGCTTCTGCCACACTGGATGTCCTGCGGGCCGTCCCCTACCATCACGGTCAGCTCCGGTCGTGCGTTCAAACGACGCATCAGCCCGAGCAGCGGCGCGGGATCCGGCTTCTTCTGGGGCAGATCATCGCCCGCAGCGACCGCCCGGAAGAAACCGCCGAGGCGTAGGCCTGCGAGCACGCGTCCGGTCGTCACGCGCGGTTTGTTCGTGCACAGCGCCAGCGGCAGCTCCTCGCCGAGCAGCTCGAGCACCGAGAGCGCGTGGGGCATGGGCCGTGTGTTGTCGGTGGCGTGCGCCGTGTAGAACTCCAGAAAATCCGCCAGCAGCGCCTCGAGCTCCGGAGCGTGCTCGTCGAGCCCGGCTGCGCGACTGAGTAGCGGCCGTGCGCCATCGCCGACAAAACGGCTGATGACCTCCACGGGCAGGGCCGACTTGCCGTGGCGGATCAGCGCATGGTTGGTGGCGTGTGCAATGTCCAGACGTGAGTCGACCAGCGTGCCGTCGAGATCAAAGACCACCCACATCGCGCGCGGTTACTCGCCGAAGGGTCATTCCGCGGCGTTGCGCCACACGGCCCGCCCCACGAAGAACGGCCCCATCTGTTGCATGAACTCGGAGGTCTGCCGCGTGCGTCGCATCGCCTGAATCACGTGCGACAGCGGGTGCAGCTCCTTGCCCACGAGGCCGATCACGAACTCGTTGTCGTTCTCGTCGAGCCCGTGGCACGCGAGGCGAACGTCGTGCGCGAGATCTGCCTCGCCGTAGGCCCTGCCGATGCCGCCGTGCTCGCGCAAGATGCCGCCCCGATCCTTGGCGTCGAGCCGCTCGAACTCACCCTTGCGGCGCAAGGGATACCAGATGGCCCACGGCCAGTCCGGGTTGAGGACCGTCTTTCTGGGGCGCTCGAGCAGCCAGAACGGCAGGTCCGCTTCGTAGCCGGTGGAGTAGGTGCGACCGATCATGGTC
This sequence comes from Myxococcales bacterium, assembly GCA_016706225.1. NCBI lineage: Bacteria > Pseudomonadati > Myxococcota > Myxococcia > Myxococcales > Myxococcales bacterium. Next base: position 479,035 of record JADJKB010000008.1, read on the forward strand.
AAGCTCGGGCGCAGCTTGAGGCCGACCAGCTCTTCGTTCCAGGTGGCCCGACGCAGCTTGGTCACGAAGTCACCCGGGTCCTCCGAGAAGCCGAGCACCGCGAGCCCTTGAGGATGATTGACGTCCTCGTAGATCACCGACGGCATGCGGGCGGCTGCCAGGCTTTCACCGAGCTTTGCCACCGCCGCATCGGGCATCAAGGTCGGACCGCAGTCGAAGCACAAGAGCTGCATGAACAGCCGCCGGTCGAGGAACTGCGGGACACCGTCGCGCGGAGCGCCGCGTTCGCGTACGTCGACAGCGGGAGCGTCAGGGGCCGGGTGGCTCATTGGGCGTTCGTAGCTCAAAAAACCTGCGCATGGCAGCCCCAATGGCCACGAGCGCACACGGCCCGCGCAGAGCGCCGAGATTCGCGAGCGCGGGCCTGGATTGCATGTAGACTCGGGCGCCCTTTTTTGGCCCCGCCATGCAATCGCCCGACGAGCACCTTGGCAGCGCCCTCGCGCACCCCCTCCCGGCGGGAATGCGCGATCTGCTGCCCAGCGAGAGCCGCGCCCTCGGTGAGCTCGGCCGCGGTCTGGCCGAGACCTTCGAGCTGTACGGCTACCAGCGCGTAACGGTGCCGGTGTTCGAGTACGCGGCGGTGCTCGAGCGCGGTCTGGGCGCGCTCGACCCGCGCGAAGTGCTCCGCTTCGTCGAGCCGGAGTCAGGCGAGGTCGTGGCGCTCCGGCCCGACATGACCCCGCAGATCGCGCGGCTGGTGGCGACGCGACTCGGGCAGACGCCGTCCCCGGCCCGCCTGGCCTACGAAGGGTCGATCGTGCGCATGCGGCGCGAGCGCGCGCGGCGCCACCGACAGATCCCCCAGAGTGGCATCGAGTTGATCGGCAGCCCGGCTCCGGAAGGAGATTTCGAGGTCGTCCGGGTGGCCTGCGCTGCGCTTCGCCGGGTCGGGCTGGCTCATTTCGTCCTCGATCTCGGGCACGCACGCATCGCCGGCGCGCTGCTCGACGCACTGAGCGCGTCGCTCTCGCGCGAGCTCGTGGAGGCTCTCGGTCAGAAGGACCCGCGCGAGCTCGAACGGCGCGCGGTCGCCGGTGGACTGGACGCGAGCCTGACTCGAGCGTTGGTCGGTCTCACCGAATTGCACGGCGGTCCCGAGATCTGGCCCATTGCCAAGCGACTGCTCGCCGGCACACCCGCGCAGCCGGGCCTCGAAGAGATCCAGCGCTTCTGGGAGTTCGCAACGGCTGAGGGACTAGCACCGGAGCTCAGTGTCGATCTCGGCGAGGTCCGAGACCTCGGCTACTACACGGGGATCACCTTTCAGATCCTGGCGGAAGGCCCCGGCGCGCCCGTCGGCTCGGGGGGCCGCTACGACCGCTTGCTCGAGCAGTTCGGCGCGCCGCGACCCGCCGCGGGTTTCGCCGTTGCGCTCGACCACCTGACCTGGGCCCTCGGCTCCAGCTCGCAGCCGGGTCGCACGCGAGTGCTCGTCGCCGGTAAGCGTACGGAGCCGGTGCTCGCGGCGCTCCGCGAGCGTGGGGTGGCCTGCGCCAAGGGCGACGTCGACCTGTGGGCGCACGCCCGAGCGTGGCAGTTCACTCACGTGCTCGAGCTCGCCGATCGCGCAGGCAAGCTCACTTGTTTGACGGACGGACGGGTCAGCGAGCTGTCCGCCCTCGAGCCAGAGGCGGTGGCGCGTCAGATCAGCGGCAGCGACCCGCCAGAGAGCGGGCAAAAGGACGAGCGACAATGACGGCAGTGGTGATCGTAGGCGCCCAGTGGGGGGACGAGGGCAAGGGAAAGATCGTCGATTTCTACACGGAATCTGCGGAAATGGTGGTGCGTTACGCCGGCGGTCCCAACGCTGGACACACCCTGGTGGTGGGCGAAGAAAAACTGGTCGTGCGGCTCTTGCCGAGCGGCATCCTCCGGCCACAGACCCGCTGTGTACTGGGTCAAGGAATGGTCATCGATCTCGAGGTGCTCTTGGGTGAGATCGACCAGCTGACCGCGCGGGGTTACGCGGATGTGCGTGAGCGTTTGGTGGTCAGCGATCGCGCTCATTTGATCTTGCCGTATCACCTGCTCGTCGACGGACTTCGGGAGGCGGCGCTCGGTGCTGAACGCGCCATCGGCACCACCAAAAAGGGCATCGGTCCGGCGTACGAGGACAAAGCGCGGCGCACGGGCCTGCGGGTCGGCGATCTGCGCGACCTCGAGCGCTTCCGTGCTGGCATTGCGGCCGCCATCGAAGCGTGGAGTCCGACGCTGGCTGCGCTCGGCGGTGAGATCCCGAAAGCCGACGCCGTCGTCGGCGCCCTCGGGCCGCTACGCGAGCGCGTTCTGCCGCTCATCGGCGATGCGTCGCGGGTAGTGGACGACGCGATTCGCGCGGGAAAACGCGTGATGTTCGAGGGAGCGCAGGGCACGCTGCTGGACGTCGATCACGGCACCTATCCGTTCGTGACCTCGAGCTCCGCAGTCTCGGGCGGAGCAACCACCGGAGTCGGCGTGGGTCCGAGCCGCATCGACAGCGTGGTGGGGATCACCAAGGCGTACACCACTCGCGTGGGTTCGGGGCCGTTCCCCACGGAGCTGTTCGACGCGGCTGGTCAGCATCTCCGCGATCAAGGCGCGGAGTTTGGATCGGTGACCGGACGCCCGCGGCGCTGTGGGTGGCTCGATCTGCCGGCGCTTCGCTACGCCGCCCGCGTCAACGGGCTCGATGCCCTGGCGGTCACCAAGCTGGACGTGCTCACAGGGCTCGACGAGCTGCGTGTCTGCGTCGCCTACGACACGCCGAGCGGGCGCACGGAGGACTTCCCGATCGACCTGCTCGACCCCAAGGGCCGAGTCGAACCCGTGTATGAAACGCTACCGGGCTGGAAAGAGTCGCTGACCGGGGTGCAGAGCCTCGACGGGCTGCCTGCGGCGGCGCTCCGCTACGTGCGTTTTCTGGAAGCGGGGGTGCGCACGCCGCTATTTCTGGTCAGCGTGGGGCCGCGCCGCGCCCAGACCATCGTGCTCGATCATCCCTTCGAGCCGCGAGCGGGTGCTCCCGGCTGACGCCCGCTCCCCCCGGAGCGTCGCTCGGTGTACGCTTCGAGAATCGGTATGACGTTCAGGCGGAGCGCACGTTGGAGCCGAGGCCTGGGCCTCGGCGTAGCCCTCTGGGTCTGGGTGGGCAGTGCAGCGGGGCAGGCCGCCGCGCCTGGGGGTACAGAGCCCGGCTCGGCGGATCTCAGCGCGGCCAGCGCGGCGAGTCCGCGTCCTCGGGAGTGCGGGCCGGATCGCGGGCCCGGCGCAAAGACCGAGTGGGACCGGGCGCGACGCCCGAAGGAGCAAGCGTTCTGCGACACACTCGCCCGGGGCTACTCCGAGCTGAACCTGGCTCCGGGGCGCGCCATCGTCGCCGCACGCAAGGCCGCGGCCCTGCGTCCCACGAGCGCCGCTCCGCTGGTACTCGAAGCGCGCGCGCTCGTGAGTGATGGCCGAGCGAAGGAAGCCTGGCCGGTGTTCCGTCGCGCGCGGTCCATCGACAAACGCAGCGTGGAAGAGCCGTCGGCGTTGCACGATCTGGCACTTTCGGCCCGCGCCAGTGGTGAGCACGACGAAGCCGTCGCGGCTTACCGGGCGCTGGTGCCCCGCGCCGGCATGTTGTCGGAACCGCGCCGTCGCCAACGCGTCTACCTCGAAGCGGCCATGACGGTCATGCGTGCGGACGCCCGCGGCATCGACGAAGCGCTTGGCTACCTGGGAGAGGCCCGGCGCCTGCGTGGCATGCCGGGGCTCGCGGATATCGTGGTGGGTGCGACCGCGCTCGCGCTCGATCGGCAGGGGCGTTCGGACGAGGCCCGGGGCGTGGCCGCCGAGGCTCGGGGGCCAGAGGGTGTGCTGCGTTTGGCGGCGCTCCCGAGCCGCAACGAGGTCGTCTCGCTGGAGGAAGGAGAGCTGGCAGCCGTGGCGGCGATCCTGGCGGAGCGTTCCCAGCCGGAGCTGGCGAAGAAAAACTGGCGTGCGTTCCTGGATAGCCCGGCCGGGCGTGCACCGGCGTGGCAGGCGCACGCCAAACACAAGCTCGAATCCCTCGGCGTCGTTCGCAGGCGCAAGCTGCGATGAAGCCGCGGTTCGCGCGCGCCGCCGCGCTGCTCGCGCTCAGCGTGGCATCGAGCATTTCTGGTCGCGCCGCCGCGCAACCTTCGATCTGGGACGTCGCGAAGAATCCGCGCGCTCAGCGGGACTATCAGACCCTCGTCGCGGTGGAGCGCATGATCGCGCGCGACGAAGGGACGCTCTTCGACCCCGCGTTGCCGGGGCGCTTCATGCGCGCCGCCCTTGCCATCGTGGAGCTCGCCGGCGGTAGCGAGAGCGCCGACCCGCGGCTGTTGTTCGTGGCGGGGACTTGCTCTCGGACGTCACGGTGGGGCGCGACGAAGACGCACGAACGCTGCTCGAACGTGCGCTCGCGCTGGCGCCGAACTCGCCGCTTGCCGGTCGAGCTTGGTTCAACCTGGCCATTGCGTCGGCCCGCCTGGGCAAGCCCGAGCGCGAGCGAAGTGCGTACACCAAGGCCCTCGAGAGCGTCTGGGAACCCGGCTTTCGCGCCAATATCTACGCGAACCGCGGCGAATCGAGCATGGTTCTGGGGCGTTTGGACGACGCGATCGCGGACTATAAAAAGGCCATCGTGGTCGCCGATCGACCCGATCTAACGGCGCTTGCTCAGTACGGACTCGGGGTTGCGCTCGAGCGCAACGGAGACCTGCCCCGAGCGCTCGACGCGATGCAGTCCGCCCGCTCGATCAAGATCCCAGGAGTGGGCTCTGCGCTCGACCTGCCGAGTGTGTTCTTCGTGCCGGCGTACGACGCTCACTACTACAAGGCGCTCGAAGCGATGTCCGCCGCACGCTCAGCGAAGAAGCCGGAGCTCGTTGCGGCACACCTGCTCGACGCGGGGGACGAGTGGCAGAAGTACCTCGAGCTGGCAGTGCCCGACAAACACCGGTGGGTACCCAACGCGCGGCGACACTCCGAGCAAGTCCTCACTCGCTTGCGCGGCCTGGCGAAAGACCTCAAGCGGCGCGCGGCAGCGGTTCGTCGGGGGCGCTGAGCGCTCGACTCAGACCCTCGACGTCTTCGACGCGCTCGAGCACCGGGCAGAGCCCCGGCATGGCCTCGTCGTCCCGGAACGCGCCACTCGCCGCCAGCGCTCGGGCCTGCGGGCCATCGAGGACCAGGAACACGTCGCGCAGGCCGTCGCGCCCTGGCGCGTCGATCACGTCGACGATCTTCTGTTTGTCCAGGTGCAGCTCTTCGTTGCCGCGCTGGATCAACACCCGGCGGTTGGTCACGAGGTAACGGGTGCTTCCTGCCAGGCGTCCGGGCCGAATCACCGCCACGTAGAAGAGCACACACGAGCTCGCGAGCACCGTGAGCGTCGCCAGACCCAAGCCCGTCACCAGCGCCTCGAACGCCAGGACTTCGGTGGACATGCCGGCCGCGACCAGCTTCCGTAAGGTCGGGACACTCGTCAGCGCCATGCGCACGCCGACGGCAAGCAGCGTGACGGAAAGCGCCACGTTGGCCCAGCCGCGCACCCGCTGCGGCAAGTACGACCGCCACGTCGGTTTGGGGTTGGCGGCCCAGAGCACCCGCTCACCGAGCTGCAAGCGCTGCGCAAGCAGCCGATCGTCGCGACCTGGGAGCACCACGTCCTCGTGTCCGGCGATGATCGCGGCCACTCGGTCCGGAGCTTTGAGCCCGTAGAGCCGCAGCATGAGGCGGCGGCGCAGGGCTCCGGTCGGAACCGCGCGCACGAGCTCCACGTCCCCGATGCCAGGGGCGAGCCAGTGGATGCGGGCGAAGCTGACGGCGCTGCGTTCGATGCTGCGGCGAAACGGCCCACGCTTGAAAACGACGTAGTGCTCCGTCACTTCGTAGCTCACGCGCGCGAGCCAGATGCGGGGACCGTGCAGGAGCCCGAGCCCCAGCGTGACGGCCCAGGCGCCGAACACGAGCATCGGGGTGGGGCTGGTGCCGAGCGATTGCGACAGCACGAAGGCGAAGCACACGGAGATGACCGCGGTCGCGAACATCACGGCGGCGGCGGCGCGGAGAAACGCTGGCGTGTCGAGGCGCTCCGGACGCCCCGTCCAGACAATCTGTTCTCCGTAGCGTGAGTCGCGTGCCAAGGGCCTCGAGGTATGGACGACCAAGCCTCAGAGAAAGTCTGAGGTCCGGCGCCCTCGCCGTCGAGCCGGTCCGCCAAATCGGCCGGAGCCCGCGGCTATCTCAGCGTGACTCCAGGGAGTCTCGGCGCTGCTGGTCAGGAGGCGGGAGCCACGAATACGACCTCGATGCGGTCGTTACGCGGACCCGCGCCGGTCCGGCTGGGGTCGACCACGGGCTGGGCCGTGCCCGCGCTCACGCTCTCGACGCGCGGGGCTCCCGCGGCGGCGAGGGCGTCGGTGACGGTCTTCCTCCTGGCATCGTCTCCCGACTTGCCGTGCAGGACGACCAGCACGGGAAACGCGGTGTGTGCCTTGGCGACCCTGCCGAGCGCCTGGAGCGCGGTCAGTCCGTCCTTGGTCAAGCCGCCCTTTGCATCGAACAGCCCGCGCAACGTGACCACGACTCCGCGATCATCGCGGAAGGCGTGGAACGAACCGCTGCGGCTCAGCTCGTCGAGCAGTGCATCCGCGAGGCCTGCGCCTGGCGCGTCGTGCGTGGCGGCGCGTCGCGCGTCCGTCAAGTGCCGCAGACAACTCGAACGCAGCGCCACCGCGGTATCGATCGGAGTTGCCTTGGGCGTGCCGGCGAGCGCGCGGTCGAGCTCCGCGACCTTGTCGAGCTCCGCGCCGAGGCCGTCCCGCTTGGGTTGCAAGAGTCGAGCGGCTACACACAAGAGCTGCGCCTGGGACGCGAGTGCGCGGGCGGCCTCGAGTCGGGCTTTCTCCCGCGCGGGTCCTGCTGGCGCGTTCGGCGCGAGCGGAATGGCGTCCTCGGCGACACGGATCCGAAGCTCCAGATCGTCCGCTTCGGCAGCGACGCGCCGGTGTTTTTCGTCGATGTCGCCGAGCGCCGTCTTGGCCGCGCTGAGCTCCCGCGTGGCCTGCGCGAGATCGGTCTCCGCCCGGGCCAGCCGCGCCAGCACAAAAGCATGGCCGTAGGCGGCGATGGCGTGTTCGCTGAGGATCTGGGCGGACGCCGGATCACCGTCCTGGTGCGCGGCCTCGGCTCGTTTCGCCAAGAGCTCGGCGCGAGCGTGCGCCTGCGGCGCGAGGGTCTTGGACTCGCGCGCTTGCGCGCCCTGAGCCAGCGCTTCCACGTCGAACAGCACGCGCGGTTTCGGCGCCGAAGCACACGATACTGCGAGGCCGAGGCACAAGAGCAGAGCCGCGCGCATCACGGTTGCCCTCCTTTGCCGGGCGCGGGTTTGGGCAAGGGTGCCGGTTTCTTCGCCGGGGTCACGAGGGGAGGCTTGCCCGTCGGCTTGGACACTGACGGTTTGCCGGCGTTCGGACCGACACCCGCGTCCGGTGTCGCGCGGCCCACTTCGAGACCCTCCAGCTTGGCTTGCGCCCGCCCGCGTCGCGCGAGTGTCTCTTCGAGCAGCGCTTTGGCCCGCGACAGCTGGGTCTCGGCGTCCGAGAGCTGCTTCTGGGCGTCGCCGCGTTTCTTCTCCGCTTCCGCCGCCCGCACCAGATCACTCGCGGTCTCGGCGTGCTCGCGCGCGAGCGCTTCGAGCTCGGGCGCGTGTTTCATGTCTCCGCTCGCGCGCGCCTCGTCGGCGCGGGTGAGCGCGCGTTTGGCGGAGGTGATGGGTTCGTGGGCCAAGCGGGCGTGCGCTGGATTGCCTTCCAGCGTTCCGAGCGCCGCGAGCGCCTGTTCGCGATCGCCGCCCGCGCGGCTGGCTAGGGCGATGCCGCCCAGGCTCGCGACGAGAGCAAAAACGGCGAGCGCCGAGGAGCGTCCAGGCGAGGTTTTCACGCGCGAAACAAGCCACGAGCCCCGGGCCGGGTCAAGTCGCGCGAGCCTGACCGGCGAAGGAATCGCGGCGCTCGTTTCGCCGGGGCAGCCGGGCTATAGGCCCACGCCCGGAGACAGGACCATGCGAAACAGGGCGAGCTGGGACGAGTACTTCATGGCGATCGCGCGCGAGGTGGCGACGCGCTCCACCTGCGAGCGAAAGCACGTCGGAGCGGTGATTGTGCGGGAGAAGATGATCCTCGCGACGGGCTACAACGGTTCGATTCGGGGACTCCCGCACTGCGACGACGAAGGGCACCTGATGGAGGACGGCCATTGCGTGCGCACGGTGCACGCCGAGGCCAACGCCATCGTGCAAGCGGCGCGCAACGGCATGCGGGTGGAGGACTCCGGCATCTACGTGACCGCCTCGCCGTGTTTCGGCTGTTTCAAACTGGTGGCCAACTCGGGCATCCGTCGCATCGTGTTCGGCGAGTTCTACCGCGATCATTGCATCTTCGAGTTCAGCAAGCTGCTGGGGATCGAGCTCGTTCACCTCGAGCCCGAGGCGGTGGCGTGACGGTGCTCTCCGTCGCGGTGATCGCCGGCGGTCCGTCGGCGGAGGCCAACGTGAGCCGTACGTCGGCTCGGGCGGTGAGTGCGGCGCTCGAAGCGGCGGGCCACCGCGCGACGATCATCGAGCTCGACGCGGAGCTGCCCGCCGCGCTGAAGCGTGGGCAGTTCGCGGTTGTGTTCCCGGTCACGCACGGACCGGTTGGAGAGGACGGCTGCCTGCAAGGCCTCTTGGAGGTCTTGAACGTGCGCTACGTGGGCTCCGGCGTGCTGGCCAGCGCGCTGGCGGCGTCGAAGCCCCACGCCAAGGCGCTATTTCGCTTGGCGGGCCTGCCGGTGGCTGACGAGGTCCTGCTCGTCGATACGGACGATGCGTCCGCGGTTGCCCGCGTGCATGCGACGCTCGGGCGTTCGGTGGTGGTCAAGCCAGCCTCCGGAGGCTCGGCCATCGGCACGACGCGGGTGGGCGACGCGGAGCCTGACGCTGCGCTCGCCGAGGCGATTGCGGCGGCCCGCGCCGTCGATCCGCGTGTGTTGGTCGAGCGTTTCATCGTTGGCAACGAAGTGACGTGCGGAGTGCTCGAGGACCAGCGCGGAGTCAGGGCGTTGCCCCCGACGCTGATCTTGGCGAAGGCCGCCGACTGGTACGACTTCGAGTCGCGATACAAGGCCGGTGGCAGCGAGCACCAGTGCCCCGCGCCCCTCGCGGACGCGGTGACGCGTCGCATTCAAGAGGTTGCGCTCGGGGCCTACGAGGCGCTCGGCTGCCGCGATCTGGGGCGCGTCGATTTCGTCGTCGGTGACGCAGAGGACGGCAGTGAAGTGACGTTGCTCGAGGTCAACACGTTGCCGGGCATGACCGCGACCAGCCTGTACCCGGAGGCTGCTCGAGCGGAGGGTCTCGGGTTTCCGGAGCTGTGTTCGCTGCTGGCGCGGCGGGCCGCAGAGCGGCCGCTGCGCTCGGCGCCCACCGAGCTGGCGATGCCGTGAGCGGGAACGTCTCGGTAGCGTGACTGGTCGGGAGGCGCGGTGGCCGCTCGGGCTCGCCGCGCCTATCCGCCGGCGCGCGCCTTGGCTCGTTCACGCAACCGCGCGAGCAGCTCGTCGCGGTTCGGTGGCGCGGAGACGGAGCGGGGGCCGGGGCCGCTTGCTGGAGTGGAGCGCGCGACTCCGCGTTCGGAGTGCTCCGCACTGACCGCAGTATCCACCGCGGCCTCGCTCACGTTCGGCATGGTCGCTTCAGCGTCTTGATCGCTGGCGCTCCGCGTCGCGCTTGCGGCCGGTGCCGATTCCGGTGCCGGCTGTGACGCGAGGGGTTGTGAGACCACCTCCGGCCCACTCTGCGCTGGTGCGCGCTCGGAGGCTGCGGCATCGCTCGGACTGCTCGGCTCGGGATCGAGCACCAGGGGCTCGAGCTCGGCCGGGGGTGGGCGGCGCGAGCGCCGCTCCCTGCGCCGCTCGGCCATCACGCTGTCGATGAAACGCTTGGTCGCCGCATCGAAGCGACGGAAACGGACCCGCAAGCCCGCGGGATGGTCGCCGTCGGCCGGCACGGATTTGTGCACCTTGCCTTCGGCGCGGATGGGCTTCGAGCCATCGTCGAGCACGATCTCGAAGCGCACCACCGTGTCTTTTGCGAGCGGCGGCTGGTCGATCAAGAGCACCGCCTTGTCGTCGATGCTCCACCACTCCGCCGCGATGTACGCGGCCTCGTCGGCGTAGGGGCGGTGGACTCGCAGGACGACGGGATCCGACACGGCAACCTCGAGCCATTTCTACCGGGGCTGGGGCCGCGACGCAATCGCCGTGCAGGCTGCCGCGTCTCGCGCCGATCGCGCGCTTGCTTCGCTCCTGTTAGGCTCGCATGGAGACAATGTCGGGTCGGAAGGTCCTCGTATTGGGTTCGGGCGGAAGGGAGCACGCACTCGCTGATGCGCTGCTCGCGTCGCCGTCGGTGGCAGAGGTCGTGGTGGCGCCGGGCAACGCCGGCACCAGCGCGCGACCGGCCTGGGTTTCCGGGGGCAAGAGCCTGCGCTGCGCGACGGGTGAGGGGCTCGAGCTCGCCCGACGCGAGCGGCCAGATCTGGTCGTCGTGGGTCCCGAGGTCCCGCTGACGGCCGGGGTGATCGACGAGCTCACCCGCGAGGGTTTTCTCGCGTACGGTCCATCGCAACGCGCCGCCGCGCTCGAAGGCTCGAAGGCGTTCATGAAGGACTTCGCCGCGCGCCACCGGCTCCGAACCGCCCACTACGCGGTCGTCACGGAGGTCGAACAGGTCGAGTCTCGGGTGCGCGAATTCGAGCAGCCACCGGTGGTGAAGGCCGACGGACTGTGCGCCGGCAAAGGCGTGGTGGTGGCCGAGTCACACGCCGAGGCGATCACCGCCGCGCGCGAGATGCTCGGCGGACATCGCTTCGGAGCCGCGGGCCGGCGCGTCGTGCTCGAAGAGCGCTTGCTCGGCGCGGAGGCCAGTGTGCACGCGGTGTGTGATGGGGAGCGCGCCTTCGTGCTGCCGGCAGCGCAGGATCACAAACGCATCGGCGACGGCGACACCGGTCCGAACACCGGCGGCATGGGCACCTACGCACCGGCTCCGCTGATCACCGCCGAGCTCGCGGAGCGGATCCGCGTGGAGGTGATCGAGCGCGCGCTCGCGGGCATGGCCGCCGACGGCAACCCATTTCGCGGCACGCTGTTCGCCGGTTTGATGATCAGCCCGGCCGGTGAGCCCCACTTGCTCGAATTCAACGTGCGCTTCGGCGATCCGGAGACTCAGGTGCTCATGAACGTGATCGACGGTGACTTCGCCGAGCTGCTCGCCAGCGCTGCTCGCGGCAAGCTGGCTCCGGACGCGATTCAGGTCGCTCCGCGGCACGCGCTGTGTGTGGTGCTCGCGGCACCGGGATATCCTGCGACGCCGGTGCTGGGGGCGCCGATTCGCGGCCTCGAGCGTGCGCTCGAGCTGGACGGCGTGCGGGTCTATCACGCTGGGACACGCAGCGACGGGGCTCACACCGTGACGGCAGGAGGTCGCGTGCTCGGCGTGACCGCTCGTGGCGCCACGCTGGCGGAGGCGCACGCGCTTGCCTATCGCGCTGCCGCTCTGATCGAGTTCGACGGGAAACAGCTGCGACACGACATCGGCGCGCGGGCGCTCGGTCCCGAGGTCCGGTGAGCGAGCGGTTCGCGCTGGCTCTCGCCCACCTGGAGCAGGGCGGCGTGGTGGCGGCGGCCACTGAATCGCTCTTCGGTCTGCTCGCCGATGCTACGCGGTCGGATGCCGTGGCCCGTCTGGTCGCGCTCAAGCCGCGCGTCGACAAAGGTGTCCCGCTGATCTTGCCGAACCGCGAGAGTTGGTCGAGTGTGGCCGAGCCCATTCCAGCTCTCGCTTGCGCTCTGGCGGACGCGTTCTGGCCCGGCCCGCTCACGCTCGCGGTGCGCGCGCGCGCGGCGCTCGACCCGTGCTTGGTGCAGGACGCCAACGTCGCCGTTCGCCTGCCGCCGCCGTCCCCGGCGGCGCGGCTCGCCGCGGCGCTCGGTCGCCCGCTCACCGCAACCAGTGCCAATCGAACCGGCGAGGCGCCGACGGCAGACGCCAGCGCCGTGCGGTCGTCCTTCGCTCCGGAGGTCGCGAATGGGAGCCTGTTCGTGCTCGATGACACGGCTCCGGGCGGGCCACCGTCGACGGTGGTGGTGGTCGATCAGGAGGGATTTCGCGTTGTGCGCGAGGGTGCGGTGTCCGCCGCCGCGATTGCGGCGTGCGTGAGCTCCGCGCGCGGCGGCGAACAAATGGGCTAACATCGCCCCCGTCATGGTCGATGTCGCCCCGCTCGCCCCGCTCGTTTATTCCCCGGAGCTTTTGCCGGCGGTGGTGGCGCCTCCCTACGACGTGATCGATGCCGAGCTGCGCGAGACCTTGGCCGTGCGCCACCCGGAGAACGTCGTCCACCTCGACCTGCCCAGCGGTGAGGGCGCAGCCAAGTACGCCGAAGCACGCCGCCTGCTCGCTGACTGGCAATCGCGCGGCGTGCTCCAGCGCGACCGCCAACCCGCGTTCTGGCGCTACGCGCAGACCTTCGAGCCTCCGGGGGGCGGCGCGCGCCTGACCCGCAGTGGATTCTTCGCGCTCGTCCGGGTCCAGTCCTACGCCGACCGCGTGATCTTGCCCCACGAGCGCACCCTTACCGGTCCAAAGCTCGACCGGCTCGAGCTGGGCCGCGCGACGCGCGCCGCGATTTCGCCGGGGTTCATGCTGTACTCCGATCCCGAACGCACCCTCGATGGGTACCTCGACGACGGCGACCCCTTCGCTGATTTCACCACCGACGACGGAGTGCGCCACCAGCTGTCGCGGGTCAGCAAGGCCACGTCGGTCGTGCGTATCGCCAGCGCCCTCGCCGACGCGCGCTTGCTGATCGCGGATGGGCACCACCGCTACGAGACGGCACTCACACTTTCGTCCGAGATTGACGCCGAGGCTCGGGCGGCCGGAGGGCGGATCCCCGAGCGCGCCGAGCACCACTACTTCCCGGTCCTGCTCGCCAACGGCGACGATCCGAGCCTGGTGGTGTTTCCGACCCACCGATTGCTGCACAGCCTGGCCAGCGCGGACTTCGGCACGCTGCTCGTGCGCGCGGAGCAGCTCTTTGCCATCACTCCCGCCAGCGGCGGCGTCGACGATCTCGCGGCTGCCCTCGAGCACGCCCCCGAGGCCAGCCTGTGTGTGGTGGCGCCGGACGGGCGAGCTGCTCTGCTCGTCGCCCGCGCGGGTGTGGATCTCGAATCCCACCCGGTGCTGGGCAAGCGGCCGGCGGTCCTGCGCGAGACCGCCGTGACGCTGCTCCACGATGGGCTGCTCGAGCACGTGCTCGGGATCTCGCCCGAAGCCCAGGCGCAAAAGACCAACATCCGCTACGTCCAGAGCGCGCGCGACGGTATCGCCGGCCTCAACCAAGGCGGCCAGCTGTTGTTCTTGATGAAACCAACGCCCGTCCGCGTGGTGCGCAGCGTCGCCGAGGCCGGCGAGGTCATGCCCCAGAAATCGACCTTCTTTTACCCGAAGGTCCCCACCGGGCTCTTCTTCCACACGCTCGATCCCGAGCGCGACGTCAGCTGAAGTCACGACCTTGACGCGCCGCGGCACAGGCGCTACTTCCCACGCGCGCGAGCGTCGCGCTCCCGAGTCGTTGGGGACCCGAACGCCCGCGCCCGGAGCTGATCATGCGAGCGATGAATTTCAACGCTGGACCCGCGGCGCTTCCCCTTACCGCCCTGGAGCGCGCTGCGCGCGAGCTCTTGGACGTCGAGGGCACCGGCATGAGCATCATGGAGCACAGCCATCGGGGCAAGGCCTACGAGGCGGTGCACAACCAAGCCATCAGCCTGGTGCGCGAGCTGCTCGCCGTCCCCGAGAGCTACGACGTGCTGCTGTTGCAGGGCGGTGCAAGCCAACAGTTCGCCGTCGTTCCGATGAACCTGCTCGCGGAGGGTCAGAGCGCGGACTACGTGCTCACCGGCGCGTGGTCACAGAAGGCGATCAAAGAAGCGAAGGTCCTGGGCAAGGCGCGCGTCGCGGCTTCGACCGAGGTGGACAAGAAGTTCACCCGCGTGCCGAAGCCGAGCGAGCTGGAGCTCGATCCGGCGGCGGCCTACGTGCACATCACGAGCAACAACACCATCTTCGGGACGCAGTTCGCCGCGTTCCCCGACACCGGCAAGGTCCCGCTGGTCGCAGACATGTCCAGCGACATCATGTGGAAGCCCATCGACGTCAGCAAGTTCGGCCTGATCTATGCCGGCGCGCAGAAGAACTTGGGCCCGTCCGGCGTCACTCTCGTGATCATCGACAAAGCGCTGACAGCTGTGGGCCGCAAGGACATCCCCAGCATCTTCCAGTACCGCACGCACGCCGACAACAACTCGCTCTACAACACACCTCCGACCTTCGGAGTCTACATCCTGCGCAACGTGCTCGAGTCGGTGAAACAGGCCGGCGGCCTGGCGGCGATGGAGAAACACAACCGCGAAAAAGGCGGGCTCTTGTACGCGGCCATCGACGCCCGGCCGGATTTCTACCGCTGCCCGGTCGAACGCGAGAGCCGCTCGCTCATGAACGTGGTGTTCAACCTGCCGACGGAGGCGCTCGAAGCGGAGTTCCTGGCTGAGGCCAGCAAACGCAAGATGGTCGGCCTCAAGGGTCACCGCTCGGTCGGCGGTATTCGCGCCAGCATCTACAACGCGAGCAGCAAAGAGTGGGTCCAGGGTCTCGTGGACCTCATGAACGAGTTCCAGAAGGGTCGCTGACCCCGCTCAGAAGGACGGTGGGGCAAAGCCGGACGCGATGACTTTGCCCTTGCCGTCCTTGACGCGTGTGCTGCCGCTGCTGAGAAACGGCAGCGCACCGACGACCATCACCGCGGCGACGCCCATGGTGATCAGGCCCGCGGTCTTCAGGCCGGCCTTGTCTTCCAGCTTGCCGTAGCCCCAGAGCGCCATGCCCCCGAGCGCGAGCGGGATGCCAGCGCCGAGCCCGACGGTCCCGATGGTTCGCGAGCGTGCGCTGCCGCCGACGACCTTGAGGTTTGCCGTCCCGCGTCCGGGTTCGATTCGAAAGACGTTCGACGGCGACATTCCGTCGGCACGCACACGCGCCTCGTTGCCTTCGACGCGCAGCAGGCGATCACACGGCGCCGGGCAGGCAGCGCTCCAGTCCGAATCGTCGATGTAACTCCGGAGCTCGAGCACCGCTCCGGGATAGTCGGCGTGAACGTGCACGAACGCCGAGTGCAACGTCGCGGGCTCCGCGAACGGGCCCTTCGGCGCGCTCGGCTTGTCTGGCTTTGCGGCCGCTGAGCTCGACGGGGCAGAGCTCGGCCCGGGCGGCGGGGCGACAGGCGGCGGGGCGCTCGCGTCCGGCGTTTCGTCCGGCGCTGCCGCGGCGGCGTCCGATGCAGCGTCCGGCATTGGGTCCGCGGCAGAAGCTGCGCCCGCGAGTGCCAGCGTCGCCGCGCTCGCCAAGACCCACCGGTGTCGTGTCATCGCATCGGGATGGAAGCCCAACGCTCCGCTCTACCGCAAGTCCTTGACGCGCCGGCGCTCCGAGCGGTACCCGGGAGGGCGTGGAACCCGTCGTCGACCTGGCCCCCGGCGCCGACCACGATCCGCTCGCCTGCCAGATCGCCGAGCGCGTCCGTGCCGCCATCGCCCGCGCCCCGCTTCGGAGAGACTTCGACCGCATGCGGGGTGCCATCGGCATCGTCGCCGATGATGCCGATACTTCGCTGACACTGCGGTTCGACTTCGGGCGGCTGACGATTCACGAAGGGCTCGTGGGTGTGCCCACCGTCACCATCCGCGGCCCGACGGGCGGGCTCGAGGCGCTCTCGGAGCTGCCCCGCATGCCGGAGCGGGGTGTGGTCGCCTCGGGTCGGTCCCTGGCCGAGGTCGCGGGGGCGCTCCGGTCGGGAAAGTTGAAGATCTATGGACTCGCCGCGCACCCGCGCCTGGTCGTGCGTTTCCTTCGGCTGCTGGCTGCGGACTCCGAGAAGTGAAGGTGTCCCGCGGTTTTTGCCCGGGTGATGCCCCGGGCGAAACGCGCGGGCTTTGACGTTTGGGCGGCGCGCCGCTAACGTAAGCTGAAGCTAGGCGGAATTTCTCGTGAGCCGCTACAGACTCCGGTTCTTGTTGCAGGAAATCGATTTGCCCCAGGGTGACACCGTGGTGGGGCGAAGTGCTTCCTGTCATGTGACCATCGAAGACCCGCTCGTCTCCCGCCAGCACGCTCGCTTCCGCATCGAGGGCAATCGGGCGACGGTCGAGGACCTCAGCTCCCGCAACGGGCTGGTGATCAACGGACGGCCCTGCCACGGCCAGATCGACCTGTCTGACGGTGATCGTGTGCGGATTGGCACGCAGGAGCTCGTCTTCTGCGCGGTTCGCGCGCCGTCGAAGACGGGGGCTACCGCCGGGACCCGTCCGACGGGTTTCATGTGCCACTGCGCCGCCTGTGGTCTGCCGTACCCGATGGAGTCGCCCCAATGTCCGAGCTGCGGTTCCCGCGAGCGCATGGACGAAGACACGGTGAGCGGCGTCGTCGGTGAGGTGAGTCGCAACTGGACGCTGGAGTTGTTGGTCGAGGTGCTGCACCGAGCTGCGTCCCTGTACCGTTGGGACGACGTCGACCGGATGCTGCGCCGCTCGCAGGCCAACATCGAGGAGCGAGTGCGCGGCGGGCAGCCTGTCCAGTCGGAGCATCTGGACCAGCTCGCGGAAGCGGCGGCCCGGCTGGCGGAGGTGCGACAGTCCGCAGAGTGGGGCAACTGGCTCTTGGATGTGTACGCGACGCTCGGCATGGTGCCCCACGCGAGCATCACCGAACGCCTCTCGACCTTGCCGCCGGAGGCCCGGAAGTCCCTCGCGCCGGCGGCCAATCGTGTGCTCGAGAGCGTGGCGCTGCGCGGCGGCCCCAGTGAAGCGGACCGTGCTGCGTACTCCGGCGTCGAGTCGCTGTCGGTTCCGCCGGCCGACAGCTGATGGGTTACGCGCTCCGCTATCGCCAGCACGAGATCGAGCTCGTCCCCGGGCGGTTCGTGATCGGTCGGGCAGGTACCTGCCAGCTCGCGCTCGACGATCCTCTGGCGTCTCGGGAGCACGCTGCAATCAGCGTCGGCGACACCGAGGTGAGCGTCGAAGACCTGGACAGCCGCAATGGCGTGAGCGTCAACGAGACACGGATCGCGGGTCGCCGTGCCCTGGTGCCGGGCGACCGGGTGAGAATTGGCTCGCAAGAGCTGGTGCTGGTGTCCACGACAGCTTCCCCTCGGCGTGCCGCGCGTGCCGCGCCGACCGCGCGCTTTGCCGTCTTCGGCGTCGTCGGTGGTTTGGCGGACAAGGCCTTCGCCCTGGGTCATGTGGACGAGGCGGAGCGGCTGTTGGCAGGCCCGCTCGAGGAAATCGCGAGCCGTGCGGAGTCGGGCGCATTGGCCGACGCTGACACCGCAGAAAAGGTGGCCGCCTACGCCACCCGCCTGGCGCTGGCGACGGGGAAGGGGGCCTGGGTGGACTACGTCGTGCGGCTCTATCACGCCTTGGGGCGCCCGCTGCCGACGGCGGTGGTCGACGTTTTGCACGAAGTATTACGCAAGGTCGCTGGGGTCGATCGCGGGAAGTTCCGTAGCTACATCGAGGCGCTGCAGGCGAAGGCCGGTGAGCTGGGTCCCGCGGACCGCTTCATGGTCAGCCGCATCGAAGGACTCGAACGCGTGGTTCAGGCGCGCTGAGCCCGAAGAACTACGGGAGCCCTGGCGTCGCCGCGGGCCGCTCGCAGTGGAATCGCCGCTCGGGTGGGGTATGGTTCAGGCTGACAACCGTGAGTGACGCGCGACGCACCGACCCGGTGGGGATACAGATCGGCCCGCCTGAACGGTCAGTGAGGTTCTCGATCCTCTACCGTGGTCATCGATTCGAGCTCAAACCCGGCACGCTGGTGGTCGGGCGTGGCACCGGGTGTCAGTTGGTCTTGGACGATGCGCTGGTGTCGCGCAAACACGCCGAGATCGAGGTGACCGCGTCGTCCGCGACGTTGGTGGACCTGGGCAGTGTCAACGGTGTGTTCGTCAACGGAACGCGCGCGGGTGGACGGCAGGTGCTCGCCGATGGCGACAAGCTCGTGATCGGGCAGCAGGAGTTGACGCTGTTTGCCGCGGCCAATCCAACGCTGCTGCCGGAGTCGCCGACCGCACGCCTGAGCGCGGAGACCCTGGTCGGGCTCGAGTCGCCTCTCGCGCGGACCGCTGACGAGTCGGAGGCGACACATCAAGGGGACGCGCTGAGCTTGCTTGGTGGGGTCGTGGACAAGGTCCTGGCGCTGGGCCGCGGGGACGAGGCCGAGCGCATCCTCGGCAACTACCTGCGCAACTATCTGGCGATGGCCCAACGTTCCCAGGCCGTTACCCCGGACGGCGCAGAACGGGCCGTCGCGTACGCGGTGAAGCTGGCGAGTGCGACGGGGAAAGCGGAGTGGGTCGACTATGGGTTCGCGCTCTACTCCGTGCTGAAACGCCCGCTTCCCAACGTGATCGTCGAGCAGCTTTACACGGTGCTCCGGCAGACCAAGGGCGTGGATCTCACTCTTCTTCGGAGCTACGTCGAGATCCTGCGCTCCGTTTCGGCGCGCTTGGGGCCGACCGAGCGGTTTCTGGCCCAGCGGATCGAGGGCCTCGAGCGCCTGGCTTCGGCGTGAGCCGCTCCGCGTTCGCCAGGGACTGACCCATCGCCTCGGCGATGACCGCCCGAAGCTCGGGGTCGTCCACCTTGGCGAGACGCTCCTGGGCGTCGGCGGACAGGGCCACGGGTCTTGGCAGTCGGCGCGCTGGAGGTGGCTTGCTCCGCTCGGGTACCACCCCCGTACGAAAGCGAATCGAACGCACGGAGAGACCTCGGGCTACCAAACGCCCAACGATCTCTTCGGACAGGAATGACAACTCTTGAGCCCAAACCGGCGAGCTCACGACGACCGTGAGCACTCCGTTTTCGATGCCTCCGGGGGCCGTGCGCAGCGCAACGCGGTCGCCCGCGACTTCGCGCCAGGTCTCGTGGTCGAGTCCAACTCCGGCGCGGCGCGCGGCGGTGTCGCGCGCCTGGCCGAGCAAATCAGCCAGCGGCTCCGGGCCCGGACGCGCGCGCTTTTCCGCGAATGTGCGCGGTTGTCGCTTGTCGGTTGTCGGCCGCTTGACCATGGGTTAGCCAAGTTAGCACGGCGCCCGACAGCCCAGGGCCGTCCGCTCGAGCCGAGAAGCGATGCTCACGTTGCGACACGATCCATTTCCCTTCGAGGCGGTCCGCGACTTGATCGGGATCTTGCGAGCGCTCTACGCGGCGGAGCAACGCGGAGGTAGAGGCAGTCGTCGCGTGCGCGAGATCACCGGGATCGGAATCGAGCTTCGCCGCGCGGTCGATCTGGCGCTCGAGCACGAGCCGGGAACGCTGGGTCACGCCGCGGCGTGGGACCGCGCCGAACGGGCGACCTCCGCGCTGACCGCTCTCGTGGATTCGACCACACCGATTTCGCCCACCCTCGAGGCCGCGGCGCGTCGGGTGCGGGAGGAGCCCGCGAGGCAGGCGGCCCGGGAGCAGGCCCGGGCGCGGCGCCGCGCTCGGGGGTGAGCGGGGGTTCGGGTCTTTTGCGGGTCGCTCTTGACTTCTAGAAACGGAATGAATATTCACTCCGGCGTGGCGCTGACCCAGGACACCGGCAAACACGACGCCATCCTCGATGCGGCGGTCGAGCTGTTCGCCGAGCGGGGTTTTCACGGCACGGCGGTCCCGCTGGTCGCCGAGCGCGCCCATGTGGGGGCGGGCACCGTGTACCGCTATTTCGAGAGCAAAGAAGCTCTGGTCAATGCCCTGTTTCGCCGGGAAAAACAGCAATTTCTGGCGGCGCTGATGGGGGACTTTCCCGTCAATGCGGCGCCGCGGGAGCAGTTCCGTGAGCTCTGGCGCCGGATGCGCCGGTTTGCCGAGGAGCGCCCGGCATCCGCGATGTTCCTGGAGCTTCACCACCACGCCCCGTACCTGGACGAGCAGAGCCGCCAGCTGGAAAATAGCGGAATGGAGCTGTTTTATAGCTTCATTCGCGGTGCGCAGGAGCGGCAGGCCCTCAAGCCCATCGCCCCCGAGATCCTGGCGGCCGTCGTTCACGGCGCTTTCACGGGCGTCGCGAAGGCCGCCATGACCGGCCAGCTCGCTGCCGTCACCGAGCCGATGGACCTGGCCGAAGCATGCCTCTGGGAAGCGGTCCGGCTCTAGAGCCGTGAGCCGGCCAAGGATGACGGGCGAAGCTACGTGAGTCTTGGGAATGAACATTCATTCCGACTCGAGCTCGAAGAGAGAAAAGGGAGCAACCGACAATGGCAAAATCACAAATCGTTCTGGTGACTGGGGCAACGGCGGGGATCGGGCGCGAGGTCGCGCTGCACCTCGCGCGGCGTGGCATGCAGGTGTTTGCGACGGGGCGGCGCCAGCACGCCCTCGACGAGCTGAAACAGGAGGCCCGCGAGCTCGACCTGCACACGCTGCGCTTGGACGTGACCGACGCCGAGTCGATCCAGGCGGCGCGGGCGGAGATCGAGCGCATCACCGACGGCCACGGCGTCGACGTGCTGGTCAACAACGCGGGGTTCGGCATCGCAGCGCCGCTGGTCGAGGCATCGGACGCCGATGTTCGGGCGCAGTACGAGACCAACGTGTTCGGGCTGCTGGCGATGACGCGCGCCTTCACTCCGGCGATGCTCGCGCGGCGGTCGGGTCGTGTCATCAACGTGAGCAGCATCGGCGGTCGAGTGACCTTGCCGTTTTTTGGCGCCTACAACTCGACGAAGTTTGCCGTTGAGTCCTTGTCCGATGCGATGCGGCGTGAGCTTCAGCCGCTCGGCATCCGCGTGTCCATCATCGAGCCGGGAGTGATTCGCAGTGAGTTTGCCGAGAAATCCATGACCTTCGTAGACAGCCGTTCGTCCGCGGATCAGTCGCCGTTTGCCGATGTGTACGCGGGTGCCCAGGCGATTCGTGCAAGCTTCGAGGCCACCGCCGTCGGTCCGGAGGTCATCGCGCGCGCTGTGGAGCGAGCCATCACCGCGCGCCGCCCCAAGGCCCGCTACGTCGCCCCGGCGGCGGCCCGCTCGTTCTTGGTCCTGGCGGCGGTGCTCCCGACGGCGTGGTTGGACGCGCTCATGATCTGGGGACTCGCTCGACTGGGGCGCATGCAGCGACCCGCAAAGACGCCGGCCCTCGACGCTGGGGCGCCGAGCGTGTCGTCGGGCTGAGCGGGGTGGCCCGAGAAGCCAGTAAATTGGCCGGCCCGGTCAACGACATCGTCAACCCCGCGGTGCCACAGTCCCGTTGCCGCCGGGTCCCGCGCGAGAAGCGGGGGTCCCCAGGCGAGCGGGAGTGATGCTCGGATGACGAAACTCGGATTGTCGGGGGCGCTCGCGGTGTTGTTCGTTGGGTTGGGGGCCTGCGGTGGAGAGCCGGACGCCGGGACTTCGTTCGAGCGTCTGACGCCAGCGCCCAAGTTCGACGGCGATCCGGCCAACCAGGCGGTGTTCGCGGTCGACGTTTCGTTCTGGGAGACCCCGCTCTCTCAGAGCGAAATGGACTGTTACTGGGACTCCGGCGTGCGCCACGTCGTCGTTGGCACGCAGGTGGATTACATCACGCGCGAGCAGCTGGAGATGGCGGTCTCGCGGGGCATGACCGTCGATGCTTATGTCTACCTGTACTGGGACATGGACATCACGGCCCAGGTCAAGCAGGCGTTCGCGCGGGTCTCCGGCTTCCCGATCGGGCGCATGTGGCTCGACGTCGAGCAGGATCCGGGCGGGCGGGGGGCCAACACCCTGATCGCCGCCGTCCAACAAGCGGTGGCGGTGTGTCAGGCCCAGGGCACGGCGGAATGTGGGATCTATACGGGTCCTGGTTACTGGCGGACGCACATGAACGACACCACGGCGTTCAGCGATCTGATGCTCTGGTGGGCGCACTACGACAACAAGACCTCGCTCTCCACCTGGGCCGCAGATCAGTTCGGCGGCTGGAAGAAGCCCGTTGCCAAGCAGTTTGCGACCAAGCCCTTGTGCGGTGTGGGCGGTACCGACTGGAACACCATGCAAGTCACGGCGACCCCCAGCGTGGTCGTGGATCGCACGCCCGCGCCCGACACCGGACAAGCGCCGGTTGCGCCAGCCGGGCTCTGGCCGCCGAACGGTGCGGTGTTGCCGGTCGAATACGCGAAGCTGATGTCCGCCCTCGTGCCCGGCGCGAAGAACTACGAGATCGGGGTGGAGCGTTGGACCGGGGCGGCGTGGATCCCCTATTTTGCCTGGAAGAACGCCAACGCCTTCATCAAGATGCACCCATCGATCCCGAACAACTTCTATCGCTTCCGCGTGCGCGCCCAGAACACTCAGGGCTGGGGCGGGTGGTCCGAGTGGTCCGCGTTCGAGTACGGAAAGTACCTGGGAACCCCGCCGAGCGCGGGCACACCGGTCGCGCCGGGCGCGGACGCGGGCCCACCGCCGACGTCGGACGGCGGGCCACCCCCGGTCGCGGATGCAGGCGCGCCGCCGCCGGCGACCAATGGTCCAACCAACCTCACTCCAGAATCCGGTGTGCTGATCAGCACGTCGAGCGTCACGCTCGCCTGTGCGCCTGTGATCGGCGCGACTGCTTACGAGTTTGCGATCGAGCCGCAGGCTCAGAGCGCGTGGGCGCCCTACTTCACCTACTCGAACACGCTTCCGTCGCGCACGTTCTACCCCAAGACCCACGGCGCGGGTTATCGCTGGCGGGTGCGCGCAAAACAGGCCGGCGGCTTCGGAGAGTGGTCCGCGTACTCCACCTTCCAATTCAAATGAACGGCGCCTGGCGGCCCAGGCAGTCGTGAACTTCAACCGCGCTCGCGCGCCTGAAGCGCACGTTTGCGCTCGATGCCCCAACGATAGCCTGACGAACTGCCGTCCAAGCGCACGACACGGTGGCAGGGGATGGCGACCGCCAGGGGGTTTTCGGCGCACGCGTGCGCCACGGCCCGGACCGCTCGTGGCGCGCCGACGAGCTTCGCGAGCTCGGTGTAGCTGAGCGTCGTGCCGACCGGCACTGCGGACAGTGCGCTCCACACCCGTTCCTGAAACGCCGTGCCGCGGATATCGAGGGGCAGCCGAGTGCCGAGCTTGGGATCGTCGACGAGCCCGACCACCAGCCCGACTAGGCGCTCGAACTCGGCGTCCGCGCCGAGCAGCCGCGCGTGAGGGAAACGAGCTTCCAGCTCGCGAACCAACGGCGCCGGCTCGTTGCCCAGCGAAATGGCGCAGATCCCCCGGACGGTGGCGGCGACCAGGATGGCTCCGAGGGAGCACTGGCCCACGGCGAACCGGATCTCGTCGCCTGCGCCGCCGCCGCGGAACTGGCTCGGGGTCATGCCGAGACGTGCGGTGGACTCGGCGTAGAAGCGCCCAGACGAGCCGTAGCCGGCATCGTAGAGGGCGTCGGTCACCGTGCGCTGCCGCGTGAGCTCGCCTCGAGCGCGACTCGCGCGATGGGCCGCAGCATAGGCTCTGGGCGTCACGCCGGTGACGGATTTGAACATGCGCTGCACGTGACCAGGGCTCGTCCCGGTGTGTGCGGCGAGCACGTCGAGGGTCAGTAGTTCGGCGCTGTCCTCGATCAGGCGACACAGCGCGGCGACCTCGGCTGCGCGCCGTTCGGCGGGCGGCGGCTCATCGGGACGGCAGCGCTTGCATGGGCGAAACCCAGCGCGCGCTGCTGCCTCCGCCGACTCGTGGAACCGAACGTGCTCGGATCTTGCTCGGCGCGCGCCGCACGACGGACGGCAGTACACCCCCGTCGTCGCGACCGAGTAGAAGAATGTGTCATCGGCGTTCGCATCGCGGGTGTGGATGGCGCGAAAGCGGGCGTCCGCTTGGAGCGCGGCCGACGTTCGATCCGAGTCTCGGGCCTGGGGCATGACCCGAAGCTAGCTGCGAGACGCCCTTCGGGCACTCCGATTCTGGTTCTCGAATCCAGCGGAACGCGGGAGTTCTCAGTCTTCGCTGTCCCAGTCGAGATCGAGCTCCGATGGATCCTCGCGCCGCGTCGGTGTCCGGGAGTCTCTCCACGGACCCGGCAGGGTCAGGGCGCCGGCCACCGTCGGCGGCCGGTCGCGGACGCGGCCTCGGTTTTTTTCGAACGGGTACCGCTGGGCACCCGGATCGGCTATAGAGCGCCGGTCTCGAAGCCGAAGTGGCGGAATTGGCAGACGCGGCGGATTCAAAATCCGCTTCTCGCAAGGGAGTGTGGGTTCAAGTCCCTCCTTCGGCACCGGCTTCGCCGCGCACGTACCGCGTGCGCGGCGAAGCGTTGGTTTTCAGTGCCAGCTGCGGCCGCCGTCGTCGCTCGTGAGCATCTCGAGCAGCGCGCGCATGTGGGTGTCGCGGCGCCAGACCACGTAGAACCGCCCGTCGAGGGCCGCCACCCGCACGTCGACGGGCGAGCCGATCTCGTTCGGCGCCGCCACCAGCACCGGACGCTCGGCCTGCCACCTGCCGATGCGAGTCACCTGCGTCAGCACACGGCCTTCTGTGACGTGTGCCACCAGCACGACCTCGCCGTCGCAGGTGCCAACGCTGCGCTTGACGCTGTGGCGCCCGGTCACGACGAGCGGGGCAGCAAAGGGCAACGCGGCCAGCGTGTTGCCGACCGGAAACAGCAAACGCAGGGTGTCGTCGCTGGCCGAGAGCAGCGACGCCGGACAGTTGCCACAGACCGGCGACAACTCCGCGTCGGCGCCGCGCTCGAGCCCGAAGGCATGCAGCCGCTGCTCGCCGAGCGCAATCAACGACTCGCCGCGCGCGGCGAGCGACGAAAGGGAACACCGTTTCACCGTGCACGCCGCAGGCCGCTTCGCGCATGGGCTCCGCCACCACCGCGCCGGTGGGTAGCGGCAGGCGCAGCGGCGAGCCCCACTTCCAGCCCGATTCCGGAATGTCGTAGAGCGCCAGCTGTGCGCTGTCGTCCGGTGCCCGCTCCACCACGATCAGGCGGGGTTTTGGCCGCGTCAGAAGCGCGATCAGCGTTCCGGGCGGCGTCGACAGCAGCTCGACCTTGCCATCGCCCCCGAGCCGCAGCGCGGCGCCGCCCTGGCGACTGGGATCGCGCGGCCCGATGAAGATCAGCGGTGCGGCTCCCGCCTTTGCATCGTCGACCAGCCACAGGGGTGTGCCCGCCACCAGCGGCTCGAGCCCTTCAGGGAGCGCCGGCAGCTCGATGGCCGAGCCGAGCCTTGCTGCACCCGCTTCGATCCGAGCGACCCATGCGCTCGAGTACACCCTGTTTTCGTCGCGTAACGTCGTGAGCACCAGGCTGGGCGCACCGTGCCGGTAGAGCACGACCGGCACGTCCGGTCGCCCCTCGGCGCGACCGCCGCTGCCTGTGACAAACTTGAAACTCACACCGCGATCGTGCGAACGCCCGAGCTGGACGCTGACCGCATCCTGGTCCCGCTCCCGCGATGCCAGGCTGAGCCTGAGCTCCCCGTCTGCGGCGTCGAGCGCGAGGGCCGTGCGCTGGATGAACTCCGCGGGTGCGTCCAGGACGACGTGGGCGGTCGGAAGCGGCGTCGGCTCGGTCGTGGGCGAGGGTGGAGGACAAGCGCCGAAGTCGAGGCTGCCCTCCCCGATCGCAATGCGGCACGCGCCCTTGAGCAGTGCGCTCACGCCGGTCTCGAGGCTCTCGACCTCACCGGCGGCAAGCTCGTCAGCGCGCGCCCGAAAGCGGCCCTCTTGCAGGGTGTCCTCGACCGCGATGAGCTCCCTCACGCCGTCCGGATCGCGCTTGAAGCGGATTTTTGCGAGGGCCTGGGTCTGGGAGCGCACCCGCTGCGCCAGTGCGGCGCAGCCGACGAGCGGAGTCGAGTCGGGAGGGGAGAGCTCGAGCTCGTCCCGGAGCGCGCTCGAGCCCCGTTTGGCCGTGTCGACACACGCCGAGAGATCGACCGCGCTCGTGTACAGCTCCTTCGAGATGCGCTTGCCGTCCTGCCGCCCGCTGAACCAGATCGCCCCGAGGGTCACCAGCCCCGCGATCAGAGCGAGGGCGCCCGCGGCGTTGAGCGGCCGAAATCCGGGCTCGGGTGCAGCGGCTGGCTGGGATTTTCGTTCTCGGGTCGGAGCGTCGCCGGTCAAGCGGCCATGCTATCGTCTTCGCTCTCCAGGTGAGAGTCGAATCCACGATGAGTCCGGCGGTCCCGTTCTGGTTCGGAGTCATGGCGCTGGCGCTCGCTGCGTGCTCTGCGGAATCGGGATCCGACGGCGGAACGACCGGCTCCGGGGGCGCGCCGTCAGGTGGAGGCACCAGCAGCTCGGGGGGCGGCAGCACGGGCACCGGCGGCGCGCCGAGCGGCGGCGGGGTGAGCAGCGGCGGACTCGGCGGCGGCGGACTCGGCGGCGGCGGGGCGGCGGGAGCCGCCGGCAGCACGAGCGGCGGCACCGGCGGCAGCACGAGCGGCGGCACGGGCGGTGTTGGTGGCAGCGCGGGCACCGGAGGAGGTTGCGTCGATCCCGGGCCGGAGCCCAACGACAGCATCGTGCTCGCGACGCCTGCGTGTGGTGTGCCCACGTGTGAGGTCACGGACTGCGACAACACGGGCTCGACGAGCTTCGGCGGCCCGAAGCCGAGCATCAAGGGTGTAACGGGGCCCGGCGATCCCGATCACTTCCGCTTCGACGGTAAGGACGGCTTCGGGCTGTGCAGCGTGAACGCCGAGGCGCAAACGAAGGACGTCGGATTTCGTTTGTGCTTGTTCGTCGGGTGCAAGGTGGGCGCGACGAAGGTCACTGCTTGCCCCGGAGGACTTGCTGCCGACACCCAAGGGGCCCCGGGCTGCTGCGTGCAAGCCCCGGGCATCGCGAAGATCACCTATGACTGCACGGGCAGCCCTTCGGACGACGACTCCGCGCGCATCACGGTGCGCGTCGACGAAGCTAGCGTTTGTACGCCCTACGTCGTCGACTACCACTTCTGATGCCGCGCCGCGCCAGAGGCGCCGAGCTCAGGGTTTGCCCGTCCCGGGAGCGTGGCTCTTGCACCAATCGATGCCTGCCTGGCTGGGGGTCGCACTCGGCGCGCCAGTCGGCGGCGTCGCCAGCGCAGGGTTGTCGAAGTCGAACAGGTCGAGCAGCGGCCAAGCGTTGGCGTCGCGCGCGGTCATCGCCGGCAGATCGAAGCGGTTCTGGATGAAGCGCGTGACGCTGGTGATGTCCGTGTCCGTGTGGCTCACGTAGCCGGGTTTGCTCCAGGGTGAAGCAATCACGAACGGCGTGCGTATGCCGAGGCGGTCGAACTTGTAGGTGGGCGGGAGCTCCCCGTCGGGCTCACACGCTTCTGGGGGGGCGACATGGTCGTAGAACCCACCGTGTTCGTCGTAGAGCAGGATGAACACGGTCTTCTTCCAGACCGCGGGAGAGGCCATGAGTTTGTTCAGCACGCGTGCGGTGAGGGCTTGGCCGAGCTGCATGTTCGCCGGCGGATGTTCGTCGTTCTGGCTGCCTCCAGTGAAGCTCGGGTCGATGATGGAGAGCGCGGGCAGCTTGTCGGCGTCCACATCCTTGTCGAACTGACTCAGCGCCACGCCGAGATACTTGACGCCGAACAGCACCGCGAACGACGTGATGCCGTCCCGGTAGATCTTCCAGCTGCGCCCGGCCTTATCCATCAGGTCGAGGAGTTTGTCCGAGTTCTGATAGACGTTGTTCGCGAGGAAGCTGAAATCGCTGGTCTTGACGTTGCCCCAGGAAGTTCCCGCGTAGAAGTAGAAGCGGTTGGACCAGGTCGGGCCGAGCAGCGAGCAGAAGTGGCGGTCGCTCATCGAGAAGCTCTTCGCCATCCAGTAGTAATAAGGCAGGTCGGCTTCGGTGTAATAACCCATCGCCCGGGCGCCGCCGGGGTTGTTGGTCGCGACGAAGCCGTCCATCTTTCCGTCGTCGAACTGCTGGTGGACCTCCTCCCAGTCGTGGGCGACGTCCTTCAGGCAGTAGCGGCTCTCGTGATACCGCTGCACCGACCCGGGCGGATTCGCGTCGGGGTCGGGGTTGGATGCGTTCGCCGCTGGCACGTCCACGTCCTTGACTCCATACGCGGCCAGGTTCGAAAAATAGTGATCGAAGCTGCGGTTCTCCTGCATCAAGACCACGATGTGCTCGAACGGCATCGAGTCGCCGTGGGGGACCGTCGGCCCCACGGACTCCGTGGTCTTGGAGCCGGAGGTGAACTTGCACGCCTTGCGATCCTGCGCGTGCAGATCGAAGTAGTTGCCCGTGCCGCCAGCCCCGGCCGCCCCGCCGGAAGCTCCGGCGGCGCCACCACTGCCCGCCGCGCCGCCGCTGCCCGACGTACCACCGCCGCCGCTGCCACCTCCGCCACTGCCTGACGCACCACCGAAGCCCACCGAGCCGTCGCTCGACGTACCGCCGGAGCTCTGGGTCTCAGCGCCGCCGTCATCTCCACACGCCGTCAGCCCCAGACAAAGGGCCGCACCCGCCGCCGCAACCAGCCCAACCCGCGTGCGCATCTGGTCTCGAGAATAGCCCAGTTCCGTCCGACAGGCTCAGCGGATTCTCTCGCGCAGAACTTCTGTCAGGGTCGCAAAGTCAGCGCGCCGCGCGAGCCGCGCCGCGGCGAGTGGCCTGGTAGGCGGCAAACGAGCCAAGCCAGTGGCTGCCCGCATAGTGCTCCCCGGTCACGGCTGCGAGCCCCCGCTCGGCGTGCGCCGCGGCCGCGGCCAGCAGCGGCCCGCGACGCGAGTCCGATGTCGCCAGTCCGTGGGCGATCCCCTCCAGCATCCAGGCGCGGCTCGAGTTGAGCCCGTCGAGGTGAGCGAGCTTGCCGTCGCTCGGATCGGGGCACAGCGCCGGGGCGAGCCACTGCGCGTCGAGCGTCACGGGGATCTGCGGCAAGAAGCGGCCGAGAAAATCCGAGAACTCCTCCGCGCCAAGCACCCGGCGCATGAGGTCGGCCTCGGCCAGACAGGGGGAGAGAAAATCGTAGCCCGAAGGCTCGAGGTGAAGGGCGCCGTTCTCATCGGAGGCGTAGAGCTCCCGCAGCCTGGTTCGAGCGCGTTCACCCATCGCGGTGGCCCCGCAGCCTTGCGCCCAATCGAGAAACAACGCCGCGCCGAACGCGGTCTGGGCGTGCTCACCTGTGCGCACCGGATGGGGCAAGCGCTCGAGGTAACCGAGCAAGCGCGCCGCCGCGAGCTCCGCCAGGGGAGCCAGGGTCGTGTGCCAGCTACGCGCGTCCGCGTCGTCCCACTCGTGGAGCTCGAGCGCCAACGTGAGCAGCCAGCCCATGCCGTACGGCACCTCGAAGCTGCGGCGTCCCGGGTGGTCGAGGTGGGCGAGTTCGGCGGCGACCTTTTCTGGCGTCAGCCCGTGGGCGAGGGCGGCCCGCGCCGAGGCGACAGCGGAAGCGTCGGGGAAGAGCCGGCACAAACGCACGAGGGTCCAGTGGCCATGCACCGCCGAGTGCCAGTCGTAACAACCGAAGAAGATCGGCGTCAGACTGCGCGGTGGCGCCACGTCGGCGTCGCTCTCGAGCGCGTGCAAGATCTTGTTGGGGTACTCCCGGTGAATGCCCGCCAGCACCAGGCCGATCAGGTGCTCTGCGCTCCGAGACGAGAACTGGGCTTGCACGCTCCCGCCAAACTATCACACGTCGGCCGCGCTCCGACTGGAACGGCAGACCAGCACTACGTCATCGAGCACATACAGCGGGGCGCTCGGATCACCGCCGGACAGATAGGGTGCGCGGCTGAACCGCACGAGCTCGAGCCCGACCGGTGGCAGCACACGGAGCGCGAGCTCGGTGACGGCGTGCTCCCACACAGCCGAGCGCAGCGGGAGTCTTTCATCCGGCGCGCGGCTGCTTCCGCCTGCGTAGACGAAGGGCGCGTAGGGTAGGGGCGTGGCGAGCACCAGCTGTCCGTCCGGCTCGAGGGCGGCCGCGAGGCGCCCGAGCAGGCTGGCGGGACGCGACGCCCGATCGATCACGTTGAGGCAGGTGATCAAATCGAAACGCCCCGGCACGTCTTCGACGGCCGCATCGAGGCGATGGCAGACGAATCCTGCCGCCCGCAGTCGGCGCGCCATCATGCGGGAGGTCTCGGTGGTCTCGACCTGCGACACCAACGGCGCAAGGCGTCGGGTGACGCCGCCGTTCCCTGCACCGACGTCGAGCAGCGCTCGGCGCCGCCCGTCGCCGAGCAGTGCCCGCCATTGCGCGGTGCCGAGGAGAAATAGCGGGTAGGTGCCGAGTAGGCCGTTGACGTCGAAGTCACTCATCAGGTGGCGCAGCGCCGAGTGGGCGAGCGACAGCCCCCGGCCGTGTCGCCCGGTCACCGCGGCATCGATGAACTCCCGGGTGGCGTCGTCCAGACCGAGCGGCAGGAAGAGGGGCCGAAGCTCTTCCGGTAGGCGTCCGAGGTCGCAGCCATACCGGAGGCTGACTCCGGCGTGGCTCGTGTCCCCGGTCGGCGTGGTATCAATGGGCGCCATGCAGCGTCCTTCCCTCGCGTCGTGGCTGGGCGATCACGCGGCGCATCACGACATGATCACGTGGGCCGGCGCCTACGATGATGACTGGGTGCGCGCGTGGCGCGAGTGCCCGCGCGGAGATTGGCTGCTCGGGCTCGCCGCACGCTTGGGAGTCGAGCGTCCGAAGTTGGTGCTGGCTGCGACCGCGGCGGCGCGCACCGCGCTCGAGCCGGTGCCGCCGGGCGCGGAGCTGATCGAGCGCGCGCTCGCGCTCGCGGAGGCCTGGGCTCGCGGCCACGCCTCGCTCGAGGAATGTCGTGCTCGGAGCGCAGAGCTCGACCGTTTCGCCCCACCGGATCCGGTGCTGGCCACCGCCGCCGCCGCGGGCCTGTGCGCCCTGCTCAGCGTAGAAGATGCCGATGCTGCCGCGGGCGCCGCGGCCAACGCCGCACAAGCGGCGCTGTTCGGCGCGGCAGACTGCGCGCTCTTGCCCTTGCTGGGCTACGCCCAGCGCGAGACCGCCGAACGCGTGCGTGAGCACCTCCCGGTCGAGCTCATTCTGTCTCATCTCGATTCGCAGTGAATCACCCGGAGCTAGCCGGCGCTGCGCGTCCGAGGGAGTTGAACGGTCCGGTGACGGCGAGTGTCTTGCCCTCGAGGAACATGTTCACGAACAACGTGTTTGCGTCCGGGGCGAAACAGATCCCCGACATTTCGCCGGGCCCTGCCGCGTTGTACGCGATGTCGTAGACGTAGCCCTCTTTGCTGAGCCCGCGGATGAAGTTTCCGTCGCTGCCGTCCTCGGCCATGAGTACGTCGCCCCAGGGGGCCACGGTGACGTTGTCCGGGCAGTCGAGCGCTTCGGGGCCGCGGGATTCGGCCAGACACGCGAGCTGATCCGAGCGGCCCGCACGCCCTATGGCCAGCTTGAAGATCTGGCCGCGGTCCTTGCGCCCTCCGAGGGTGGTCACGAAGTAGAGCGCGCCCTCGTGGAAAAAGGCGCCCTCGCCGCGGCGAAATCTTGTCGCGCCCCGGGCGTGGGCTTGTGTGCGCACGCTGTCTTCCTTCGGATCCGGCTCGTCCACGTCCACCCACTCGACCTCGAGCTGATCGTCGGGCGCCATCGACAGCGCCGCCTCCAGGCCAGGGCGGCCCTTCACCGCCAAGGCCTGCAGCTTGCCGACGAACGGGGCGGTCGGGTTCGTCGGCACGAAGCGGTACAGACAGCCGTCGTTGCGATCTTCAGTCATGTACGCAATGGCGGTCTCGGGATCCAGTCCCACGGCTTCGTGCGCGAAGCGACCGTAACCGACGATGCGCTCGGGCGGCTGGACCTTGTCCGCGTTGGTTCGGCACAAAAAGACGTAGCCGTGGCGGTCGTCGGTGATTTCTTCGCACGCGAGCCACCCCCACGGGCTCCGGCCCCCCGCGCAGGTCTTCAAGGTCCCGGTGAGCACCAAGTTGCTCGAGACGCGCTCGAGCGTGTGGGCGTCGAGCACGAGGCGCGTGACGCCACCGTAGCAGTCCTTGTCGTAAGCCTCGGGCGGCGCCGAGCCCGTGCCGTAGGCGCCGAACCCGAGATAGTGCGTGACCTCGTGATTGCGCATGAGCACCAGTTTGTCGCCCTCGACACTGAAACAGCCCATGCCGTCGGGCAGGTTCGGGACTCGATAACCGTCACTCATTGCGCTGCCGGCCTGGTCCAGAAGGCGATAGGTGAAACCTTGCGGCAGATCGATCAGCTTCGCCGGGTCGCGGATCAAACCGCCGGTGTGCGGGCGGCGCGACTTGAAGAGCAAGGGCAGCGCTGCGACCGAGACGGCCGCGCCACCGAGCACGAGCAGCTTGCGACGGGTCAACTGCATGCGCTTCAGCTCGGCAGAGGTTTGTCGCGCAAGTGCCAGGCGATCCTGAGGGCCATGCTCATGATCGAGAGCTGAGGATTCACGCCGAGGCTGGTCGGCACGACGCTGCCGTCGGCCACGTAGAGCTCCGACAGATCCCAGGCTTGTCCGTTGGGGTCGACCACCGAGCCGTGCGGTGAGATCCCCATGCGGCAGGTGCCGAGCGGGTGTTGTGACGCGCTCTCGAGAGAGCGCGCTGGGACGTGCTCGAGATCGAGGTGTTTCATCCGGTCTCGGTCGACGCCGCCGAGGCCGAGCACGGGCAGGAACACCTCCTCTGCGCCGCCGGCAAAAAAGACCTCCGCCATGCGCCGCATCAACACCGGGATCGCCGCGCGGTCCTGGGGCGCCATCCGATAGGTCATGAGCGGGAGGCCGAAGAGCTTGCTGATCCGCCCACCGCCCTCGTCGTGGATCATGCCGCCGAAGATCGCGAGGTTCGGGATGCTGCCGGCGCTCTTCTCGTGCAACACACCGACCCCCGGCAGGGTGCCGGCGAGCGCTCCGGGCGGAATGAAGAGCCCAGTCAGGGTGATGCGCTCGTGTTCGAAAGCATCGGAGTACGCGCTCTGCAGCGCTCCCTCCCAGCCGCGGACCGGATCCTTGAAGCGAGCCATGACCCGAAACGCGGGATGCACAGTCAAGTTTCGTCCCACCTGGCCCGAGCCGCGACCGATGCCGCTGTTCATCAACAAGAGCGGGGAGGCGTAGGCGCCGGCCGCGACCACCACGCGGCGCGCGCGCACCGAGAGCTGACCGCGGGCCTTGCGCCCCGGGCCTCCGAGCAGGCGCCCGACGACCCCGCGGGCGCGCCCGCTTCGGCTGACGACGCGCTCGACGCGGCAGTCGCTGAGCAGCTGTGCGCCCGCCGCAAAGGCACGCGGCAGGTAGGTGACGTCCACGCTCAGCTTGGCGCCGTGGGGGCAGCCGAAATTGCAGCGACCGCAGCCGTTGCAGCCCTTGGTGTTGCGGCGGATGGGCGCCCAGGGATGGCCAAGGGCGTCCAGGCCATTCAGGAAATGGGTGGTCGAGCGCGAGCGCATGTCGGCCGGCACTTCTTCGACGTGGATGCGCTGCTCGACCTCGCGAAACACCGGCTCCATCTTCTCTTCGGTGAGGTCAACGAGCCCGTGCTCAGTGGACCACTCGCGCAGCACCCGTCCGGGGATGCGAAAACACACGCCGCCGGTCAGCACCGAAGAACCGCCGACACACTGCCCCATCATCACGTTGATGACCGGCGTATCGCCGAGACCGATGGCGAAGGTCAGGCCGCCGTCGCGCCACATGTGGCGCATGTTCTGGCTGGGCCGCATGCGTGAATAACGCTCCGGCGGCACGTGGGCTCCCTCCTCCAAGATCACGACGCGCTGGCCAGCCTCGGCGAGCTCGGCCGCAACGACCGCGCCGCCCGCGCCGGAGCCGACGATGACGACGTCGGCGTCCAGCGCGAGATCACCCTCGACGTTTCTGCCTTCGACGATCGAATCGCGGGTCATGATTCGACTCGTAGGTGAACGCGGTCCGCGTCGAGCATGCAGCTGCTGTCGAAGCCCACACCGCGCGCGGCGTCGGGGTGTTCATAATACAGCACACAGAGCATGGCTTTCACCGCGAGCACCGGTGCGCCGAAGGTGTCTTCGAGTCGCTGAAGCGCATGCGCGCGCTCCGGCACCGACATGCGTCGGAGGGAGGTGAAGCGGAACACCAGGAGCGGCGCGAGCATCCAGACCGCGAACAACGCCAGCCCAACGACCAGCCGGGTGCGCCAGCCCGAGCGAGCCAGGAAATCTTCGGTCTCGGACGCGAGCCAGTCCAGGCGCGCGGCCGGCGGCGGACCTTCGCGGGTCGAGAACAGCGCTTCGGCGATGATCCGCGCCCGAATCACGAGCCGGGGCGAGACGATCGGCGCGCCGCTGGGCTTGCGCAGCGGAACCACGAGCGCCGGGTCCGAGTGCGGCCCTTCGGGCGAGGGCTCGGCTTCGCGACGGGCTCGGGTCACGCGGGCGAGCCTGCCCGCTCCGGCGAGCGCAGACAAGCGTCGATCCGGCGGGCTCACCGCCATCCGGAGACCGGGAAACCGGCCGAACCGCGCACGTCCGTCCGGAGCCCGGCGGCGATTTTCCAGCCTTGCCGATCGCGATCCAATCGTGAGAAGACTGCCCGACCCGATCGCGGGGGCGCCCCATTCACGCCGGCCCCCTTGCGGCGCCGGGCTTTCGGCGCAACGCATCGGTCCCCCAACAAGGAGCAATAAAGATGGAATTCGAGATCGCCCCGCTTCCCTACGCCAAGGACGCGCTCGAGCCGGTCATGAAACAGGAGACCCTCGAGTTTCACTACGACAAACACCACAAGGGGTACATGACGAACCTCAAGGGGTTGCTCGAGGGTAAGCCCGAGGCGCAAAAGTCCCTGATCGAGGTGATCAAGACCAGCTCCGGCGGTGTCTTCAACAACGCCGCGCAGGTCTACAACCACACCTTCTTCTGGGAGGGCATGAAACCAAAAGGCGGCGGCGCCCCGACCGGAGCCGTGCTCGAGCTCTTGACGCGCGACTTCGGTGGCTTGGATCAGTTCCGGGAGGCGTTCGTGAAGGGTGGCCTCGGTCGCTTCGGCTCGGGATACGTCTGGCTCGTGCTGGACGAGGGCAAGGCGAAGATCTTGGACACGCCGAACGCCGAGACGCCACTGACCACCAGTGCGACGCCGCTGCTCACCGCCGACGTATGGGAGCACGCTTACTACCTGGATCACCGCAACAACCGTAAGGGTTTCCTCGAAGCCTTCTGCGACAAGTTGGTGAACTGGGAGTTCGTCGCCAAGAACCTGGCGGCGGCCAAGTAGCCATCGCTCGGGCCCGAGCGGTCCTGGAGTACCCTGGTGACCGAGTGGTACTTCGCCTTCGGGGCCAACGTGAATCCGGAGACGCTTCGGCGTCGGGGGGTCGAGGCGCGGGAGAGCTCTCCCGCGCGGCTCGACGGTTTCCGCCTGGTGTTCGACACGCCGGGGATCCCGGGGCTCGAGCCAGCCTTTGCCAGCTTGGTCGAGGCGGACGAGCACGTCTGGGGGGTGCTGTATCAGCTCGATGCAGGAGCCCTCGCGCGCTTGCGCTCGTTCGAGGGGGAGGCCTACTCGGAGATCGAGGTCGAGGTCTGCGCGGGTGACACGCGGATCGCTGCCCGGACCTTCGTCACCGCCGGAGCGCGCCGCCCGCGGCGGCCGTCACGCCGGTACGTCCGGGTCATCGCCGCGGGGGCGAGGCTGCACGGTCTCCCCGCCGCCTGGATCAAGAAACTCGAGACCCACCCGCAGCTCTACCTGCCCGTGGTGCACGAGCTCTGGGGGGTCGTATTCGTGTTGCTGGACCGCGTCCGGCGTGTGCTGGTGCCGCCCGCCAAACCGCGGGGATAGAAGAGGGGCGAGGGATTTACAGGAAGGCGACGTTGACGGTGGGTGACCTTGACCTTGACGTGGACGGCGACGGCGACGTGGACATGGACCCCGCACGTTGACGCTCAGAGCATCTTGGTCAACATGGCGACGACCTGTCGCTTCAAAGGAATTCGGCGACTAGCTAGATCGGGCCGCCGCTCTTGCAGAGTGCGAGGATCTCGATGTTCGCCGCGTCGTCGCCTTGCACCTTGTTGCAGGCGTCGGGGCACAGCACCAGGCGGTCGGCCACGCCGCCGTCGGCGCCGCCGTCCGTGCCCAGCTGGATGTAGAACGCGCCCGGTTTGCAGGCGCTCGCGTCCGCGACCTGCGTGAACTTCTCGGTCGACCCCCCCTTCGAGGGTGTGTACTCGATCTGCACGGTCTTCGGGTCGAGCTCCTTGCCAGCCGGCGGCGCCGGCATGGGGAAATCACACTGGATCTTGGCGCCTTTGATCACACCCTCGGCGATCTTCTTGAACACCACGTCGAAGCCGAGGCCCTCGCAGACCGGGTAACGCAGGCCACCGGTGAGGATGCTCAGGGCCTGGCTGCCGGTGCCTGCGTTGACCGCCGTCGAGCACTTCGAAGCGTACGGCACGATCGGGTCCGTCGGCTGGTACTCGCCGGTGGTGCTAGCGGAGTTCTTCACCACGCCGGTCAGGCTGTGCCAGACGTAGTTGCGGTTCTGGGGCGTGCCGAACTGCACCGGATCGATGCCCAGGATGTCGGCGTCGAAGCCCTGCGCCGCCAGCGGCGCCAGCGTCGAGTAGGTGCTCGACGAGCCGTCGGTGTAACACTTGGCGCCGTTGGTCGAACACGACGAGTAATACGTGCTGGTCGGCGGCCACGTGCAGTTCATCGCGTCGTCGGTGACGAGCACGAAGGTCTTGAGTGCCTCCTTGCGTAGCCACTCTGACCAGCCGCCCGGCGCCAGGTTGTAGCGATCGGGCTCCTTGTACCAGTTGAGCATCTTGCACCAGGCGTCCGTGCTCTCCACGTCGTCGTGGTCGTAGTGGTAGAAGACCGGGGGGTTGTTGGCCGGCGCGGTGTTCTGCTGCACACTGGTGCACGGGGCGCCGCCCAGGGGCGGACCAATGCAAATCGAAGACTCGTAGCTGGTGGGTTGGTTGTAGGAGCCGTGTTCGCCGATCATGATCACGCGGTAGTCGATGCCGCTGGACGCGATGATCTGGGCAAAGTTCGTGTTGATGTTGTCCTGGATGCCCTTCATCTCCTCGGCCATCGAGCACGAGTTGTCGACGACGAAGATGACGTCCACCGGTGCTTTGGTGACCGTCGCTTTGTAGGTCTGCAGGTCACACGCCGCGTCGGCGTTGATCTTGCCGTCGTTGAGGCTGCCGTCCAGATTGATGCCGCCGCCGGTTCCGCCGCCGTCGGCTCCACCCGTGCCGGCCGCGCCGCCCACGCCGCCGCCCACGCCGCCGCCGGCGCCTCCGCTCGCACCGACCCCGCCGACTGCGCCGCCGCCGCCACCGTTGTCGCTGGCACTACACGAGGTCGAAAAGGCTGCGCCGATCAACAATCCCGCGGCGCCGTGGCCCATGTAACGAAGCGTTCGGTTCATGTGTAGTTTCTCCGTGTTCGCACTCAGCAAAATCAGTTCGGGCCGCCGCTCTTGCAGAGCGCGACGATCTCGATGTTGGCTTGGTTGTCGCCTTGGACCTTGGTGCAGGTATCCGCGCATAACACCAGCGAGCCGCCGCCAGCGTCTCCGCCTGCGTCTCCGCCGGGGATGATGTAGAACGCGCCCGGTTTGCAGGCGGTGGCGTCAGCGACCTGACTGAATTTCTCGGAAGAGCCGCCCGCCGACGGCGTGTACTCGATCTGAATTGTCTTCGGATCGAGCTCCTTGCCCGCTGGCGGATCCGGCATCGGGAAGTCACACTGGATCTTGGCGCCCTTGATCACGCCCTCGGCGATCTTCTTGAACAGCACGTCGAAGCCCAAGCCTTCACACACCGGGTAGCGCAGGCCGCCGGTCAGGATGCTGAGCGCCTGGTAGCCCGTGCCGGCCTGGACTGCGGTGCTGCACTCGGTCAGCGTGATGGGATCGGTGGGTTCGTAGAGCCCCGTGGTGTTGTTGGGGTTCTTGGCGATGCCAACGACGCTGTGCCAGACGTAGTTGCGCGCCTGGGCCGTGCCGAACTGCACCGGATCGAGCGCCAGCAGTTCCTTGTCGAACTGCTGCGCGGCGCTCTGCCCGGTGGACGCCGAGTTGCCGTCGCTGTAACAGAGCGGGGAGCCGGGGCTCGAGCACGAGGGGTAATACGTGCTCGAGCTGGTCGGCAGCGTGCAGTTGGCCTGGTCGTCCGTGACCTCGACGAAGGTTTTGAACGCTTCCTTGCGCAGCCACTCGGTCCAGCCGTTCGGCGCCAGGTTGTAGCGATCGGGCTTGTTGTACCAATCCATCATCTTGCACCACGAGTCCCAGCTCTCCACGTCGTCGTGATCGTACTGGTAGAAGACGGGCGGATTGTTGCCGGGCGCGGTGTTGGCGGTGACGCCGGTGCAGGGTTTGCCGCCAAGGGGCGGCCCGATGCAGAGGGACTGATCCCCGACCGCAGGTCCGTGCTCGCCGATCACGATGACTCGGAAGTCGATGCCACTCTGGGCGATGATCTGGGCGAAGTTGGTGTTGATGTTGTTCTGGACCCCGACCATCTCGTTGGACATCGAGCACGAGTTGTCGACGACGAAGATGATGTCCATCGGCTGTTTGGTGACCGTCGCCTGGTACTTCTGCAGATCACAGGCCGCGTCCGGATCGATCTTCCCGTCGTTGAGGCCGCCGTCGAGGTTGAGTCCACCGCCGGTGCCGCCGCCGTCCGTCGCGGCTCCGCCGCCGGTGCCCGCGGCGCCGCCAGCGCCAGTACCACCGGTCGCGCCAGTCCCATTGGTGCCACCTACGCCCGCGCCGCCTCCCGGCCCGCTGCCAGAATCACTCGCGCTGCAAGCGCTGGCGAGAGCGGCCCCAAGGATCAGCCCTGCGCTGGCGTATCCCGCGTAACGAAGCGGCGACTTCATCGAGTGAATCCTTCTGGTAAGCGAAGTGGTGGGCGAACCACTCCGCTCCCGCAGGGCGGATTGGGGTCGCTCAGCCGCGCAAGAATAGCACAGCCGCCCTGGGGCGACCCCGGCTCAGCTGCCCTGGGGCGACCCCGGCTCAGCTGCCGCTGGCTTCGGCGCGGATCGGAAGGATAGGCGCCCAGACCAGGCGTCCTAGCATCGAGTCGTCGACCACGATGCCGCGGTCGCTGAAATACAGCGCGTTTTCTGTGGCGTCTTCCCGCTGCTCGGCGACGAAGATGATGCCCTGTCCACTCTCGTTGTAGCCGAGCTGGACGATGGCGTTCTCGAGCCAGCGGCCGCCGCCGTCGAGCTCCACCGCTTCCGGCAGGGTGTAGTACCCCTCCGACGGCAGCGCCTTGAGGGTCTTGGCCCAGCTCGGCGAGCGCAGCGGAGTGGTGGGGTCACCCCAGAACCAGCGGTTGTTGCGGTTCTGGCCCGGGCGCACCACGAATTTCACGCCGCCGTTCTGCGGCTGTCCGAGGTAAACGAGGACACCCGCGGGGAACGCGTCTTCGTGGCCGGGGAAGGGCTGGGTCGTTCGGTAAAGTCCGGGATCGGGGAGGTCGAGCATGGGAGGGCCGCGAATCTAACCCATTGTCGCCGATGCACAAGATCCTCCGCGACCCTTCGCCACTCCGGCGTGGTGGTGGCAGACTGCCGGCGTGAGACTCGCATCGTTTTCCACGCTCCTCGTCGCAGTCTTGTTGGGTTGTACGCCGCGTGCCGCTGGCCCGAGCGCGGGCGGCGCCGGCGAGCCGCTCTCCCGTCCGGTCGGCCCGGTCGGGCTCGAAGAAGGGCGAAGCTACGTGCTCCAGCTGGTCAATCGGGACCGAGCCGAGGCTGGCCTCGAACCCGTGGGCCGCGACGAGACCGCGGAGCGCGCCGGGCAGCGCCACGTCGAGGACATGGTCAAAAACGGGTTCACCGCCCACTGGGGCAGTGACGGGTCCGTGCCCGAGCAGCGTTACACCGAGTCCGGCGGGGTTCATTTTGCGCAGGAGAACGCCGCTTGTTTCTTCGACGGACAGATCCGAGAGCTCGACCCGAGCCCGACGTTCACCGCCGATCAGCTCGAGCAGATAGAGAGTGCCTTCATCCACGAGCAGCCGCCGAACGACGGGCATCGCAAGAACATCCTGAAGAAGTGGCACAACAAGCTGGGTGTTGGCCTGGGCAAACCCGTGGGTGTCGACCAACCCTGCATGGCCCAGGAGTTCGTGGACGAGTACGGGGAGTACGATGGTCTGCCGGAGCGCGCGAAGCTCGGCCAGAAGATCACCATCGCCGGCGAGGTGAAGGCGCCCGCGGAGTTCGGGGGTGTGGGCCTGGGTCGCATCGACTCCGCGGCCCCGCTCAGCGCGGCGCACCTGAACGGCACGAGCTCGTACGCGGTCCCGAACCCGAAGGACCTGTATTTCCCGGCCGGCTTCCAGACTCCGAAACCGGTCAAGCTGGACGGCAAGCGCTTCAGCATCGATCTGGACTTGAAACAGGCCGGCGGTGCGGGTCGCTACGAGGTCAGCGTGTGGGGCCGGTATCCGGGCGACAAACCCTTCGTGATGATCAGCCTGCGCACGATCGACGTGCGCTGACGGGACGGGTCCGCCGCCCGCGCCCGCCCGCGCAGAGCAGGAAGCGGCGGTTTCAATCCCTGCTCCGAGGAGCTACCGTGTGCGGTCTCTTTGCATGCCGCGTCGCATTGGACAAGTCGTGTCGGACCGCTACGTGCTCGCCGAGCTGATCGGTAAGGGCGGGCACTCCGTGGTCTACCGCGCCCTCGATCGCCAGGGCGGGCCGAACGTGGCCGTGAAGGTCTTGCAGGACGAGTTTGCCGCCAGCGAGGAGTACTCCGTGCGCATCGTGCGCGAGCACCGGGTGATGACCCTGCTCGCGGGCACCGCGGCGGTGCCGGTGCGCGGGTTGGCTACGAGCCCCGATGGCGCGGTGTGCCTGGTGATGGAGCTGCTCGTGGGCAAGGACCTGGACGACCTCTTGAGCGAAATGGCGACCGAAGGTCGGCGCATGGGTGCGACCCAGCTGGCAGAGCTCCTCGGGCCCATCGTCGACACCCTGGAGCGCGCGCACGCGATCGGCGTCATTCATCGCGACATCAAGCCCGGCAACATCTACGTGCTCGACACCGCTCCAACGCAGAAGGTCCGCCTGATCGACTTCGGCTTGGCCAAGATCGCCCGCGCGCGCTCCATCACTCGGGATGGCATGGTCATGGGCTCACCCAGCTACATCGCGCCGGAGGTCTGGAAAGGGGATGCGAGCATCCTCGACGCACGCATGGACATCTACTCGTTCGGCGCCATCGTCTACCGGGCGCTCGCCGGGCGCGTGCCCTTCGATTCACCCCACATTCGTGACAAAGTGAAGCTCATCACGACCGCGCCGCGACCGAAGCTTCACCCGCTCCGAGAAGATCTCCCCGAAGGCATCGACGCCTGGGTCGAACAGGTGCTGGCCATCGATCCGGATCAGCGCTTCAGAAGGATCCGTGCCGCGTGGAACGCACTGCTCGCGACGCTGGATTTTGCGGTCCAGAGCGACGACGATGGAGGCTCGGCGTTGTCGGGCTGAACCCCCAAGAAAGAAAGGTGTGAGGGTGGCGAAGAAGAAGGTCTCGAAGAAGTTGCCGCGAACCAAGACTCAGCGCGCGCCCAAGGCCAGGGCGGTCGCGCGGGCCAAACGCCCGGCCCCGGCCACAAAAAAGCCCGGGCCCGCGCCCGGAAAGACAGCTACGAAGAAGGCTCCGCTCTCGGCGCTGGACCCGCTCGTCGGCAAGCGCGCACCGAAGCTCGCCCTGATGGACCACGGCGGCGCGTTGGTCTCGTCCGACTCGCTGCGGGGCAAGCCCTACGTGCTCTACTTCTATCCGAAGGACGACACCCGGTTGCACCCGTGAGGCGTGTGAGTTCCGCGACGCCGCGCCGGACTTTCGCCGCGCCGGCGTGCGAGTGCTGGGTGTGAGCCCAGATCTCGCCCCGAGCCACGTCCGCTTCCGGGAGAAGTACTCACTGCCGTTTCCGCTGCTCTCGGACGCGGACAAAACCCTCGCGCGGGCCTACTCGGTCTGGGTGAAAAAGAAGAACTACGGGCGGGAGTACCTCGGCATCTTGCGCAGTACCTTCCTGGTCGATGCGGAGGGAGTCGTGCGGCGTGCGTGGCGGGGGGTCAAGGTCGATGGGCACGCCGAGAAGGTGATGACCGCGGTGCGCGAGCTCCGCTCCGCCGG
This sequence comes from Myxococcales bacterium, assembly GCA_016706225.1. Classification (NCBI taxonomy): domain Bacteria; kingdom Pseudomonadati; phylum Myxococcota; class Myxococcia; order Myxococcales; species Myxococcales bacterium. Next base: position 521,328 of record JADJKB010000008.1, read on the forward strand.
ATGAGCTCCGCGCCGCGGGTGAGTGTGCTCGTGCCGGTGTACGACGCCGCCGCGACGCTCCGGCCCGCCCTCGAGAGCATTCGTCGCCAGACGTTCTCGGATTTCGAGTGTGTCGTGGTCGACGACGGTTCGAGGGACCAGAGCGCAGAGATCGTGGCCAGTTTTGCGCGGGACGATCGACGTTTTGTGCTCCTCCGTCAGGAACACACCGGTATCGTTGGAGCGCTGAGGCTCGGGCTCGCAGCCTGCAGCGGTCGTTACGTCGCCCGCATGGACGCCGACGACCTCTCCCATCGGAGCCGACTCGAGACTCAGGTGCGGTTTCTGGAGAGCCGCCCGGAGCTGGCTGCGGTCGGCGCACACGTCTGGCTCTTTCCGCGTTTCTCCCTCAGCGAAGGGCTGCTGGCCTACGAGCACTGGCTGTGTTCGCTGAGTGACGCAGAGAGTGTGGCTCGCGACGCCTTCATCGAGTCGCCGATCGTTCACCCGACTCTGTGCATTCGCCGGCCGGTGCTCGAGGCGCACGGCTATCGTGAGCAGGGCTGGCCGCAGGACTACGACCTGGTGCTTCGCCTCTTGGCGGCCGGCGAAGCGCTCGCGGTCGTGCCGGCGCGGCTGCTGGGCTGGCGTGACGGTCCCGCGCGCCTGACCCGCACCGCCGAGTACACACGACAGGCGCGCATCGTCGCCTGCAAGGCGCACTTTCTCGCGAGCGGATTCTTGGCGGGCTCCGAGCTCTATACACTCTGGGGATACGGCGACACCGGGCGCGCGCTGGCTCAGGCGCTCGAAGCGGAAGGCAAGCGCGTTCAGGCCATCGTCGAGCTGCACCCGCGGCGTGTGGGGCAGCAGATCCGCGGTGCGCCGGTGTTTTTCCCGAAGGACCTCCCGAGTGCGTTCTGCAACCGCGTCATCGCGTGCGTGGCGGGCGCAGCGCCCCGCGCCGAGGCTCGCGCGCGGGCCCAGGCCTTGGGTCTGGTGGAAGGTCGGGACTTCGTGGTCGCGGCGTGACGCCTCAGGGGCCGGCCGGCCACGTCACCGACGGCAGCGGAAAGCCCGGACGCGCGAACAGGTACCCCTGGGCCAACGTCACGCCAGAGTCCGCGAGGGCTCGCTGCTCTCCGGTCGTTTCAACGCCTTCGGCCACGATGTCGGCGCCGAGCTCGGCGCACAGTTTCACCAATCGAGTGACCAGCTGGCGTTGCCGCCGATGTGCGTCGAGATCCGCGATCAGCGCTCGGTCGAGCTTCACGATGGTGGGCTCGAGATCGACGATGCGCTTCAGGTTCGAGTAGGCGGCGCCGAGGTCGTCGATGGCGAGTCGAACTCCGCCGCGCGCGCGCACTTCGTCGAGCACACCCCGGCACAGATCGAAGTGGGTCATCGGCACCGACTCGCTGAGCTCGATGCAAATCTCGTCGTCGTGGCCGAAGATCGGATCGTCCGGTCGCACGAGCCAGCCCTCGTGCAGCTCGTGCGGATGTACGTTCACGAACAACGGCCTGCCCGAGCCGAGGGGCACGGCGATCTCGCGCACCAGTCGACCGAGGCGACCCGCGCAGCCGGTATCGACGGCGTGCTGGAAGAGCACGGTGGGGTCCGAATACTCGGCGACGCTGCAGCGGACGAGCGCCTCGTAGGCGTGGATCTCGTTGCGGTCCAGCCGCACGATGGGCTGGAAGACCACGCTGAGCTGGTCTGCTCGCACCATACGACGCAGGCAAGACAGCGAGTCTTGCGGCAGATCCCAGCTGTCGTCCGCGGGGGCGTTGGGCGAGTCGGAGAGGCGATTGGAAGGCGGAGGGCGGTTGCTCTGCACCGAAAACCCCAGTCGCTCGGGCGTATCACCCGGCCTGACGCTCGGCAAGGAAGGGGACCCGGGGTGGGGAACTCGTGCGGCGTTCGGCTGTCTGGGGTATGCGATGCCCGTGATGCGCCTGCTTCGAGCCTCAATCCCCGCGCTCCTCTGGGTATCGGTCACGGGCTGTGACGGGGCCAAACAAATCAGCAAGTCCAAGGCTGCCGAGCACGTCGCCGCGCTGGCCGAGACCACGGCCACGGACGTGCAAGAGATCCGTACCGGACTTCCGGAGGGGGCGAAACAACTGGGCAAGCTGTTCGAGGGCGCGACGCCGCCCAAAGACGATCTGCCCGCCGTGCGCGAGGCGCTCGATCGGGCGCGCAACAAGGTTCAGGACCTGCGGGTCGCGAAGAGCACGTTCTTCGCGGTGCTCGACGCTCAGGGCTTGGTGCTCCGCAACGATCAAGATCAGGACTTGATGGCGGGCAAGAACGCGTTCGAGAGCTTTCCAGTCCTGAAGGCGGCGCTCGATGGCAAATACGTGGAGGGCCGCGGTGCGATGGAAGCGGCCGCTCGGGTCAAGGACGTCGACGGCCAATGGGTTGCGGCAGCGCCCATCCGCGCAGGCGACGCGGTCAAGGGTGTGTACGCGACGGGCTGGTCTTGGTCCGCGTACGCGTATCGGCTCGAGAACTCGCTGCGCGGGAACGTGAAGAGTGGTTTGTCCGGCAATCAGAAGGAGCCGTTGCTGTACGTCTACGTCGTGGTCGAGGGCCGGGCGTACGGTGCGCCGGTCTCCCCGACGGTGAACGGCGAGGCGATCTTGGCGGCCAAACCGCTGACGAATGCCCAGGGTGACGCGGTCTACTCCACTCTCATCGAGATCACCGGCCGGGATTTCGGTCTCGGGGTCAAGCGCGCTCCGGCCCTCGGGAGCGAGGTTGCCTTGGCCGTGCTCCGCTCCGAGACCTGAGCTACGACAAACCGCCGCGTCGGCGCGCGAGCCAGTGGCTGCCGAGCAGGCCCGCGGCGAACAACGTCCAGACCCAGGGCGGCAAGAGCGGCGTCACGTGGCGCTCCGCCGCGATGCGCGTTGCTGCGGGGAGCGGCAGCTCTTCCACGCGATCGGCCCGCACCGAGCGGCCTCCGGTGACCGCGCTGATGCGCTCGAGACGTGGCGCGTCCGGTCGCGAATCGGCGAAGGCCTCGCCGCCCTTTTCACACGCAAAGTCGAGGCGCGCGGGCGGCGACTGCCCGACCTTCACTCGCGCCACGTAGCCGCCCGGCTCGAGTTTGCCGAGCGGCACGTCGACCGGCCCGGGGGGGGGATTCGGGAGCTTCTTTTTCAGTGCAGGCGCGCCGCCCTTGCCGAGGCGCTCCACACTGACCTCCACATCGCCCGTTGCACTCGGCAGCCGAGTGAGGCGCAGCGTGGTGTCCTCCCCACTGATGCACTGCCCGACGATCTCGGCGCGCGCCACCTCGAAGCGAGGGTCGCGCATCAACCAGCCCAGCAGCCCGTCCCATAGCGCACCAAAGGCACGCCCCGAGACCGTAGCGGCCAGCTCGCTCCATGCCAGTCGATGACTCCCGTCCACACCCAATGCGATGCTGCGGCCATCGCCGGCTTCGCCCAGCGCGAGCACCGGCATCGGCGCGCCCGCGGTCTTTCGGGTCGGGTGTTCCATCAACACCAGCGAGTTGCCGTGGGGTTTGCCCAGCGTATTCGAGCCGGTCATCGTGGGCAGATCCTCGCCCAAGAGCTGAAACAACCCGGACAAGACCGGCGCTGCGCGGCCCGCTTCGGTGTAACGCGGCGCGAACTCCGCGGCGTCCGCCGGCTCGGTCTTCTCGCTGATCTCCACCGGCAGGACCCGCTCGAGATCCGTGCCGGCGTAGTTGCCGCCGGCGAACGAAGACGGTCCGCCCACCATGATCAACCCGCCGCCACTCTCGACGTAGCGCGCGAGCGCGGGCAGGTGTCGGTCCAGTTTGTACACCACCGCATCGATGTCCTGCAGCACGATGGCGTCGAAGCTCGGCAGGTGCTCGGTGAAGAGCTCCTCGACGGGGAACGGGATCAGTGCCAGCTCCGAATCGTCGTCCGTCATGGTGTCGTCGGTCGTGCCCCGCAGAATGAAGAACGCCACGAGGTCGACGGACTCGTCGCTCTTCAGCCACTGCCGGAGAGTGCGCACGTCGTAGGTGGGACGACCTGCGACGTGCAACAGGCGCACGCGTTCGCGCGCCACACTGAACGTGATGAAGCGGCGATCGTTCTCCGGCACCTGGTCGCCGTCCGGCGCGTCGAGGCTGATCTCCACCACGCGGGCTCCCGCACGCTCGAGCGTGATGCGCAGCTCCAGCGTCGCGCTGCCCTCGTCCAGCTTGGCCGTGCCGCTGGCGAGCACGGCGGGCTCGACTCCCTGTCGCAGCTCCCGCACGGCCACCGGGATGTCCCCGCAGGTCAGCCCGCCCGAACACCCGACCTCGATGGTCAGGCTCAACGGCTGATGGGCGACCGCCGCACCCGCCACGCGGATCGCGCGGATGCTCGCGTCTTTGGGTCCGGTCTCCGCCAGCCGGACGCTGTGGACCGGCACGCCGATCGCGCCGACCGCGCGCTTCATTGCGTCGTCGTCGCTGCCGGGCGCGGGTCGGCTCAAGCGGCCGTCGCTGACCACGACCACGGCACGGGGGCGCTCGCCGGGTGACTCCGCGAGTGAGCCGAGGGCGCTCGCCAGATCACTCTCGGTGGTTCGCCGCGCCCCGGTGCCGTCGTCCAAGATGGGCTCCGGTGCTCCCTCGCCAAACCCCAGGAAGGTGAGTCGGGCGTCGCCGAAACGCTCCCGCACCTTGGCCAGGCTCGCCCTCGCGTGCTCGGAGCGCGGGCGGCCGTCTTCTGCGGGGAGCTCCAGGCGGCGGGATTGATCCACGAGCACGACGACTCGCGGACCCACCAGGCTACCGCGCTCGCTCACTCGCACCGGGCGGAGCACGGCGGCACCGAGCGCGAGGGTCGCGGCGATCCCCGTGGCCACGATCACCGAGCCCAGGCGCTCGCGACGAGAGAGCTCGAACAGGAGCAGCCCGACCGAGAACAGAATGATCAACAGCGTCAGCGCGCGCAGGGTCGGCGAGAGGTCGTCGCTGAACGCCCACGAGAGCGTGTTCATGGGCGACGGAGCGCGCGGCGGCGCATGAGCCAGGGGGCGTGCACCTGGTCGTCCTTGTAGTCCGAGCACAGCACGTACATGGCGATGTTCACCGCCAGTCGCACGGCCTGCTCGCGTTGTTGCACGCCGCCCGGTTCGACCTGCAGCGCCCAACCGCCGGCACGCGACCGCGAAAGGGCGCCGAGCAGATCGTGGTTGGAGAAGATGACCTGCGCGTAACGCCCCCGCACGATTGCTTCGAGCTCGGCGGGACCGCGCACACGCCCGAGGGGGCGATCGACGATGTAATAACTCTTGAAGACGACGTGAGAGGCGTCGAGCTTGATCGGCGCAGACTCCGGCAGCGCACGACGAAGCTCGCGGCGCGCGCTCTTACCGAACGCTCCGCTGGTCGGGTCGAGGTCGTCCACCACCAGCACCCCGCCCATCTTGACGAAGCGGGTCAGGCCGCGGAGCTCCGGACCCGAGAGGGCGGCGACCGCGGTCTGGCCCGCCCAGATCGCGAAGGGTTCGGCGAAGAAGGTCGGCTGATCGAAAGCAACGGTCGTGCTCGAGAGCCGTGCCGGAGCGCTGGTCCGACGCACGAGCTCGTAGCCCCAGCGGGCTGGCGCGGTCGCGCGTTCGGCGCCCAGCGACGCGCCGCCGCTCGTGACGACGCGCGGGTGGAACGAGCCAGCGTCGCCGAAGGCGCCCGCGGCCGTGGGCGCCGAGGCCGCGAGGGCCGCGAACGACTGCATTGCGTGGCGGCGCGTCAGTTTCACGCGGCGACTCCCTGAGGTGGCGAAGGCTGAAACATCGCCGGACTAATCGAAGTCTTCGACGCGCCAGAAGCCGGCTTCGCGCTTGAGCTTCACCACGTGCCCGCCAGGGAGCTGCACCTCGGCGCGGTCGCCGGAGATCTTCACATCGAGCGTCTCCGGTTGTTCGAGGCCCTCGACGAGCGACCTCATGTCATTCTCAATGGCGCTCTGCGACTCGCTCGAGAGCACTCGCATGACACCTGCATAACTGCGACGCGCCAGCGCCTGCCGGAGTCCCGCGAGCGCCTGGGCGGGTGTGCGTGCACCAAGGGGCAACGCCCCGGCGCTGCTCACTCGAAAGTTGCCGTCCTCTACCTCGAGCGCAGACTGTTCGCCGTCCGCAAAACGCACGGTCGCCTGCATCTCCACCTTTGACCCGGCCGACGCCACGGAGCGTGCGGTGCGCGAGAGCTCCGCCTGTGATTCCTTGACCAGGTTCTTCACGCCCGTGCGGCCGTGGGCGCGCTGGGCGTCGCGGGTCAACATGGCGTAGATGGCGTCCGCATCACCCTGCTCGACGTGGGCCGCGTACTCGGCGGCGGCCAGCTTCGGATCGGGGAGGCCCTGCCCGCCGCAGCCGGTGCCGACACCTAGGGCCGGCAGGGCGAGCGCCAAGATCGCGGGGATGCGGGCGGAATGGGGCGACATCCAGGGACGAGAGCTAGCGAATCACGCGCCGGTTGGCTACCTTTTGCTCCGATGCAAGACCCGAAGCGTTCCAATGGTTCGGCAAAGCCCTGGGCGGGCAAGCTGGCGGCCCCCCTGTTTGCCCTCGCGTTCGCGCTGGGTTGCGGTGGCGGCCCGGCCAAGTCCGCCAACCCCACGCGCGCCCTGGATGAGCGCCGAGCGGTACAGGTCATCGCGCAGGCGTTCCACGACGAGCACGACGCGCCGGTGCCCGGGCGCCCGGTCCAGATCGCGGAGGGCAAGCTGCTCGAGGTCGACGTGATGAGTGACGGCCGTAAATACGGGGTCGCGTACATTGCGCCGAACGAGCGGCAGGCTCTCGGCGCGGCGTTACCCAAGAAGGCGCCGGAGATGGGTGACGCGCTGCAGCTCGTTCACGGCATCGGATCGGACTCCGACACGCGCGTGTTGATCCTGCAGGACACCGACTATCGCTACGACGATCAAGTGGGCACCGCGCACGAGGAGACCACGATCACCGCCGAACGCCGCTTGGCCCGAGACGTCCGCGACTTCCTGGTGCGGGCGCACTCGGAGCGCTGGCCCTGATGGGCAATCCGCGCTCGCTGCTCGGCATCGGTGTCACCACCGTGCTCGTCGGCATCGCCATCGCGGCCACGGGTGACCCGCTCTCGGGCGGGGTCGTCACGGTGACGAGCCTCGTGCTCCTGATCTACGCGCTGCACCGCCTGGGCCGCAGCGGGCCGGACGCGCCGCTGGACGCATAGGGCGCGAGCTCAGTCGTAGTACTCGTGGCCGATGTGGGTGAGGGGGCCCTCGTTCATCATCCAGCGCAGGGTGTTCTTCAGCTTCATGGCTTGAATGAACAGATCGTGCTCGGGGTAGAGCGTCGGGGCCGTCATCGGGCTCTTCCAGTAGAAGCTCAGCCACTCCTGTACTCCGTGGAACCCGGCGCGCTTCGCCAGATCCATGAACAGCGCCAGGTCGAGCACGATCGGCGCCGCCAGGATCGAGTCGCGGCACAGGAAGTCCACCTTGATCTGCATCGGGTAGCCGAGCCACCCGAAGATGTCGAGGTTGTCCCAGCCCTCCTTCGAGTCGCCGCGCGGCGGGTAGTAGTTGATGCGCACGACGTGGTGCACCTCGCCGTACAGGTTGGGGTAGACCTCCGGTTGCAAGATCGAGTCGAGCACGCCGAGCTTGCTGACCTCCTTGGTCTTGAAGTTCTCCGGATCGTCCAGCACCTCGCCGTCGCGATTGCCCAGGATGTTGGTGGAAAACCAGCCGTTCAGCCCGAGCATGCGCGCCTTGAGCCCCGGCGCGAGGATGGTCTTCATCAGCGTCTGACCGGTCTTGAAGTCCTTGCCGGCCAGCGGGGTTCCGGTCTCCTTGGCCAGCTCGTGTGCGGCCGGGAAGTCGACCGTGAGGTTCGGCGCGCCGTTGGCGAACGGGATGCCCTCCTTCAGACAGGCCCAGGCATACATCTGCGAGTTCGAGATCGACTTGTCGCTCTCGGTGAGCCCTTTTTCAAACGCGGCGATGGACTGGTGCACGGCCGTCTGTTCGATGAAGATTTCGGTCGATCCGCACCACACCGTGACTGCACGACTACAGCCACTGTGCTGCATGAACTCGCGTATGTCGCTACGCAGCGCCTCGACCATCTCGGCCTTGTTGCGTCCCGTCTTCACGTGGGTACCCGACAGACGCTTGACGTATTCCGGGTAGAACACGCCGCTCATCGGCCGGATGTTCGACAGCTCGTCCTTGATCGGATCCAGGTGGCGTTGTTCGAGCACCGCCGCGTGAGTCGCCGACTCGTAGGCGTTGTCCGGAAAGATGTCCCAGCCGGCAAACACCAGCTGATCGAGCGTGGCCAGCGGGACGAACTCGCTGATCTTCGGCACCCGGTTGTCGGTGCGTTTGCCGAGGCGAATGGTCCCGAGCTGCGTGAGCGAGCCCACCGGCGCGCCGAGCCCCTTCCTCGCCAGCAGGCAGCCGGCGATGAAGGTCGTGGCAACGGCTCCCATCCCCGGTAGGAGCACGGCGAGCTTACCTTCGGGGCTTGCGATCTTCTGCGGCTGCTTCATGGCGAGCGTGACTAGCAAGGCGTGTGCCCGTATGCAATCTTGCCGGCTCGATGCAGAACACTCACACGGCGGTGGTGTTGGTCGCAGGCATTGGTACCCGTCTGCGACCGCTCACCGACGACCGCCCCAAGGCACTGGTCGACATCGGTAACGAGACGATCTTGGGCCGCGCCCTCAGATTGCTCGGAGATCACGGGGTGACGCACGTGGTGCTGGCTACGGGCTATCGTGAGGAGGCGGTCCGGAGCGCGCTCACCGGCTCACGACTCCAGGTCAGCTTCTGTCGGAACGAACGCTTCGATAGCACGCAGAACTCGCTCTCCCTCGCGCTGTGTGCCGACGCCGTCGCCGGGCGTGCGTTCTTCAAGCTCGACGGCGATGTGGTGTTTCGCCCGGAGGTTCTCCAGCGTTTGGACGCTTCGGATGCGGAGCTTGCCGTCGCCGTCGACCGCACCCGGCGCACCGACGCCGAGGCCATGAAGTTCTGCCTGGGTGCCGGCGCTGAAATTACTCAGTTCGGTAAGGCGCTCTCGCTCGATGCGGCCGCGGGGGAGAGCATTGGTATCGAGCGCGTCGGTGCCTCTGCTTCGGCGCGCCTGTTTGCGGAGCTCGCCAAGCCCGAATACGCCGATCTCTACTATGAGGACGTCTACTCTCGGCTGATCGCGGCGGGGCGCATGCGCGCTGACGCGGTCGACGTGGGCGACTTGCCCTGGACCGAGGTCGACGATCCACGCGACCTCGAGCGCGCGCGGCAGCTGTTCGCGTGAGCTGTAACGCGATGTGATCACCGCGAGACTGTCCGAGTCGAGCCGGTGCTTCCGTCCGTTCGCCCGTGCCGGGTGGCAGGGCCCCGAAGTCACGGGTGTCGTCTGAGCGCTGCACTGACGACCGAGAACGGCCGCACTGCTGCGCCCCCTTCGCGCCATCACATTGATTCGCAGTCACGCAGAGTTGGGGACGGAATTGAAGGCCGCGTGTGCGTCCAGCGCGTAAGCCTCGACGCACCGCGGCGCCTGGCACCCCGCTTGCTCAATGTCCAGCTGACCGAGCGGACCGCCCGGAAGACGAACCGAACCCAGACGTAAATCGGCGGAGTCAAAGCGGCTTGCCGGACGCGTGACTGCCAACGAGCCCCATGGGCCCGCGGGCCGAGAGCGTGGACGGAGTGTTGCGAAATCACCACAGTGTGCTCCTGGAACGACAACCGGCATCTCCGTAACTCATGAGAACAGAAAAGGATTTGCCCGATTTGCGCGGTGCGTGCTACTCCCCGCCCGCTGAATTACTTATCCGCGCTCTCGAGCGCGGGGTGACCGAGTCCGAAAGCGAGACGAGCGAATGACCGAACGACGAGTTACCCGAGCCGTGGTTCTTGCAGCGGGCACGGGCTCACGCCTGGGTGAGGGGGGTGATTCGACGCCGAAGCCGCTGCGCCCCGCCGCATCGGTCCCGCTCTTGGTTCGGGTGCTGCGTAGCCTGGAGGTTGCCGGGATCCGGGAGGCCGTCGTGGTCGTCGGGCATCAAGCCGATGCGATCCGCCGCGCCCTCGTCGCGGAGCCGAGCCTCGGCCTCGAGCTGACCTTCGTGAACAACGAGCGCTACCTGGCGAAGAACGGCGTGTCGCTGCTCGCCGCGGCGGATCTGGTCGACCGGGAGTGTTTGCTCACGATGTCCGATCATCTGTACTCGCCCGAGCTCGTGCGGCGCCTGCTCGCTGCCGAGCTCCCGGCCGGAGCCTGCGCCCTCGGCGTGGACTACGACATCGAGCGCTGTTTCGACCTGGACGATGCCACCAAGGTCGGCGTAAAGGCCGGCAAGATCGCCGACATCAGCAAGGAGCTCGAGCGCTACGACGCCATCGATACTGGCGTGTTTCGCATTGGCCCTGCGCTGATCGAGGAGCTCGCGCGGCTCGACGACCAGCACGGTGACTGCTCGCTCTCCGACGGCGTCCGGGCGCTGGCGGCCCGCGGGGCCTTCCACGCGGTGGACGTGGGCGACGTGCGTTGGATCGACGTGGACACACCCGCGGCCCTCGAGCGCGCCGAGGCCATGCTGCGAGTATTCGGCGATCACCTGGGCGACGAGCCCGGCGCCGGCGCGCCGCAGGTGATCGACGCGGACGGAATGGAGCTGTTTTCACCCACCTGGGTGCGCGCGGCGAAACCGTACAACGAGGACCACTTCGCCGTAGCCGAGAAGACCGGCGTGGCGCGCATGATGAGCAACGAGAGCGCGGTGGCGCCGAGCCCGAGGGTCATCGAAGCCATCGTGCAGGCCGCGACCCGAGGGCACCTCTACCCGAGCGGCGGCGCCGAGCTCCGGGCGAAGCTCGGCTCCCGCGAGAAGCTGGGGGGCGACAACGTCCTGCTCGGCGCGGGCTCGACCGAGATCATCGACGTCATCATCCGCACCTTCGTGGCGGCGGGCGAAGAAGTGCTGTTGAGCGTGCCCACGTTCAGCATGTACGAAGCGCGCACGCGTGTGTGCGGCGGCATCCCGGTGCTCGTGACCATGACCGAGGACCACCAGCACGACATGCTGGGGCTGCTGCGGGCGGTCACCGAGCGCACCAAGGTCATCTTCCTCTGCACGCCGAACAACCCGACCGGCAACCGCATCCCCGAGGTGGACATGCGGCGACTGCTGCGGCTCGGCCTGCCGACCGTGATCGACGAGGCGTACTACGAGCTCGGCGACGGGCCGAGCCTGTCGCACCTGATCTCGGAGTACCCCAACGCCATCGTCATTCGCACGTTCTCCAAGGCCTTTGGTCTGGCGGGGCTGCGTGTCGGTTACGCCCTCGGGCACGCCAGTGTGATCAAGCTCCTGGCGCGGGTGAAGGTGCCCTGGAACCTGCCGGCGGTCTCGATTGCCGCGGCCAGCGCGGCCCTGGACGACGTCGCGGAGTTCGAATCGCGGGTAGCGGAGCTGAAGACCGCTCGCGAGGAGCTCGGCCGATCACTGTCGCGCATTCCCGGCGTCGTCGCGATCCCGAGCGAAGGCAACTTCATCTTGGTCGACATCTCGCACACGCGAGTGGGCGCGGACGGCATGGTCGCGGCGCTGCTCGGCGAAGGGGTGTTGATTCGCTCACTGGGCTCACACCACGCCGAGCGCAGCTACGTGCGGGTCACCGTGGGCACGCGCGAGCAGAACGCGCGTTGTGTTGCAGCTTTCGAGCGCGTGGTTGGTCGGCGTGTACCCCGGGATGCGGGAGTGCCGGCCTTCATTGGTGGTGATGCGGAGTAGACGCCATGACGATGGGATCGATAGAAGTCGGCGCGGATGAACAGCCATTGAGTGGCGCGGGCGTAGGCGTTGCGTCGCCCGTGGAGCCGGGGTTCTGGGCCGGGTACTGGAAGACACTCAAGCCGCTCGCGGTGGAGGAGCCGGTGGACGTATGGATCCACCGCCCGCTCGCCTACGTGCTGTCGAAGCTGCTCTATCCGACGCCGATCTCGCCGAACCTGGTCACGATGATCTCCATCGCGTTCGGGCTCACCGGCGCCTACTGCTTCTTCGCCAGCTTCGCCCATCACATGCTGCTCGGCGGTCTCGCCATCTTCATCTCGGCGATCTTCGACTGCGCCGACGGCCAGCTCGCGCGCATGCGTGGCACATCCAGCCTCTTCGGACGCATGTTGGATGGGGTCGCCGATCTGGTGGTCAGCATCGCGGCGGTCGGCGGCGGTATCTTCGTGATCTGGTCGAAGTTCAACTCACCGTTGCCGCTCACGCTGGTCGTGCTCGCGCTGTGTGTGGTCACGGCGGTCACGGGTTCGTTTCACACCGGCATGTACGACCAGTACAAAAACGTCTACCTACGCTTCACCAGCCCGACCTTCAAAGAGGGCGAGGACTACGAGACGGCGCTCGAGCGCTTTCAAACCAAGCCGGCGGATTCGTTCTTGGTCGACAAGGTCGCGTGGCCCATCTACCTGTTCTACGTGCGGAGCCAGACCAACTACGTGCACCGCTTCGATCCGTTCACGAGCGCACGGCTTGGCCTGTTCGGACCCTTCTCGCGCGTGAACGCCGAGATCTACGAGCGGCACGCGGGCGGGTTGATGCGCATGTGGCGGACCTGGTTCGGGTTCGGCTCCCTCGTTTTTGGCATCGCGCTGTTCTCGGCCCTCGACCTGCTCGAGTACTACATGGTGTTCCGCCTGGTAGTGTTGAACATCCTGTTCTACGGCTACATGCAGCCGCGCCAGCGCAGGGCGTCCCGGGCCGCGTTCGCGGAGATGGGGCTCAGCCTGCCGGATCAAGCTCGCGTCTGAGCCCCTAGAACACCGATCAGCTTGCGCTGCTCGTGTTCTGCGGTAGGCGGGTGTGGCGACGGTGAACGGGGGGGGGGCGGGGCGTCCGGGCAGAGGGGCGGCGGCAGGAGCTGCAAAACCTCCCGGCGGGCCGCGGTCCCGGGACGGGACGCCGCCCCACGGACACCACGGGGCCCGTTTCGGCCCCGCTGGGCTCGCGGGCAAAGCGGTAAGACCCAGGAACCCCGATGTTGGTTGTCTTGCAACCCGTCATCGTCGATGGTTCCCAACTTTTCAATCCATCCCACGACGTTTTCCCCCTGGGCGTTGGCGAGCAGGGGGCAACTTCAACTCCTAACAGCCGTCCGCGATCGACAATCGCGACCGGTCATTTAGGACACTTACGATGGGGCTGCTGCCCCAAACCCCCGGCCTTCGGCCGTGCGCGCTCCGCGCGCGAGCGCCGAACCCGTTGCAAGTTGCTGAAAAAAACGACGTTCAACCGGTTCGGCGCTCTACGGCTGCCCGACACGGCCGAACGAGCGCTCGCGGGGCAGGCGATTCGTAGGACTTTCGCCCGCGCCCTCGGCGCTCGTCGGAGCTACACCCCCGACCGAAGTGGCAGTGCTAGCATGCCGCTAGTGCGACGCCTTGCTCGGCCCTTGTGCGCAGTAGCCTTGCTCTTCGCCGCTCTGCCGGCGGCGGCCTTCACCTGGCCGAACGCCGCCGAGACGATCGAAAAGCAGCTGGACAAGACCGACGTCAGCGCGCGGCGCCGCGCTGCTCGGCGCCTGAGTGAGCTCAGTCCGACGGCGCAGAAGCGCTTGGTGCAGAAAGCCCTGGTGGACGCCGACGCCGACGTTCGCCTGGCCGCGGCGGATCTCGTGCTGGAGCGCAGGCTGCGCGGCACCGGTGAGCTGGTCGTGGGCTGGCTGAACGATCCGGAGCGCCGCATTCGCCTGTCGGGCGCCGAGATCTTGCGCATGGACCCGGTGACTCGCGCCGTGGCACCGCTCGGCCGAGTGCTCGGGGATCCGGACCCAGCCGTGCGCTCGGCGGCGGCGGGCGCGCTGGGTGCGTCCGGCACCAAGGACGCGGTGCTGCCGCTGCTCGGGCACCTGGACGACTCCGTGCCGGCGGTGCGGAGCGCCGTCGCGCGCGCGCTGGCCAAACTCGGCGATCCCCGGGCGGTGGTTCCGCTGATCGGCAAGGTGCAAGACTCGCGACCCGCGGTGCGGCGCAGCGTGGCGCGTGCCCTGGGTGAGCTGGGCGACGTGCGCGCCTCGAGCGCACTGATTCTCTCGCTGAGGGATGGCGACGAGGCCGTGCGAGTTGCCGCAGTCGAGGCCCTCGGTGCGCTCGGTGATCCGCAGGCGACGCTGGCCATTGGCTCGCTCGCCAGCGCGGATGCGTCGCCCGCGGTGCGGGCTGCGGTGGTGAACGCACTCTCGCACATCGGCACGGGGGAGGCGCTCGACACCTTGCTGTCCCTGATGGCGAGTGAGCAGTCGCCGGACACGCTCTTGCTCTTGCGCAAGGCGCTGGCGCGCGCGGGTGCCAAGGCGAGTGAGCGGCTCGACCGATGTTTGGCCGGGCAACCCGAGGCCAGGGTGGCCGACAACTGCGCCTTGGCGCTGGCGGAGATGGGCAAGAAGGACAGCGCGAAGCTGATCGTGAGCGCACTCCGGCGCGGTGCGCTGGGCGCACCGGCAGCGTTGTCCGCCCTCGAGACCCTGGGCGACAAGGCTGCGCTACCGACGGTGCTCGAGCACCTCGGAGATCCCGACCCCGGCGTGCGGCGTGCGGCCATCGATGCGGCGGTGGCGCTGCTCGATCCAAAACACCCCGACGGGCGTGCGGTCGATCCCATCGCGCAGGCGCTGGAAAAGGCGCGCTCCAGCAAGGCCGAGCGCGCAGCTCTGGCGCGACTGCTAGGGCGGACCGGCTCGCCGCGCGCCGTCAAAGCGCTGGCGCCGCTCGCGGGTGCCGCTGACAACGTCGAGCTCCGCGTGGCCGCCATCGACGCCCTCGGAATGCTGCCGCCATCGGGTCAAGATCGGGTGTTGCTCGAGGCGTTGGACGCGGACGAGGCGAGCGTGCGACTGGCCGCTGCGGTGGCGCTGCGGCGCGCTGCTTCGGGCGCTGCGGCGCGGACGTTGCTCGATCGGCTGGAGCGCTCTGCGGAGCAGGACCGCGCGGCGCTGGCCGTGGCGCTCGGGGGTGCGCTCGGCCGGGGCAAGGCACCGGGTCTCGTCGAACGCACCCACAGACTCATGCTGGAGAGCCGGGGAGGGCAGCGCGACGCGCTGCTGGAAGCGATGGGACGCCTGCCCTCGAAGGAGGCGCTGCGCACCCTCGCGGAGCACGCTCGGGAAACCGGCGATCTGGCCGATCGCGCCAAGATCGCCGAAGCGCTTGCTGCCCGCAGCGATGGCGTCGCGCTGCTCGGGCGCTTGGCGGCGGACGTCGATGGGTCGGTGCGGGCGAATGCCGTGTGGAGCCTGGGCAGTGTGGGTCGGAGCGGAGAGCGCGCTACGATCGTTCGGGCGCTGGACGATGAAGACGTCGCAGTAGCAGGCAATGCGGCCGCCGCCCTCGGGCGGGTCGGCGCCCGGACGCGGTCGCGGGTCGACAAAGAGTTGTGTGCCCGATTGGCGGACAGTCGAGCCTACGTGCGGGCTAACGCCCTCGCGGGTTTGCGCGTCGCGGGCGCACGCTGCAGCAGCCACGAAGAGATCGCGCTGCTCACCGACGACCGCGCGGAGGTCGTGCGGCGCGCGGCGGCGTTGCTCGTCGCCAACGTCAAGTCAGCCGACGCCGCGCGCGATCAGCGCCTGCTCGAGACCTGCGCCTTGGAAGACCCGGACAGCTCGGTTGCGGCGGCCTGTGCGCAAGCTCCCGTCAAGCTGCCCGCGACGACGGATCCCGTGCTGGTGTACATCGTGCCGATGGGGGAGAGCGCCCCGGTGCCGCGCACTCCGTTCGCGCTGGTTCGCGCCGACGGGTTGATGCGGCTCGGGCTCGCAGATCGACGCGGGCAGGTGTTCGAGCACGACGCACCGACCGGCGAGGTTTCGCTGGCCGTTCCGGCGCCCCTCGCACGCTGAGCGAGTCCGGCTATCATGCGCGGCGCGCCGATGCGCGCCGCGACAAGCAGTGAAGCCGCGTCAGCCGCCGCCGGCCGCGCACTTCATGGCGCACTGCAGATCGCCTGATGCGCAGCCACAACCGCCACTGGGCTTGGGTTTGGGTTTCGGATCACCGCCAGCCGCGGGTTTCGGATCACCGCCGGCGGCCGGCTTGGGTTTGGCCGCGGTGCCACCGCCCGTGTACTTTTTGGCTGCCGCAACCGGCTTTTTGTCTTCGTCTGCCGTGCCAGTTGCCGGAGGTTTTGCTGTCGAGTCTTCGGTTGGCGTCGGTGTTGGTGTCGGCGTGGGGGCTGTCGCGGGCTGGGTTGCGACAACGGTGGGCGCCGGGGGCGGGGGCTGGCCCTTGCCCACGACGACGATGGCGGCCGCGATGGCGATTGCGGCGACTGCGATGCCAGCGCCGATGAAGATCCCGGCCTTGCTCTTCTGCGGCTGGTGCATGGGCGCGGAGATCTGCGCCTCGACACCGCCGCCGAGGGGCGGAGCAAGACCGAGAGGCGGTGCCATGCCGAGCGGTGATGGATTGAAGTGCGCGATCTGCTGAGCGGGCGCGTCGGACGCTGCGGTCAGCGCCTTCAGATCGATGAGCCCCGAGTCCTCCTTGGTCTGCGCTGCCGTCTGCGCTGCCCTCGGCGCTGCGCTCGGACTCACAGAGCCACCGCCTCCGCCGACGGGCGCCGTCGCGGTCAACGCACTCAGCGAGAATAGCACGCTCGACTCGTTGCGGGCGCCGGTGCCACCTGACGACGCGCTCGACGACGCCGAGCCGAGGGCAGGACCTGGCTCACGCGCGCTCGTGGTGACGTCCTGTTCACTGCCGGCCTCGAAGGGTGCGCCGAACAGATCTGCGGTGGAGCCGCGTCCGCCTCCGGACCGGACCGCCGCGCGCGCCGCGCTGGCGGCGTCCGCCTGCTTCTGCTCCCAAGGGGGTGCAGCTGCCGGGCTCGCGATGTCGCTCGAGTTGATCATGTTGCTTGGCGGCGGCTCCGCGGTGGGTGCGCTCGCGGTGTGCAGCGCATCGACCAGCGCGGAGACCTGCCCCAGGGGCTGCCAGTCGGCCATGCCGTCGGCCCACACGAAGGTGTCGGCGGTCATCTGACCGGCGTTGTACGCGGCGACGATCTCGGCCACCGACATGGTGCGCTGATCGTTGTCGCCAAAATCGACGGAGTACTCCCCAGCGCCGACCGAGGCGGAGGGATCCGAAACCTGTGGTGATTCGACGTGCGAAGCGTTGGCGTCGCCTGCGGAGACACTTGGCGGGTCGACCTTGCCGTCAATGACGATGGTCGTGCCGCACTTTCTGCAGCGAATCTTGGCGAGCTTGTCTTGGACCTTTTCGTCGGCGATCGAGTATTTGGCCGCACAAGCGGGACACGAGATCTTCACGGTGCACCTGTCTCGGTTGCCCACCACGTCTCGGTGGAACAATCGCTTTTCCCATATATTATCAGGAGATACGTCTGCGTTCACATTTCGGTCTAAAAACCCGAGCGGAGTCCCCGTTCTAACACGGCCTGGCCCCCCGGTCCCATCGCTGAAAACGCCTTTTTCGGCTGCCATCTTGGCCTCGTCCTTCGGGGGGCCGCCGGTCCGCTGCCGCGGGGGCGTGCCCCAAGCTTCTCCGACGTTGGGACGCCTTGCTGGCTTGGGAGGGATTCTGGACCCACAGCGAACGGCAAGGGGGGCAGCTCGACGGAGCGTGGTGCCCGAGGGTTGCTTCGCCTCCGGCTCCGGATGGGTGTTTGGCGCCTCGGGGCCTGGCGTCGAGCCCTCAGTGCATCTTCGGGCGTTCCTGGGCCAGGAACGCCCGCACGCTCGGCCGGGTCCAGATTTCCCGGGCGTAGCGCTGCAAGCGCTCGGGTGTCTGATCGCCGTTGGCGAGCAGACGCTCGAGCGCCAGCGTGAGGTCGAAATCAGGCAAGGTCACGCTGCCGAAGATCGGGCCGCTGTCCCCGGGAACCAAGCGTTCGGCCACAGCAATGAGCTTTTCCGCTGCGACCTGGGCTCGCTCGGATAGCGGAGCCTCGAGCGGGGCGAAGAAGATCGAGCTGGTGGGGCGTGCTTCGCGTAGCGGGAGCAGATCACTGCGCAGCCAACCCATGATCTGACGGGCGCGCGCGCGCTCCTGGATCCCTTGGGGAAGCAGTCGCGCAAACTCGGGAGCGGGAAAGGCCTCTTCCAGGTACTCGATGATGGCCGCCGACTCCGACAGCATGAAGCCGTCGTGATCGATGCACGGGACTCGCGCGGTGAGCGAGGCCTGTGGAAATGGCGGAGTGTGCTGAGCTCCCGCGGAGAGGTCGAGCGCGCGCAGCTCGAACTCGAGGCCTTTTTCTCTGAGCCCTACGAATGCCGAGAACACCCAAGGACTGTCCCAGAGGGACTCACCGTACAGCGTGAGCATGCAGGGAGCCTAGAGAAGCCAGGCTCGCGTTCCAAGGGGCGCGTCGAGGTCCCGCAACCCGGATCGCTCGCCCGAGCTCCGCTCAGCTGCCGCCACCGGCGTAGAGCACGAGCGTGATGGCTTCGATGCGCGCGCCGAGAGCAGGGTTCGCGTTGCCGTCGAAGGCGAGCGCCTTCTCGAGCTCGCGTTTGGCGCCCTCGAGATCCCCCTTGGCCATCAGCTTCTTCGCCTTCTGGGCGCTGAGCTTGGCGCCGCCGGAACGGCACAGCTCGTCCCACGGCGGTCCGCCCTCGAGACTGACCGGCGGGGGCGCCTCGCTCTTCGGGCCGAACGAGTCCTCCATCCGGCGTTTGCCCCGACTGATGCCCGTGTCGTAGCGGATGCGGAGCTCGCGATCGGAGAGCACTCGGTAGGCCTCGGTGCCGCGCTGAAAGATGCGCCGGACCGCCGCCTGCACCTGCTCCGGTGTGTCGCGAAACATGTCGGGGTGGAACGACAGCGCAAACTCTCGGAACGCGTCCCGGAGGGCGGTGTCGTCGCAGATCTCGAGCACACCCAAGATCTCGTAGTAGGTCGAGTCGTCGAGGACCTGTGCCCACTCCTCGACACGATCGAGCATGCCGGGATCGTTCATGACATCATCGGCATCGCGGCGTTACGCGCGGCCATCTCCGCGACGTTACCCATGTCCGGGACTGCGACGAGACGCACGGTGACGCGCGCTTCGTGCCCCGTCGCGACGTCGACGGCTCGCACGTTGAGGATGCCGTCCGTGTCGAGGCCGAAGACCACGTCGATCTTCACCTGCCCGCGTGCAGCTCCGCGAAGCCCGGAGAGCTCCACCTCGCCGAGCAGCGTGTTCTCTCGGAATAGCTTGGACTCGCCCTGGGCAACTCGCACACGCACGGTTGTCTGGTTGTCGGCGGCGGTCACGAACGTGCGGCTTCGTTCGCATGGGACGGGTGAGTTTCGACCGATCACCGGATCGCAGTAGCCGTGCACGGTCTCCACCGTGAGCGTGAGCGGCGTGACGTCGACCAGGAGCGGTGTCCCGGCGCCGCCTGGCATCTGTTGAATGACGGGGTTCGCGGCGGCGCCAATACCCGCGATCCCGGCTGCCACGCCCAGCGGCGGAGCCCACTGTTCGGCCGGCGGTGCCTGTGGTTCGGGAGAACCGAACGGCGAGGTGTGGGCGTGCGGAGGCGGTGGAAACGCATGCTGGAAGGCGGGAGGCGCGCTGCCGCCGAAGGGTGACGGAGCACCCGGGGCCGGCATGCCGCCGGGCCCGCTCGTGGCAGGGGACACCAGCGTGTTGGGCTGGCCGAAGGGGCCGGGCGTTGGCCCGGGCATTCCAGCCAGTGCGGGGTTCGGTGACGTGGGCGTTGCGAGCGAGCCGGGCAAGCCGCGCGCGGGCGGGGGAGGGGGCTGCTGGGGCATGCGCATCGTGCCCCCGAACGGAGCCTGCGCCTGGGGCGAGGTCGCCGTATCCATCGTCATGTCTTCGTCGTCCGGGATGCTCGGCAGCGGCAACGCTTGTTCGTCGATGGAGACACGGGAGCCGGTGCGGCGTTTGTGAACCTCGGTGACCTCGTCCGTGGACTGAGGCCCCGCCATGCGCCGCAGCTGTGCCGTGTTGGGTGCCTGGAGCGCGCTCGGATCTTCGTACTGGATGTCGTCCTCACTCAACCGATACGAGACACTCTCCTCTTTGGGCGTGACGATCGGGCCCTGGGGTTGGGTCGTGCGCGGCTTCTGGGGCGTGCTGGCGTACCGCGCGAGGAAGCTCGCGATGTGGCCGGCTTCCGCGGTTGGATCGTCGAGTCCGGGGAGATTGATCGGTCCCTTCGTCGGCGGAACAATCTGACTCGGGCCGTCCGAGCCAATGCCCGGATCCGTCATGCGGCGCGCCTTTTCGGCCGCGCTTTCGGCGCTCGACAACGTGTTGGTCTGCACGCGTGCCCGCGCGGCCGCGGCCTCGGGCCCCAGGCCTGGGCCGGTCGGGGTGCGCCCGCGTGCGCCGAGCCCAGCCACTGTGCCCGGCGGCTCGGTGCCCGGCGGCGGTGCGACTCCCGCGCCGGTCGGGACCCGCGGGCGACCTTCGCCCGGCACGACGACCCGTTGCGCTGCGCCCGCCGGCAGCTGTCGCGCGCCGGAGTCGGCCTGAACGCCGGGGCTCGTCGGGCTGCGGCTCCTGCCGCCGTAGGGCTCGGTGCCCGGCTCCGCGGACATCGGCGGTGACTGCGCGTTATTCGGCGGCCATGTGTTGCCGCGGCGCGCGATGGGGCCGCGAGCGGCGGGGGCTGGCGCCGGCGGTAGGTCACGACGACGCTCGGTCGCGCCGGTCAGCGCTGCCGCTTGAATCGCAGCGCCGATCGCCACGACCTCGTCGGGGCTGATGTGGCCGAGCACCGGTCGTTTGAAGAACGCCTCGACGCTCTGGCGAACCAGCGGGATGCGCGTCGAGCCTCCCACCAGGAGCACCTGATCGAAGTCGCCGGATGAGAGGCGCGCGATGTTCATCGCCTCGCGGCAGACCTCGAACGTGCGCTCGACGATGGGGCCGACCATGCCCTCGAAGTCGCCGCGGGTCATGCGAAACTCGAGATCGAGGGACTTGCCGCCTGGCCCGTGAGCGATCTCCGCGAGGTGCAGCGTGACCTCGTTCTCGCGCGACAGCCGGATCTTGAGCTCCTCCGCTGCGGCGCGCAGGCGCTCGAACGCCTGGGGATCTCCCCGGGGGTCAATCCGGTGTTTCTGCAGAAACGCCGTTGCCATGCGCTCGGCCAGCTCGAGATCGATGTCGTCGCCGCCCAGGAAGGTATTGCCGGCGGTCGCGAGCACCTCGAACACGTTCTCGCTGAGATCGAGCAGCGTCACGTCGAAGGTGCCACCGCCGAAGTCGTAGACGGCGATGCGTTCGTTGGTCGATTTGCCGTAGCCGTAGGCGAGGGCCGCTGCCGTCGGCTCGTTGAGAATGCGCAGCACCTCCAGACCCGCGACCCGTCCGGCGACCTTGGTCGCGGCCCGCTGCAGATCGTTGAAGTTCGCGGGTACCGTGATCACGGCCTTCTCGACGTGGCCGCCGAGCGCGGTCTCGGCGATGGCCTTGGCCCGGCGCAGCACGAACGCGCTGATCTCCGGCAGGGTGTAGGACTGGCCGCGAGCGACGACGAGCGCCGCCTGACCCGGCCCTTCGCGCATCTCGAACGGGAACCGCTCGCGGGCTTTGCGCACCTCTTCGCTGTCCCAGCTCCGACCGATCAGTCGCTTGATCGAGTAGACGGTGTTCGTGGCGTCGACGAGGCGTCGCTCCTTGGCTGGCTTGCCAACGAGCACGTTGCCGCTGGGATGAAACGAGACCACGGACGGGATCAGCCGGTCGCCCGCCTCGTCGGCGAGCGCGGCGGCATGGCCGTCCTTGACCACTCCGACCACCGTGTTTGTCGTGCCCAGATCGATTCCAACAACCGTCATGCTGCGCGTTCTCCGTGCTTCAACGCCGTCTGCGAGCTGGGCTCGAGTTTTCGCGGTGGCTCCTGGCTGCTCTCGAGAGCACCCAGAGCCGCATCGTACCAGCCTTGGACCTGGCGCTCGAATGGCCACATCCAGGCGTAATCTGGGCCGGTGAATCGGCGCACGATCCGCGCTCGCAGCTCGGGTGAACGCGCTGCCGCGCTGCCGGCGAGCTCCGCCGTCGCCCGCAGGGTCTCGGTGTACGCCTCCCACTCGAGTCGCGCCCGGCCGTAAGCCAACCCGAGCGGAAAAAACGGGACGAAGTACAGGAACGCCATCACCGGGAGCCCCAGCCGCCGGCGCTGCCGCAGGTGGACCCGCTCGTGCCGGAGCACGATGGCCTGGTCCACGTCGGAGGTCGTGTCCCAGGCGCTCGGGACGTACAGGGTGTCGCCGATGACGGTGTGATAGCTCGTCAAGTAGCCGCTCTGGCGGCCAAAAGTCACGAATCTGAGTGCGCGGTCGATGGCCCGGCTGAGTCGGTCCTCCCCTTTCGGTACGATGCGAAAGCCGGGAAACTCCTCCCGAATCTCTTCGATCAGGCGAGCGGCGAGCTGCACCCGTTCATCCTAGCACTACCGCCCGCAGTGGGCGGCATGCCCGATCGGGCGGCGCGGAGGCGGCTTTGCCGGAGCAAACGAGATTTTCCGGCTCACGTTCCCAGGTGATCGCCCGCCACCAGGGTCCGCCCATTCAGCAAGTCCGACGCCGCGAGCTCCCGTTTCCCCTCGAGCTGCGCGCGCACGATTTCGACGCCCCCGACGCCGGTGGCAACCAGGAGCTCCCGCCCGATCCCGAGCAGCACGCTCCCGGGAGGCGCCTCGACCGGCTCCCGCGCCGGACGCGAGGCGGTGATCCGCAGGTGTTTCTGCTTGATCTGGGTGTGCGCTCCGGGCCGGGGTGCCATGCCCCGAATCAGGTTCACCACTTCGGCGGCGCTCGCGTTCCAGTCGATGCGCGTATTTTCCTTGGTGATGAGGGGCGCGTGAGTGGCTTGGGCTTCGTCCTGGCGCTCTGCCGACAGCTCACCGGACACGGCTCGCGGCAGATCGACCCGGACCATCACGGCGCACAGCTCGGCGATGCGGGCGGCCAGCTCACCGGCGTTTTCGTCCGCTGCGATGGGCAGACTCCGGCGACTGAAGACCGGGCCCGTGTCCAGCCCCACGTCCATCTGCATGAGGCTGACACCGGTCTCGGTCTCGCCGCGCACGATGGCCCAGTTGATCGGCGCGGCACCGCGGAGCTTGGGCAGGAGGGATGCGTGCAGGTTCATGGCGCCCCGGCGTGGCGCCTGGAGCACGGACTCGGGGAGGATGCGCCCGTAGGCTAGGACGACGGCGACATCGACCTCTCGCTCCCGCAACCACTGGTCGAGCTCGGTCTTCACACGCAGGGGTTGGTGGACCTCGACGCCCAGCTCCCGGGCGGCAATTTTCACGGCGGGCTCGCTCTGGGCTAGGCCCCGACCGCTCGGGCGATCGGGCTGACAGACCACCGCGACCAGCTCCGAGGTCTGGTGGAGCGCTCGAAGGGCCGGGATCGCGATGGCCGGAGTGCCGAAGAAAACGCTGCGGATGGGCTTCAC
Organism: Myxococcales bacterium; assembly: GCA_016706225.1. Classification (NCBI taxonomy): domain Bacteria; kingdom Pseudomonadati; phylum Myxococcota; class Myxococcia; order Myxococcales; species Myxococcales bacterium. The sequence goes on from JADJKB010000008.1 coordinate 544,765, forward strand.
GGGTCTGCTCGGTCCAAGAACTGCGGACAGCATAGACCGGTTATTGGATGGTGCTTAGCTTGACCTCACGTCCCTGATCGTCACAAAAGCCGAAGGGACCCCCCGGCTCGGGTCGAAAGGTAATCCATGAGTGATAAGAAGAAGCCAACGTCCGTCGCTCCGGCTGCCGATGAAGAGGTCCGGTTCGGTGACGAGTTGGCGGTGCTGCCCATCCGCAATGCAGTGCTGTTCCCCGGCGCGGTTGCCCCGTTCGATGTGGGTCGCGAGAAGAGCGTGGCGTTGGTGGAGGACGTCCACAACCTCACCTCCCCGGTCATTGCCATCTTCGCTCAGCGAGACCCTTCGACCGACGACCCCGGTGCCGACGATCTCTACCCCGTCGGTTGCGCCGCGCGCGTGCTCAAGGCGCTCAAACACTCGAGCGGAAACTACTCGCTGATCTTGCAAGGCTTGACCCGGATCCGCCTGGACAGCCTGACGCAGACCACGCCGTACCTGAAGGCCCGCATCGCCAAGGTCGAGGCTCCGCCGATCGAGGACGTCGAGGCCGAAGCCCTCGCAATGAGCCTGCGCGACGTGGCAAAACAAGTGATCCAGCTGATGCCGGAGCTGCCGCGGGAGGCCGGCTCGCTGATCGATTCGATCCAGGCGCCGGGGGCGCTCGCGGATCTGGTCGCTGCGAACCTCGACGCGCCGGTCGAAGAGAAGGCGCAGCTGATCGAGACCGTCGACATCAAGGAGCGCATCCGTAAGGTGCTCCGGCTGCTGACGCGTCAGCTGGAGATCCTGAAGATGCGCGAGCGCATCAACTCCCAGATCAAGGAGGAGATGGGCAAGAACCAGCGCGAGTACGTGCTCCGCCAGCAGCTCAAGGCGATCAAGGAGGAGCTCGGCGAGGACGACGGCGATCAGGGCGATCTCGACGGACTCGAGGAGCGCATCGCCAAGGCGAACCTGCCGAGCGAGGCGGACAGCGTCGCCAAGAAGCAGCTGAAGCGGCTGCGCTCGATGCAGGTCGGAAGCGCCGAGTACACCGTCGTGCGGACCTATCTGGATTGGATCCTGGATCTGCCGTGGACCAACTCGACCGAGGACAACATGGAGATCATCGAGGTCCGGAAGGTCCTCGACGAGGACCACTACGGTCTCGAGAAGGTCAAAAAACGCATCGTCGAGTACCTGGCCGTGCGCAAGCTGAAGAAGGACAAGAAGGGACCGATCTTGTGCCTGCTCGGCCCGCCCGGCGTGGGCAAGACGAGCCTCGGCCGCAGCATTGCGCGCTCGCTCGGACGCAAATTCGTGCGTGTCTCGCTGGGTGGTGTGCACGACGAGGCGGCGATCCGCGGGCACCGGCGCACCTACGTGGGCGCGCTCCCGGGCCAGATCATCCAGGGCATGAAGAAGGCGTCGACCATCAACCCCGTCTTCATGATGGATGAGGTCGACAAGATCGGACACGACTTCCGCGGTGACCCGAGCGCCGCGCTGCTCGAGGTGCTCGACCCCGAGCAGAACAACAGTTTTGCCGACCACTACCTGGAGATCCAATACGATCTGTCGAACGTGATGTTCGTGGCGACGGCCAACGTGGCCGATCCGATCCCGCCGCCGCTCCGCGACCGCATGGAGATCCTGGAAATTCCCGGCTACACCCGGCGCGAGAAGCTCGCCATCGCGCGCCAGCACCTGATCCCGAAACAGCTCGAGGAGCACGGGCTCAAGTCGGAGCAGTTGCAGATCCTCGACGAAGCCGTGGAAGAGATCATCGAGCATTACACACGAGAGGCGGGCGTACGCTCCCTCGAGCGTCAGGTGGCGAGTGTGATCCGTGGAGTCGCCGTCAAGGTCGCCGAGGGTGACCTCACTCCTCGGGTGATCAAGTCCGAGGACGATCTGCGCGAGTATCTCGGCGCCATCAAGTACACGAGCGAGGTGGCCGAGCGCACGGAGGAGACCGGTGTTGCCACGGGCCTGGCCTGGACCAGCGTGGGCGGCGAGATCCTGTTCATCGAGGCGACGCGGATGTTCGGCTCCGGCAAGCTGCAGCTCACCGGTCAGCTGGGCGACGTGATGAAGGAGAGTGCCCACGCGGCGTTGTCCTACGTGCGCACCAACGCCGAGAAATACGGAATTCCTCGGGACTTCCTGGAGAAGAGCGACATCCACATCCACATTCCGGCGGGCGCCATGCCCAAGGATGGGCCCTCGGCGGGCATCACCATGTTCACCGCCCTCGTCAGCCTGTTGACGGGGATCCGCGTGCGACACGACGTCGCGATGACCGGCGAGATTTCCCTTCGCGGGCGGGTGCTGCCCATCGGCGGACTGAAGGAAAAGATCCTCGCGGCCCACCGCGCTGGCATCAAACGGGTGCTCATGCCCGAACGGAACAAGGCGGATCTCGACGAGATCCCGAAAGAGGTCCGGGACGAGCTCGAGTTCGTGATCGTGGTCAAGCTCGACGAGGTCCTGGCGGCCGCGCTCGAGAGCATGCCGCAGCCGAGTCAGGCGTATCTCGACGCTGTCGCGGCCGGCAAAGAAGCCCAGCCGACCTCCAACTGAGCGGCGAGCGAAGCGGACAGCGCCGCGGCGGGCCCCATCCGGCCTGACCGCGGCGTTTTCCGCTGTCATCGACACGCTGGACCGGAGATCGCGCTATCCTCCCGAGCGGCGGCGGTCGTGGGACCCCAGGGCTACAAGGGACGCGGGCAATGAAGATGCACAAGACTTGGTCACTCGGGCTCGGGCTCGCGCTGTTTTCGCTGAGCCTCGGCGCTCGGGCGGCGACCGGAACCTGCGACAGCAATCCGCCGACGACTTCCCAGGCTTGCATCACTGCCATCCAGAACGCCGGCGGTGTCGTCAACGACATCTTCAAGGACAAGAACGGCCTGACCGGTCCTCAGCTGCCGCTGTTCGCCAAGTTCTTCAACAACTGGCCCGGCTGCGACACCACGAGCTGGGCCGGATGCGCCGGCGAGTCGACGTCGCCCTACGATTGCCCCGAGAAGTACACCTGCAACGCCGCGGTGACGAACACCGTTGCGAACGCCACGAAGTACCTGGAGAAGCTCGACCACCTGTGGTGGCACCCGTGTCGCCTGGTCGACCACACCCTGGTCAACGGCTGTCCGAACCGCGCGACCACGAACTGCGTCGCTGATGGAATCACCAGCGGCTACTTCCCCTGGGAAGGTCTGGTCTTCGATCTCGGCGGCCCCTCGAACAAGGTGGCCATCTTCGCCCAGAACGATCACGGGCCCCAGCCTTGCGAGTCCGTCGAGTACACGATCTACCTGACCGACAACCCGCTCGCCAAAGACGCGATCGAGGATCCGGCGACCACCGGCACCGATCCCCAGAAGTGGAATCGGGCCGTCTTGCAGCAGATCTTCACCCACGGCTGGTTCACGACTCGGCCTCCGTCACCCGGCAACGCCACCTGGGCCGCCTGCGGCGACACGGCGAACTACGCCGTCGAGGACGACTCGTTCGTGCAGGTCCACGGGCTGCCGTGTGGCATCACTTTCCGTTACGCCTCCATCGTTGCGGGCTATGACGGCAAAGAGTTTCCGGCCTGTTCTTACCACTCGAGTGAGGGCGAGGTGGACGCGGTCGCCGGCTTGACCGAGCAAGGCTCCGGAGTGTGTCCCGACGCGGACAAGGACGGCTTCGTCGACTGCAAATGTCCTGGGGCGACCCAGCCCTGCGACTGTGATGACAGCGATGGCAAGGTGTATCCGGGTGCGCCCGAGGCATGTGACTCGGCCACCGATCTGAACTGTGACGGCAAGCCCGGGGCCTGCCCCGCGGGCCTGGTCTGCAACGCCAGCATCTGTGTGCCGCTGTGCAAGGCCGGCGAGATCGGCAGTTGCCCCATCGGCTCGACCTGCAAACCGTCCAGCGAGGGCTCGATCTGTGTGCCGGATGACTGCACCACGGGCGGTTGTCCGCCGGGCGCGGTGTGTGATCCGACCAGCAAGACCTGCAAGCCGGCCTGCGACGGCGTGGTCTGCCCGTATGGACAGTCGTGCAAGGACGGTAAATGCGTCGATCTTTGCGCGGGAGTTCAATGTCCACCGCCGAAGCAGTGCTCGCTTGGTGAGTGCAAGGCTCCGTGCAACTGCTACGCGGCCGACATCGGCTGCAACACCGGTGAGGTGTGTGACAAGGCCGGCAGCAACGCCTGTGTGCCGCCTGCTTGTCAGGGGAAGACCTGCCAGGCCGGCGAGCACTGTGATGCCAGCGGCAACTGCGTTGGCCTGTGCGCCGGCGTCACCTGTCCGCAGGCGCAGAAGTGCGACGCGACCAAGGGTTGTGTCGAGCTGTGTGACGGGGTCAGCTGTGGGGCCGGCGAGGAGTGTGATCCGAAGACCGGCAGCTGCGGTCCCGCCGAGTGCAATCCGATCTGCATCCCGCCCAAGACCTGCGTGGCCGGTCAGTGTGTGGTGCCCGAGGCCGGAACCGGTGGTGGCTCCGGCACCGGCGGGGCAGCGAACGATGCGGGGAGTGACGCCGCCGCGGGCACCGGGGGAACATCCAAAGGTGGCACCACGGAGTCCGGCGACGATGGCGGCTGCGGCTGTCGCGCGCCGGCGTCCGCGCCCGGGTGGCCCGCGCTGATCTTGGCCGCGCTCGGCGCACTCGGTCTCTGGTTCCGGCGCAGGGCCGAGTGACGCGCGTGTCTCTGGCGGCGCGCCGCTGCTGCGCGTCGCGCGGGTGAGCTCGAACATGAGCGGAGCGGCCGTGCTCGGCTTGGTGATCTTCGCCGGCCTGCTGCACGCCAGCTGGAACGCCCTGCTCAAGGCCAGTGGCGACCGCTTGCTGACCTTCGCGGTCGTGCTCGCGACGGGCGCGGTTTGTTATGCCCCCGTCGCCTGGGTGACCGGAGCGCCGGGCCACGCGGCCTGGCCGTACCTGGCCGGCTCGGGGGTGGTTCACGTCTTCTACTTCGCGTTCTTGTTGTTCGCCTACGAATACGGCGACCTGTCACTGGTCTACCCGATCGCACGCGGCGTGGGGCCGCTGATCGTCGCGGGTGTCTCCGCGCTGGTGATCGGTGAGCCGGTCCGCGGCGTCGCCGCTGCTGGTGTGGTCTTGGTCTCCCTCGGGGTCATTGGCATCGGCGGCGCCGGTGCGCGAGCGGCGCCGAAGCGGGCGCTCGGGTTCGCCGCGCTGACCGGGGTCTTCATCGCGGCCTACACGCTGTGTGATGGGCTCGGCGTGCGCGCAGGCGGCAGCAAGCTCGCGTACGTTGCGTGGCTGCACCTGATCATCGGCGCTCCGTTTAGCAGCGTCGTGTTCTGGCGACGCCGCGCCGTGCTCGGCGCATTCCTGTCCAGACATGGTGCGCGAGCCATCGGTGGGGGTCTGTGCTCGGCGCTGGCGTATTCCCTGGTCATCTACGCGATGAGTGTGGGGCGGATCGCGTCCGTTGCGTCGGCTCGCGAGGTGAGTGTGGTGTTCGCTGCGCTGATCGGCGCCCGGCTGCTCGGTGAAGGCTTGGGCGGTCGCCGCCTGATCTTCGCGTCCGCAGTGGCGCTCGGCATCGTCTGCCTGGCCCTCGGTCGCTGAGCCGCCGTCAACCGCTGCGAGCGAGCTCGGCTCCGCGGCACTCGTAGCGCCGGAGTACGATCGCCGCCCGCACCCAGCTCGCGACGAGCAGCGACGACCCGGTCCAGACGGCGCGGGAATTGGCTGCGGCGACCGACTCCGGCAAGAGCGGGCCGAGGCCGCTCGTGCTCGCGGCGAGATCGAGCGTCAGAGGCGGCTCCCCAGGTAAGGTCAACCGTGGCCGCCCGAGCCGGCAGTCGAGGGTCGTGTTGGTGATCACCAGGCTCTGCTCAGGGCTGTCCATGCCGCCGATGCGCAGAGCCCTGCGGATGTCACCGCACTGGACCGCGAACAACGCCTCGCTGCCGATCCGAGTGACACCGAGCGGCGCACAGCCGGGTGGCGAATGGGTTACACCGACGTAGAACGGCGAGAGCTGGCGCATGAACGCCGTGGTCCGCGGCTGGCCGGAGGCCTGAGAGCAGAAGCCGTAATGCCAGCGCTCGCCCACGATGGTAAAACCCGCGATGGTCGCCGGGCAGGGTGTCGGCACACTCATGGGGAGCCCGCGCAGCTCGGGCCCGGTGGAGAGCAACTCGCGGAATCGATACGCGGCGCACGACCGCTCTTTGTCATCGCCGCAGGGCTCATCGAGCCCCCGCACGACCGCCGCCATTTCGTTCTTGTCGCTCGCAGCAAAGGCCACGTGCCCCCGCCGGGTGAGGTCGCCGAGCGTCGTGGGGGTGAGGGCGCTCGGCGCCGCGAACGAGCGTGTGCTGGCGTCGCCCAGCACGCCGTAGCTCGCAGCCGCGGCGTCGTGCCGGGTCACATACGCGAGGCCCACGCGGTTACCGAGCGCAGCGCCGGCGATCTCGACCACGCGCTCGACCTCGCTGCCGAGGGTGAGCGCGGCGCCGACCTCCTGGCCCGTGGCGTCGAGAAAGAGCAGCGACAAACCGCCCGTTTTTGCCCCGACCGCGAGCAGCGCACCGTCGTCGGTCGCCACGAGCTCGAAGGCGACCTCGCCGGCGACCGCGTGCTCCGGCAGCGGGATGGGAGTAGGGCTCGGGGCCGTGGACGGCACGGGCGCAGGCGGCGCCGGTTGGTGTTTGTCCTTGCAGCCTACCGCGCCGAGCACGAGCGCGAGCAGGATTGGGACCGAGCTCAGCGGTCGGCCCACAGTCGGATCCCTCCGCCAAGCCCCTGCACGTTGTCGAACAACACGACGTTCGACGGCAGCTCGACCTCGCGCTTGCGCGTTGCCTCCGCCCAGGAAGAGCACGTCGTGGTTGAAGATCACCGCGAGCTGGTCGAGCATCTCCCGCACCCGACGGCTCCAGCGCTTGCTTCCGATGCGCTCGAGCTTGGTCTCCCGCACCCGCTCCTCGCAAGTGTCTCCCTTCTTGAACGGGTGGTGGCCGAGCTCCAGGTTGGGTACCAGCTGTCCCTCGACGAACAACGCCGAGCCGACGCCGGTGCCCAGTGTCAGCACCATCTCGACTCCGCTGCCCCGCACCACGCCGTAGCCTTGCAGATCGGCGTCGTTGATCACACGCGTCGGACAGCCGAGCACGGCGGCGACGTCGGCCTCGACTGCGCGGCCTGCCCAGAGGGAGGTGTCCAGATTCGGTGCGGTCACGACGACGCCGTGGCGTACGACACCCGGGAAGCCCACACTCGCTCGGTCGAAGGGGCGCTGGGCCCGCGATAGCTCCGCGAGCACCCGCAGCACGGCCTCGGGTGTTGCCGGGTTTGGTGTGAGGGCACGGGTCCGTTCGGTCGCTGCGCACCCGTCTGCATCGAGCACGAGCAGCTTGATGCCGGTCCCACCGATGTCCACCGAGCGGGTCTTGAGGGCGACGGGGTTCATGGCAAAGGGGGCGGGAATCGATCCGAGGCCGCCAAGCGTAGACGACCGTGGAGGTCCTGCCCAATCGGACCCCGTGCTGGCGACAGGCTCGATCCCCGGCGCGGGTTGCGGCTCTCACCCGAGGCCGGTAGCGTTTGCCGCCCGTGGATCGCGCGTTGTTTTGGCTCGCCGGCTTCGCCTTCGGGGCGTGCGCTCAGGCGCCTGCGCCGTCCGAGCAGGCGCCGCCCGCGGGGTCCGCGCAGCTCGCGGCCGCGCCGGCGCCCGCAGCCGGCCCGGGGCCGCGCGACGTGGACTGCAGAGAGCGCATCCGCGCCGCCGAGGCCGAGCCCGCCGAGCCGGGTGCGCTGGAGTTCGAGGCGCGTCGCGCGGAGATCCTCGGACGTGCCAAGGCCGAGCCCGTGCTGTTTCGCCGTGCGCCGCGTCCAAGCGAAGCGGTGTCGAGCGAGGTCAAAGCTCTCAGAGCGCAGCTGGCGCTGAGCCCGTCACCGGGTTGGGCTCTGCGTGGGGTGTTCAAGACCGTGCAGCGCAGGCCCGACGTCGCCCGCGCGCTGCTGCTCTCGGAGGGGTACCTGTACTCGGACGTTCCAGATCTGGCTGCTGGCTTCGTCGATGTGCTGGAGTTGCACCATCTGTTCTCCGATCGCGAGCTGACGATCCAGCGTGGGAGTCAGCTGCTGCATGCCAAGAAGGCGGCAGGATTCTGGTACGAGTATCTGGATGGTCCCGAGGCGGGGCAACGGGCACGCCTGCTGTTGCTCGATCGGGTCTGGGCGAGTGGCACCGATCCCGGGCCGCCGTTGCACCTCGATCTGCGAAGTGTCGTCGCGGCGATCGGTGCGGAGCGGCTGCGCGTGCGGCGCATCACGAAGAAACATCTGGTGGTCGACGTTCGCCACGGGGCGTACCTGGTTCCGACCCTGCTTTCGCTGGGCGATGGCGCAAAGCCCGAGCTCGAGTGCCAGCTGATCTCCGCCGCCGAGCGACCTGCGGTGGAACAAGCCCGGTCGCTGAGTTTGCGCCGCGAGCGGGTCGTGTCGGCGCTCCGCAGCACCGTGGTCACGATGGTGGCCGAGGCGCTGCCGTTCGACGAGCCGAAGACCGAGGAGGGGCAGCAGGACGGCAATCTGCGGCCCGCCTGGCGCTGGGCGTACAATCACGGCTGGGACTCGTACAGCTTCAACGATGACAGCTACATGGTGTTCGACCAGAAGGGTCGGCCCAAGGTCCCGCAGGTCTGCATCGACTTCGTCACCGACACCATCGAGCGAGCGAGCGGGACGTGGTGGACGGCTCGAGACACCGAGCGCAAGCGCATCATCGGCAAGGTCGACTTCGACGAGATCGGCATCGAGAATCGGCGCAGTGTCGACGTGTTCATCCGTTTCGCCGAACAGCACCCGGAGTGGTTCGACGTCTATTCTTTGCCGGACGTGGAACGGCTGCGATTCCTGGAGCGTGCCGCGTTCTTCGCGCACCTGGTCGAGCACGCGGATCGTTACCAACCCGGGGACGTGGTGGCCATCCACGGGCCGCGGAGCGACGGGGAGAACCACTGGCACTCGTTCTTCGTGTACGAGACCGATCCGGTCACCGGTCTGCCCACGCTGCTGGCCAGCAACGCGGGCAAGCCGCGCATCCGCACCTGGGAGGGAGAGATGCGCGCGGCACCGCGCCGCAGCATTCGAACCCGCGTGCGGCCGCGAATCGAGTGGCTCGAGTCGGTGATCGCCACGGATCCGGCGCTGACCACCCGCGAGCCGGCTCCGCTGATCTCAGCGCCGATTTGAGCCATGGCCCGCGTCGTTCTCCCTGCCGCGTTGGCGCTCTCGTCGGCTCTGCTCGCGCTCGGGAGCTGCGCGCGGACGCCGCCTCGGGCTCTGGCCCATCCAGCCGCGACGTCGAGCGCCGAGACTGCGCCGGCCGTAGCGCCGGCGCGAGACGATGGGCGGCTGCCCTCGGGCATTCGCCCGACGCGGCAGAGTGTGGAGCTCACCATCGACCCGCGGGACAAGAGCTTCTTCGGGCGGGTGCGCATCGGCGTGGAAATCGACGCCCCAACGCGCGTCATCGTGCTGCACGCCAAGGGACCGAAGATCCTCACCGCCGCCGTCAGCACGCGGCAGGCCAAACTCTGGGCGAAGGTGAGCACGCGACTCGCGGCGCACAGCAAGGCCGAAGCGGAGGAGCTCGTGCTCCAGCTGGCTTCCGAGGTTGGCCCGGGTCCGGCCGAGATCGATCTGCAATACGAGGCAGCTTTCGGCTCGAGTCTCGGGGGGCTGTACCGCGCCGAGGCGGGGGGGCGAGCCTTTGCGTTCACGCAGTTCGAGCCGAACGACGCGCGGCGCGCGTTCCCTTGCTTCGACGAGCCGGGCTTCAAGCTGCCGTTTCGTCTGGCGCTGACCGTGCCCGAGGGCAACCTCGCGGTCGCCAACACGGTCGAGTTGCGCCGGCGTGACAACCCAACCACGCAGCTGACGACGTACGAGTTCGCGGAGACCGAACCGCTGCCCTCTTACCTGGTCGCCTTTGCGGTGGGGCCCTTCGAGGTGCGCGAGGGAGCCCGGAGCCCGGTGCCCATTCGTTTGATCACGCTGCCCGGCAAGAGCAAGCTCGGTGGTCTGGCGCTCGCGACTGCGGAGGAGAGCTTGGGCCTGCTCACCGACTACTTCGGTGTGAAGTACCCGTACTCGAAGCTCGACCTGGTTGCGGTGCCGGAGTTCGCGGCCGGTGCGATGGAGAACGCGGGGCTCGTGACCTTCCGCGAAGAGCTCATCTTGCTCGACGAGGAGCGGGCATCCCTCGACGCCCGCCGCGGGCTCTCCGGCATCATCGCGCACGAGCTCGCCCACCAGTGGTTCGGCAACCTGGTGACCATGAAGTGGTGGGACGACCTGTGGTTGAACGAGGCGTTCGCCAGCTGGATGGGCGCCAAGATCGTCGAGCGAGCTCGGCCGAGCTACGGCGCGGAGCTGGAGCGCGTGAGCGACAAACAGTGGGTGATGGGCGTCGACATGCTGACCAGCGCGCGCCGCATCCGGCAGCCGGTCCGCGGCTCGAGCGAGGCCCTCGAGGCCTTCGACGGCATCACCTACGTCAAGGGTGCGAGTGTGCTGAGCATGCTCGAGAGTTACCTTGGTGAGCGCGAATTTCAGCGCGGCGTTCAGGACTACCTGGCCAAACATCGGTTTGGCAACGCCAGCGCCGACGACCTGTTCGCCGCGCTCGGGCGCGCGAGCTCGAAGGACGTCGCGGCGCTGACGTCGACCTTCGTCGAACAGACCGGGGTCCCGCTGGTCGAAGCGTCGTTCAGCTGCGAAAGGCAGCGGCTGAGCGTGACGCTCGGTCAGCGCGAGTATCGCCCGCTTGGTGCGAGCCCCGGTCCCAAGAAGCAGTGGCGGATCCCGGTGTGTGTGCGCTTCGGAGTGCGCGGCACGATCGAGCGCGCCTGTACTCTGCTCGATCAGCCGACCGGCAAGCTCGAGGTGCCCGTCGCTAGCTGCCCGAAGACGGTCCACCCGAACGCGGACGAGCGCGGTTATTATCGGTATTTGCTGCCGAGCGCGGCGCTCCTGGAGCTGGCAAAAGACCCAGCGCTCGGGCTGCGGGAGAAGGTCGGGCTTCTGGGCAACGTCTGGGCCCTGGTCCGGAGCGGCGATCTGTCCCTCGAGAGTTATTTCTCCATCATACCCTTCGCGGTCGCCGGGCAGAGTCACGTGCTCTGGGAGCAGCTCGGTGATTCGCTCCGCGAGCTCGACCGCGCCCTCGTCACCGACGCGCTGCGCCCGGCCTTCGAGGCCCGCGTCCTCGGGCTCGCTGGCGCCAAAGGAAAGAAGCTCGGCTTTCGCAGCTCCAAGACCGAGTCGGAGGCGATCCGGCTCCAGCGTAAGCTCGTGCTCACGCTGCTCGGCGATCTGGCGAGGGAGCCTTGGGTGCTCGCCGAGGCCCGCAAGCTGACTCTGGCCTGGCTCGCGGAGCCGAGCTCGGTCGACGCCGATCTTGCTCGGATCGCCCTGCCGCTCGGCTGTCGCAGCGGGGACGCGCCGTTGTTCGATCGCCTGCTCGCGCGGCTGAAGAGCGCCGAGACCCCCGAACAGCGCTTGCTCGCGCTTGCCGGACTCTCGGGCTTCGACCACCCGGTGCTGGTCGAGCGTTTGCTCGGGCTCACGCTGGACGGCAGCATCAAGGTGGGTGATCTGCGCTACGTGTATCCGCCGTTGTTCGAGCGGCGGGCCACGGCCAGGCCGACGTACCAGTGGTTGACGAAACACTTCGACGCTCTGAAGCAGAGACTGCCCGGGTTTGCCGTGGGCAGGTTCCCCTGGGTGGTCGCGGCGCTGTGTGACGAAAAAGCCGTGGCGGAGGCGCACGACTTCTTCGCCCCGCGGCTCTTGCGCATCGAGGGGGCTGACAAGCACCTTTCCCAGGCCACGGAGGCGGGTAAGCTCTGCGCCGCGCTCAGGACCGGTCAGGCGGAGTCGGCGCAGAAGCTGTTCGGAGGAAAACCGTGACCAAGGAGCGTATCAAGTTTCCCGTTCGCATCGGCCTCCTCGGCTGCGGGACCGTCGGCGGCGGAGTGATCCGGCTGATCCAGGACAACCAGGAGTATCTCGCGTCGCGGGTGGGAGCGCCCTTGGAGATCCGCCACGTGCTGGTGCGGGACGCGGTGAAAGATCGCGTGCCGGAGTGTCGCCGCGAGTGGATCACGACCGATCCCGAGCAGGTGCTCGGCGAGGACATCGACGTCTTGGTCGAGGTCATGGGCGGAGCCGAGCCGGCGCGCACGCTGCTCGAGCGTGCGATTCGCGAGGGCAAGGGGGTGGTCACCGCCAACAAACTGCTGCTGGCAAAACACGGCCCGGCGCTGGTGGAGCAGGCGATCGCGAGCGGTGTGGATCTGGCCTTCGAGGCTTCGGTGGGCGGCGGGATCCCCATCATCCGCACCCTACGCGAGGCGCTGACCAGTGACTGGGTCGAGAGTGTGCACGGCATTCTCAACGGCACTTGCAACTACATCCTGACCCGGATGCGGGACGGAAAGGTCAGCTTCGAGGTGGCGCTGGCCGAGGCACAGGAGAAGGGTTACGCCGAGGCGGATCCCACGCTGGACGTCGACGGGCATGACGCCGCGCAGAAGCTGTGTGTGATGAGCATGCTCGCCTTCGGTGCCAAGGTGCGCGAAGAGGACGTGCCCGTCGAGGGGATCCGCCAGGTCGATCAGCTGGATTTTCGCTTCGCAGAGCGCTTCGGCTACACGATCAAACACCTGGTCATCGGCAACGACCTGGGCGACCGCATTGCACTCAGGGTCCACCCGGCCTTGATCCAGAAGACCAGCGTGCTCGCAAACATCGACGGCGTGCTGAACGGCGTGCTGATCGTGGGCCGCGGCCTCGGTCCGTGTCTCTTGGTCGGCCGCGGCGCGGGCGACATGCCGACGGCAGTGAGTGTGGTGGCGGACATCGTGGACGTCGCGCGCTCGAAGATCGAAGGCGAGCCCGGCCTGTCGACCCGCGGGATCCAGATGAAGGCGCGACCCCTGGCGCCGCTGTCGGAGGTCAACTCGCGCTTTTATCTGCGCTTTGACGTCGAGGACTGCCCGGGAGTGCTCGGGAAGATCGCCACCGGCCTGGGGGAGTGCGAGGTCAGCATCGAGCAGATGGTGCAAGAGGGCCGCGCGCTCGAGGTGAACGGCGCCGTGCCGGTGCTGATCATCACCCACAGCTGTCGCGAAGGCGCGGTGCGGGATGCGCTCGAGCGCATCGGGCGCGAGGCGTTCATGCGCGGCAAGCCGCGGCTCTTGCGCATCGAGGACGTCTGAGGTGACGGACGCACCGCTCGGGGTCTTCGACTCGGGCCTGGGCGGCCTGACGGTGGTGCACGCCCTGTCGCTGGCGCTGCCCAACGAACACATCGTGTATCTGGGTGACACCGCGCGGGTCCCGTACGGCACACGCTCCGCCGAGACGGTGGTCCGCTACGCCCGCGGTTGCGCCAAGGTGCTGCTCGGGCGCGGCGTGAAGGCCATCGTCATTGCCTGCAACACCGTCAGCGCCGTCGCGCTGGATATTCTGCGAGCCGAGCTCGATCTGCCGGTGATCGGCGTGGTGGAGCCCGGCGCACGCGCCGCGGTGGAGGCGGCGGAGCGCGAAGCCGCCGCCCGCGGTGTACCGGTGAAGATCGGGGTGCTTGGCACTCAGGGAACCATCGCGAGTGGTGCTTACCCGCGCGCCGTGAGTCAGCTCTCGACGCGCATCGAGGTCATCGGACAAGCCGCGCCACTGCTGGTGCCGCTGGTCGAAGAGGGCTGGATCGAAGGCCAGGTGCCGGAGCTCGCCGTGCGTCGCTACCTGGAACCGTTGATCGAGCGCGGCGCCGGCGTGATCGTGCTTGGCTGCACCCACTATCCGCTGCTTTCGCCGGTCATTGCCAGGGTGGCCCGGGAGATCGCCGGCCGGGAGATCCCGATCGTCGACAGCGCTCGTGCAACCGCAGGCGACGTCGAACGCTTCGTGCTGGAGGGTCGGATCCTGCACGCCGCCGCGCCCGACACCGCGCCGCGGCTGGAGGTGCTGGTCACCGATCGACCGGGGTCTTTTGCCGACGTCGCAGCACGCTTCCTGGGGGAGCGCGCGCCGGAGGTCGAGCAGATCGACCTGGGGTGAGGGGGAGAGCGGGGAGTGGGAGAGGAAGAGGAAGAGCGGGGACGGGCGGGGGCACGGGCACCGGCACGGGCGGGGGGTGCCACTCGGGGGAGGCGGATGTTATGAGAGCTTGCTCCGCCGCACTTCGCCCGCACGTTCAAAGCCGCACTCACCGTGATGACCCCGCTCCGGATCGCCTGCGTCTGTCTTGCTCTCGCGCTGCCGGCGTGTGAGCGCGGGGCTGCGACCAAACCCGAGCCGAGCGCCGCCGGATCCGGCAGCGCCAAACCCGGTGGCGGCGGCCCGCCGCTCCTCGCGCGCGGGTACGTGGCGGTCGAGAGTCAGCTCGGCTCGAGTGTTCCGACCATCGGGACGCTCAGCGCGAACGAATCGATCGACGTGGTGAGTGAGCTCTCGCGCCGTCTGATCAAGGTGAACGTGGCCGAGGGTGCCGAAGTGAAGAAAGGCGCGCTCCTGTTCTCACTGGATGCCTCGGACGTCGGCGCACAGCTCACGCGTCTGGCGGTGCGAAAAAAGCTGCTGGCATCCAACGAGGCGCGGCAACGGCAATTGCTAGAGCAGAACCTGATCAGTCAGGCGGAGTACGACCGGACCAAGAGTGAGCTCGACGAAATCGTGGCCGAGATGGCGACGCACGGCGTCACTCTGACGAAGACGCGCATCCGCGCGCCCTTTGCCGGCCGGGTCGGGCTCCGCCGCGTGAGCGCCGGGGCTTGGGTCACGCCGGCGACGGTGCTCACGACGCTGCAGGACACCCGCCAACTCAAGCTCGATTTTTCCCTGCCCGAGCGCTACGCCTCATCGGTTCACGTCGGAGACGAATTCTCGTTCCGCATCACCGGCAGCACCGAAGTGTTCAAGGGCAAGGTGACCGCCATCGAACCGCAGATCGACCGCGCCACCCGCAGTCTCAGCCTGCGCGGCCTGACGGAGAACTCGAGTGGCAAGCTGCGCGCCGGGGGTTTCGCCAACGTCGAGCTGTCGCTGGGTGCCGACAAACGCACGCTGATGCTGCCCGCGTCCGCGCTGGTGCCGAACGCAAACGGGCAGGGCGTCTGGTTGCTGCGCGAAGGCAAGGCCGCCTTCGTTCCAGTCGAAATTGGGCGGCGGACGCCGGATGAGGTGGAGGTTGTCCAG
The DNA here is from genome assembly GCA_016706225.1 of Myxococcales bacterium. Taxonomy (NCBI): domain Bacteria; kingdom Pseudomonadati; phylum Myxococcota; class Myxococcia; order Myxococcales; species Myxococcales bacterium. The sequence goes on from JADJKB010000008.1 coordinate 559,987, forward strand.
GGTGTGAGCGCGGGCGACACCGTGCTGGTCAGCAACCTGGCCCGGCTGCGGCCCGGCGCGCCGATCACGCTGGAGAAGTGAGGGAGCGTGAACCTCGCCGAGCTCAGCCTGCGCCGCCCGGTGCTCTGCCTGGTGGCGTCCCTCGTGTTGTTCCTGCTCGGTGTCGTCGGGTTCCGTTTCCTGGGCGTCCGTGAGTACCCGGCGGTGGATCCGCCAGTCGTGACCATCACGACCAACTACCCCGGCGCGAGCCCCGACGTCATCGACTCGCAGATCACCGAGCCGCTGGAGCAAGCCGTGAACGGCGTCAGCGGGGTGCGCAACATCTCCAGCACCTCCCGCGACAGCCAGAGTGTGATTCGCGTCGAGTTTGCCATCGGCGCCGCGGTGGACGCAGCGGCCAATGACATTCGCGACAAGGTCGCCGGCGCCGTGCGCCGGCTGCCCGCCGACGTCGATCCACCCATCGTCGAGAAGGCCGATGCGGACGCATCGCCGATCGTGTTCTTGACCGTGCAGAGCGACACCAAGAGCATCCTGGAGGTCAATCAGCTCGCCGACACGCTGATCAAGGAGCGCATGCAGACCATCCCGGGGGTCAGCACCGTCCGCATCTTCGGCGAGAAGCGCTGGGCGATGCGCCTGTCGATGGACGCGGAGCGCATGGCGGCTCACCAGGTGACGCCGGACGACGTGCGAGCGGCGCTCGCGCGGGAGAACGTCGAGCTACCGGCCGGGCGTGTGGAGGGCAGCAGCGTCGAAATCGGCCTCCGCGCCGTCGGGCGGCTCTCCACCCCGGACGAGCTCAACCGCATGGTCATCCGGCAAGAGGGGGGCCGGCAGGTCGAGTTTCGCGACGTCGGGCACGCCGAGCTCAGCGCGGAGAATCTGCGCACCGGCGTCAAGCGCGACGGCGTGCCGATGATCGGTGTGGCGGTAGTGCCCCAGCCCAACACCAACGCCATCGAGATCGCGGACGAGTTCTACCGGCGCTACGAACAGATCAAGGCGGGCGTCCCGCCGGAGTACCGGGTCGAGATCGGTTACGACTTCACGACCTATGTGCGGCGCTCGATCCGGGAGGTCGAAGAGGCACTTGCCACGGCGTTCCTGCTCGTGGGAGCCGTGATCTTCTTATTCTTGCGCAGCTTCCGCTCGACGCTGGTGCCGGTCATCGCGATCCCCGTCAGCATCGTCTCGACCTTCTTCGTGATGTACCTCGCGGGCTTCACCATCAACATCCTGACGCTGGTGGCGCTGGTCTTGGCCATCGGCCTGGTGGTGGACGACGCCATCGTGGTGCTCGAGAACATCTATTCCAAGGTCGAGGCCGGCATGGAGCCGCTCGAGGCGGCGCTGGCCGGCTCGAAGGAGATCTACTTCGCGGTGATCTCCACCACCATCACGCTCGCCGCCGTCTTCCTGCCCATCGTGTTCATCGAGGGACTGACGGGGCGCCTGTTCCGCGAATTTGCGGTCGTGGTCTCGGGGTCGGTGCTGATCTCGGCCTTCGTCGCCCTGACCCTCTCGCCGGTGATGTGCCGCTACCTGCTGCGGCGGGTCGATCGGCCGAGCTTGCTGTATCGGGTCACGGAGCCGTTTTTCGTGGGCCTGGGCCGGCTCTACCGCCGGACGCTGCAGCTGTTTCTGCGGGTGCGCTGGCTGGCCGTCCCGATCGCGGCGGGGGTGATCGCGGCCGCTCTGTTCATTGGCAAGGGGCTCAAGTCGGAGCTCGCGCCGCTCGAAGATCGCTCCAACGTCCGCATCGGTGTGCGGGCGCCGGAGGGGACGACCTACGAGGCGACTGCGGCGGCGGTCGATCGACTGGCGGTGATGCTCGACGAGAGCGTGCCGGAAATCTCGCGCAGTTACTCGATCACCGCGCTGTTCGGCGGTCCGGTCAACACCGGCATCCAGAACCTGTACCTGCTCGAGCCGAACGAGCGCCGTCGAACCCAGGAACAGATCTTCCAGTCCGTGTCCGCCAAGCTGAACGGCTTCACCGATCTGCGTACGTTCCCCGCCCAGCCGCCGACGATCGGCAACCGTTTCTCGGGGCTGCCGCTCCAGTACGTGGTCCAAGCGCCGAACTTGGACGCACTGGCCGAGGTGTTGCCGAAGATCCTCGAGGAGGCCGGCAAGAGCCCGGCGCTGCGCTTCGTCGACGCCGACCTCAAGTTCAATCGCCCCGAGGGGGTCATCCACATCGACCGCGCGAAGGCGACCGAGCTCGGCATCAGCGTGGCCGACATCGCGAGGACCTTGGACCTGTCGTACGGCGGTCGGCGTTATGGATACTTCGTGAGGAACGGCCGCCAGTACCAGGTCATCGGGGAGCTCGAGCGCGCCGATCGCAGCGCCCCGGACGCGGTACGCAGGCTCTCGGTGCGCAGCAAGAGTGGGCAGATGGTCGCGCTCGACAATCTCGTCCGCATCCAAGAGGGGACGGCGCCCGCGGCCATTTATCGCTTCGATCGCTACGTCTCGGCGACACTGTCCGGGGGCCTGGCCCCGGGTTACGCCCTCGACGACGGCATTAGGGCCATGGACGCGGTGGCCAAGGCCATCCTCGATCCGAGCTTTCACACCGCGCTTGCAGGGGAGGCGCGGGATTTCTCGGAGAGCGCGACGAGCCTGTACTTTGCTTTCGGCATGGCAATTTTGCTGATCTACCTGGTGCTCGCGGCACAGTTCGAGAGTTTCATCGACCCACTCATCATCTTGTTCACGGTGCCGATGTCGCTCTTCGGGGCCCTGCTCGGCCTGTGGCTGACCGGCAACACGCTCAACATCTTCAGCGAGATTGGCATCATCATGCTGATCGGGATCGTCACCAAAAACGGCATTTTGATCGTCGAGTTCGCCAATCAACACCAGGCTCGAGGACTCGCGCCATTGGCCGCAGTATTGGAGGCCGCTGTGTCGCGCTACCGGCCGATCTTGATGACGACACTGACGACGGTGCTCGGCGTGCTGCCAATTGCGCTCTCGCTCGGCAGTGCCTCCGGTAGCCGGCAGAGCTTGGGCATTGCGGTCGTCGCGGGGCTCGCGGTCTCGACGCTGCTCACGCTCTACGTCGTGCCCGCCGTGTACGCAGTCTTCTCCCGCAAGCGCGCGCCGCAGCCCGAGCCCGCGCTCACGGTGGCCCTGACTCCGGGCGAGTGAGCGCGGGCCGGGTCACTCCGAGCCGATGGGCTGGCCGGGCTCCGTGGCGCAGAAATACAGCACTGCCATCCGCACTGCGACGCCCGCTTCGACCTGGTTCAAGATCACACTGTGCTTGCCGTCGGCGATGTCGTCGTTGATCTCGACGCCGCGGTTCATGGGGCCCGGGTGCATCACGATGGCGTCGGGTTTGGCCAGGGCGAGGCGGGCGCGATTGAGTCCAAAATACCGGGCATACTCCCGCAACGTGGGCAAGAGCGGCGCGCCCAGGCGCTCTTGCTGGATGCGCAGCATCATGACGACGTCGGCGCCCTCGAGCGCTGGCTCGAGGCGCGAGAAGGTCTCGCCACCGAGGGCCTCCGCGTCGTGGGGCAGGAGCGTGTGGGGCCCGGCGAGGCGAACCTTCGCGCCGAGCAGCGGCAACAGCAGCAGATTCGAGCGAGCGACACGGCTGTGCTGGATGTCTCCGCAGATGGTGACGGTCAGGCCATCGAGCTTGCCCTTCGCGCGCCGTATGGTGAAGGCGTCGAGCAGGGCCTGCGTCGGGTGTTCGTGCATGCCGTCGCCACCGTTGACGATTGCCGCGCGGGTGCGACTCTTGATGTACTCGGCGGCACCGGATGCCTCGTGGCGCACGACGATCACGTCCGCGTGCATGGCGTCGAGGGTGGCCACGGTGTCGCGTAGCGTCTCGCCCTTGCTGGTGCTCGACGAGCTGCCACCGATGTTGACGACATCGGCGCCAAGGCGTTTTCCCGCCAGCTCGAACGACGTCCGTGTGCGGGTGGAGGCCTCGAAGAAGGCGTTGATGATGGTCTTGCCCCGGAGCGTCGGGACCTTGCGTATCGGACGCCGGGTCACCTCCAGGAAGGCTTCGGCGGTGTCGAGCAGTCGGAGCGCCGTCTCGCGATCGAGATCGTGGACGCTGGTCAGGTGGCGCAGGTGGTTCGCGGTCATGGCTCTGGGGGCATGGAGGGGACGTCGCGGGGGCGCACGACGGCGCGGATCTGGCCGCCCTCGTGCAGCACGTCGATGCGGTCGTCGCCTCCAACCGTCGTCGTGAGCACCACGTAGTCCGGCTGCACGGGGAGCTCTCGTCCACCGCGGTCGACCAGGGCCGCGAGCTCGATGCGGCGCGGGCGTCCGTAGTCCATCAACGCGTCAATCGCGGCCCTCACTGTGCGGCCGGTGAACACGACGTCGTCGACCAAGACGACGCGTTTGCCTTCGAGGCTGCAGGGGACCTGGCTCGGGCCGATGCGCGGATTCGGCAAGGCTGTGGCCGCGTCGTCGCGATAGAGTGTGATGTCGACGCTGCCGACCGGGACTGACTTCTTTTCAAGGTCCAGGATCCAGCGAGCGAGCTCCTGGGCCAGGGGCTCGCCGCCGCGCCGCACGCCAATGAGGACGAGTCCCTCGGCACCGCGCTGGCGCTCGACGATCTCTCCGGCCACACGGCGCATGCCGCGCGAGACGGCGTCGGGGTCGAGCAAAACGCGCATCAGAGGCCCGCATCTACCACGGCTCGGCGAGGGAGGGAACGTGGACGCGGCTGCGGTGGAGGTTCACCCGCCGCGGGCGCCGAGCGTCGACGCGAAGATTGCGGCAAGCCCGAGTAGCGACGAGAGGTGGCCCTCGCTAGTATCTCGGCGCGGGTGCGCCGTCATCTCCTCCTTGTTGCGCTGGCCGCGTCGGGATCGATCAGCGCCCGCGCTCGTGCTGACGAGACGCCGTCGCTCGCCCTGGCGCCAGCACCGGCGGGGGAGCCAACGCTCCTGACCGAGCCGGCCCAGGTCCGGGGAGACGCGCAGCTGCGCGCGCGGTTGCTCGGTGTCTTTGCCAGTCAGCCGCTCGTGCTGAAGAACCAGGATCAGGAGATCGACCGCGTGGTCGAGAGTCAGCTGTGGCTGCACACACTGCTCTCGTTCGCGTTCCGCCATCGCTACCAGCTCTCGCTCGACGTGCCCGTGTTGCTCTCGCAGACCGCGGGGCAGACCCCGCCCCACGGCACTACCGCGGCGCGGCCTCGCGAAGAGACGCTGCTCGGCGACGTTCGCCTGGGCGCTCGCACGAAGCTGTGGGGGCCGGCGGGTGCAGGCGAGCACCTGGCGCTCGCCGCCGGCGCGAGCCTGCCAACCGGTAGGGACTACGCCGGCGACGGCGGCTTCGGCGGGCGCATGGCGCTGTTGGCGGACGGGCAATACGCTCGCTGGTTCTGGGCCGCCGACGCCGGCGTCCGGCTGCGGCCCGAGATGCGCTTGCCCGGCATCGTTCCGACGCGGGTCGGCAACGAGCTCACGGCCAGCGTGGCGCACGCGACCTTCGTGGACGGCGCCGAGAGAGTCAGCGTTGGCAGCGAGCTCAGCGCCGCGTTCACGCTGGGCGGGGGAGCAAGACTCCTCGATCCGCACGCCACCCGCGCGCATTTCCTGATCGTCGGCCGTTTTCGCCCGTTCACCGAGCTCGACCTCGGCGTGGCGTTTGGGCCGGATCTCGGGCAGGCGCCAGGCGCTGCGGACTTCCGCGCGCTCGCCTTCCTCGGCTTCACGCCGGAACAAACGCCGCCGCCGCCGGATCGCGACGACGATGGTGTCCCCGATCGACTGGACGCCTGCATCGATTTGCCCGGCGCGCCCGCCCAGGATCCGTTGATGAACGGCTGCCCGGAGGTGCCGCCGGATTTCGACGCCGACGAGATCCCCGATCAGTTCGACGCCTGTCCGAGGGAGGCGGGGCCAGCCACCGGCGACCGCCGGTCAAACGGCTGCCCAAGGCCCGTGGACACCGATGGCGACGGCATCGTCGATCAAAAGGACGCCTGCCCCAAAGAGAAGGGCGTGCCGAACACAAACCGAGAGCAGCACGGCTGTCCGCCGGCGCCACCGCCGCCACCGCCGGTCGCCCAAGTCGAAGCCGAACAAGTCGCGATCTCGGAGCAAGTGCAGTTCGAGCATGGCACGGCGGTGCTCCGCGCCGAGAGCGATGGCATCTTGAGCGAAGTGGCCAAGGTCCTGGCGGAGCACCCGGAGCTCGAGCAGATCGAGGTCGCTGGGTACACCGACGACACCGGCACACCGGCCGTCAACCAGAAGCTGAGCGCGGAGCGCGCAGCAAGCGTGATGAAGTGGCTGGTGGGTCACGGCACGGCGACAGCTCGCCTCAGCGCCAAGGGCTACGGGCAGACGTCGCCCCTCGCCGACAACAGCACCGAAGCGGGCCGCGCGAAGAACCGTCGCGTCGAGTTCCACATCCTCCGGCGCAGCGAAAAGGAGCCGACACCATGAAACGGGCGCTGGCTGGCCTGGCGCTCGCGCTGTTTGCGGCGGAGGTGCGCGCCGATCCGGGTACGAGCGAGCTCGGGCCCGAGGTGCTGAAGCTGCCGGTGCTCGAGCGCAAGGCGGAGCAGGGGATCTTGACGCCACTTCCCATCACCGTCGCGCTGCCGCCGGAGCTCGGTGCGCGGGCAGCGCGCGTGCTGGTCCACTACCGCGTCTGGGGTGACCCCGACTGGACGACGCTCGCGCTCTCGCGCCGCGGCAAGCAGTGGACCGGCGCGATTCCGTGCCTAGAGGTCAGCACCATCACGGGCGACGTCCGTTACTACATCCGCGCCCACGACGCGGACGGGCGTGTGCTCGCCAGCGCCGGCTCGCGCGTCAAGCCGTTCAAGGTCACCGTGCTCCACGACACGATGCTGACCGGCGGCGCCCCGAAGCGGGCTCGCTGTCCCGACCCCTCCGACTGTCCGCGCGGCCTCCCCGGCTGCCCGAGCGAAAGGGTGAGACAGATCCCGTGTCGGGCGGATCGCGACTGCGAGGGCGGCTCGAGCTGCAGCTGGCGCGGCTTCTGCGAGACCATCCAGCGCAAACAGAGCTGGCTGTCGCTCGGGGTGGAGCAAGATCTCGGGTTGCTCTCCACCACCGGTGCTTGTTCGATCCAGACCCAGGAGAGCGAGGGCACGGCGTGCTTCCGGAAGTCCGACGGGGCGAACTACGCGAGCTACCCGGTCTACACCAATGAGCGGCTCGGCGCGGCGCGGGGACCGACCCGGGTGCTCATGGGCTACGACCGCCTCGTCTACTACGACGTGAGCTTCGGCATCCGTGCCGGCATGGCCTTCGCCGGTGAGGGCCCGACGCTGCGCGGAGCCGCAGAGTTCGTGCCCTGGTCGCTCTCGCTCAGGGCGACACGCTGGTTCGGCAACGATCCCTTCGCGCACTCCCACTGGCGCCCCTACGCCTTCCTCACCGCCGGCTATGCGCAGTTCGACCTGGTGACCAGCGTGCGCGTGCGCGAAGACCCAACGCACTTCTCCTACCAAGGTGACAACGATCTCGAGCAAGAGCTCGAGCTGTGGAAGCGCGCGGGCGACGGATTCGCCGGCATCGGGGCGGGGCTAGCCTTCGCGCCGAGCGAGGACAGCATGCTGGGCGCCGAGCTCGCGCTGGTGCAGGTGTTTCCCTTCAGCGCCACGGTGATCACACCGACCTTCAGTGGCGCCGTCGGGTTTTGAGCCGTCGTGGCGCCCGAAGGCCCGCTCGCACCCGGCCCCGAGCTGCCCACCGAGCCGCGGGCGCTGAGCTGAACCCGTCGCCCGTCGCCCCTCGCAGTATACGGCCGTGGTAGAGTCTCCGCGTGGACTGGTCACGACTGGCGACCGTCGCGCTCGTCTCGGCGCTCGGCGGCTGTGCTTCCGACGCCGTCGACGCGCCAGAGCCGACGCTGGAGACACCCGGGGCTTTCGTCGCCCAAGAGGTCCACCCCCAGGAGCTGCACTTGCTCCGTGTGCTCGGGGCGCTGCATCTCGAGAACGGCCAGACCATTCTGCTCATGCGGCGCTTCGCTGCGCGCCCTTCGACCTTCGAAGCCGCGCGTGAGCTGGCGAAGCAGCCGGACCTGGCCATTGACCTCGGCCTGACCAGCGCCGTCGAATCGGAGTTCGTCACTCTGCCTTACCGCGTGGTGTGGTTCCGGACGCTGAATGAGCAGGAACGCGATGCGCTGCACTGAGCGGCCGTTCGTCGCGCTCTGTTTACTGGTGGCGTCGGCAACGCTTGGGCAGGCCTGCCAGCGGCAAGCCGATCTGGTGGACGAGCCGGACGCCACGGTGATCCCGGATCCGACGCCGAAGTACGACGGTGATGTGCCGCTGCTCGACGCGGGCATCCGCTCCGATGCCTTTCCGGCGTGTGAAGAGCGCCCAATCGGCTCCTGTCAGGGCCCAAACGACTTCGTGTGCGGCTTCGCCGAGTGGGTCCGGGCGGCGGCCCGCGAATGTCAAAAACAGACGGGCTGCAAGACCAATGGCTGGCTGACGGTGAAGATGCTCGACGACGGGTGCGTCAGCGACATCGGCATGGACCGCCCAAACCCCGAGATCGTGGCCTGCTTGCTGGAGAAGTTCGACGCTGAGCGCTGTCCTTGCCCCGCCATCGAAACCACGTACTACTTCGGCGAAGGCAACAGCGGAAAGTGTCCGGACGCGGGGCCCAAGGGCTGACGCGGTGGGCGTGGCTTCGCGGGGCGGGTTCCGCTCGCCAATGGACGCCCCGAACGCGTCCCGGAACCGAGCCGCCGCGGCCGCCCACGGCTCGACTGCCGGGGGCCCCCGCCCCCGCGCTGGCTGTGGTGCTGGTGCGCCGCGTGCGGCCCCCGCCGCAACCACCGACCCCGTCACCTATCAATGGGCGCCGGCGGCCGCGCTCGGCGCAGAGACTTCCGATCAAGGGTGGGTCAGGAGGGGGGTGGCTGGAGTTGCGTGGCACAACCCAGCAGGATCTCCATCTTCGCGCCCTTGTCTGCCTGCACCGTGGCGCAGGTGCTCGGGCAGAGCGTGATCTTGCTTGGGCTCGTCGGCGAGTCGTAGAACCAACCGCCGTTCGCACAGTCCGCCGCGCTCCCCACCTGGCCGAGGGTCTGCACGCTGCCGCCTCCCGGCGTGTAGTTCACGTTGACCTTCTTGGGATCCAAGGTCGAGCCGTTCTTCGGCGCGGGCATCTGGAACTCACAGGAGACCTGGCTGCCCTGGATGGCCTTCAGCGCGGCAAGCAGCTCCGCCTGGGCGTTGGCCGAGCTGCCGATGAAGATACCTTTGGTAGTGCCGCCGGCGACCGCGATGGTGTCCATCTGATTTTCCGCCGAGCCTTCCAGACCGACGGCATAGGTGAGCACTCCGTTCGACGTTCGCGCGGCGGAAGCGAGCGCTGCGATGTGATTGATGTCCTCGTCACAGCCGTTTGGTAGGCCGTCGGTCACGAGCACCACCACGACCTTCTCGTTGGGATGCGCGGAGGCGTACGCCGTCGCCCATTGCTCCGCACCGCCCAGCGCCGCGAACATCGGGGTGCCGCCGCCGTTGCCGGGGCCGCTGCCCTGCACGGCACTCACCAGCGCGGCCTCCTGCGTGTCGGCCGGCGCCGGGTCCACCGTCACTGCTCCGATGGGAACCAGGAGCTGCGAACAGGCGTTGGTGTCGCAGCCCGTGTTGGTGCAGCCGCCCGCCGGTTGGTCGTGGGGGAAAAAACGCAGCGCGATGCGCAGTCCCGCCGTAGCGGAATCCTGGAAGAACGCGATCAACGCGGCGGAAGCTTGTGGCCACTTGTTGTTCTGGTTCATCGAACCGGACCGATCGAACATCACGAGCATGTTGACGGGGACGAGCGTCGCCTCCTCGCTCGAGGTGCCACAAGCAGCGTCCGGGCTGATGGTGCCGCCGTTGCCCCCGTTCGCGGCGCTCCCGTCGAGATCGAGCCCACCCACTCCGCCATTGCCGCCCAGGTTGATCCCGCCGCCCTTGCCGCCGGTGCCGTCGTCGCTACTGTCGCCGCCTCCGCAGTGAAACATTGCGAGCGAGGCGACGCCCAGACAGAGGAGCGAGGCAGTTCGTAGTGAGCGTGGCGACATGGGCACCCCCAGTTGAAGATTCAAGAAGCCTACCATCCATGAGCGTTGGGGGGGCGCGGAGTGAGCTCGAGTATTATCCCTCCAAGCCGTCCGCGTACTCCGGCTTGCCGCCAACACCTACGTACAGGGCCGGCAGCGCCAGGAGTGTGACCAGCGAAGCGGTCACCAGGCCGCCGATGACCACGGTGGCGAGCGGACGCTGCACCTCGGCGCCGGTGCCGGTGGTGATGGCCATTGGCGCGCAGCCCAGCGCCGCGACCAGCGCCTTGACGAGAACCGGGCGCACTCCATCGTCAGCAGCACCCAGCACCGCGGCCCGGGTCTCCTCTCCCTGAAGCTGGCGACTGCGCACGGAGGCCAGCAGCACCCCGGCACGGTGCTTGCTCCCCACGGCGCAACCCGGTTTGACTCGATGGGGCAGCGATGGGAAGGACGCGCGGTGCACTCCGACGGCGAGCAGGGAAGAATGATCCTGGTCCCCTGGCACATTGGTGACGTGGGTGACGTCACCGAGAACGCCATCCGCACGCTGAGGCGCGTGCGGCATCTACTCTGCGAGGACGCCGACGAGCTTCGCCGTCAGCTCGCCGTGTTCGACATCGATGCCAGCACCAAGACGCTGGTCACTATCCCGGAGCAACCCGAGCTGGCGGTCACGGAGCACTGTCTTGCCACACTCGAGCGCGAGGACGTCGCCCTGATCGCGTCCTCGGGGGCGCCGTGTTTCTCTGATCCCGGGGGCTGGCTGGTCGCGGCGGCGCGAGCGCGAGGTTTCGCCGTCGTTGTACTGGCGGGAGCGTCGGCGTTGACGAGTGTGCTCTCGGCGAGCGGGCTGGACTGGCTGGTCGACCATCGGACCCTCACTTTCCACAAGTTTCGCTCGAACTCGGCCGACGACCTCGGGCGGCTCCTGGACACGGACGCCGCGCGGTTTCATCCGCTGTCCCGGCGGGTACGGACGCCGCATTCTTGGTCGGGCGAGACGCGCTCGGACGTCATTGCCCCGCGATGAGAAATGCCCATCTCGGCCCGGCTGGTCGGTGCGTGCGGGCCAAATTCGTCAGTTGTCATCAGATGTCATGAGACTTCGTTCGACTTTATGCGTAGATCTCGTTGGCGCCGTGGTTCGCAGGGCGATAGGGCGATAGCAGCACGACCGCTGGGCACGATCCATGACCACTCACCCCCTGCGCTTCCCCGACAACGAACCGGAGCTCGATGAGGCAACTCAGGTGGAGGCGATCAGAGCCGGGCCTTCGGCTCAGCAGGTTGCCAACGCGCTCCGCAGTGGGCTGTGTCCCGATGATCGCGCGTTCGATCGTTTCCTCCCGAACGGGTTGAGGTTGGTCTCTGGCCAACACTGGACGCCTCTCGCGGTTTCCGTACAGGTTGCGCGGTGGCTCGATCGCTTTGGGATCACGACGGTCGTGGACATCGGATCCGGAGCAGGGAAGTTCTGCGTCGCCACCGCCCTGGGCGTTTCTCGCTGTTCCTTCACCGGGATCGAACAACGCCCCAGATTCGTGACCGCCGCGCGTTCCCTCGCTCAGCTATTCGAGGTCGAAGATCGGGTTCGGTTCATACCAGGAGCCTTGGGCGAGTGTTCGGTCCCCGAGGCAGACGGCTACTACCTCTTCAACCCGTTCGGCGAGAATCTCTTCGGACCCGGCGAACATCTCGGCGACGACGTCGAGCTGAGCGGCGAGCGCTACGAGCGTGACATCGCGATCGTGAGGGAGCTCTTCGAGAGCGCGCGAGAAGGAACCTACGTGGTCAAGTACAATGGATTCGGCGGACAGATGCCGCCCAGCTACGAGGAGATCTTGGTCGATCGGGACATGCCCAATGTGCTCCGCCTGTGGCGAAAGACTCGGTCTCGGTCATCGAAGCCGCCGTCGAAGCGACGCCGCCCGCGCGGGGAGGATCACTCCGACTGACCCGCCTGGCGATCCAGGCTCTTTTTCGACGGATTGGGAGCCCCTGGGTGTCCAGGCCCGGAAACAGCCCCGAGCGCGGCGCGGCACCGCAGGATCCGTGGCTGCCGCGCCGAACCTTTGCCAATCGCTGCGGCACGGCCCGAGGACGAGTATCGTGTCGGCGCCTTGCCACAAACGCGCCGCCGCGCCCGGGTCTCCGCGCGACGCCCGCTGATCCATCCCTCGGGCGCTCATGTGCGCGCTGGTTCGGGGCTCTGCTGGTGGGGCGACCGGCTGGCCATCGTTCAGGACGACACCCGGAGCCTCGGGCGGGTCGACCCCGCGACGGGTGAGGTCGAGCTCATCAGCTTCGGTGGGACCATCTCTGACGCCAAGCGAGAGAAGCTAGACCTGGAGGCCGTGGTCTCGTACCAGGGCACACTCCTCGCGTTCGGCTCTGGGTCGACAGCGCGACGGGAGGTGATCGTGCGCTTCGGTAGGGACGGGGCCGCGACCGTTTGCCGGGCACCTCGGCTCTACTGTTTTCTCCGTGAAACCACCGCGTTCTCGGGTAGCGAGCTCAATATCGAGGGAGCGACCCTCTCGGGTGATCAACTGATCCTGTTCCAGCGCGGCAACGGCAAGCCGGCGCGCGGGCTCGAGCCCGTGAACGCGACCGTGCGGCTCGACGCGGCCGCGCTGCTTGTGCACCTCGATGACCCTGAGCGGGTTCCGCCGCCGCTCCTCGTGGACGTGTGCGTGTTCGATCTCGGCAGCATCGACGGGGTGCGCCTGTCCTTCACCGATGCCGCGGCGCATGACGGACGCTTCTTCTACTTGGCCAGCGCCGAGGCTTCCCCGGACACCTTTCGCGATGGGGTCGTCGTCGGCAGCGTCATCGGCGTGCTTGGCGAAGGGCCACCCACGATCATCGAGGACCACGCCGGCCGGCCGTTCATCGGCAAGGCCGAGGGGCTGGTGCTGGCCGAGAAGAACCGCGCCTACGCGGTGCTCGACGCCGACGATGCGGATGTTCCGGCCGAGCTCTGCAGCATCGATCTTTCTGGCTTCTAGCCGGTTTCCGCCGTGCCCGCGCAACGGCGCACGTGGTCTTCACCTTCACCTGCGGTCCGACCGGAAGCTCGACACTGGGCTACACCGCGTCCGGCAACACGCTGCAGCTTCTCGACGCAGCCAACACCAACGTAAAGACGTTCACCAAGCAGTAGCGCAGCGGGGCGAGTTGCTCCAAGACCAGACCAGCCCCGCCGCGATCACGAACAGCGTCGCCGGGGCGTTCTCGCGGAAGTGCAGCAGCAGGACTCGACGCCGCGAGCGGGAATGTCACGGGGCATTGATTGCCCTGCGGCGGCTCCGCAATGAGCCCGTCGAGACGAGCCACGGAGCCAAAGCCGGACTCCCCCCGCGCCCTGACGCGCTCGCCCGTTCTGGACGGGTCCAGTCGTCCGTCCGGACCGCGGCAGGGTCACACACGCTTGTCACCTCGCGGTCGGTGAGTCCAGGGGCGCCCGAGCGTGGCCCACAACTTGCTCAGCTGCGGACCATGGCTCCAGTCCGGGGATCGCCGTCACCATGACCCGACCAGCGAGTGCAAAGGCGCTGGCGTGGGCGGGGCTCCTGCTGTTGACGACCGGTTGTACACCGGCAGACGCCGAAGCCCGTCTGTTGTGTTACCGCCTCGAAAGCTGCGACATCCATGCGCCGGGCTGCGAGGCGGTCGTCGCCAAGTACCTGCCGGAACAGAATGTCGCCTGCCAGATGTGCCTGATGGCTCGAACGTGCAGAGGGTACCGCGTGGGGCTCGACCACAACGACCGCGGTATCTGTGAGGACGTCTGCGAGTGAGGTACTCGTGGTCGCTGAAGGCCATGCCGGCGGTGAAGGCAGCGGGTCGAGACGAGCGCCGCATGGTATTGCATCGATTCGACCGGCGCCTGTCGCTTCAACACCGGGTCGGCGTGCTCGCCCTGCACTCGCTCGGAGCGTACCCTCTGACTCCATGACGCGGGTGGCACGACTCGGGGTCGCTCTGCTCCTTGGTTCGAGCCTAGCGCTGGCGGCGCCGGTGGTCGGTCCGCCCACCCAAGACTCGAACGGTGTCCTCCACTATCCAATCACCTCCACCTTTCAGTCGAGTCAACCCAACGACCTCCGGGTGCTCCTGCCCGCGAGCCCCGGTGCCGGGCAGAGGCGTTTCCTGTACGCGCTGCCGGTCGAGGTCGGCACGGCTTCGAGCTTCGGCGATCCCGTCGAAACCATCCGGCTCCTTGGTGTGAGCGGCGCGCTCCATCTCGTGCTGGTCGTGCCGTCATTCAGCCAGCTGCCCTGGTACGCCGACCACCCGAGCGATCTCACCGTTCGCCAGGAGAGCTACTTGGTCGATGACCTCGTGCCGGCGGTGGAGGCGCTGTATCCCGAGACGCCGGCCAACCCCGGCCCTCCGAGGAGGCTTCTCATCGGATTTAGCAAGTCGGGCGTCGGCGCGCTGAGCTTGCTCCTGCGCCACGGCAAGCTCTTCGATGCAGCGGCGGCGTGGGACGCGCCGCTCGCGAAGCAGGACGTGAGTCAACTACCGGGAGCCCTCGCGATTTTCGGCACGCAGGCGAGCTACGCGACGTACGCGATCCCTTCGGCGCTCCCGGCCCATGCCGCCGAGCTACAGGGGCCCGCGCGCATCTGGCTCGGCGGCTGGAGCGGCTGGCACGCGGACATGATCGCTGCGCACGACCAGATGACGAACCTCGGCATCGCGCACGCATGGGTCGACGGACCTCAGGTCGCGCATCGATGGGACAGCGGGTGGGTGCAAGGCGCCATCGAGTTCCTCGACCAAGCCGCGCCCGCCCTCGCGCTCGGGATCGACGCCGGCACGGACGCGGGCGAGGAGGCCGGCGCCAGCGACGCGGGAAGCGACGCATCCGGCGCGTCGGACGCGGCCGCCGACGCTGGGCCTGACGCAGGCGCTGTCGACGCTGGCGTGAAGTCCCCCGCCGGCAGCGCGGGGAGCGGGGAAGGCTGTGCGTGCGCGAGCGCGGGTCCAGGCCCGGGGGATCCAGCGCTCCTGCTGTTCATCGCGCTGGTCGGCGCTAACGCCGTGGCGGTGAGACGCGCGATGGGTTTCAGGCGCCCGGCGCCGCGGGCCCGACGCCAAGCTCGAGCTCCCAACTATGAGCGCGTCGCGTCGTGAAGCGGAGCTTGGGCACTGGGGCGGGGGCGGCAACGGCAGCGGGAACCGGAGCGCAGGGGAGCGGGAAGGTCTTTCCGATGACCCCATCTCTCCGTTGGCCTCGCGCGATCGCTTTGGTTGGGCTAGCCGCGCACGGACCTCGCGAAGCGCTCGTCGTTCGACTCGACGCTACGGTGCGGCGAGCCCCCAGATCTTCTTTCCGCTGATCCAGTAGACGCCGGCGGAGTCCGCGGCCACCGACTGGGTGCGGAACGAGTCGCTGGCACCCGTGGCAGCGGCCAGCGTCGTCACCGCGCCGCCGCCCCGCGGGACGCGGTGAAGCGACCCGTCTTGCGACGAGACGAAATAGACGAAGTCGCCCCGCACCGCGATGCCGTGCGGGGCCTCGAACCCCTTGGCGAGCTCTTCGGCGCTGCCGCCCGTGAGCGCGACACGATAGACGCTGCCGTCGTGGTTGTAGGTCGGCTCGAAGCCGCCGCTGGACGTGCCGTACCGCGTGAAGAACACGAACTCGTCGTCGGCTGCCAAACAGCCGATGCCGCCTCCGTCGTCTCCCTCGACGAGCACGGTCGGCGCGCCGCCCGAGATCGGCACTCGACTGATGCGGGAGCCACCCTGACGCGAAAGCCAGACCACGCTCTGACCGGCCAGTGCGAGGCAACTGCTCGAGTCCTGACCGTCCGCAGCCAACTCGCTTGGCGTGGCGGTCTCGGATCCGCTCATCACGGCCCCCGGCGAGAGGTTGACCCAGAACAGACTGGAAGCATCGGCGGTGATCGCGATCGGCGCGCCTTGATTCGGAACGAGCACCACCGGGGCGAGCCCGGTGCTCGGGACGCCAAACACGGAGCCCCCAGCCACCTGGGCGTCGAAGCCCACCCACGCGACTTGCTGACCTTGCGCCGCAATTCCGAAGAAGCTGAGCCCGCCGGCGAGCTCAGCCACCGTAGTCGTGGCCCCGCCGGTCTTCGGGACGCGATTGACCACCGCGAACCGCTGTGCGCCGTCGAAGCGAACGTCGGTAAAGAACAGATCGCCCGAACGCACGCTCAAGCTCGCGGGGACCTCCGCGGAGGCGAGCTCGACTGCCGAGCTCGTGCCGCCGGCGCCTGCGCTGCCGCCGGCGCCGCCGGAGCTGGCAGTTCCACCCCCGTCTTCCGACGAGCCACAGGCCGTCAACGAGAGCGCGAGCACCAGCCCCTGAGCGCGAAGCATCGGACCCACGCGTGCCAGCCCGCGCGGCGAGCGTCAACCCGGCCCGGCGCCGCAAGCGGTACACTGCACCTCTGGCTCCGAAGGTGCACCACGGAGCGGCATGAAATACGGAGCCACGAGCGCCGGCGGTGCCGGCAGATCCGTTGCGTCGCGGACGAACGCGACTCGCCCCATCGAATTCAGCTCATACCCCCATCAACTCGGACCCCAATGACACGTGGCCCAGTGCGCTTTTCACTTCGACCACCCGCTCCGGGGGTGCCAGCTACACGTAGCCGGCGTCTCCCCCGATTGCAGACGCTTGAAAGTCGCCGGTAGCGAGCAGCGTGCTCTCAGCTAGTTCAGCATTCTCCCGTCGGGTCCACGCCGATCGTCGTCGTCCCCGCCGCCCTCGATGACCCGCAGACCCGAGCGCGCGACGCGACGTTTGCGCTCGTCGGATTGTTTGCGCTCTTCGCGCTCCAGCTTGCCCAAGCGCAGCTTGAGCCAGGCCTTCCGCGCCGGTGAGGGCGTGCCTCCTCCGAAGAGCCAACCGGACAACATGCCGCCGAAGGGCGCGATGAGTCCGCACATGGGTCGCTCGAGGGTGATGACGTAGAGCACACTCACGCCGACCACGAACAGGATCAAGCCGCGGGAGGTGACCGGCAGCACGAAGAACAGCCGCACCGTCTGGCCACGAAACGTCAGCGCCCAGGCGATGCTCACGGCCTCGACCGCGGGCAGGGCGGAGAACCAGTACTCACCGATGAGTTTTTCCTTCATCGATGCGGGCAGGGCCAGACCGATCAGGAGCTGCAGGCCGTAGGCCACGAACGACGACAGCAACAAGAACCGGATCAGGCGCGCGCCGCCCCAGGTTTGTTCGAGGGTCGGCGTGAGGAAATAGAACCCGAACAGCACGAACAAGATCCCGCTCACACTGGGCAGGTGGAGCAGTGGCGCGGTGAACAGCCGCCAGATCTCGCCGTGCAAGATCTTCTCGCTGTTGCCCGCGAACAGGAAGAAGGCGTTCTCTCCGGCGCCGCCCCAGTTCACCCCGACGGCGAACGCCAACCACACCGCGAACAGAGTGATGAGGATGCCCCACAGGGCTCGTCCCGGCCGCGGCAAGGCGGGCATCGCGCTCGGGTCGTCACGACTCATCGGCTCTCCCTCAGGGTGGCAGCTCGACGAGGTTGTCGCACGCAGCAGGGACGATCGCGCCGTTTAGGGCCTTGCGGTAGCAGGTGGTGCCCCAGCGCGGGGTCACCGCACCGAGCTCGAAGGCCTCGATCGTGAAGGTGTAGTTGGCTCCTGGCTCGAGGCCGAGGAACTCGATTGAAGCGTCACAAGCAGCGCCTGCGGCCGGTTCGTTGCTGCCGTCGCGCTTGACCGTGAACAGGGAGACGTCGCCGCCGCCCTCGCCACAGCTGAGGGCGCCCAGGGCGTCGCCGAGGCCCACCCGGACCCCGGTGGGGGTCTCGGGAGAGGTCGAGGTCAAGGGAGCGCAGCCGCGCACGAACCGCGTCAGGTACCAGGCAGCCGTCACCGGGCCTTCGGCCACCGAACCGTCGAGCGTCCGGCCGCAGGTCGTTGTCCAGCGCGGAGGCACGTACTGTCCGCTCGAATCGACGAGGTGACGACTGCCCGCGCCGACGGCGCGCAGATCTTCGCGGTCGTAGACCTCCACCTCGGCGTCGTACCGGTGGCCGGGGATCACGAACGAAAAGGCGGTCGGGGTCTCACAGCCCACGGGGGCGAAGCTCCCATCCGACTGGCGCACGACGCTGGAGGGCAGCGCGAACGGAGTCTGGGGCTCCGCCGCCGTTCCCAGATCGAACAGCGTCACGACGTAGCGCCGCATGGCGCCGGGGGCGGCCGTGCAGGGCACGTCACCCATGAAGTCCGCGGGTGCGACTCCCACCAGCGTGGGGGTCGTGGGGCCGGTGCCACCCCCCGCCACGGTGCAGCTCGCGAGAAATGCCATCGACGCCGCGAGCGCGAGGGTCGGACGGCACAGCTTCATGGCGGCGCGTTCTAGCGGACCTCTCCGGGCGCAGCCAGCCCGTTTCATTGTTTCGGCAAGAACACGCGCTTTTCGCTCGGTGGCGCAAACCCAACCAGCTGCTCGTCCTGCAGCAAGAAACGCGAACCTCCGCCGGCGATTTGGATCTCCGGCTCGGGGAAATCACTCGGCTGACAGCGGCGGGACATCACCATCGAGGGGCGCTCGACCTCGAGCGCGGGCTGGCCGTTGCGGCGCCCGAAGCGCACGCGGACCCTCACCTTGCCGCGCGCGCGACACTGGAACACGGCGCCGTTCTTCAGCTCGAAATGCTCCTTCAGCTCGAGCTTCTCCTCGGCGCTGTTCTGGCCCTCGAAGAGCGTGAGGGTGCTGCGCTGCTTCAGGTCGAAGACGGCGATCTTGCTGCGGGCGCCGCTCGCCCCGTGCTCTTCTTCGAGCGCCTGCCACACGCTCGCGATCGACAGCACCTCTCGCTCCGCCGAGAGTTTCTCGAGCGGGGCCTCGGCGTTGCCATCGCGTCCGCCGCACGCGGCGAGCCCGAGAATGAACGCTCCGAGCGCCGCGTTACTCCACCGTGGCATCCGAGGCGTCCGTGCCGGCGTCGAGCTCGGCGTCGGGTGTGGCGTCGGGCAGCTCGACGGGTTTGTACAAGAACTCACACTCCTCGGCACCTTCGGGCTCCTTGACGATGTCGCAGCTCGTCGTGTGATAGGTCTTCTGCGAGGGCAGGGATAGCGTTGGGTCGGCGGCACACTCGGCGAGCGTCGTGTAGCCCGCCTTGGCGCAGGCTCCCGCCGCCCGAATGGTCGCGACACACTCCTTGACGAGCGGTGCGCCGGGTCGCTCTCCCGCCGCCAGACCGTGCAGGCACTGGTCGCGGTAGAAGCGCTTACACTGGTCCACGTCGTCGACCAGGCCGCAGAATTTCCCGGCCTCGCAGCGGGCGGTCTCGATGTCGCGGCACTCCTCGAGCCCGACGGCGTCGGTGCCGCAGCCAGACGCATGCACCACGAGGAACGCAGTGATCGCGGAGGTGACACCGGCCGCTAGGGCGCGCAGCAACATCATTGCTCGTGGCGCTATCACGCATCTTCGACCCGAGGCGAGTTTCTGGGCGGAGTTGGCCCGCCGGCCCGGACGGCGGCAAGGTCCGCGGTGATGGCGCCCCGTGCGATGGTGCTCTGTGCCGGTCTCGGCACTCGGCTCAGGCCGCTGACCCTCGAGCTGCCCAAGCCCTTGGTGCCGGTGGGCGACCGCCCGCTGCTCGCTCACATCGCGTCGCGGCTGAGCGCCGCAGGATTCGCTGAGCTGGTCATCAACACCCACCATCTGCCGGAGAGTTTCTCCAGGCTCGAGCAGGACTTGGGACTCAAAGCTCAGGTCGTGCACGAGCCGCGGATCATGGGCACGGCCGGGGGGGTGTACGGCGCGCGGGCCCTGTTCGGGCGCCCGCCGATCGTGCTCTGGAACGGCGACATCTGGGTGGAGCCGGACCTGCCAGGCCTGTGTGCGAGAGCCGAGTCCGGAGGACTCGTGCTCGGGGTGGTGCCGCGGCCGCGGGGTCAGGGGACCGTCGGGCTGACAGCAGCGGGTGATGTCGCGCGACTCCGCGGCGAGGTGTTCGGCGAGGAGATCTCGGGGGCCGACTACGTGGGGTGGCCGCTCTCGGCGCTCGCTGCCTCGACAGCCTGCCCCGAGAGGGCTGTTTGATCGGGGACTGGGCCCTGCCGGAGCTCCGGCGGGGCGGAGTGATTTCCACCCTCGCTTTGGCCGGTGAGTTCAATGACGCGGGGGAGCCGACGAGCTACCTCGAGCTCAACCTCAGCTGGCTGCGACGTCAGGGGGCCGGAGCGTTCGTTGCCGAGAGCGCCGAGGTGACCGGGTCGGTTCGAGTGTACGAGAGTGTGATCGGTGCGGGCGCTCGGGTCAGCGGCGAGGGGCTGCTACGACGCGTCGTCGTCTGGCCGGGGGCTCGGGCTGTGGCACCGCTCGAAGACGCCATCGTCACGCGGGGGCACGTGGTGAGGCTCTCTCACTCGGCATAGAGCTCGAGGGTTCGGGCGGGGCTGAGATCGGTGTGATTGCCCCCGACCAGGCCGACGTGACCGGTTGGAAGCAGCAACGCCGTCGCGGAGGAGCGGCTCTCCCGAAGCTCGAGCTCGGTCGCCTTGCCGTCGGCAAAACGGAAGGCTCGGGTGACCGCCGCGGTCGATGCACCGACCACGAGGGCCGCCTTGTCGCCCAGGGAAAACGTGCGTGCGCCGGTGACTTCGACGCTGTCCCCCGCGGGCTTCGGATCGCAGCCTTGAGCGCAACCGAGGGCGAGCTCGACGCTGGCGGCCGGCGCGCCGGCGACACTCCCGCCCAATCGAAGCACGCTGCTGCTGTCGAGCACCACGAGGGCCGCTCCGCGGGTCTCGTCTGGGGCTTGAGGGAGTGGGGTGAAGGCCTTTGCGCCCTCGGGCAGGAGCTCGGCGCCGGCGCTGGTTGCGTCCCCGCCGCCGACGACCAGGAGCCCGCGGCCGGACACCCACACCGCGGCGGCGCCTTGGCGCGGGCTGGACAACGCCACGTGGGACAGCACCCCGTCGGCGCCGACCACGAGCACACTCGAGCTCGGTGCGCTCTCGCGGGTCCCGCCGACGATGTACGCGGCGCCCTCGGGGCTCTCGAGCGTCTGCCCACCGGCCACGTCTGCGAAGCTCCCGAGGCCGTCCGGCTCGGCCAGATTTCCCGAGCCGCCGGACACCGGGTCGAACCAGAGTGCCCACCCATCACCCACGGCAAGGGTCAACGTGCTGTCCAGTACGGCCAGCGAGCGCGGGGTGCAGCTCGCCGCGCCGCAATCTAGCGCGGGCGGCGATTCGATCGGCAACCAGGCCGCAAAATCGTAGCCCGAGAGCTCGAGCCCCGCCGCGCTGCCCGTGGCCGAGAGCAAGTAACGAGAGGCGACGACGGTAGCGACCGGTGCGGGGCCGAGATCGAGCGGGAGCTCACCCGGCGGTCGGCCGAACTCCCCCGCGCGCGCGACGAAGAGGGGCAGCGTGCCACCGGCGAAACCGCTGGGATCGATCAAGAGTGAGTGGCCAACCACACGGGTCAGGTCGGCCTCGTCGACCCCGCGGACCGTGAAGCGGCCCGCCTCCCCGAGTCCCATCGAAAACGACTGGACGGCCCCGTCTCGCGCGTCGAGCTCGATGACCGTGCCGCTCGACTTCTCTTTTTCCACCAGGGTGCGGGTTGGCACCGGGCTGACCGAGAAGGGATCGGGCTCGTGCCCGCTCACGAGCCGCATCCGCCCGGCTTCGATCAGCTCTTCGCTGCAGCCGAGCGCCAGCAGGGCGAACAGGGGAGTGAGGCGCAGCACGGCGGACACCTACCTCGAATCGCGGACCGGGGCTCGGCAAATGGTTGTAGAACCCGCTGTGTGCTGGTCGCCGTGGTCGTCCCCATCTTGCCGGACCCGCTGGCCATTGCCCGGCGGCTCGCACAAAGACCGGGCCTGTCGCTCTTGCTCGGTCCGCCGGGGGAACGCTCGTACGTCGCCGTGGAGCCGGTCGCGACCTCGAGCTCGTTCGATCCGGAGCCGGCCCTCCCGGTCCGGCCGAGCGCGCTAGATCTGTCGCGGGCCCCTCGCTGGTTCGGTCTCTTGCCCTACGAAGCCTGCCGCAACCTCGAGCGTCGTAGTCCGCGCGAGCTTCGGCCCCCGCCCCACCTGAGCGCGCCGCGCTGGCAGCGTCATTCGGAGGTGATCGAGGTGGGGGATCGCGTGCGCGTGATCGGTGAGGATCGCGCGCGGGTCGAGCGACTCGCCCGGGAGCTGACCGGCGCCGCACCCGAGCTGCCGGCGACGCAGCTGGCCGAGCTCGGTCCCGCGGAGCCCGACTCGGTGCACTGTGATCGAGTCCGCGCCGCGCTCCAGCACATCGCGAGAGGTGACGTGTATGTCGTCAACATCGCGCGCAGATTCCGCTTCGCGACGCAGGGGCACGTGGTCGCGTTGCTGGAGCGACTGGGACAGCGAGCGCGTGCGCCCTTCGCCGCCGCTTTCGCCTGGGATGGCCTCGGCGTGGTCAGCCAATCGCCCGAGCTCTTCCTCCAGACCCACCCGGACGGCCGGGTCGAGACCTGGCCCATCAAGGGCACGCGGCCGCGTGGTTCGGACGCGCGGGCGGACCGTGCGCTGGCCGAGGCGCTTGCCCAGGATCCAAAGGAGCTCGCGGAGCTCGCGATGGTGGTCGACGTCGAACGCAACGACCTCGGGCGCATCGCGCGCATCGGCAGTGTCCGGGTGATCGACGCGGGCACCGTCGTCACTCATCGAAGTGTCCACCATCGGGTCGCGCGCCTGAGCGCATGGCTCCGCCCCGGCACGACGCGCGGGGAGCTGCTCGCAGCCATGTTGCCGAGCGGCTCCGTCACGGGCGCCCCGAAGATCCGTGCCATGGAGGTGATCGCCGAGCTCGAGGCCGACCGTCGCGGTCTCTACACGGGCGCGCTCGGCGCGCTGAGGCACGACGGCACGCTGACGCTGTCGATGGCGATCCGTACCCTCAGCGTCGTGAACGGCGAGGGGCACTACTTCGCCGGCGGCGGCATCGTCGCCGATAGCAATGAGGCCCGTGAAGCCGAAGAAACCCGCTGGAAAGCCGCCGGCCTGCTCGGCGACTGACGCGGCGTGTCCCCGCAAGATGGCGGCCAACGAGGGCGCAGGTGGACCCGCATGCCCCGGAAATAGCGCAGAAAATTGGGCACTTTCAGCTCCGCTCCCGTACGTCTCCGAGGGTCCCGGAGGAACGATGACCATGGAGTCGGTGAACGTGCGGAACCTCGAGCAGATCCAGGAGGAAGATCCGAAACGACGCTCGTCGCGCCTCGCAGTGATGTTGCTGTCTTCGATCGGCGGCGCAGCCATCGTGATGGCGGGCGTGATGGCGGCGAAGCGCACCGGGCCGCCGGCCACGTCGGGCGACGACCCGCTCTCGTCGCTGGTGGCGCAGGCCAAGTCGTCGGCCAGTGTGCCCGCCGACAAGCTCGACGGAACTCAGGTGACCTTCCCGGACATCCTCAGTGATCAGGGCAACGCCACGACGGCCCTGGCTGCGGTCAAGGACGAGCGCGGAAACCTGCTCCGGCAATCGGAGGAGCTCGTCCTGCCGCCCGGGGCGCCCACTGCGCCGCCGCCGGCCTCGGACCGGCTGCCCGTCGTGCCGCTGCCGGCAGGCTCACTGCTCTCGCGGACCAACGTCACCGCGCAGCCCAAAGATCAGCTGACCCAGTTCGCGGCTAGCGCGAGCAACGTCGACAACTCGGCGACCGCAGCTCCGCCCGGCGCCGAGGGCGGGTACCAGATCCAGGTGGCGAGCTTCCGCATCGCTGGCGAGGCCGATGCCTTCGCGTTGGATCTGCAGAAGCGGGGTCACCGGGCCTACCGGCAGGCGGCGTACGTCGCCGACCGTGGGCTGTGGCACCGGGTGCGCATCGGCCCCTTCAAGACCAAGTTCGAAGCCATCAAGTATCGCGAGAAATTCGAGAAGACCGAGCGGGTCTCGCCGTTCGTGGTCGACCCCGCGAAGGTCAAGCTCGCGGAGGACATTCGCGCGCAGAAGATGGCCATTCGCGCCAAGAAGAAGGGCTCGGGGCGCGTCGTCACCGGCGGTGGCGACTGAACGAAAGAGCGCCGCGCGCGCGGCTTGACGTTCCGCCCCGCATCTGGTCTCTGACCGCATGTCAAAGCTCGTGCGTTTCGGGGTCGCGATGGAGCAAGAGCTGCTCGAGGAGTTCGACGCTGTCGTTGCGGAGAAGGGTTACGCCAACCGCTCCGAGGCGCTGCGCGATCTGGTGCGTCGTGAGCTCGACCAGGCGGCCTGGCGCTCCGGCAAACCGGCGGTAGCGACCATCACGCTGATCTACGATCACCACGTTCGCGAGCTCACCGAGCGGCTCACCGAGATCCAGCACGACTACGGCGAGCACATCGTGTCGGCGCTGCACGTGCACCTCGACCACGACCACTGCCTGGAGGTGATCGCGGCGCGCGGCCCGGCACGCGCGCTGAAGGAGCTGTCGGATCGCCTGACCAACACCAAGGGTGTGACCAGCGGGAGTGTGGTGGCCGCCGCGCTGCCGCGCACGCGTGCCAAACATCGACACCACGCCTGAGCGGCGGCGCTACTTGCCGCCCTTCTTGCGCTCGATCTGCTGCCGCGCGGCCTGCTGCACTGCGCCGGGGATGTTCTTGCTCTTGGCCAGGTCGCGCAGATCGTTGTCGCGCAGGAGCGGGATGATGCGCGCGGAGAAGGAGAACGGGCAGCGCGGGTTGCGGGTCAGGTTCAGCTTCACCTGATAGTTCCGGGTGAACTCGCGGTTCTTGGCGATTTCCCGCAGGACTTCCTCGCCGACGTTGCGGCTCGCGCTGATCAGGACGGCTTCGCTCTCGCGCATGGCGGGGCTCTTGACCGCCGCGACGGACACGAGTCGGTTGGTGTCGCGGACCAGGAGCAGACGCTCCGCCGCGGTCCCGACCTGGGCGCGACGGATCTTCTGTGACGCCGTCATCATGGCGATCTGCGCGTACAGCGGCAGGAACTTGTCCTTCAGCTGCTCCTCGCCTTCGTCGTCGACGGAGTGAGTGTCGTCGTCGTCGCTCTCGATGTCGTGGGCCTTCGCCAGGTTGTCGGTGTCGGCGAAGAGCAGGTCATCCGGGCTCGCCTCGCCGCTGGGCTCGGCGATCAGCTCGTTGGCGATGGCGGCGGCGGCTTCCTTGAAGGCCGCGAGGTTCAGCTCCAAGCCGTTGCGCACGGCGAGCTCGAGCAAGCGGTCGGCGGTCGACATGCGGACGCGCTTGTTCATGTACAAGCGCTCGATCACGTTCGGGAACGCCAGCAGCTTCTCTTCGTTGGTGGCGATCAGCTCGCCGATGCGTTCGTCGGCGCGGTCGGCCAAGATCTCGAGAGCGGCGCCGCCGAGCTGTGGCATGCGCAAGAGGCGCTCGACCACCTCGGCGTTCGAGGCGTAGGCATCCGCCAGGTGTTCGAGCACGGGCGGCTGCAGGTCCGCTCCGAGCGCGCCTTGCAGCATGGCGTCGGGCAGCTTCCGCAGCGTCTCGTGAGCGGTTTCCGCGACCTTGGCGTCGGCCGAGGTCGTCAGTGCCGCGAGCACGGTCACGACGTCGCCGGGCTTGAGGCCGGGGATGATGCCCCGGGCGGCCATCATCTGGGCGGCCGCGGGGGCGGTGCCGCCGAGGATCTTCTGGGCGGGGCCCGGGAGTGCGGTCAGGTCGAGGCCAAGCATGTCGAGGCTCCGGAGCCTAACGCCGGGGGCCCCGGTCACCAAGCCGCACGGCGATTGCAGGGGGGGCGTTGCCGGCCGCCGACGCCATGGCTATGTTCCGCCGGTCGCACCAACGCGGAAGTTTATCCGGCGTTGGCGACCGAGAGGAGCTCACATGGGAATCATGGACTTCGTCAAAGGCGGCGTGCGCGAGATGATGATCGCTCGCCCCGACGATAAAAAAGAGCTGGTTGTCTACAAACACCCGGATCAGAACATCCCGTTCTGGAGCCAGCTCACCGTCGACTCCGACGAAGTGTGTCTGTTCTTCAAGGACGGTCAGTACGTGGGTGGGCTCGGACCTGGGCGCCACACCCTGCAGACCCAGAACATTCCGTTCCTGAACAACATCATCAACAAGTTCACCGGCGGCGACGTCTTCATCGCCGAGGTGTTCTTCGTCACCTCGAAGGCGCTCTTCAATCAGGGCTTCGGTGGACCCATCGGTTCGATGCGTGATCCCGAGCTCGACATCCGCGTGAACCCGCGCGCCTTCGGCACGTATTCGTACAAGGTCGCCGATCCGGTGAAGTTCGTGCTGGAGTTCATCGGTCAGACCGGCACTGCCGACCCCGATCGCGCGATGCAGTGGGTGCGTGATCAGCTGATGATGGGGCTGAAGACGACGCTCACGCGGCTGATCAAGGCCGGCGACATGACCATGATGGATCTGGGCACCGCAGGGCCCGACGTCGCGCGTGCCATCGTTCAGGACTGCCCCGATCTGGTGAAGATCGGCGTGCAAGTGCTCGAGATTGCCAAGCTGAACATCAACCTCTCCGAGGAAGATCAGGCGCGCATCGACGAGTTCCAGGACCAGATCGTTCAAGCCAAGATCGACGCTCGCAAAGCCAAGATCGGTGTGAGCCAAGCCGAAGCGCAGGCTCAGCAGCGTCAGTACGAGCTCGATCAAGATTTCGCGAACCGCGCGCGCTACGTGAACCAGCTCGACATGGGTCGCTACCAGCAATACGCCGGCGCCGAAGCCATGATGGGCTTGGGTCAGGGCATGGCGCAGGGCGGCGAAGGGGCCGGCGGGGCAGGGGCCATGGCCGGCATGCAGGCCGGCATGGGGCTTGGCGCGGGCATGATGTACGCCCAGCGCATGCCGCAGCCCGGATATCCGCCCCAGCAGGGTTATCCACCCCAGCAGGGTTATCCGCCCCAGCAGGGTTATCCGCCCCAGCAGGGTTATCCGCCCCAGCAGGGTTACCCGCCCCAGGGTGCTCCTCCGGGCTATGGCCCGCCTCCGGGTTATCCTCCGCAGGGCGCGCCGCCTCCGGGCTACGGCCCGCCGCCCGCGGGTTACGGGCCACCGCCCGTTGCGGGGGCTCCACCCGTTGCGGGGGCTCCGCCCGCCGCCGCCGCTGGCCCGACCTGCGTCAAGTGCGGCGCAGCCAACGCGGCGAACGCGAAATTCTGCGCCGAGTGCGGCACCAACATCGCTGGCGGCTGATCTCCGGCAGACTCAACGGCAGATTCGCGGTACGCTCGATGACAGCGTGCCGATCGCGTCGACCGTGCTTTTCGGGAGCGGCGCGGGCGGGGGATCCCCGCCCGACGCCGAGCCGGCGTCCGTGCGCGGGCGGATCTGCCGCAGCTGCGGGCAGCAGTTCTCCGGCTCCGAAGCCCAGTTCTGCCCGTTCGATGGCGAGCTGCTGGAGGATTCACGCTGGGATCGGAGCAACGACCCGCTGATCGGCACGGTGGTCGATCAGCGCTACGAGGTGCAGGCGGTCCTCGGTGAGGGCGGTATGGGCACCGTCTATCGAGTCAAGCACAAGGCGCTCGAGCGGCCCCTCGCGATGAAGGCGCTGCGGAGTGATCTGTCCAAAGACGCTGACCTCCCCGCTCGCTTCATCCTGGAGGCCAAGGCCGCCGCGGCCGTCGAGCACCCGAACGTGGTGCAGATCACCGACTTCGGGACACTCCCCACCGGGCAGCCGTATTTCGTGATGGAGCTCTTGGAAGGGGATGCCCTCAGCCTGCTGATCCGCGAGCTCGTGCGGCTGCCGCAGTCGCGGGCCGTGGCCGTCGCCATTCATGTCGCGGAGGCGCTCGCTGCTGCCCACACCGCAGGCGTGGTGCATCGGGATCTGAAACCCGACAACGTCAACGTCCGCCGAGTCGGACATCACGATGTCGTGAAGGTGCTCGACTTCGGTCTGGCGAAGATCGCGGGGACCAGCCGCCTGACACGCGCGGGCATGGTGTTCGGCACGCCGCACTACATGAGCCCGGAGCAGGCCGCCGGTGAGCCGAGCGATCACCGGGTGGACATCTACGCGCTCGGAGTGATGCTGTTCGAGATGCTCACGGGCCGCGTGCCCTTCGAAGCAGAGACGTTCACCGGCGTGTTGGCGATGCACATGTACATGGAGCCGCCTTCACCCAGTGCCATCGTCGGCGTGCCTCTTGGCGGCGTGGAGGACGTGGTGCTGCGCTGCTTGGCAAAGAAGCCCGCGGAGCGCTACGCGACCATGGGTGATCTGCTCGCGGATCTCGACCGCGTGAGCGCACAGCTGAGTGTGCCGCCCGAACCCAGCTCGCGACGACGGCTGGAGGAATCCGGCGAGCTGTCGATGTCGCTCGAGCGGCCCCGGGTGCGGCGCGGGTTTCCGTTGCCCTGGGTGGCGGCCGGGGTGCTGGTGGTCGTTGGTTTGGCAGTCGCGGGGTTCCTCGCGGTGCGCCCCTCCGATCCCGGCCCCTCGTCTGCGGTCGCTCAGGTGCCCTCCGGTACCGCGCGGGAGCAGGAGCGAGAGGTGAGCTCGGGTGCAAGCCCCGCCGCCTCGACCGCGCCATCCGCGCCGGCCAACCCGCCGGATTCGGCGGCCGCCGCGGCCGAGCCGGCGCCGGCGAGCGCGGACACGGCGCCGAAACGTCCGGTCATCGGGGCGCAAAAGGCGTCGTCGGCGCCCCCGTTGAAGCGGACTCCGAAGGCGGGCGCAGGGGAAATCATCGATCCCTGGGGACGCTGACCGGCCCGGCGGCGGGCAGGCGCGTCGTCCCGCCTGGCGCGGGCCGCCCTGGCTCGCTATAAGCGGGAGTGCGCTCGAAACGAGGGCGGAGCTAGCAATTTGGCGAAGCGGCAACTCCTCCTGGTCGATGCCGACCCGCGCAGCGTGCGCGTGCTCGAAGTCAGCCTGAAGAAGTCGGGTTACAGCGTGACCACGGCTTCCGATGGTGCAGATGCGCTTGCGAAGATCGAGTACTCGACGCCCGACCTGATTCTCACCGACACCCGCCTGCCGACGCTGGATGGCTACGAGTTGGTTCGGCGGCTGAAACAGAATCCCGATCTGAGCGCGATCCCGGTGGTGTTCCTGACGAGTCAGAAATCCATCGAAGACAAGATCCGCGGATTAGAGCTCGGGGTCGAGGACTACCTGACCAAGCCCATCTTCGTCCGCGAGCTGACGGCGCGGGTGAACCTGCTCCTGGCACGTCGCACGCAGGAGCGCATGGCGACGAGCACGGCAGCCGGGGCGCGCACACGGCTCAGTGGCTCCCTGGCCGACATGGGGGTCGTCGACATCATCCAGACCTTCGAGGTCAGCCGGAAGAGCGGCGAGGCTCGCATAACGTCCGGGCGGCTCGAGGCGCTGATCTATTTCAGGGACGGCAAGGTCGTCGACGCTCGGCTCGGTCGGCTGCGCGGCGAAGAGGCGGTGTACCGCGCCTTGATCTGGGGTTCGGGGAGCTTCGAGGTCGAGTTCAAGCCCATCTCCAACGACGATGTCGTTCCCACGACGACACAGGGTCTGCTGATGGAGGGCATGCGGCGAGTGGATGAGTGGGGGCGTTTGCTCGAACAACTCCCGCCGCTCACGACCGTCTTCGAGATCGATCAGGATCAACTCCTCGACCGGCTGTCCGAGATCCCGGACGAGCTGAACGGAATTCTGCGTCTGTTCGACGGACGACGGACGCTCACCGAAGTGGTGGACGACTCGCCGTTCGAGGATCTCTCGACGCTGTCCACCGTGAGCAAGCTGTTCTTCGAAGGTTTGCTGGTCGCGGCCGAGCCCGGCTTGGACGAAGGCATCGATGACGTCGTGCCAAGCGCCGAAGGGGACTCCCTGCCGGTGTCGCGCACGGCTGGAGAGCTCGTGCTCGGCGAAGTGCCAGGGAGCGAGCCCAAGGTTCCAATCGCCGCGCCCGCGCCGTTCGCACCCTCTCTGCCATCGACGTCGGAGACTCTCCCGCGCGAAGCGCCGAGCGTTGGTCCGCGCACGATCCCGGGCGTCGATCCGCCAGACCGCGCCGCGGCGCAGCGCGAATCGGGGCCCATGCGCATGGTGGTGCCCCCGGTGGAGGTGCCGATCTCCCGCTCGCCGGACACCCGGTCGGGACCGCCGGCGTCCTTGTCGAGCACCCAGATGGGGCTCGGCCCCGAGCCGGCGCCGAAGACGACCCTGCCGGATACGCCGGAAGCACGCGCTGCGGTGGCCATCGCGGCGAGCGCGCTGGCATCCTCTGGCCCTGCGACTACGATGCGCGAGACGCCGGAAGCGCGGGCCGCTTCTCCCATTGTGCCCGCGAAGGTGATTCCGTTTCCGGCGAAACGACAGGACGAGTGGGCGGCGCTCCCGGACGCGGAATCGGACGAAACTTCGGGGGAATCGGCTCAGGAGGATGACGTGGGCAAGAAACGCTCTGCCGCCAAGAAGAAGAATAGGAAATTGGACGCACCGGCCGAGACGGTGCGTGCGACGCCAGCGGCTCAAGCGCGCAGCAGTGCCACGTTGCCGAGCGCGGAGGCCGAAGCCAGCGCGGCCATCGCCAAAGCTACGACAGCCGAGAAAGGCGCACCGGCGGAGGCAGCCTCCAAGGCTACAGGTGACAAGGCCGCGAGCAACGACAAGGCCGCGAGCAGCGACAAGGCCGCGAGCAGCGACAAGGCCGCGAGCAACGACAAGGCCGCGAGCAGCGACAAGGCCGCGAGCAGCGACAAGGCCGCGAGCAGCGACAAGGCCGCGAGCAGCGACAACGCCGCGAGCAGCGACAAGGCCGCGAGCAGCGACAAGGCCGACGCAGCTGCGGGCAAGGCCGGCGGTCCGGCGAAGCCGGGCGGCAAGGGCAAAGGCGCGGAGGACTCCTGGCACGGTCACCTCACGTTCTTCGCCGAGGGCGACGCTGGACGCTACGAAGGCGGGCCCGCCCACGGGCCCCAGCAGGATCACGCGGAGATGGAGGTGGAAGCCCGCCCACGACTCTCGGTGACACCCGAGCAAGAGGCCCGGCGCGCCAAGTTCGTGCGCTACGTCGCGATGATCACCGGCGTCGGTCTGGCCGTCGCGGTGTTCGCCATCTACCGCAGCTCTCAGAACACCGAGCTGGAGCCGGCGCCCACCCCCAGCGCCGTCGGCGCGCCGCCTGCATCGACTCCCGCGCGTGTGCTCGAGCCGAAGCCGGAGCCACCGCCCGCGCCAACGCCGACCGCCGAGTTGACGGCAGAGCCGCCGGCTCCAACGGCTTCGGTCGAGCCTGAGCCCCAGCTCGCGCCACCGCCAGAGCCGCCAAAGCCCGAGGCTGTGAAGCCGGAGCCGCCCACGCCACCCGTTGCACCGCCCAAGCCGGTTGCGCCACCGAAGCCGGCAGCGCCACCGAAGCCCGTCGCGGTCGCGCCCAAACCTCCGCTGCCGACACCACCGACACCACCAACACCACCGCCGACGACCACCGGCAAGCCCCCAACCGCGTCGTTCCCTCCCAACTGAGCGCGCCCGCTGCCGAGGCCGCTCGGTTCAGTCTCGCCCGCGCGCCGGATCACGGCGTGCGTCGTAGCTGACCTGCGCCAGGAAACGCGCTCCGTAGTAGTTCCAGAGCATGCCCGCGGACTCGCCGTGGAAGATGCTGACCCGTGGCAGCCAGAACATCGGGCCGGCGCTGGCGGCAATGGGCGCTCCCGTAGCGCGGAACGCGGCCCGATAACCCGCTTGCTGGACCGCCTTCGCACTCGACCGGTCATACGCGCCAAGCGGATAGAAGTAGGCCACCGGCGTTACACCCAGCCGCTCCTCGATCAGCTGGCGACTCAGCTCGAGCTCCTCCTTCAGCAAGCGACCAGACATGCCCGCCAGGCGTCGGTGCATGTGACCGTGGCTGGCAATCTCGCACAGCCCCGAATCGAGCAGCTCGCGCACTTGCGCCCAGTTCATGACGGGGGCGTTCTTCGGAGACTCCAGCATGCCCGTCGGGAGTCCGAGCGTGAAGCGAGCCTTGTGCCTCGCGAGCACCGGCCACGCCTGCGTGTAGACACTCGAGAACCCGTCGTCGATCGTGATCAGCGCGACCCGCGCGGGCAGCGCGATCCGGCCGTCGAGGAAGTCCAGGAGCTCAGTCGTAGTGACGATCTCGACTTCGTGCTGCTCGAGCCAGGTGAGCTGGGCATCGAAGTCGCGCGTCCGGACGCTGAGCGGAACGTTGCCCCGATTGAAGGAGTGATAGAGCAACACGACCGCGCGCGTCTCGGCGCGCGGGGCCAGGGGAAGCGTGAACTGACGCGCCGCCGCCGCCGCGGGTCGCACGGGCTCGGCTGGCGGCTCACGGCGCGTGAGCTCAGGGGCCTCCGTCGAGACCGTGCGGGTGCCGGGCAGCAGGGGCGGCTCCTGCGCAGACGGACGCGCCCGAGCAGGCCCGCGTGCCGTGGGGCCGGCCGGGGCAGGCGGCAGAGCAGCGCAGCCGACGGCCACCGAGAGCGCGAGCAGGGCGAGTTTGTGCACGTCGGCCCGAGCATGCGGGGTGGGGCCCCACGCGACAAATTTTCAGGGAACCTTCCCGCGGGGCCGCAATCGCCCCGGGGGCATCAGCGCCTCCGCACCCGGGGATCGAGCACGGCGTAGGACAAATCCACGAGGAAGTTCGCCAGCACCACCACCGTGGAGAACAGGATCACGACGCCCATGATCACAGGCCCATCCCGCTCGACGATCGCGTCCACGCTGAGCGCGCCGATGCCGGGCCAGCGGAAGATCTTCTCGGTCACGATGGCGCCCCCGACGAGCGAGCCCATGCTGAGCCCGATCACGGTCACCAGCGGCATCATCGCGTTGCGCAGCGCGTGCCGCACGACCACCACCCACTCCCGCTGCCCCTTGGCGCGAGCGGTGCGGATGTAGTCCTCTTTGAGCAACGTGATCATCTCGTCGCGCACCAGTCGTGTGTAGTACGCCGCGCCATACAGGCCGAGGGTGAGGGCAGGCAAAAAGGCAGCGTGAAGCTGCTCGGCCGTGGTCTGACCGTAACCGTCCAGCGGGAACAGCCGCAGCTCGCGCGCGAAGAAATGTTGCAGCAAGAGTCCGGTCAAGAAGGTCGGCGCGCTGATGCCCACGAGCGTGAGTGTGACAGTGCCGAAATCCAGGATGCCATGGCGCCGCATGGCCGCGAGCACGCCCGCCGCAGCCCCGAGGGTCACCTCGATCACGAGCGCGAGGAAACCCACGAGCAGGGTAGGGGGCAGCGCTTTGGCGAGCAACGTGGTGACGGGCTTGCGCTTCAGGTAGCTGACTCCCAGATCGATGCCCAACGGTCCGAGCCGCCAAGCACTGTCGTTCTTGAGGTCCGCGGGTGGCTTTCCGAAGCTCACGAGCCCCGTCATGTAGCGGGCGTAACGAATGTGGACTGGCCGATCCAGCCCGAGCTGCGTGCGGATGCGCGCCACGTCGGCGGGGCGGGCCTGGGGTCCGGCGATGACGCGCGCGGGATCCTCGGGCAACACGTTGTAGATGAAGAAGGTGGCGGTCACGACCGCCCAGATCGTGAAGGCCGACCACAACATGCGGCGCGCGAGGTAGGCGAGCATCAGCGACCGCCTCCGGCGAGGGCCAGCGTGGTCCTGGCCTGGTCACGCCCCAGACACCGGAGGCGATCGAATACCCCGCGGCGGCCGGAGCAGCGCTCCGAGAGCGCCACACTCTTCCGTCCTCCGTCGTCCAGCCAGGCGTCACGCAGGTACTGGCTGAGCACCGGGTGCGGTCGATACCCCTTCACGTACGGCTGCCAGATCTCGAAGTAGCTGTAGGTGTAGGTCGTGGCCCAGGGCGCCTCTCGCGCTACGACGGCCTCAGCCTGACGATAGAGCTCCTTGCGCTCGCCGTCGTCGGTCGAACGCCGCGCGCGATCGAGCAAGTCGTCGAAGCCCTTGTCGGAGAAGAAGGCTGCGTTCTGGCTCTCTTCGTCCTGAATGCTCTTGCTCGCCAAGATCGGCTCGAAGAAGGTGGAGGGGTCGGGGAAGTCCGCGTGCCAGCCGGAGAAACCCATGGGCGCCGTCTTGCGGCGGCCGGTCTTCGCCAGGAAGGTCGGCCAGCCAACAACCTGGATCTTGATGCGGAGTCCGATGCGCGCGAGCTGCTGCTGATAGACCTCGGCCGCGGTCTGCGCGTAAGAATCCAAGATCGCGAGGTAGGGGATCTCGTGTGGATAACCCCCCTGGCCGGTCTTCGGGTCATACGCGAAGCCCGCCAGTCGCATCTCTTCCAGGGCCAGAGCGTAGTCGTAGTGCTGCTGGGGGTAGTCCGCGGACGCGGGGATGAGCACGTTGGGGACCATCTTTGCGTGCGCCTGTACGTGGCCCGGTCGCACGCTGGCGACCTGTTCACGATCGATCGCGTAGCTCACCGCGCGGCGCACGTGGCGATTGTCGAACGGCGCCATCTCGGTGTTCATGAAGGTGCCGCCCGTGGTCAGCGACGGCTCCCACTCACCGCGGCCCTTCCAGGCCGGGCTGGTGCGGTAGAGCAGGCTGTCGGCCTCGCTCAGCTCGCGGATGTAGTCCAGATCCCCCTGCTCGAACTTGAAGCGCTGAGTGAAGCTCTGCATCGACAAGAACCAGTCGATGCCATCGAGATACGGGCGGCCCTTCTGCCAGTAGCCCTGGTGGCGGACCATGCGGATGATCTGGCCGTTTTCGTAGCGCGTGACCTTGAACGGTCCGGCGCCGCAGGGGCTGCCAGCGAAGCTCCGATCCCAGACCTTGCCCGCGCTCTTGCAGACCGGCGCCACGATCGGCAGGGCCATGATGTGCAAGAACGTCGCGTCCGGCTCGCTGAGCAAGATGGCGATCTGATAGTCCCCCTCGACGACGACGCCGGCCAAGGCGTCGGTCTTGCCGTCGTGGTAGTCGCTGAACCCGACGATGCGTTCGTAATAGGACGGCACGGGGCAGGGAGTCTTCACGTGTAGCGCGCGTTCGATGCTGCGCTTCACGTCGGACGCCGTGAGCTCGGTGCCGTCGTGAAACGTGACGCCGCGGCGCAGCGGAAAGACGTAGCGCTTACCATCGGGGGATTTGTCGATGCGCTCGGCCAAGACCGGGACGATTTTTCCCTCCTTGTCGTAACTGACCAGGCCGTCGTAAATCAGTGACTCGATGGCGCTGGCGGCGGTGTCGAACGCGGTCGCGGCGTCGAGGCCGCGCACGTCGGTGAAGAACGCAGTCCGCAGCACGCCGCCGCGCGTGGGAGGCACGTCGCGATCTTCGCCGATCGGGGCAGCCACGCCCGTGCTGCAGCCGAGCGCGAGCACACAAACAATGCCGCTGGCGAGGCCCTTCGCCCCGCCCCGGCGGTCGCCGCTCCTCGACTCAGTCTTCATGTGGGTCGAGCGCGTCTCGCAGCCCCTCTCCCATCAAGTTGAAGCCGAGCACGGCCAGGAAGATCATGATCCCGGGGGCCAGCACCAAGCGCGGTGCGACGGTGTAATAACGCTGACCCTCGAGCAGCATGCGCCCCCACGTGGCCGTTGGAGGTGGCAGGCCGACCTGCAGATACGACAGCACACTCTCGGCGATGATCATCTGGGCCACGGAGGCCGACGCGATCACGATCAGGGGGCCCGCGACGTTGGGCAAGATGTGGCGTGCCAGGATCGCCGGGGTCGATTGGCCGAGGGCGCGGGAGGCCACGATGAAATCGAGGTGTCGGACCTGAATGGTCTTGCTGCGGATGATGCGCGCGGTGCCAAACCAGCTCGTCAGGCCGAGCACCATCAGGATGGTGACGATGGTGGTGTCACCGACCGCGGCGCCGATCGCCATCACCAAGAGCAGGTAGGGGAAGCTCAGTCCCACGTCGACCAGCCGCATCAGCGCGGTGTCGAGGCCCGCCGCGCGGGTGCCCTCGGCGTACCCACTCACCAGCCCAACGAGCGCACCGACCACGATGCTGATCGTGGTCGCGAAGAAGGCCACCAAGAGTGAGATCCGCGCGCCGTGGGCGAGGCGGCTGAAGGAGTCCCGAAACAAGGGGTCGACGCCGAGCCAGTGGCCGGCGCTGACCCCCAGGAGCGCGCCGCCCGAGTCGCGTCCTCTGCCGAAGTCGCTGAGGTTGGGGTCGTGTCCGGCGAGCACCGGTCCAACCACGGCGAACAGCACCAGGAAGACGACCAAGATCGTGCCGATGACCGCGCCACGGTTCTTCTGGAAACGACGGAAGGCGCGCGGGTCGAACATGGTCAGGGCGGACGCCCGATCATTACCCTCATTTTCCGTCGCGCAGAAAGCCGCTCAGCGCTCGTCGGTCAGGAAGCGGCGAATCACCGCGCCGACCTGCTCTGGCCGCTCTTCCTGCGGGCAGTGGCCCGCGTCCACGAGCTCCAGGCGGGCGCCGCGGATTTCTCGCGAAAGCCGCTGGCCGAAGGCCGCGGGGCAGATCCGGTCGTGGCGACCCCAGACCACCAGCGTCGGCGTCTCGACCCGGGGTGTCAGGGCACTGATCGCGCGAGTGTCCGCCGTGCGACGCAGCGTCGCCAGGGCGCTGCCGCGGGCGGCCGGGGTGTTGAACAGATCGTAGTAGTGATCGATGCGCGCAGTCTCCAGATCGGCGTTCGGTGCGAGCAGCGAGCGGCGGAAGAAGGTCCGGAACGCGACCCGCCCGAGCAGCTGCTTGACGACGATGCCGCCCAGCAGCGGGACTGCAGCGACACGCGTGGGCCAGCTGGGCTCCGGCTGGTGCCAGGCCGCGTCGAGCAGCACGAGCTTGCTGGTCAGCTCAGGGTGACGGGCCGCCAGCGCGATCGCCACGGCGCCGCCGAGACCGTGACCCACCACGATGGAGCGCCGGAGCGCGAGCCCCGCGTACAGGTCCACGATGGCGTCGGTGAACGCTCCAATGTCGTAGGCGAAACGGCTCGCCGGAGGTTTCTCGCTGTCACCGAAGCCCGGCAGATCGGGCATGACGTGGTGGAAGTCCGGGCCGAGGGCACGGATGAGGGGCCTCCAGGTCGAGTGATCCAAGTACAGGCCGTGCAGGTAGAGCACGGGGGCCCCGGTTCCGTCCTCGGCAACACGCAAACGGACTCCGCGTGCCAGGACGTCGCGGTGAGCCCGCTCGGTCATGGCGCGAGACTAGGCATGACTCGCCGATGCGCAAAAGCAAAGCCGGGGACTGCGGAAGGAAGGCAACGAAATCACGAGGCTCCGTCCGCGCGGGCGCGCGGCCTCGGGCGCGAATCAGGCGAGCCGTTGGGCGCGCTCGGTGTGCGCCGCGTTTCGGCGACAGCCGCAGGCATGCGCCCGCGCGCCGCGCCGCTCACGCGCGACACCGATCATGCGCCTGCGCTAGCGCGCCGCGCGCCGCCTCCGCGCTTGCTCCGGCGCACGCCCGAGCGTCCAGGCATGCACTCGTACCCTCGCGTCATGGCTCTCGCCCTGGCTTTCTCCCACCCCCTCGCTCTCACCCGCGCCCGCCCTCGCTTTCGCCCGCGCCCTCGCTCTCGCCCGCGCCTTCGCCCGCGCCTTCGCCCGCGCCTTCGCCCGCGCCCTCGCTCTCGCTCTCGCCCGCGCCTGCTCCTCCGCACGACGCATCAACGACAGCGCGCCGCGCGCCGACCCGTATCGCGCTCCCTTCGCGCTGCGCAATACGACACCGCTCGCCCCGACCCCGCCGCATCGCTGAGCGCTGCTCGCTGCAACGCGCACTCCACTCGATCTCGAGCGCTCGAGCAACACCCCTCCGCTCGCACCGCGTGAGTCAGACTCACCCCGCGTGCGCGAATTCGTCCCGCGCCAAGCCGCGGCGAGAGCGTCTCTTTGAACCTGCGACAGGTAGTTCCATCTGAGTCCATGTGTGATGGAGTGGGGAATGGACACTCACCTGCACACGTGTGCGCGCCCAATCGTCCAGTGCGCAGGCGCTCACCCACGGTTAACGATGTAGTTCCATGTGTGCATGGACAGCAAATCAACCCGATGGACAACTCTTCAGGCAGGACAAATAATGTCTCACCTCAACGCGGGTTGAGCGTCCATGGAGCTGTCCCGGTTCGGCTGCAAAAAAAAAGGTGGAAAGCGTTTTGGGCGATCCACTCAATAGAATATATTCGCTCGCGTCAGAGGGTGCCGCGCTGCGGCGAGGACGACACAGACGATGCCGGGAATCGACGACGCCACACTTCAGCGACTCGAGCGAGACCGCGCCTCGGGCCTGAGCTCCGCCGAGATCCTCGACGTGTTCGCGACCCACGGGGTGGCGCTCTCGGAGGCGACGCTCCGCAAGTACGTGCAGCTGGGCCTCTTGCCCCGCAGCGTCCGGGTCGGCAAGAAGGGCAAACACCAGGGCTCGCAGGGGATCTACCCGGTGAGCGTGGTTCGCCAGATCCTGCGCATCAAGCAGATGATGGCGGAGAGCTACACCATCGAGCAGATCCAGCGTGAGTTCCTGTTCATGCGCAGCGATCTGCAGGCGCTCGAGCAGACCCTCGAGGGCCTGTTCGACAAACTCGAGCACATGGTGGGCGACAAGAAGCGGGGCGAGGCGACGGCCAAGGCCGTGGCGCGCGACGTGAGCGAGGCCCGTACGCTCAGCAAAGACTTGTTGGCACGGCTCGTGGCCATCGAATCGCGGCTGACGTCGCGAGCGAGGCTCGAGCGAGCCGTGGCTTCATGATGGGTTCAGTTGGAGAGGTCTCGGGGCAAGAATTGACTTAGCGCGACTCGAGCGAGGGAGATCATCACGACGGCGGGTTCGTCGTGGCGAGCGCTCGAATCGTCAGGCTTCGAACAAGGGATAGCGAAAACCACGTGATCGGGACGGGCTCCCGGCCGCGACGGGGATCGTGCGTGCAAGCGGTAACGGAAATCTCTGGAGGCAGGCGCATGGATTCGAACAATCAGGGCGGCACGCCCGACACGGCGGCGAACGAGACGACGGTTCAACCCGAGACGGTGGGAGCCACCGCTCTGGCCTGTGAGCCCGACAGCGAAGAAATCACCCGGGAACAGCGGCGGTCGCGCCGCAAGCGGGACGTGCGCGCGCGCACCATCAGCGTCAAGCGCATGACCAAGCGCGAGCTGGAGATTGGGCGACTGCTCTACCCGGAGTCGGACTACGAAAAACCCTCGACCCGCGCCGAGTGCGCCGAGGGCCCGCGTCCGTGCCCCTACGTCTCGTGCAAACACCACCTCTACATCGACGTGTCGCCGCGCACCGGCGCCATCAAGCTCAACTTCCCGGACCTCGAGGTCTGGGAGCTCAACGAGTCCTGCGCCCTCGACGTCGCGGACCGTGGCGGGACCACCCTGGAAGACGTCGGAGCAATCATGAATTTGACCCGTGAGAGAATTCGTCAAGTTGAAGTCAAGGCTCTGGCCAAGCTCGAGGCGCTGCGCGACATGCTGGCGCTGCGCGACTACATCGATGAGGGCCCGGTCGGCAAACGTCGCCTCCCGCAGCTGACGAAGGCGGATCTCAGCGCGAAGGACAAGGACGACGACGCGAGTGACGATCTCGATTCGGACGACGTCGACTTCGACGGCCTGGACGCCTGAGAAAGAAGAGCTCCCGTCCCCCTCTGCCGCGCCGCCCAAAGCTCGGGGTCGCGCGGCAGAGACGCGTCTGGGTCTCAGCCTCGCAGGGCTTCCACCGTGCGCAGGAAGCTCCGGCCCAAGATCTTCTGGATCGTGTCGCTGTCCATCCCGGCATCGAGCATCCGCTGGACCAGCCGCGGCAGCTCGAGGCACGTCGGCATGTCCCGCGGCGGCCAGATAGCGCCGTCCCAGTCGCTGCCCAGGGAGGCGTGATCGGCGCCCACCGTCTTCACGATGTGGGCGAGGTGTCGGACGACGCTCTCGGCCCGGCCGCCGAGGAGCGGGTCACCCAGGAAGCTCGACTGGTACATCACGCCGATCGTGCCGCCGCTGTCGGCGATGGCGCGGAGCTGCGCATCGTCGAGGTTCCGCCAGTGTTCGAACACGCCCGAGACGCCGGTGTGCGTGACCATGAGCGGCTGGGTCTTGTCGTGGATCTCCACCGCGTCCCAGAAGCCGCGCT